>JBAZMP010000001.1:0-608530 GCA_041649715.1 Patescibacteria group bacterium
TGCGGCGCGGCCGTGACATTATCGTTATCTGTTTGGGACGGGGCGGATTGATCGATGGCGTTTTCTTCGGCCGGTGTTTTTTCCGTAATTTCTTCCCCAGTTGTCTGTTCGGCTGTCCCGGTGGTCTCTTCGTATTTTTCTATCGCCTGTTCCACCGGTTTCAAGGTGTACGACTGGCTGTATGAGGGGAGTCGTGAGCCGAGAATATTAAGAACTAGGGTAGCGCCGACCAGCAATAAACAAAGCAGATTGACGATCGTCCGCGCCCCTTTCCGTTTCTTGACCTTGAAGTCCTGGAATTTGGAATGGGAAGTCGCCAGTTTCAGATAATGGGTTTCCGGCCGGCCTTCCTTGGCCCCCCTCTTCTTCCGGCCCGGGAACAATGACCGAAACCATCTCCGGTATCTTGACCGGAAGTAAAGGTCGGTGATGTGGCCGGATTTGGGCGTCCTAAACCAGCCGCCTTCTTTGGCAAACAGGCCGCGGATGGCCGCCAAGGCCTGGAACGGGGCCAGGATGTAGCATAAGGCTAGGAATGAGAATGTCCCCAGGTAATCCCGTTCCGAGGATTCCTCGAAGAACAGGCCGATGGTGTTCATCAAAGGCAGGGCAAAGAGGTTGGTAAAGACCAAAGACCAGCCCCAGAAAGCCGTCCAGAACGGCAGGTGGGCGTGTAATAACACGTCGGAGACAAACCAGCAGGCCGTGCCCACTAACAGGAAGGCCGACTGCAGGTAATAAGGGGCCAGATAGAGGAATTCCGCCTTCTCTCTTCTCGACATGTAAGGCGACTTCAGCATGGACCAGAAATACCGGCGGATATTGTTGGTGTGGCCTTCGGCCCATCTCATCCTCTGCCGGATCAACCGCTTGATGGTGGAAACGCACTCGGCCGGGGCCTGGATGTAGGGGGTGAAGATGACCTTCCAGCCGTCCCGGTAGATGCGCATGGTCAGCTCGAAGTCCTCGGTGATGGAATCGGTCCAGTTATAGGCCGCAAGCACATCGGCCCTTATCATGTAGACCGAACCGGCGATCTGCTTCAAGCTGCCCACCAGTTCCGTGCCCGGCCGCTCGATGACATATGAGCCGGAGAACTCGGTCCTGACCGACCGGGTGATCCAGTTCTCGTTCTTGTTCAGGACATGCCACTGGTAGCCCTGGACGGCGGCCAGGTTGGTGTCTTTGTAGGAGTGGACCTCGTCCCCGTTAATCAGGAAGTACTTCAGGAACTGCTTGATGGTGTCAGGATACGGGATGAAGTCGGCGTCAAAGATGATGACAAACTCGGTTCGGGGGTCCTGGATCTTCATCGCTTCTCTAAGCGCGCCGCCTTTGAAACCGGACCGGTCCTCGCGGTGCAGGATCTTGACCCGGGGATGGTTCTGCCATTGCGCAAGAATCTCAATCGTCTCGTCCGTGGAGTCATCGGCCACCACCACCTCGTAGTTGGGATAGTCAAAGGAAGTGCAGGCCGTTAAGATACGGTTGACCACTTTCTTCTCGTTGTAGAAAGGCAGCTGGATGCAGACGAAAGGATAACTGGGCAGGGGCTTGTCTTCCTGGAAATTCGGCAGCAGGCCGACGGCGCCGTTCCCGTTGCCGTTTTGGCCGTTGATTCCGTTCCCCTTGAAAAAGAGATGGTAGAAGAAGCCGGAGACACGGCCCATCTTGCCGCCCTGGTTGGCCGACTGGCTGGCCAGAAGGACAAGGATAATGGTTGAGTAGTACTTCAGCGAGTAGACAAAGAAGAACATGCCGAAAAGCAGAGCGATGGCCGCCAAAAACTGGCCGATCAGCTGGCTTAAAGCAAGTTTCGTTTTAACGGAAGCGGCCGTCTTGGTTTCGCTGGTCTTTTTCTCGCCTAAGACGGCGCCTTCTTTCTCTTCTTCTTGAGATTTCGCTTGTTGCTCAATGGTCGGACGGGTAACATACTGATCTTCTACCTGGCGGCTGACGGAAAAGCCGAAGGTGCCCAAAGCAACCGCTAAAAAGAAAATGACGACCGCGCGGCGCGTGAAGCGCAAAGAGAAAAGGGTAGCTTTAAGGAAACCGACAGCGCGGTGCCAGAATTTTTGCCTATCGCCTGTTTCGTTCGGGGCGATCATCCGTTCCTCTTGGACATTGGCCGGCGGGGTCAGCTCCTTAACCTGCCAGAAGCTTTTTTCTTTGGTCGGGAAAGAGGCTTCTTCGGCGGCGATGGCCGGCGCTAAAGCTGGTCCAATCGGCGGGGTTTTACTTTCGTATTTAGGCGCGGCCAAGAGGAGCGGTCTTTCTGCTTCCAGGTTTTCGGGTCTAGGCAGCGCCGGTTTTTCCTCTTCTTTCGGCTCCGGTGCAAGTTGTTTTTCTTCGGCCAGTTCTTGTTTTTTCTCCTGGCGCCGGCGCAAATTCGCCCTGATCTTCTTCTTGCCGAAGTTAGCGGTAAGCATCAGCGGGCGGAAAGGCAGGCGTAGGATTTTGCCGGGCAGCGCCGCAAGTAAAGAAGCGAAGGATACCAGGGGTATTCTGAATTTCGCGAAAATATTCAGTTTTTTAACCGTTTTTTCCAATTCAATTTCTTGTTCAGCATCCTCATTTATTAAAGGTGTTTGTTTTTCGACCTTTGGCTTTACAGGTTTTTCCTCAAACCCAATATTTTGTTCTTCAAACTTTGCTTTTTGTCTTCGGCGTTCCCCTCCTTTTTGCCTAAGAGTATTTAAAGTTCTGGTGATTGTATTAGCCGGCCAGAGGCAAGCGGCCTTCAAGCCGCGCGCTAATTTTCCGACCAAGCTTACCGGCAGTTTATATAAGATCCAGACCAATAATTTGATCGTTTTCTTGACGAATTGGAAGACGAGGTGCAGGAGCCAGGCCGTGATTTTTATGCCGGAGAAGACGACTGTTTGCAGGTGCCAGACAGCCCTTTTGCCGATAAAGGAGATTTTTTCTTTCCTTTGTCTTAAGAGATTGACCAGTTTATTTATGATAAGGGCAGAAAATACGGTCCCGATCAGAACATAATCGTGAAAAAGGAAGAGGAGAATAGCGGTTAGGGCTATCAGCAATACGGTCACGGCGAAGATATCTTCACGCTTAATGAATTTTTTCAAGCCTTTATGTGAATTTTTCGGGGACGGTAAAAACATGATTATTTAAGCCCGCGCTCAATAATTCTTAAGATATCCTCTCTTCTCCAGCGTCTGTCTCTTCTGGACCCTAAACGCACGGCCTTTAGACGGCCGGTATTATCCCATTCTCTTAATGTGTCAGGATGAACACCCAGGATTTTGGAAACCTGGCGGATATTCAGTAAAATTGGTAGTTCTTTAGGGTCCATTTACTTGCGTTTTTTTAAACCAAAAATAGAAGTCAGCCTTAAAGACCACTTCTTTTTGTTTTTTCGACCTTTGATATATTCAATTAGTTTTCGGATCTGTTTGGGCAGGAAAGCGATGAAAGGGAAAAGCAGCCAGACGTTTTCCGGCACCTTGGCGTATTCAAAGTTGGCTGTCTGCCGGATGACCACGGCCAAGCCCGCGGCCGGGGTTCTGGCGGGAGACGAAATATTGCTCAAGTCGCCGGCGGAAAAGCCGAAGGAATACTCGCCGCTCCAGCTAGAGCCGCCGTCGCTTGAAGTCACAAAATAACCCTGCTCTGAAGCGTCGTGGGTCGTGGCCACCATTATTACGGCATTGGTGAAATCGTAGGAAATGGTCGCTCCCAGCAAATTAGTTTGATCCGCAAAAGGTCCTTCGGCCACCCAAGTCCAAGTGGTATTGTTGACTGAACCGGAATTAAAGGAGCCAAAATTAACGCCTGTGGTGCTGCTTTGAACGACCACATACATCATGCCGCCGGAGGTGCCGTCGCCGGTCAGAGAGTATTCAGTGCTGGCGTTGGACACCATGGTGGTATTAGAAACATCCCAGGCCGGTGAGCCGTCATCCACGTAAACGCTGTGCGAAAGATTGCCGTCCTGATAAACAACATGCAGGGCCGGCGAAGTGACCGGGCCGGTCTTGGTGTAATAGCCGTCCATGAGCACGGGCCGGTCGCCGTCGGTCAGACCCGAGCCGGTATTAATGGAGGTCCAGTTGGTGCCGGCTGTGCAGGTGGTTTCCGAAGAAACGTAGAAAATATCGTCTTCCGTATCGGTTGAGGTGTCAGAGTAAGCGACGTAGACCTTGGAATTGACCACCGCCATGGTCGTCATGTAGGTGCTGCCGATGGAGCCGACATCCGCGGAATAACACTCCGTGCCCTGGGTATCGGAACTGGCGGTGTTGATGGTGCGGAAGGTAATGCGGTCGGCCGTGCCGCCCTGGTCGGTGATGTAGGCGACGTAGATTTTGCCGGTGGCGGTGGAGTTAATCCAAGCCGAAGGACTATAGGCATTGCTAAGAGTGTTAACCTGGACATCGCCGCCCCAGTCGCCGGCTTCATCGCAAGCAGAAGAAGCGAGACATTTCTGGTAGTAAAGAACGCCACCATTGGCGTGGAAGGCGTACCAGGCGGAAGAGGAAGCGGAGTAAATCAGTTTTCTCTGGTTGGAGCCGAACTGGGTTTCCGCGGCCGTGATCCCGCCGGAAACAATCACTGAAGGATCAATGACCACGGGGTAGGTTCTGGCCGGATCATTGAGCCAGGCCAGGCCTTCTTTATCCAGGACAATGTCCACCAGATACTGGTTGGCTCCGGTTTGGCTGACTTCAAAGTGCAGGCCCTCATTTTCTTCGCTCTGGTTATTCAGTTCATACATCTTCGGCACGTCAAACCGGAACTTTTCCTTTTTGGTGTTGGTGTCTGTAAAGACAAAGGTTTGCGGATCGGGATTAAGAAGCGTTACCCCGCTTAGCTGCAAGGTTTCACTGATTTTGGTTAAAGTCTGGGGCTGATTGAGAATGTATTCTTCCAGCAACCCGTCTCTGACCAAGGTATAGCGGAGATCGACGCCAGGGAAGACCTCCGGGTAGGTGGTTTGTGATTCTTTTCGGTAACCGACCGCTTTTTCATTTAAAGCGCCAAGGCCTTCGGCCGAAAGAGTGGTTAACTTTATCTGGTCTTCGTCCTGCCGAATGCTGACGGCCGGCTGTTTTTCAAAGATGAATTCGGGCTGGCTGATGCTGCCGGTTTGGACCACGCTCCTGGCCATCTTGAACGCCTTCTTGATCGGCTGGCCGGGGTTTTCACTTGCGCCGGTGTCGGCGGGCGGATTTTTCTTATTTATTTCTTCACCGGTTTTTGGCGCGGTCGGGGCGGAAGTATCTTTGACGGCCGGTGATTTGGCGGCAATCTCTTTTGGCGCTGAACTTGGCGCCGAAGATATTGGCTTTGGTTGGGGTTGATTGGTCGTGTTGGCGGCCGAGTTTTGCGGCGCGGCCGTGACATTATCGTTATCTGTTTGGGACGGGGCGGATTGATCGATGGCGTTTTCTTCGGCCGGTGTTTTTTCCGTAATTTCTTCCCCAGTTGTCTGTTCGGCTGTCCCGGTGGTCTCTTCGTATTTTTCTATCGCCTGTTCCACCGGTTTCAAGGTGTACGACTGGCTGTATGAGGGGAGTCGTGAGCCGAGAATATTAAGAACTAGGGTAGCGCCGACCAGCAATAAACAAAGCAGATTGACGATCGTCCGCGCCCCTTTCCGTTTCTTGACCTTGAAGTCCTGGAATTTGGAATGGGAAGTCGCCAGTTTCAGATAATGGGTTTCCGGCCGGCCTTCCTTGGCCCCCCTCTTCTTCCGGCCCGGGAACAATGACCGAAACCATCTCCGGTATCTTGACCGGAAGTAAAGGTCGGTGATGTGGCCGGATTTGGGCGTCCTAAACCAGCCGCCTTCTTTGGCAAACAGGCCGCGGATGGCCGCCAAGGCCTGGAACGGGGCCAGGATGTAGCATAAGGCTAGGAATGAGAATGTCCCCAGGTAATCCCGTTCCGAGGATTCCTCGAAGAACAGGCCGATGGTGTTCATCAAAGGCAGGGCAAAGAGGTTGGTAAAGACCAAAGACCAGCCCCAGAAAGCCGTCCAGAACGGCAGGTGGGCGTGTAATAACACGTCGGAGACAAACCAGCAGGCCGTGCCCACTAACAGGAAGGCCGACTGCAGGTAATAAGGGGCCAGATAGAGGAATTCCGCCTTCTCTCTTCTCGACATGTAAGGCGACTTCAGCATGGACCAGAAATACCGGCGGATATTGTTGGTGTGGCCTTCGGCCCATCTCATCCTCTGCCGGATCAACCGCTTGATGGTGGAAACGCACTCGGCCGGGGCCTGGATGTAGGGGGTGAAGATGACCTTCCAGCCGTCCCGGTAGATGCGCATGGTCAGCTCGAAGTCCTCGGTGATGGAATCGGTCCAGTTATAGGCCGCAAGCACATCGGCCCTTATCATGTAGACCGAACCGGCGATCTGCTTCAAGCTGCCCACCAGTTCCGTGCCCGGCCGCTCGATGACATATGAGCCGGAGAACTCGGTCCTGACCGACCGGGTGATCCAGTTCTCGTTCTTGTTCAGGACATGCCACTGGTAGCCCTGGACGGCGGCCAGGTTGGTGTCTTTGTAGGAGTGGACCTCGTCCCCGTTAATCAGGAAGTACTTCAGGAACTGCTTGATGGTGTCAGGATACGGGATGAAGTCGGCGTCAAAGATGATGACAAACTCGGTTCGGGGGTCCTGGATCTTCATCGCTTCTCTAAGCGCGCCGCCTTTGAAACCGGACCGGTCCTCGCGGTGCAGGATCTTGACCCGGGGATGGTTCTGCCATTGCGCAAGAATCTCAATCGTCTCGTCCGTGGAGTCATCGGCCACCACCACCTCGTAGTTGGGATAGTCAAAGGAAGTGCAGGCCGTTAAGATACGGTTGACCACTTTCTTCTCGTTGTAGAAAGGCAGCTGGATGCAGACGAAAGGATAACTGGGCAGGGGCTTGTCTTCCTGGAAATTCGGCAGCAGGCCGACGGCGCCGTTCCCGTTGCCGTTTTGGCCGTTGATTCCGTTCCCCTTGAAAAAGAGATGGTAGAAGAAGCCGGAGACACGGCCCATCTTGCCGCCCTGGTTGGCCGACTGGCTGGCCAGAAGGACAAGGATAATGGTTGAGTAGTACTTCAGCGAGTAGACAAAGAAGAACATGCCGAAAAGCAGAGCGATGGCCGCCAAAAACTGGCCGATCAGCTGGCTTAAAGCAAGTTTCGTTTTAACGGAAGCGGCCGTCTTGGTTTCGCTGGTCTTTTTCTCGCCTAAGATACTTCCCTCTTTACCGGTTTGTGGCGCTTGGCCAACTTGTTCGGTGATCAGCGGCCGCTTGACCAGGCTGTCTTCTATCTGCCTTAAAGGTCCGAAAGAAAAGACGCCCAGGGTCAGGACGAAGAAGAAAATAACTAAGGCTCTCTTACTCGGTCTTAAAGTAAATAGGGTATTTTTTAGGAGGTGCAAGGCTTTCTGTTGGAAGCTCGATTTCCCCAAATCTGCTTCAGACGGGGCGATCAGCCTGTCCTCTTGGACATTGGCCGGCGGGGTCAGCTCTTTAACCTGCCAGATACCATCTTTTTTATGGGGCAGAAGAATGTTGGTTACCCCGTATTTGGCCGCCGACCTTATTAATTTGATCGGTAAGGAGTTTTGCTCGTCTCTGACCGGTGATTTTCCTTCAGCTTTCTGGGGTCTAATAAGTTCTTTCTCTTCTTCGCTGACGGTCGATTTCTCCTGCCGCTGGCGTAGGAAAATCTTTATCTTCTTCTTGCCGAAGTTGGCGATAAACATCAGCGGCTGTAAGGACAGATGGAGCAATTTTTTAAGCAGTTTTTGGCGGACAAGAGACGGATTTTTGTTTGGCAATCTTTCGGGAATGACGGTTTTTTCTTTCTTTTCCGGAAGGCTTATAGCGACGGTAACGGCCGGTTTCTCTCGTTTTTTAAGATGTTGCCAGGTTTGTTTTTTTATCCGGTAAAAGCCGGCATAGAGGTGGACCAGCCGGCATAAAATAAGGTTCGTCCGGTAGGATATTTGCCGCCGGAAGTATTGAAAACGGCTAGCCAATTTCACTCGGTTGACCAATGTTTTTTCCCGGGTTTTTCGGAACCAGTTACCCAATAATTGTCGTATCAGCTCGACGATAATTTTTCCAGACCAGCCGTAGAACCGAGAAAGATTGATGACGTGCCGGCTTAAGATTTTTACTTTTTTGTCGGTGAAAATAAGGCCCTTTGCCAAGTAAGTGAAGAAAAGAACATAGATCGTAAGCACGCTCTTCAAGAGAAACGCGGCATTTGCGATAAAAGACCGGGTTTTTTTCCGTACATTTTCAAGGGTGAGTTCAAGAATATCCGATGTTTTTTTTGCGCTTTGTTTTATGGCTTGAAGGATTTTGTGGACCAGGATAACGGTCTTGACTAAAATTGTGATTGTTAGCCTAAAACACAGACTAAAGAATTCAAAAATCCGGCGGAACCCACGGCCGGTTTTTTTCAGCCCGGCAGCCGGTAAACTTAGGCCCAGCCGGATGTTTTTCTTAGTGAATTTTTTGCCGACAAAATAAAATGTAATGACGCGGGCGAAATAATAATACAGTAAGTTCTTAAAATATCTTTTTATTCTTCCGGCTTTTTTCGCCTCTGTCCTGATAACTGGCTCCAGTGTTGTTGTTTCCGGCCCCATCATATTTATAATAACGGACCTGATTTCTTCCGGCGCTTCAATTACCGCGATAATTTTTACTTTCTTTTTGGCGGCCGATTTAGCGGGGCGGAAAAACAACCGGGTTAGGTTTCTCTTTGTTTGTTTAATTCGCGAATTAGTGGCCGAGATCAAACAGGACAGGCGGAAAAGAAACAGTTTTCGAAGATATGACCTTTTTGTTTTATAGGTTAAGCTAAGGCGTTCCAGGCGGCGGCTATGGGCAATCCCAGTGTCGACAATTTTATTTTTTAAGGATCTAAGAGAGGTAAATAATTGGAAAAATTCATTTTTAGCGCTTAGCTTCAAAGTCAAAAAAGCCCAGGTAGTGTGCCGGACTAATTTTTGCCTGAAGCCAGATATCTTTTTAAGCCTGTAATCTGACAGCCTAGCCGCAAAGAACAGGGGCAAAAATAAAGCACAGCAGGTCTTTTGGCCGGCCGCTATCATTGGTTGGGCTAAGAATTTTTTTAGCTCTTTTCTGGCAATAATCAGAAAGGCTGTAAAAGAAACAATTACGAAAAGAAGATCATGAAAAACGGCGTAGATTAGACTCGTGAAACATAAGAATAACCAAAAATAAAGACGCGAGAAAAACAACTTCTTGCGTCTTTTTGTTTTGTGGATAAGTTTTATCACAAACTCAGATTTTTTGGCTAATTTGAGCAAAAAAAATAATAAAAACTGTTACGCCAAAGTAAACCTAAGTTAATTCTAATATATGGCTAAAATAAAAGCAAATATTTTTTGATTTTTGAATATTTTATAATTAATTTGGTTATTATTGTCAAGTTGTTAATATTACAAAAAAACCCAGTATTATTTGGGGTGAATTTTAATAAATAAACGGGGGCGGCAAAGTTTTTGACTTTACTCCCCCGTTTTTTACTTGCCTTTATCCTCCTCTTAGATTCGGAACACGGCATTAGGTATCCCCTTTCCCAAGTGTGGTGTCCGGCGAGATGTATTTTCTATTCTGTTCTGAATCGCTCTTTGGCGGCAATAGGCCTGCATCACTTTTCTTCCGAAGAAGATGAAGATGATATAGGCCCGAATGCCCTTTGTCCTTTTGGTTTTCCGCAGCCAAAGTATCCGCGCGATGTTGCGGCCGGAAAAAACCAGGATGACCACGGTCAGGTTTTCATAGGCCGCGGCCGGCACTTTGTAGCGGCCATGAGTGCCCTGCGAAAGTAGGCAAAGGCCGAGAACAAAGACGCACCAGATAAGGACAAAGATCCAGCCTTTCATCTTCTTACCCACCTTGCCTTTAATAATGTCGATGACTTGACGCAAGGCATAAAGAACAAGGAAGATAAGATACAAGATGAGGCTAAAAGCCGGTGAATTTAGGCGTTCGCTAGGCACAAAGACTTTCAGTGTAATCTGAATGATCTGCATAGCGAACATAATGGCGCAAAGCCAGTAGAGCCGGGTGACACTGAACAAGTTCGCTGGCAGCGCCAGAATTTTGGGCTTGAGCCCGCGGGCCAACAGTTTCTTCATAATCGCCATCTCCTTTCGACGCCGGTTTTTCTCGCCGGCGGGTAACAAACCACGAATACGGACAGTTTTGCCTAAGGCAAGTTTTTAAAGAGCCAAAATTTAAAAAAACCAACACATCTTTATTTATCCTTTCTTCACTTGTCAAGGGGCAAGCCAAGCGGATTTTTTGTTGGTTTTAGACGATCGCTCTTATTCAGTTTTCCTCCTCTCCAATTTCAACCTAGCGCAAAAAAATGATCTTGTCAAGGCAGGGGAGGTGTATAAAGTGTGCATAAAATATAGGCTGATTTTAGCCTAAAATGAAGCCTGCGGGTTTGCTTAAAACAGCCTTTTATCTTATAATTACAGGCAGTTATTTATGGTATAAATATGGCTGAAGAAAAAAATAAAAAAAGCGCCGAAAAAGAAGAAAGCAAAAAAGAATTAGACTGGCTGGACGAGAATTTTGACGGACAATTGGCGGTCGATGTCTACCAGACTGACAAAGATATTATTGTTAAGTCCACGATCGCCGGCGTGAGAGTGGAGGATTTGGATATTTCGCTTCACAACGACATGCTTACCATCAGGGGTATGCGCCAAAAAGATGAAGAGGTCGAGGCGGACGATTATTTTTACCAGGAGTGTTACTGGGGCGGTTTTTCTCGCTCCATTATTTTGCCGGTGGAAGTCAAGGAACAGGAAATTGCCGCTTCCCTGAAGAACGGGGTTTTAACCATCATTCTGCCCAAGTCGGAAAAATCAAAACTAAAGATCGTTAAAGTAAAAGAAGAGGAGGATTAATGCCGGAGGAAAAATCATATTTTATGCGGGCGAAGGTCGTCCAATTTGAAGACAAAGCGGCCCAGCTTGTCTTTCCCGACGGGCAGACCATAAACTGGCCCATAAAAAACCTGCCGGATGACATCAAGGAGGGTGACGAGACGCGCCTGGTTTTTTCTTCGGCGGCCTCCGAAGTTGAGGAGCGGGAAAAAATCGCCAAGGAAATATTAAACCAGCTACTTAAAGCCTGATGGCCAAAAAGGAAAATAAAAAAACAAAGTCTTATCGCGGGTTGATATGGCTCATGTCTGCCTTTTTTGTTTTGGCGGTCCTGGTTTTTACCTACGCCTATTTTTATCATATCGTTTACGCCCAAAAGTTTTACCCGGGTTTTAAGATCGGGGAGAACGATCTGGCTGGCAAAAATTATCTGGAAGGGCTGAACTTGATCAACGCTTATACCCGGGAAGTAAATGAAAAGGGCCTGATTTTCAAATATGGCACGGAAGAAGTGGCGGTTTTGCCCGCGGTTTCCGCCGAAGATTCCGACCTGACTTTTGAAATTTTCAAGTTTGACGAAGAGGGGACGGCCAACGAGGCCTATGATTACGGCCGGAAAGGTATTTGGTATCAGAATATCCTCGCCCATTTTAATGCCCTGGTTTCCGGCGTGAAGGTCAGGCTTAGATATGAATTAAACGAGGCGGAACTGGAAAAAATACTTCGGGATAATTTTGCCCAGTTCGAACAGCCGGCCCTTGACGCCCACCTTAAAGTTCTCGCCTTCGGTCAGTACGAGATCACGCCGGAAAAAGAAGGAACGGTACTTGATTTTTCGTCTTCTATCCGGCAAGCTAGGGCGCAGATGGAAGGGATAAAAAATGATCCCATTAATATTGCCTTGGTCACGGATTACCCGCAGATAAAGCAGAGTGAAACCGGGCCGGCCTATAATCAGATTACGCCCCTCCTCTCTCTCGCGCCCCTTATTTTGGCTTACGGGGATAAAAAATGGGAAATTTCCCGGGAAAATCTGCAAAAATTCATCGATTTCAAATATGAAGATCAAAAAGTTGTTTTGGGCCTTAATGCCGAGTTTGCCAATTATTTGACCGAAAAAATCGCTAAAGAGATCGAGCGGCCGGTGAAAGAGGGGAAATTTGAGATTAAAGAGGGTAAGGTGACGGAATTCCAGGAGAGCGAGCCCGGCCTGACGGTTGACGTCGAGAAAACAATTGCCGACATGGAAAATGCGATCTTCGATAATAATGAAACAACCGCGGCTTTAGCCGTCAAAGAAGCCCCGCCCGTCGTAACCACGGAATCCATCAACGAGCTGGGGATAAAAGAATTAATCGGCCGGGGTGAATCAAATTTTAAGGGCAGTCCGAAGAACAGAAGGCATAATATCGCCGTGGGGGCGGCTACCTTGCACGGATTGCTCGTAAAACCGGGCGAGGAATTTTCTTTGGTCAAAGCCTTGGGCAAGATCGAGGCTTCAACCGGATACTTGCAGGAATTGGTAATCAAGGGTAACAAAACTATTCCGGAATACGGCGGGGGGCTCTGTCAGATCGGGACGACCGCTTTCCGCCTGGCCCTTAATACCGGCCTGCCGATCCTGGAAAGAAAACCTCATTCGTATCGCGTTTCTTATTACGAGCCGGCCGGGATGGATGCGACGATTTACGATCCCAAGCCGGACTTGCGTTTTACCAATAACACCGGCCATTATCTTCTATGGCAGACGAGAATCGAGGGCGATAACTTAATTTTTGAATTTTACGGGACGCCGGACGGCCGGAAAGTGGAGATAACAAAACCCGTTCTCTCTAATTTTGTCTCGCCCGGACCGACAAAGATCGTCGAAACAACAAACTTGGCTCCCGGGCAAAGGAAGTGCACCGAAAAAGCGCATACCGGCGCCTCGGCGGTTTTTTACCGCACCATTACCGCGGTTTCCGGGGAACAGATCAAAGAAACCTGGAGTTCTGTTTATAAACCCTGGCAGGAAGTTTGTTTGGTGGGCAAGGCAGAATAGCCTATAGCCCATAGCTTAGGTTAGTGGTTAGTTTTTTTGTTTGACTTATTATATTGATTTGATAAGATAAATCCTTCTGATCAATCTGATCAAATAGACAGGAGGGTTTTCTTGTCATGTTTTTAGGGGTCGGTTCCCGGCCAGGGCGTGGATTGAGTCTGCTTTCAGCCGCCAAGATCATGGATTGGCGGTTTTGGGGGTTCAAGAGTCACACGTCGCCAAGCGGGGGTAACCGGCCCCTTTTTTATAAAAATTGACCCTATATCGGGTATCCTCTTGACATATTTTTCAGGTGTGCTACAATGGATTTTCTATGGAATATTTCGCCCTTTGAAGAATATGAAGGTGATGGTCTGAGCTATTCGGCCGGAGATTTCCTACCTGAACACCTCGGTGAAACAACATGTTTCAACCAGGCCTAGGAGGTTTCTGGCGCGATTGACCCGGGTCCCATCACCTTCTTTTTTTATTTGCTCTTTTGACAAATATGCGAAGAAAAACTACAATAAGAAACTGCCGTGGCTAATTAATAATTCAATTTGGAGACACAAAACCTGTTTTTTTAAAAAGGAGGGTACGGAAATGGAAGACGTTAGGATGTATCTCCACGGGGTCGTTTTCACCTTCCGGGATAATCAGCCGGTAGTCGTGCTCCAGAAGCGGGGACCGCTTGATTTCACGGGCAAGGCCCAGAAATACGCCGGTTCGTATCAGTTCACGGTTTCCGGCCAGGTGGGCGGGATGCTGGAACATCTTTTCCGGGACGGGGCGTTGCAGCTGGGTGATGATTTTGTCAGCCAGCTCAAGAAGTATCTGCTGCTCGGCACGCATGGGGCGCCGACCGGACCCGATCTCAACATCAAGTTCGGCGAGGAAAGAATGGACATTTACATCGAACTTTTTCTGCCACCCTTTCTGTTTTTGGCCAGCCCGGCCGGCAACCTGCTCTATCTAAGCCGGGAGATGGTGGAAAAAGTTCAGCCTCTCACTTTGGCGGACGAAATGGGTGTCACCGGTGACGCGATCAAGATGTTCGCCTGGGACATCGAAGAGCTGAAAAGGATTTTCGGCGAAGGAAAAATGATTCGCGTCATCGAGGATTACCGGCTGTCCCTGCAGGAACCCTGAAGTTCTTTTTTTTCGAAAAGCCCTGTCTGGTTTAGACCAGCAGGGCTTATTTTTTTAATATAAAAAAGTGGCCGTCAACATACTGTGGACAAGAAGACTGTTTAAGGGGTAAAGTAAGACTCCTTGCGGAGCTGACTCGCCCCAAAAAACAGCCCCCATGCTTGTCGTGTCCACAGAAGGCTAAAGACCACTTTTATCTTAAGGATAAAGGGTGTATTTATTTGGCACTAAAGTATCATTCTATTGATGAACAGGCAAGCTTAGCATACTTTTTCTGCCTTGTCAAGAGGGGCGGGATTTGCTAGGATTTGAGTGTTACTAGTCTTTATTTCAATATTATGATGACGATCGGACAGATCTATAAACTGGCGATAGAGATGGGGATCAAGCACGATCCCCGGGGAGAAAAAATCTGCCGTAAAAGATTAAACGGCTTGAAGGAAAAATACCGCTTTCTACCCGCGGAAGAAAAAAAAGAGTTTGACCCCGAGCGTCTGGTCAATCCGTATTCCGACACCCGGGTTTATTTCGGCGATCTGAAAAAACCGGTGAAAAGAATGCTGGTAGGCATTGATATCGGTACTTCGGAATTGCTTTTGGCCAAAGAGCTTTCGCGCCAAAAGCCCATTGACCTGGTCATGGCCCACCATCCCACGGGTCTGGGCCTGGCCGGCCTTCACGAGGTCATGGATATGCAGGCGGAGGTTTTAGCCAAATACGGCGTGTCCATTTCCGCCGCCCAGGGGCTTTTACACGTCAAAATGGAAGAGGTCTCGCGGACGGTAAGCCCGATTAACCATAACCGGGCGATTGACGCGGCTAAACTGCTAGGCCTGTCTTTTCTTTCCGTCCACACGCCGGCGGACAATCTGGTCACCGATTATATCAAGAAAACGCTTGACCGCGAGAAAAGAAATATCGAAACGATCGGCGATATCCTGAAAATATTAAAAAAAATCCCGGAGTACCAGGCGGCGATGAAGCTGAAAGCGGGGCCGCGGCTTTTCGCGGGCAAAGAGGGAAACTTCGCCGGCAAGATCGCTTTGACCGAGCTGACCGGCGGCACGGAAGGCTCAAAGGAGATATACGAAAAGATGGCGCAGGCCGGCATCGACACGGTCATCGGCATGCATATGTCGGAAGAGCACAAAAAAGAGGCGGAAAAAAGCCACATCAACGCCATCATCGCCGGCCACATCTCTTCGGATTCCATCGGCGTGAATTTATTCCTGGATGAAATTGAGAAAAGGGGAGTGGAAGTGATACCCTGTTCCGGCCTGATCAGGATCAAGCGCTTTAGAAAGAGAAAAAAGTAATTTATGCCTGAAGAAAGAATTATTACCGCCAAAGCAAGAGGCGAAGATAAGACCCTGGATCTGACCCTGCGGCCGACCAATCTAAAAGAGTTTGTCGGCCAGGACAAGATCAAGGAAAACCTTTTGATTTTCATCGGCGCGGCCAAGCAAAGAAAGGAGCCGATCGAGCATGTGCTTTTGCACGGCTCGCCGGGCTTGGGCAAGACGACGCTCGCCCACATCATTGCCCACGAAATGGGCACCAATATCCGGATCACCTCCGGTCCGGCCGTGGAAAAAGCCGGTGACCTGGCGGCTATCTTGACCAATCTTTCGCCGGGCGATATTTTGTTTATCGATGAGATCCACCGTCTTAACCGCGTCATTGAAGAGGTTCTGTATCCGGCCATGGAAGAATATGCTTTGGATATTGTGATCGGCAAAGGCCCTTCGGCGCGGACCCTGCGCTTGGATTTGCCCAAATTCACTTTGATCGGGGCGACGACGAGGGCCAGCCTGATCTCTTCCCCTTTGCGCGACCGCTTCGGCATGACTTACCGTCTGGGTTATTACCAGGACGAAGAAATTAAAAAAATTATCCACCGTTCCGCCAAAATTCTGGGCGTGAATTTAGACGAGGAGTCGGCGAAAATCCTGGCTAAAAGAGCCAGAAAAACCCCGCGGGTGGCCAACCGCCTCTTAAAAAGGGTCCGCGATTACGCCCAGGTAAAATCTGACGGCAAGGTGACTTTATCTCTATGCGAAGCGGCTTTGGGCATGTTGGATATCGACGAGATGGGCCTGGATGACACCGACCGCAAGATCTTGGAGGTGATCATCGAGAAGTTTAAAGGCGGACCGGTCGGGGTCAATGCCATCGCGGCCGCGGTCCAGGAAGAAGTGGACACGATCGAGGATATTTATGAGCCTTATTTGATGCAGATAGGGTTTCTGGTCCGGACACCCCGCGGCCGTTCCGTCACGGAGGAAGCCTACAAGCATCTGGCCAAGCAACCGCCTACCGACTGGCAGAAAAAACTGGTTTGAGGCGCCGAGATATCAAGAAATCAAGATATCCAGAGACTGAGAAAAATTGATAAAATAACAAACCCGGGCCCCTTAATAAAGATGAGGTTTTTATCCATTGACAAAAATATAGATGTGATATAATTTTAAGTGTTCTTTCGGTATTGTTCTTTGACACAACAAGGGAGGTGTTTGGCATGAGCAGTTCGAAAAACATGGATCGAGCGTATCGGGCCATTATTATTGCTATTGTCCTGTTTATCGTGGCCTATTCCGTCACGGATGCCGGTATTTGGCACCGTAACTTTTCGTCAATCAATGATTTATTCCATAAACTTGCTCAAGTCTTCCTGATTCTTATTATTTGCCTCGCCGCGCTGATGGTGATAACCATCGTGGTTATCTGCCTGAATGATCATGCAAAAGCGGAACGGGAAAGGATAGAGAAAGAGAAAGAAGAAAAGGCAATATTGCGGCAGAGAGAACAGGAGGAGCGTCGAAGCGCCCGGTACTATAAGTTAATGGCAGATCTGCGCGAGAAAAAAAGTGTCTCTTCAAGGGTTTCCTTGGCCAGCCAGATCATTAAAGAGTTCCCTTTGTCCAGCGAAGCAAAAGACATACTGGAGCAGGCGGAAGAAGAGTACCGGCAGGTGAAAGAAGAAAAAAAGGAAGAATTACGGCGGCGAATAAAAAAGGCAAAAGCGGAAGGGAAGGATATTTGCGAAAATTGCGGAACCATTGAACCCCATTATTGCAAAGAAGGCGGAGAATGCCTTGGTTGTTGTCAGGACCGTTCGCCTTACGACGCCGAGGTTTGTTATAATTGTTACTTAATCCATGCTGATTAGCCCAGTTTTCTCTCAAGGAAAACTGGGTTTTTTATTTGACAATAAATTTTGAGGAGTATAAGATAACCAAGCTCTTTAAGGATACTCGTATACCAGCTTATACTAATAGGAGGTGTCAGCATGTCCGAAAGAACGAAAGTCGTCGGCGCTTTTCCGGTGTCAGGCGACTGCGGATTGCCGGTCGTGGCCGTGATGGTCTGGGATAACGGCAATATCCAGAAGAAATGCGAGGGTTCTTTCAATCCTAATAACCAGACGTGCGTGAGTTGCAGTTGCAAGATTGAAAGACACAATAAGTAGTTTCTATCACGAGTAGGAGTCCTTTGACAGGGCTCCTTTTTTCTTTGCATGAAATCCACTATAATATATCTATTATGCCTAAAAAATATACAATCATCAGCACGCAGGAAGATATCAAATTAAGGGTCTTTGGGGCGGACAAAAGCGAGCTTTTTCGCCATGCCGCTTTAGGCATGCTTGAGATATTAAAGCCGAGCGCGGACGAGAGAACGGCCGTAGAAAGAAAAATCACCGTGGAAGCTGATGATGACGAAAATCTGCTGCTGGAATTTCTTAACGAAGCATTAAGCCAGATGCGCCTAAATAAGGAGTGTTATCGGGAATTTGAGCTTCGATTTAAAAATGAAAACAAGCTGGAGGCCGTCCTTAAGGGTTTTAAGTTGATGGGTTTTGGGGGAGAATTAAAGAGGGGGGATTATTGCGATTTGAGGATCTTCCGCAATGAGAAGGGAGTATTAGAGTGCGAAGTGGTGTTTAATATTTAGGCAGGTGATTCGTGATCCTAGATCCGTGATCCGAATATTTCTTACGATTTTTAATTCCGTGTATCGAATCACAAATCCCCAAGCTCGTTTTATTAGGCGGTTTTTGTTTAAATAAAAAGGCGGCCGGATGGGCCGCCGAAAGGAGGAATTCAATTATTCTCTTAGAGCTTTTTGGCTCTTTCTGCTTCCTCCTCGGTGAGCAGAAGGGCGAAACGCAGACGAGGATTTTCAGCCTTTTCGAAGGAATCAAAGATCCGATCGATTTCTGCGTCGGTTGGAAAAAAAAGATCAGTTTTGAAAGCGTAGACCGAAGGCTTGGCCAGACCAGGGTTGGCTAGACAGTGGCTGATGATTTCTGGCACTTTCTGCCAGTTTTCCTCTTCATCCAAGCAGACAAAGACATAAACCATTTGGCCAGAAGGCAACCTTTTGGGGAGGAAATCGCCCAGCCTAAGCTTGCCTTTCATGGCCGGCCAAAAATCTTGCAATATGTCTTTGGTCAAGCCAGTAAACCAACCCCCCTTGATAGACGTCAGAACGATGACTGAAAATTCACAGGCCAAGATGTTACCAACCACATATTTCATGGCCATCTCCTTTTATTAAGGTGCGTTTAACCAGGAACATTAGCATATTTTCCGCTTATTGTCAAGAGAAAAGCCGTTTCTATTATAAGAGGGGCGATTAAAAGTTTTTTTATTAAATAAATTAAACTTTTTATACTATAATGAATTGATAGCCATATGAAACTTTCTCTTTTTAATTATCATTTACCCAAGGAATCAATTGCCCAGAAGCCGGCCAAACCCCGTGAGAATTCGCGCTTGATGGTTCTAGAACGGAAAGAAAAGACGATCAGACATGATCATTTTTATAATCTGCCGAAATATCTGCGAAAAGGCGATGTTTTGGTATTCAACGATTCCAAGGTTTTTCCGGCTCGCCTGCCCGCCAGAAAAAAAACCGGCGGCAGGCTGGAAGTTTTTCTTTTAAGACCGGAGGGCAAATATTGGGAGTGTTTAGTAGGAGGAAGAGTCAGACGGGAAGGAATGGAATTTTCCGTGGGGCCGAAACTATCAGGCAAAATCGTTAAAAAAATAGGGAAAGGTGTCTGGCACGTAAAGTTCAATTTAAGCGGCAATAAGTTCTGGCAAGCCGTGAATAAATATGGTAAGGCCCCGACGCCGCCGTATATCAAAAGAACTTCCGATTTAAAAGAATACCAAACGGTTTTTGCCAGAAATTTAGGCTCGGTGGCCGCGCCGACGGCCGGATTTCATTTTAGCAAAAAGTTAATCAAGAATTTACGAAATTCAGGAATTAAGACCGAATTCGTCACCTTGCATGTGGGCTACGGCACTTTTCAGCCGGTAAAAGTGGAGGATATTACCAAACATAAGATGCACGAAGAGTTTTTAGAGATAAAAAAAGAAGTGATTCAGAAGTTATTTAAATATAAAAAAGAAGGCCGGCGGATTATCGCGGTGGGTACGACCTCGGCTCGGGTTTTGGAAGGAATTATCGCAAAATATAAAAAGGCGCCGAATAAAGATATTCTCAGTCAAACAAATATTTTTATTTACCCTGGCCATAAATTCAAATTCATTGACGGTCTAATCACTAATTTTCATCTGCCGAAAAGCACGCTCTTGATGCTCGTCAGCGCTTTCGCCGGCTTGCCTTTTATTAAAAAAGCTTATCAAAACGCGATCAGAAAAAAATACAGGTTTTATTCCTTCGGTGATGGAATGCTTATATTATAATCATCATTTATAAATTGTCTTGACAAAATAAACAAGTTGATGAATAATGAGTTTAGTCTATTTATCTTCAAAAGTATAAGGAGGTGCAGAGATGAAAGAGGCAGTTAGTATTCTCGCGACAGTCTTGTCTAGTAGCATAAATACAGATGATAAAATCGAGGCAATCAATAGTTTGGCGGATTATTTGCCGGATCACGATGCCGTACACGCCCTCGGAGTTGCCGCAGAGACAGCCACTGACGGTCGTGTAAGACAAGCCGCTATAAAGGCTCTTGGTGGTCGGACGACATAGGCAATGCCAAAATCGCAAACCGCTCTGAAAAATGGGCGGTTTTACTCTTTCGGCGACGGGAGGCTGATTTTTTCTGTTTGACAGGTGTTTTGGCCTTTGTTAGAATAATAAGGTTCTTTCTTGCGCAACGCTATCGCTTAATCGTTGTGTGTCGTTTTCTCACTTTCTCCGTTCTCGCTTTGGCGCTAGCGTTGCGCCTATTTCACGCGTGCGGCCGGGTTTTCCTCGTTTTTCGAAGAATGCGGTCTGATCCATAACCCGGCCGCTTTTTTTATCCGGCAAGAAGTCGAATTATTAAGGGTATATTTGACAAATAGGTATCATTTTTCTAAGATGGATTCAATTGCTCTGGGCAAGGCCAGAGAGTGGGTCTTGCTAATATGCCTAGGCTGGGCTAGAGTGCTTTGGGATTCCCCTCCGTGGAGCACTCACCCAGCCGTTTTTTTATTATCCTTTTAAGATCTTGACAAAATAACTTCTATGTCCTAATATAATATTTCCGTTCATTCCGATATTTTTGGTAACCACCCAGCCGGGGGCAATCCCGTCTTCCCCTAGAAGATGAGCCGCTTAAATCGCCCCCAATAAGACTGTTGTCTTGGCTCCCCGCCGGACATAGAATTCGCCTCATGAATTCTGGCGCGTTACCTACGAGGCGGCCATCCACACTGGTAATGAGTCCCTAAAAATCCTCATAAATCCAGCTGGCCGCCTTTTTTTTATTAATATTTTTCTTTTCGCCCTTGACAAAAAATAAGGCGGGAGTATGATGGAAATAGACAAACTTTGGTGGCGCAAAAGCAATTTTGCGCTTTTTTGTATTTTGGCGAAATTGCCCCAACAATTAATATACTAGTATATAAATACAAAGAAAGGGAAATAATATGAAAAAAGTTCTTTATTTTCCGCTCTTTTTTCTGATGGCGGCGTTTATTATCGGCGCGGACGCAAAAGAAGCCAGGGCCTTCAGTTACGCCGGCTATCGCTGGGGCGGCTCCTGGCCATATGTCACGGTGGATTATAGCCCGGTAGCGGTCAATGCTTGGCGGAATATCATCGCCAATATGATGTCCGACTGGAATAATACCCGGGCGCGCTATATTTTTCAGGCGGGCTCCTCGAACAATAAAGTCACGGTGACTTGGCGGAATAGCCACGCGATTGCCACGACTAGCATTTATCGCCAGTGGTGGGGCGGCGGGAATGTTTCGAAAGTCACGGTCGCCATCAACAGTTATCACGCGTTTTATCCGGTTCAGGCTTCCGGATATGATTTGGCGACGGTCATGCGCCATGAATTCGGCCATTGGCTGGTTTTGAACCATACGAACCCGCCTAGTTTGATGCAGCCGAGTTTAAGCCCCCGAGAGGTCCAATATGTCGGATTGGACGACCGGAACGGAATAAGATATATTTATGGGACAAGATAATCATATGACAGCCAAAAAACAAGTTATCCGCGTAGTTATTATCGTCGTGGTTTTGGTCGCCGTTTTCTTCGGCGGCCGGGAATTGTATTATGCCAAGCATATCACCCGGCAGAGCCTGATGGTAAAACTGACGGCCGAGGAATTGGTCAGGGATTCAAATATAATTATGCAGGGAACAGTGACAAAGTCTCTGGGAACAAAAAGGTACGCCGATGAAAATGGCGAGATAATGGTGAGCACTCGCTGGCAGGTGAAAGTGGATAAACAGTACAAAGGAGAAAATTTTGGGACGGTTATCGTGCAAACGCCGGGTGGCCGCTATGGTTTAACCGAGGTAATCGTGGAGGATGCCGCCGTTCTAACGCCAGAAGAAAAGGTGCTGTTGTATCTCAGTCAGGCAGAAGATGAAGGGGAATACCGGGTAGTGGGCGAATTGCAGGGAAAATTTGAAGTGTCCGAAGATACCGCCGGCAATGTCACTTTTATCCAGCAAGGCACCGATGAAATAAAGACTCCGGATAAATTACAAACAGAAATTTCTGTCGTAGAATAAATAAGGAAATCAAAAAGGCCCTGATACAACCAGGCCTTTTTGGTATTTTTGTTTTTATATAATTAGTTGAATCCGGCCACCGTTATCCCCCCGCGGAAACTGGAAGAAAAAGCCATAAAATTAGCAATGAAATTTCCAGCCATCCCAAAAATTTTCACTTCCGGGCCGATATAGCCGGTGCTGACCGAGGTGATAATTTCATTGATGCCGTCGTTATTAAAATCGCCTGACCCAAGGTTTAGCCCGCCGCGGAAAGCGTTACTGTAGACCATAAATTGGTTTTTTACGTTTCCATCCCGGTCAAAGACTCTCACCTGTGGCCCGCCGGATGATTGCGGAGCGGCGATTATTTCGGCTGTTCCGTCATTATCTATATCGCTAGCCGCGAGATTGACGCCGCCGCGAAAAGTGGCGGCAAAGGCGAAAAATTGGCTTAAGACCGTTCCGTCAGCCTCAAAGATTCTCACCTGCGGCCCGCCGCCCGCTCCGGCGCCGGCGATAATCTCCGAGACACCGTCGCCATTCACATCGTCAGCGGCGACCTTTACGCCGCCGCGGAAAGTGGCGGCAAAGGCGAAAAATTGTTCTTTCAGATTTCCCTTATAATCAAAGATCCTGATGTGCGGCCCGCCGCCCGCTCCGGCGCCGGCGATAATTTCCACCTTGCCGTCCCCATCAACGTCGCCGGCGGCGATATTGACCTCGCCCCGGAAGGTGGTGGCGTAGGCAAAGAACTGGCTGACCAGTTGGCCGCCGCCCGTGAAAATCCTCACCTGCGGCCCGCCGGACGATTTTGGCCCGGTAACTATTTCTTCCGCGCCGTCCTGATTGATATCGGCGGCCACGACATTTAGACCCCCGCGGAAAGTGGCGGCAAAGGCGAGGAATTCCCCCGTTAATTTATTTTCGGAATTAAAACCCCTAACGCGCGGCAATTCACCGGAACCTAAGCCGATCAGAATATTGTTTTTAGGATATGAATAAACCTCTCGGGTTATAGAAGTAACATGACCCGCCCTGTCTTCGACCGAATAAGTCAGGCTGTTTATTCCCTTGTTTAAAATGAGTTCTTCCGAAAAAGTCGCGGCCGTGGTTTCTTGAGCATGATCGTCAATAGATAAGCTGATCACTCCGGAGGTGGCGTCACTCATAGTTCCCTTCGAGACCAGGCTTGAAGCGTAAACCGTTTGATCGGCGAACGGCAGGCTGATTTGAAGGCTCGGGGCGGCCGTATCAACATAGATGTAAGCGCTCTTTTTCATCTCGTTATTGCTGATGATGTCCTTGGAATAATATTCTATTAAGTGTTGTCCGTCTGCCAGGGAAAAAGACTGCGAGTATAATTTCCAGCTACCGGAATTGATCCGGTAATAAGTCGCCGCCACCCCGTTGTTGTCGGTGGCGGAAAGAGTTATTCGAGGATAAGTGATAAAATAGCCGTTATCGCCGTCAGGCTCGGCTGGCTTTGTGGTCAGGGTGGTGGTCGGTGAATTTATATCGTTTTCCGCCAAAGCGAAAGCGCCCTCGATATCTAGCAAGCCATAGCCGAAAGTGGTGTCATAGCCGGCCAGCCCCAGGTCTTTGGCGCCGTTTAAAAGGGCGGCTTCGGTTTTTTCCGCCGTCAAGCCAGACGATAATAGCAGGGCGGCGGCGGCCGTGACATGGGGAGCCGCTTGGGAAGTGCCGTTGAGGCTGGCTTGCCGGAAACGAGAACAGGTCGGGGGATTGGTGCAGTATTCCGCCAAGATGTTTTCTCCCGGCGCCATCAGGTCCAGGCCGGCTCCGTAATTGGAAAAAGCGGATATTTCATCCGTTTGTTTGGTGGCGCCGACGGCGATCACTTCCGGGTAAGCGGCCGGGTAATATATCCGGTCGTTGCTGTCGTTGCCGGTGGAGGCGACGATGATAAGGCCGGCGTTGACGGCGTCTTTTATGGCGGTATATAATATTTCAGAACTGGTTTCTCCGCCCAGGCTCATGTTGATGACGTCCGCGCCATTTTCCCGCGCATAATCAATCCCTTGGGCGACCACCGCGGCCGTGGTCGTAGAATCATGTTTTATGACCCGGACCGGCATAATTGAGATATTAAAGGCGATGCCCGCAATGGCGCGGTCATTGTCAGTGGAAGCGGCGATGATCTCCGCGATTGAAGTGCCGTGGCCGTCGTCGTCATTGGGGTGCTTGTCATTTTCCATAAAGTCATAGCCGGCGACAAAATTGGTGTTTTCCAGATCCGGGGCGCGAATAAAGGAACCGTAATTTTCATAAGCCACGCCGGTATCCAGCACGGCCACCACAATACTCGAACTGCCGCCGTACAAAGGAGGAGTGGCGTCATAATCCCAGGCCAGGGCCGTATTTATTTTCGCCAAATTCCATTGCTGGCTGTAATAAGGGTCGTTTGGGGAAAAAGTGTTTATCTTCAAGATATAATTTAGTTCGGCATATTTGACGTATGGATTTTTTTCGTAGGTCGCCACCAACTCGGGAATATTCTTGTTTTCGTCAAAATTTAGCTGAAATGAACCATAAAGGCTGGATGTTTTTTTCTCGCTTAAGGGTTTGATTTTTATCACGCCTTGATTTTTGTTCAAAGCATCAAGAGAACTAAGGGAAAATATTCCCCGGTTACCTAGATTCTCCAAGGCGGCGGCCTGGTAGGTTTCTTTGAGTTTAAGAATGAGGGAGTTTTGCGGGTAATCTGACTGGTTCGCTTTTGCCCCATTAACAAAAAATGCCGATAGCAGGCAGCTGAAGGCAAAAATTGCGAAAAATTTTTTCATGCCGTAATTATACCAGATTTAGTAGATTTTTTTAATCTCCACGCCGGTGTAATAGTGTTTTAATATTTCCAGCCAGGTTTTATTATCATTTTGCGCCATGGCTCTTGCTCCGGTGCCGGACAAACCGACGCCATGGCCCCACAAGGTCATCCCTTGGCAATAGGGATCACTGACCGAGACCAGCCAGGGCTTGGCGCTGCCGCCGAAGACCTCGGTCCAAGCGCGGGTGCGCCCGTCTGAGCGGGAAAAATAAGGGGTGATGACGACCGCATTTTGATAAGTGACCGCCTGACCCGCGGTTTGGAGGGCATAAGTCGTGATTTGGGGGGAGCGAATTTCCACGTTATATCCCCGGTAGATTTGATCATTGGCCGAGTCATCCAGGGTAAAGTTGTCGTCTTTGTGCTTGAGGCCGCCTGTATTTATGTGGTACAGGGCGTATGTCCGAGCGGCGGTGATAAGAGCCTTTATGTATTCTTTCGGCTGGTCGCCGGAAGTTTCGCCCAAGCCTCGCAGGTAGGCCTCTAAAGAAAGTTCGTTGATGACCCAAGTTTTGCGCGAAGAGGCGGAATAGCGGATTTCCAAACTCCCTCGGAATTTATTATCATTGATGGTTTTGTTCCATTCGGTCAGGTTTGACCAGGAAGTGATTTCAAAAACCGTTTCCGGATTGTCGGAGGTAAAACGGATATAATTACTCAATGATTTTGAATAGCCGGGCGCTTTGACCAGATACTGACCGGTGATAAATTCCACGGAAGATTCTTCGCCGTTTACCTTGGCTAAAATATTATTGGCGCCGTCTCTTAAGGCATAGGGGCTGTTCGCCCTGATCTTCACCGCGCCGGTGGCGTCATAAAGACCGATCCGGATATTTGGTTCGCCGGCCTTGTTAGTAATGTCCGGGGGAGTGTATGTTTCTTTTTCCGCCACGGTGATCGGAATGGTCACTTGCCCGCCGCTTATCCATTCTAAATTTTCCGCCACCAGGCCGAAGCTTTCCCGGTAGTTGCCTTCGGTCACCGGCGCTTGAAGTGCGAAGCGGAAACGGCCGATTTCTCCGGGCTTTACTTCGTTATTAAGCAGGACGGCCGGCCGGTAATAGACTGGCCAAAAGATATGTCTAAAAAGGCTTTGGCGGCCGGCGGGATTAGAAACGTTCATGGCGATGAAGTTCTCCCCGGTATTGTACCAGGTGGCGGTGCCCCGATTGCGGAAATCTACCTCAAAGGTCAAAGCCTTGCCTGGTTCTATCTTGATGGATGAAGCCGTTGCCCCGGCTAGTTCGGCTTTGTAGGGTTTTACCACTTCGATCGGAATCGAAAATTCACCGCCGGTTATCCATTCTAGATTTTCGGCCACGAGGGCGAAATTTTCCGTGTAATCGCCGGCCGTTGGCGGAGCGTTTAAGGCAAAAATAAAACGGCCGGTTTCTCCGGGTTTTACTTCGGGATTAGAGAGCCGGCAGGGCCGATAAAAATACTCCTTCCAATATGGATGCCGGAAAGGACTGACCCGGCCGGCGGGTAAGCTGACATTTAGGGCGATAAAATTATTTCCGGTATTATGCCAGGTTTTTGTTCCGGTATTTTTAAAATCCACCCAAAAAGTCAAGGATTTTCCCGGCTGCATGCGCAAAGAAGGGTAGGCCCTGTTAATCATTTTCGCCTGATAGTCCTCGGCGACGCTGGTGGTTTTGACCCCGAGAACAAGGCCGTTTTTCTGATAACCGGCTTGGATATATTCCGTGACAGAATTTATGGCATTTTCGGGCCTGATCTCTTCGGCGAGGGCCGTATTTCCAGCGATGATCTTTTCTTCGGCCAGACGCAGGCCGAAAGCGGCCAGGCTTACTATGGCGTACATAAAAAGGACGGGAAAAATGATTTCCCAGGGTTTTGCGGCGCTGAATTTTTGTTTTTGTTTTCCCACTTATTTTTTAGCGATTAAAAAAAGTGCCAAAAGCCTCTGACACTATCTTTATTCACCCGTGTTTTTGCTTTTTATTTTCTAATATCATTTTAGCACAAAAAACGGGAAAAGTCAAGATACTGATGATTGACCAAAGCGTCTTAAAATGTTAAATTATAAACACTAATTTTTTCTAAATTTTATGTCTTTAACCGGCCAAGTCGGCAGAAATACGCTTATCCAGGTGGTGGGAAAAATTTTAGGGACAATCTTGGGTTTGATCGTCATCGGTCTGCTCACCCGTTATCTGGGGACAGAAGGTTACGGCCAATACACGACCATCATCGCCTATTTGGGTTTCTTTTCCGTGATCGCCGACCTGGGTCTGTATTTGATTGTTCTGCGGGAGATTTCGAAAAAAGACGCCGAACCGGAAAAGATCCTGGGTAATGTCATTACTTTGCGGATAATTTTTGCCGTCTTGATCTTGGGAGTGGGCGCGATCGTCGCTTTTTTTCTGGATTACCCGCCGGTCGTAAAATGGGGGATTTTGTTGGGGACGATAAATTTTGTTTTCGTCGCTCTGACCGGAGTGTTGACCAGCATTTTCCAGAAATTTCTGAAGATGTATAAAGTGATCTTCGGCGAAATATTCGGCCGCCTCGTTCTGCTGGTTTTCACCTTGATCTTTATCGGTTTGAAGCTGAATTTAATTTTTATCATCTTATCGGTGATTTTAGGGAGTTTTGCCAATTTTTTCCTGGTTTACCGGATGGCGGTCAAATACGTCCCCATCCGTTTTCTTTTTGATTTTTCCTACTGGAAATATATTTTAAAGGAGACCTGGCCTTTGGCCATTTCTGTTATTTTAAACCTCATATATTTTAAAATAGACACGGTCATTCTTTCTTTGATGAAACCGGCGGCCGATGTCGGGCTTTACGGGGCCTCATACAAGATTTTGGAAGTGTTGGTGACCCTGCCCAATATGTTCGTCGGTTTGATCCTGCCCCTGCTTACCTATTATGCCTTTTTAAACCGGGAAAAATTCATCGAAATCTTCCGCCGCGCTTTTGATTTTTTGATTTTAGTGACTGTCCCGCTGGTCACCGGCGGTTTTCTTCTGGCTAAACCCTTGATTTTGCTGGTCGGCGGCCAGGATTTTGCTAAAGCCGTTCCCATTTTCCAAATCCTCATTTTTGCCGTCGGCTGCCTTTTTTTGGGGAGTCTGAGCGGCCATACCATCGTAGCCATTAATAAGCAAAGGAACATGGTCTGGGGCTATTTGACCGTGGCGGCCCTGGGCCTGGTCTTGTACCTGATATTAATCCCGCCCTTTTCTTATATCGGGGCGGCCGTCGGCACGGTGACCACGGAATTCACGATCGCGGCCATCGGTTATTACATCATTTTAAAAACGATGAAGTTCGCGCTGCCCTACAAAATTTTTGCGAAATCAATCATTGCTTCTGCGGTGATGGCCGGTTTTCTTTACGCCGCTTCCGGCTTTAACCTGATCATACAGCTGGTCGTCGGGGCCGTGATTTATATCGGGATTTCCTACGTTTTAAAGAGTTTTTCCAAAGACGAAGTTTTGTCCATTATCAAAATACGGGAGGAGGAAAAAAATCATGTTGAATAAAATTGTCCTTTCCGTGATCATTCCCACCTTAGAGCGGCCGGAGATCGTTTTTAACTTGGTCCAGGATTTATTGAACCAGTCATACGAGGATTTTGAAATCATAATCGTCGACCAAAGTCAGGCGGAAAATAGGCCGCTTCAAGATTTATCCGTCGGTTCGGCCGACAAGATCAGGTATTATTTTCAACCGGGCCAAGGCGGCGTTTGCCGCAGCAAGAATTTCGCCCTCAAAAAGACGAAGGGAGAAATAATTTTGTTTCTTGACGATGACACGGAGGTGAAAGACCCGGATTTTATCAAGTATCATCTGGCCAATTATCTTGACCCGGAGATTACGGGCGTGGGCGGCCGGGTGGCGGATAAAAATGTCAAATTGAGGCCGAAAGCGAATGCCCCTATTTTGCGCGTCACCAAAACGGGGCGGGTCTTCGCCAATTCTGACGGTCAAGAAAAGCAGGAAATAAACGCCCCGCGAGGCGGCAATGTCTCTTATCGTAAAAAAGCGATCGACGAAATCGGCGGTTTTGACGAAAGATTTGTCGGCAATGCCATGCGCGAGGAAACGGACTTTTCCCTGCGTATTTTTGAAAAGGGCCACAAAATTGTCTTTGAGCCGAAAGCGGTGGTGACCCATTTGGGCGTCAATCGCGGCGGGTCTCGGGCAAAAAAAGATCGCCTGGGCTGGTATTTTGATTTTTTTCATAATGAGATGCTTTTTTTCCTGAAACATTTCCCCAAAAAATATTTGCCATTTTTGATCTGCCGGAAAATTAGGCCGATTATCGCCTGCCTGTTTTGGTACGGCCGCTTTCGGCCCAGGGCCTTAATGACGCCCTGGCGGGGTTTTTTGGCCGGCTACCGCCACTATAAGTCTAGGTCTTAAAAAAATCGTATGCCAAATTTTGGCTCAAGAGAAAATAAGAATATCGGCTGGTTTTTAACGGCTTTATTTCTGGCTTTAATCGGCGGTTTTTTGGCCGGCTATTTTAACCTTCTTGGTTTGGCCATTGTTTGCGGTCTTTGTTTTTTTATTTTAGCCTGCTTGTTCATTTTTAACGAACCTTTTTATGGCGTTATGCTGATCACTTTCTTTCTTCCCTTTGAAAGGATCGGGACGCTGGAAGTCTCATCTTTTACTTTAAAGATCAATCATCTCTTCGGGCTGATAACTATTGTCGCCTGGTTCTTGACCATGTTGATCAAAAAAGAAGTCCGCTTCAAAAAAATGCCTATTATCGTGCCGCTCTTGCTTTTTCTCCTGATCAACCTTTTGTCTTTTACGCAGGCGGCCAACCTGATGCGGGCCGCCACTGTTTTTCTTTTCACTCTTTTGGCCATTTTAATCGGTTTGACGGCGGCCAATCTTATCGACACCAAAGAAAAACTAAAAAGAACGGTTATCGTTCTGTTCCTAAGCGCTTTTCTGGTGACGGTTTTCGGGCTTTTTCAGTTCGCCGGCGATTTAAGCGGACTGCCTCCCTCCATAACCGGCCTGAGAGATTTATACACAAAAGAGGTCTTTGGCTTTCCGCGCGTTCACTCCACGGCACTCGAGCCTTTATATTTCGCGAACTATCTTTTGATCCCCTTGTGCCTGGCTTTAAGCCTGCTTTTTGGCCGGAGCAAAAAGATCAAATGGTTCTGGCTGTTGATGCTCATTATTTTGGGGCTGACTAATTTTATCCTGGCTTTGTCGCGTGCCGCCTATATCGCTTTGGTTTTTTCCCTGATTATCCTTTTATTTTTTCATTTTCGGAATTTATTTTCCTTAAAACGGATCATTTACGCCCTGGTCGTTATTCTGGCCGTTTATTTTCTTTTTGTCCGCATTTTTCATCTTACCGGCGACTTTAGTTTATATTTTGAAAAATTTTCCACCCAGGTGACCGGTATTTTTACCGGCGCCTCTTATACCGACCGGGCGGACACCATCAATCAGGCCTGGGCGCTTTTTAAAACTCACCCTTACTTGGGCGTAGGGACGGGAAATTTCGGGCCCGAGGTCGCCTGGTACGCCTTGGTGACGCCGGAAAAAGGTTGGCTTATCGTCAACAATGAATTTTTGGAGATATTAACGGAAACCGGGATTTTTGGTCTATTGGCCTTTTTTGCCTGGCTGGCCGTTCTTTTTATCCGTTCGTTCCAGGCGGTTAGAAGGGCCAAGGACGCTTTCCTAAAAGCGGTGATGATCGGACTTTCGGCCGCTTTTATCGGCGTGATTATCCAGTATCAGACTTTTTCTATTTTATATATCATTCATGTTTGGTTTTTATTCGGCTTGATGATGGCCGTCATGAATTTAATAGATCAAGAAAATTCTGATAAGATAAAGATATGACAAACGCCATCCTGATAATTATCGCCTTAATCCTTTTTTTCCTCGTCTGTCTGAAGAGGCTGGATATTTCTTTAGGCCTGATCGCTCTGACCCTTTTTAGCTATCTGATCCGTTTTAAAATATTCAATATTCCGTTCACTTTCCTGGAAATGATGATTCTGGTGATGTTTGCCGTTTGGCTGGCCAAAACTCTGGTCAAAAGAGAGAAGATCTATTTAAGCTCGTTTTTACGGCCGGGCTTGTTTTTAATTTTAGTGGCTATGGTCTCGGTTATCGTTTCTCCGGATACGCGGGCTGCGTTAGGAATTTTTAAAGCCTATTTTATCGAGCCGTTTCTGTTTTTTCTGGTTTTTATCAACGTGATAAGGACCAAAAAAGAATTGAAATACCTCATTTTTTGTCTGGCCGTCGGCGCCCTTTTTCTGTCGATAATAGCGATTTGGCAGTATTTAGGCCTGATTCCCGGTCTTAAACCCTATATCACGGAAAGTCCCAAGCGGGCCACTTCACTATTTGAGTTTCCCACGGCGGTGGGCAAGTATTTAGGGCCGATTATCGCCCTGTTTTTTGCCCTGATCTTCGCCAACAATAAAGTATTAAAAGAAGAAAACTACTTTCCTGATAAATTTTATCTTTGGGGAGTGCCGGCCGTCCTGTTGCTGGCCACTGTTTTTTCTTTTACGCGCGGGGCTTTAATGGGCCTGGCCGGGGCTTTTGTTTTCTTGAGTTTTTTTAGCCGGTACAAGAAAATTATCTGGCTGGGAATTTTATTGATAATGATTGTTTTTATCAGTCTGCCCTGGGGCCGGCATGAGCTTTTGTCCGTTTTTTCCGGCCAGGATACCTCGACTGACGTCCACGCCATAATGTGGCAGGGAACCTGGCGGATGCTGAAGGCTCACCCCGTATTTGGGGCCGGCCTGGCCGGTTTCCCCGCTCTATATAATGTTTTCCGCGATCCCGCCCACGTGGAATTATTTCCTTACCCGGATAATTGGTTTCTGGCCGTTTGGTCGGAATTAGGTTTGGCCGGTTTGGCGGCTTTTGGCTGGTTGATCGCCAAATACATCAAAGAGGCTATTTCATTATTACGGAAAAATATTGATCCGTATTTCCGTCAGTTGATCTTAGGCTTGCTGGCCGTGATAATCGTCTTATTTATCCATGGGTTAGTTGATACGCCTTATTTTAAAAATGACTTATCAGTGATGTTCTGGCTTTTCGTCGGGATTTTAGCGGTCGTAAAAAAGACGGGCGAGGCTTGCCAAAAGGGCGAAAACAGTGTATAATTAAGGGGTAAAATAAAAACAAAAATGGCTAAGGCAAAAACAAAAAAATTCGCCGTTTTATTATCTGTATTTGTAATTACTTTGCCGGTAATTACTTTTTTGTTTACGCCTTCGGTTTCCGCCAAAGATATCAGCCTGGATATTATCACGCGGGCGGAGTGGGAAGCGGATGAGAGCTGGCGCTTTAATTCAAAAAATCAGGAGATTTGGCCGGCCGAGTACGCCAAAGTGGAAAAAATCATTATTCACCACACGGCTGGTTCATTGGGCGGCGCTGACCCGGCGGCCATAATCCGCGGCATTTATCACTGGCATGCCGTTTCTTTGGGCTGGGGCGACATCGGTTACAATTATCTGATAGATGAAAAAGGCAATGTCTACGAGGGCCGCTATGGCGGCGACGGAGTGATGGGAGCGCACGCCTACAACGACAAAACCAACGCGGGTTACAACCGGGGCACGCTGGGGATCGCTATTTTGGGGAATTATCAGACTGACGTTTTGACGAACGCGGCCAAAGAAGCCCTGACGAATTTAATCGCCGTCAAGGCCCGCGATTTCGGCTTCGCCCCCGATGGCCGCAGTATTTTTAATGACGAGGATCTGCTTAATCTTGTCGCTCACCGGGATATTGACAGCACCTTATGCCCGGGAAGAAATATCTATTCGCAGATGGATCAAATTCGGGAAAGCAGCCAGATAAAATATAAGGGTTTGCCGGGCCTGCCGGCCGCCGACAAAGAGATGACCTATGTTGGACAAAGCGATGCGACTTTGACGCTCAGTCCGGGAGAAGAAAAAGAAATGTGGGTGGATTACCGTAATGACGGGCGCTCAACCTGGAAAAACTATGTAGCCAGTACGCCGTATTTGTCCGTTACGGAAACCAGCCCATTAAAAGCTTCAGATTGGCTTTCCGACACGCAAGCCGCGGGGCTTTCGACACCGAACGTGGCCAGCGGCCAAACCGGGCGGTTTGTCTTCAAGATCAAGGCCCCTAACGATGAAATCCGTTTAGACCAAAGCTTTCGTATCATATGGGATGAAGAAGCAGTTCCTGGTACTTCCTTTAATCTTCATTTAGAAATAACCGGCTTTGATTACGCGGCCAATGATTTAAAGCACGATATATTAAAGGCCACCTTTCCTAAGGTCACGAGGACGGTCACAATCAACTACCAGAATATCGGGTTAAAAACTTGGGCGAAAGACGATATTTATTTGGCCATCACGAACGAAAACGGCCGCCAAAGTTCCTATTATGATGCCGCTTGGCCAGACCAGGGAGGAAAGATCAGATTTAATGAAAGTGAAGTGAAAAGCCAAGGGCGAGCGACTTTTACCTTTAAAATGCATAGCCAGGGCGTTGACGCCTATAAGACCAAATTTTCTCTGAAAAAATCCGACGGTACTACTCTGCCGGGCAGCGAAAAAATCGTGGCCACGCGTGTTGATTCCACTTATCAGGGCAAGATCGTTTCCCAAACGGTGCCGGTCGCCCTGCTTTCTAGTTGGCGGCCGACGGTGACCGTAAAGTTTGAAAACACCGGTTTATCAACCTGGGGAAAGAACATCGTGCTTAACGTGTATGACGGCGACTGGCGCAACAGCGCTTTTTCCCATCAGTCCTGGCCGACCGCTTGGGGACATTTTAATTTTCAGGAAACTCAAGTGAGGCCGGGCGAAACAGCCACCTTCCGGCTGACTCTTTATCCGCCCGCGCGGGCCGGCACATATTTTACCATTTTTAAACTGGAGAACACGACGTCGGTCAGTTTGCCCGTGCAAGGGGAGACTCGCCTGCTTATCCGGGTGGATGATGCCGGCTTGAAATTAGCGGAAAGCTATCAGGCGGAGTTTCTATCGGTTTCCGCCCCGCCCGCCTTGCGGCAGTATCAGCGCTTTACTAATGTCGTGAAAATAAAAAATACCGGCACGCAAACCTGGGGCAAGGACGTGGTTTTGAATATCTATGACGCGGACTGGCGGGAAACCTATTTCCGCGATGAATTGACCTGGCCGGCTTTCGAAGGCGGAATAACATTTTTAGAAGATCAGGTCCGGCCGGGCGAAACGGCCACTTTCCGTTTTATTTATCGGGCGCCGGTCAAAACCGGGCTTTACCGCAACCGGTTCATGCTTTCCATCGCCGGCCGGGAATATCTCGGGGTTCCCGGTTCGGAAAACTCAGCCTTGACCAGAGTTGATCCGATATAAGCATCTGGACACGATAACCGATTTCATATAAATCGCATATTTTTTTGTGAATCCGTTTATCGTCAGAAGGTTATCCATTACCTTAATAACATCTCTTATAATAATATAAATAAATTATCGCTGCGTTTTTTGTGGTATTCATAAGCAATCTTCTGCCTCTTGACAAGCAAGGAAAAGGGATATAAGTTATAGTATTCAGTTAAGAAGGCAAGATAAAAGAAGTAGTTCTTTAACAACCAAGATAGAAATGGAGGGTTTTATCATGAAGAAAGAGATCATGCTGCCTGAGCGCCTGGCTGCGTCGTTGGCTATTTTGGACCTGACTGATCCAAAAAACGGCATCCATGCGATCAACTTAGTTGTGCAAAAAGTAAGACAGGCTTTAACAGTCGTCTACAAAGGCATTCCGGTTGAAGAGACCAGGAAAGATCCTATCGTCACCGTCAAAGAGAATTTTGATGACCTTCTTTTTCAAGAGGACAATCTTGGTCGCTCTTCGCGCTATACGCGGTATGTGTCCGCGGATATGATTCTGCGAACGCATACCTCAGCGGCCGTTCCCGGCTGGCTGAATAAAGCGGTTCGCCAGGGAATCAACGATGCCATCATTGTCTTGCCCGGCATGTGTTACCGGAGAGATATCGTTGACAGGACGCATTGTGGAGAACCGCATCAGATGGATGTTTGGCGAGTAAAGCGCGGTGTTCCGCGGTTGGTACGTTCGGATTTAATCCGTTTGTTCGAGACTATTCTGAATAGCGTCGTACCGGAGTATCAGTATCGCGCTAATGATGTGGTGCATCCCTATACTGTTAACGGTCTTGAAATTGAGGTATTGGTGGACGGAAATTGGCTTGAAGTTCTTGAATGCGGCGAGATCCATCCTGCCATTCTGGGAAATGCCAATCTGGATCCGAGGGAGTATTCGGGTCTTGCCCTGGGCATGGGCTTGGATCGTCTCGTGATGATCATCAAAGGCATCGATGATATCCGAGTCCTCCGTTCGGAAGACTCGCGTATTAAGCGCCAAATGGAAAACCTCGATAAGTACGTCAAGGTTTCTGATCAGCCAGCGGCTAAGCGGGTGCTTTCATACTCTACTTCAGCAGACAAGACAGAGGAGGATGTTTGTGAAGAAATCCGCGATGAACTCGGATTCGAGGCCTCATGCATTGAGGAGATTCAATATTCTGAGATTTTCTACGAGCAGTTGCCGGCAAAAGCACGCGAGAACTTAGGCATTCATCCTGATCAGAAGAATGTGGTCGTGACAATTTTGTTTCGTTCGCCAGAGGGCTCTCTTCAACGATCCATGGTTAACGAATGGATGCGACGTTTGTATCCGAAGCTAAACAAGGGGGACAGAGGATACATGTAAACGATTAATCATTATTTCGAAGGGTTACTTGCATAATCTGCAGTAACCCTTTTTAATATTATAAAGAGGCCCCGCGACACCAGCGCCGCGGGGCTATTTAGCCTAGAAGACCGGAAATAACTCTACGTCACGTATGTCTTCCGTGTTGAGCAGAAGCATAAGGAGACGTTCTATTCCCATACCGATTCCTCGGCTCGGAGGAAGACCGAATTTCATCGCACTTAATATGTCTTCGTTGATAACGTTGAGTTGAGTGCCTTTACGATAATTCAGCTGTTCTTTCATTCTTTGCCTTACAATGCCAGGATCACGTTCCGGATTAACAATGTCGGCAACGAGCATTCCATTAATTACGAGAAGCGTTTCGTCAACGGTAGACATATCGTCGTTGAGTTTGTAAAGCGGGGATTGAGCGGCTGGTAGATTCCGGAGGAAGGCCGGCCCCGTGATTTTTGACATAACATAGGTATACAGGGCAGTTGCGATCGTATACTTGTTCACGACCGCCGGTAGCGGGATGCCCATTCTCATGGTCATGTTCGCGAGCAGTTCGATGGGACCATCCTCTTTATACACAAGACCCGTGTATTTTTGGATTTCGCCCCTAAAATCATAGGCAGGCCACTCATCGGAACAGTCAATCACTCCACCCGTTATCGGAAGTGTGGCAGAACCATAGAGTTGAACGAGGATTTCGCGTATCATGTCCCGCACCAGATCTTCCATTTTCTTCCGATCAGCGTACGCTTGGTACAGTTCCAAAATAGTGAATTGCGGGAGCATATCGGCCGTGGCGCCTTGATTTCGGAAGGATTTGCCGATTTCGAAAACCTTAGAAAAACCGGCAATCATTAACTTCCAAAGGAAAAGTTCAGATGTCACCCTGAGAAACATATCGTTGTCTGATTCGACTACGTGCGTCACAAAAGGATCCGCTAGCCCTCCTTCAAAATTTTTCAGCAGTAGGGTTATGGGAGTTTCCTCATAACCCTTTTGGTGAAGAAATTGCCTGATTGTCCGGATAACTAACGCGCATCTGCGAAAATGCAGCAGTTTTTCCGGATCCCTTATTAGTTGGAGATGCCTTTGGGTGTGCCAGTTTGTTTTCTTGTGGAAATCAACGTTAGTGTCGTATACATCGCCGACTGCCTTGGAGAGAAGTTCAATCTTTTTTCCGAGAAAAACAGGGTTGTTATCGACACGGAGTTTGGTCCCTTCAATCATCACAATATCACCGTAATGAATGGTCGTGTTTATGGTCCGGATATTTTCCGGTGTCCGCGTTAAATAAACCGGAATCGAAACCCCGTTACCCTCGATTCGCTCAAGGATGATGACGTCTTTTTTCTCAAGTTCTCCAAATAATCCGAACTTAGAAATTTCTCCTGTCCTGTCAGCGAGCATAAGCCTACCGACTAACACAATTTTCTCGCCGTAACCAACTGTGTGGAACTCTCCCGGTTCAATAGAAACTCTCGCCACCTCACGACGGTAAGCGAGAGCATCATTGACGAGGGCATTCATCCTTTTTCTCTCACTTTTTCGAGCCATGAGGCTAACCTCCTGTTATGGTTTTTGAATGTGCCGCAGAGAAATTTATTTTCTCTGTTTCTTGCCTTAACTTATACCGTTTTATCGAAAATGTCAAGGGTTACTCCAGAAAGCATTATTTACCTTTTAAATACATCGTACTTAAAGTCCTTGTAGGTCATGGAAGGTCTTGGCCCCTTGCTGTTTTGATATTTGCCTTTGTATAAGATTATGTTTCCAAAGGGGACCCAGAAACTTACTTGAGCGATAAGAATGCCGGGATATAGGCGGACCGGAAGAGTGGCGTATAACTGAAATGTGGTTACTCCGTGAGAGCCTATATCGATCAAATCGGCCGTGACGTGCACAAAAAGGCCCATTCGAGCGGTGCCGGATTTACCGTGGATCAGCGGCACATAAAAATCACTCCCAATTCTTTCATTTGAATGGCCCAAGACAAACTCACCTTGTTTCAAAACCAAGCCGTCATTGGGGATTTTTATTTCTACGTAAGGAGTCTCAACTTTTGGGTCGATAATTTCGGCCTTATAGCGTATGATTGTTTCACCAAGAGATAAATCGTAGGAATTAGTGGTCACGCGGTTTTCTATAAACGGGTTGATTTCAATTTTGCCGTTTTTCACCTCCTCAATAATTTTGTTTCCTGTTAATATCATAATTTTTTTGATCGCCAGGCGTTAATGATTCTTGCGGGTGATTTAAAAACCCATAACGTCCGCAGTATTTCTTAAACAAACCGTAATTTTTCCAAAACGAAACTTGCCCGATAATCATCCCCGGGTATAATTTAATTGGTATGGTTGCGACCATTTCCAGAGTCCATTTATGCGTTGATGAGGTGTGGCCAAGATTTGCCGAGCATTGGAGAAAGAGGCCGTATCTTCCCAGAGAACTGCGACCAATGAGAGACATGGCATACTTCTGGCTGCCGATTACTTCGTAAGTTGTCGCCAAATACATTTTTTTTGCCTCCAGGATATACCCTTCCCGGGGCATCTCAATCTCTTCAAAAAATGATTTATACCCATCAAATCTTTCAAAAACTTTCAATACGGGGCCGAGTCTGTAATTATAACTATTGGGATTAACTTGTTCGGTAGAAAAAGGTTTTATCGTAATATTGCCCCTTTTAACCTCGTCGTTAATTTTACTACCAGTGAGAATCATAAAGTTTAGAACAGTTCGGTAAAGCGGTTCGGGTATACTGTTTTTCTAAAGCGAAGAACTAACACGCTATATCTCTGGTAGGGTCGTAGATCATTCGACATTTTCTTCACCCCAAATAACCGGTCAAACATCGCCTGGCGCACTTTTTGATTCTTTATACTGTGCATGAGGCAGGCCCTCTCCGTTGTTGACTGGCAGTAACACCGGAGCTCATAATCGGTTTCCGGCACCAACGTATTACGATCCTCATAGATAATTTCAAACTTGTTAAATAGCGTCATTATTTCTTTGTATGTTTCATTTGTTGGTGTTATGTCAAAGACTTTCTGTGCTCGTTTGATAAGATGATTCGGGATTGTGCGGGTGACATAAAAAGGGGAAGCTAAAATATATCCGCCATCATTGAGCATGCCGAGGCATCGGTTTATCATTTTTTCTGGGTTGGGAAAAAATTTCAGAGAAGCTCCAACTACTATGTGAGTAAATTTACCGCGCGGTTTATAGCGGAAACCATCAGCTACCTTGTATATAAAATTTATTTTAGATGCGTAGTGTTTTTTATTGTAATTTGCCATTTCAATCGATTTCCTTGATAAGTCAAAACCTTCGCCCTGGCAACCCGTCAGCGTCGCTAATTCACGAGAGGAAAATCCGGTGCTGCAGGCAACCTCAAGCAAACGGGAATTTCGGTTCAAACGTGAGTAAACCGCCCATTTCGACAGGGTCGTATACGATCCGGGTAATACATTCCATTGATTGATGAAACCAACAAAGTCGGTGTAGGAAAACTTTTTAATAGCCTCCGGTGTTATTTTTTGTCCGTTTTTCATGTGTATATTTTAGACGATAAACCTTGGGGATGTTGTTTATAAATGTTTGCGCCAGTGAGTAAGTGAGCGCTCCCTGATTGGGTACGACGATAATATCCTTATCCCGCAGTTTTTTACCATAATAATAGTAACCCCATATATCCCATGTCGTGCACAGGTTGCCCCACATCTTGAATTTCCGTTCTCTTTTACTAGGATGAGAGAGATTTATTATAGGGAAATATTCAGTTTTGAATCTTTGCCAGCCGACCATATTGACGCCACCGTTCAATATGCAATTCTTATCTTCCTTGATATCAGAAACACTTAATAGGATATGCATTGCCCCATTACAGATGTAACGACCGGGTTCAGATAGATAGGTGGCATTGATTAACGGAGCTAGATATTTCTTGATGGCGTTACCGATGTTCTGAGCGTATTCTTCGATGGTGGAGGCTTGTCGTATTACATACTTTGGCCAACCCGATTTACTTTGCTTAATAATTCCTTCGTTCGCAGAAGATTCGAATCCGCCGCCGAAATCAATATATTTTATCTTGCCAAGCTGGTCGTCGGGAAAATTCCATTTTAAATAACTAGCCAAATCGCGGATTGTATCTCTGTAATAAGAACTGGTTTTGTTGCGAGATTGATGAAAATGGATGCCGTTTAAATCTAAAAAGGAATATCGGTTTGCCTCTTTCCAGAAATCCTTCAGTGATTTGAGGGGGATGCCGTATTTTGTCCAGTCCCCCTGTAAAGCCATATGGATACGAACACCGCATTCAATTCTTTTTTTACGTTTATTCGCCAGCCGGCCTAGCCGTTTTAATTCATTGAAACTGTCTATATGGAGGCGTACTTTGTCGGCATGATTCAGAGCCATTTTCAGATCATGGTAGCTTTTAGCCGGGCTGTAATAAACGATTTTTTTTGTCCCGGCTTTTAGTGCGATATTAAGTTCTCTGGCGCTCGCCACATCCAACCCCATGCCTCTTTTCACCGCCTCCCTGATGATATAGGGATGATGATTGAGTTTTAAGGCGTAATACGGCTGAAAATCCGGGATGTGTTTTTGGAAGGCGGTAATAAACGTTTTTATGTCTTTGTCCAGGGATTTTTGGTCATAAACATAAAAAGGTGTTTTATATTTATCGGCTAATTTAAAAAATTCATTCCTCAGCAAAATAATTTTATTGACCACTGACAATATGTTTTTTGACACTGTATAGCGCGTCATTTTTCTAACCAGAAACGGCTTTATTAAAGACAATTTGGTCGTTGTTAAGTAATCCGGTCCCGCCGTTTGGGATAGTGATCATAGGATCGGAATGGCCAAAGTCAGCGTTATATAGGACAGGATACTGGACGCCAGAAAAATATCTATGCAACAATTCCTCGAATGAATCTTCCGGCGAGAATTGAGATTGCTCGGTAAAACGCCCGAACACTAAACCGGAGATTTTTTTGAACCAACCGATTTGCTCGCCTTGGCATAAAAATCGGTCAACATGGGCCGGCGTGCTTGTTTCGTCTTCCTCGATAAAGAGAATTTTTCCGGTCATATCAGGCAGATATTCTGTGCCGTTCAGGATTAATAACGTCTGGAGGTTCCCGGCCACAATTTGTCCTTTCGCCTTCCCTTTTTTGAATATTATAATTCCCTCATTTTTCTTGTTAACCCGATGGTTATTGTCTTTCCTGATAAAATATAAGTCATCCGCATAATCAGGGGATGACTTAATAATTATTTTTTCTCTTGGAGTAATACAGATATTATTCAAATAGTTCCAGCTATAGACAAATGGTTCCGGTTTGGCAAATGAAATCACGCACGGACCGGAAAACGTCACAAGGCCAGTTTTTTGAGTAATCGCAGTTGTTAAAGCGGTTACGTCCGAATAACCAATAAAGATTTTAGGGTGCATTTTGATCAGCTTGTAATCCAAGTGATCCAATAACTGGTTGGTATTAAATCCGCCCCAGAAAGACATAATGCCGCCGACATCTTCCCGCTTTACGAAGTGATGAATATCATCGACGCGTAAAGAGATCGATCCGGCTGTATGCTTTTGGGTTAATTCTTTCATGGATTTGCCCTCTTCGATTTGAAATCCTTTCATTCGTAGATATTCATAGCCGCGCTGTATTACGTTTTCAGGACAGATACCTCTGACCGGATCCGCCGGAGCGATAATCCCAATCTTTTTATTCTTATCCAGTTTTGGCGGTAGTATTCTCAGGCTCATAATTATTATATTACGGGATAAAATTAAGATATTTATACGGTTAAACTATTTAAATTATACATCTTTGGTGGATAAAAATCAAAAATATTGAAGATTTTTTCACGCAGTTTTTTGAAGGAAGCAATCCTTTGAAGGGGTAAGCCCGTACGACCGTTGTCGCCGTTTATTCTTAGACGGCGAATTTTTTATTCCATAAAAAAACTAGCCTTTGATACGGCCAGTTTTTTTATTGAGAATTATTGTTCTTTATTTATTCTTTCCTCAAATTCATTGGTGATTTCCACCACTCTTTCATCGTCAGCCACGCCTCTTAGCTCTCCGACTAGTTCTAGCACCTTCGCTTTTTTTTCTTCATCAGTAAAATCCTTTTTATCTAAAGTAACCAGGTTTAGGCCCACCTGCGCTTCTAAGTGGCGCAAATCTTGTTCGTTGTGGCCGGGTTTTCCCCAACCGTCGATCACTCTCTCGATTAAACTGATCGTTTGGTCGATTTGGTCCGCTTTGTTTTCCCTGGTTTTTTCCCGCTTCAGGAGTTTTTTATCCGGTTTCAGGCCAAATCTTTCTTTTAATTGGTGGATGATTTTCGGTATTCTTTTGTCGTCAGCCACTTTCTCCAATTTATCAACTAAGCCGAAGACCTCTTCTTTTCTTTCGTCAGTTAAATCCCCCTCTTTTAAGACCGCGAGATTCAAGCCCGTTTCCGCTTCCATCCGGCGCAATTCTGCTTCGTTGTTGTCTGGTTTTTCCCAGCCTGTGACCGTTTGTTCAAGAAGGCCGACCGTCTGTTCGATCTGCCAGCTTTTGGCCGCTTCTTGGTTTGGTTCGCCTTCAATGCCCATATAATTTCCTTTCGTATTATTTTTTGATCTATTGTTAGATTAGCTTAGCGTAAAAAACGGAAAATGTCAAGAAGGAAACACGGTTATTCTAATTTTGTTATATTTTTCCTTCACGTCCCCTTATTTACTCCCTAATTCTTCCCAATCCGCGCATTCTTTGATTTTTATATGCTGTAACGGTAAGGGCGCAATTTAGGCGGGTAATATCCAGGGGCAGGAACTTTTTAGCTTGTAAATAATGGATATTTTACATAGTTGCTAAAATATGCTATATTTAAAAGGAATTTAATTTATTAAAATAATAAAAAAGCCTATGGCAAAAATTACAAAATCCCAGTTGCTCAATGTCTTGGCCGAAAAAACCACTTTGGCCAAAAAGCAAGTCGCCATGTTTTTAGATGCTTTAGCGGAAGTAGCCTACAGCCAGGTAAAATCCAACGGAGAATTTACCATTCCGGGAATTGGCAAATTAGTCAAAAAGCATCGCGCGGCTCGGATGGGTCGTAACCCAGCGACCGGCGCCACGATCAAAATTGCGGCTAAGACAGTGGTAAAATTCCGCGTCGCCAAAGCGGCCAAAGACGCCATTCTATAAACAATAGTTGGTCTAATAATAAAAGGCCAGTCTCGTAGGAGCTGGCCTTTTTTGGTTTATTCATTTTCTTGTTATTTGGACAATCCCGTTATTTCCGTCCACTTTAACTAGGTCGTTATCTGTTATGAATTTCGTCGCTATTTTAGTGCTAATGACACAGGGTGTCTTGAGCTCTCGGGAAACGATCGCGGCGTGACAGGTGATTCCTCCCTCATCAGTGACAATACCGGCCGCTCGTCTCAAAGCGACCATCATATCGGCGGTTGTCATGGGCGTGATCAGAATATCGCCTTTTTTTACCTTGTTTAAATCAGAGAGTTCAAAAACGACTCTTGCTTTTCCTTGCGCTTTGCCGCGGCAGGCGGATTGACCCTTGATTATATCGGCATCAATCTTTTCCTTAGTGTTGTCTTTTAAAATAATATCATTATCCGTTAAGTATTTCTTGATATTTAAATATATTTTACCCCGATGAAATAAGTAGCCATGTGTTCTTCTGGCGAGTTCATTCTTCGAAGGAAAACTTTTAGTCTTTTCGCTGGGCAATAAATAAGGGAAATATTTTGGAGGAATACGATTTTTTTGTCCTAATTCGAGGTAAGTAATGTTTGACAGATAGGTCATAGCCGGATGAAGTATGCCTTCGCTTTCCACCCTGATGGTAAAGCATGTTTTTCTTAATTTTTGACTGACTTTGAAAATTTTGGTACCGCCAAAAATATTAGAGAGGGCAATAATAGGCCAGATTTCCTGAATCAAAAAATACAACCTATTTGAATTTTTCAGCCTTTTAGTGATAATCGATTTTATTTCCCGGCGATAGATATCAAATTTCACCTTTCTTTTGATAAACAGTGAAATATTATTTTCTAAATAATTAAATATCGGTTCCAAGCCTTGTTTTGGGTCAGAAAAATTATAATAGATAGAAATTCCTTTCTGCGGGTGATATATAAATAGCGGATCAAAAAAAATAAGATTATCAAATTGTCGAGGTAGGGCTAATCTTTCGCCCCTATCCCAGCAATCACAGGCGATTAAATCCATTGGTCTGGCCATGATTTTTCGGAATTCTTGTTTTCGCAAGTGTTTTTTCATTTTAAGATTCAGAGAGTAGTAATCGGTCTTGTTTGGATAATATATATTTTATTTCCTTCCCGATTTTTTGATAATTTGAGCCACTCCTTTATAGGCGTTTACTTGTACCAAATCGCCGTTTTTTAAAATTTGAGTCGCATTTTTTGTCCCCACGAGGCAGGGTTTTTTCAGTTCGCGTGAGATTATGGCCGCATGGCAAGTTATGCCGCCTTCGTCCGTAATAATCGCACCAGCATTCTTAAGAAAGGGAGTCATTTGCGGATTGGTCATGCTCGTGACTAAAATATTGCCCTTTTTCACCGCCGTGGTGCCGCTCCAGGATAAGTGAATTATTACCTTACCAGTGGCAAGACCGGGGTAGGCGATATCGCCCCTGATTTTGCGGTTATCAATTTTTCGAAGTTTATTTTGCCAATAAATGAATTTGTTACCGGTATATAAATTCCATGCCCCATCTTTTTTGATAAAAACGCAGCCCTTTAACCTTTTTCTTAACTCCCCCGTAGATACTGTTATTTCATCAGTGATAGCCTTTTCTACTTCCTCCTTTCTCATGGCGCTAGCAAGATTAATCGATAGCTTGGTTTTTTTGGCAATATATTTTGTGAAAGAGTCATCAGTGACGTATGTTTCCGAGTCTTTATGTAGCTGTAATTTGATCTCTCCCATTCGTCCTAGCCTTTTCACGTATTTTTTTACTTGACCATTAGTGATTTCGTTTATTTTATGCGTAGATAAAATTTTAACCAATGCGTTTCTTGATGTTAATTTAAGAAGCTTAGCTTCAACTGCCTGCGAGAATGGCGGTTCGTAAAATCGGTATAATTTGCAGAATTTATCGTTTAACCGCAGAGATTTTTTCCATTCGGCTAGAACGTTTTTTGAATTAAGCCGTGGTTTTTTGTAGTTTTTAAGCTGGACGCTTAAATTTTTGGATTTGGCAATTAAAGAAGCGGAGAATTTGTCATTTAATAATCGGGAGCCCAAATAACGGCATTGTTTTATGCTTAAGGGTGACAAATAGGCCCTAGTGATGTTGTTTTCGCGCAAAACGATAAAATCAACCTCGCCGTAAGTTTCATTGTTGTTAAAAATCATGTCCAGGGTAAGAATATTGAACCCGGAATTAGAAAAATGAAGACTATATCTTTTGGCGTCTTGATTATTTTTTTGAGAGCGCATTTTATAAAGTAGTAATCGGTCTCGATTGGACAATATACATTTTATTTTTTTCGTAGGCCCATTCAATATCCTGCGGTATGCCGTAGTGTTTTTCGATTTTTTGGCAGAGTTTAGCCAGGGATATTATTTGTTTGTCGCCAAGCTTTTGTTTTTCTTGCTGGCTGGCCGGCACAGATTTGTTCATATTTCCAGAGGGACCTTTAACAATCATTTTTCCCTGCTGACTGATGCTTTTTTCCTTGAGGGCAAAATTCTTTTTATCGATAATATAGGTGTCGGGAGTAATAATACCCCCGACGATCGCTTCGCCCAGGCCGTAGCCGGCTTCAATCACGATTTGGCCCCGATCTTTAGTCACTGGGTGGGCGGTGAAACAAATACCCGAGATTTCTGAATTAATCATTTTTTGGACGACCACGGCGACTGCCACTTTTGTTTTACGCAGTTTTTTCTCAAAGCGGTAGGAGATGGCGCGGGGCGTAAATAGCGACGCCCAGCATTTTTTGACGCTGGTCAGCAGGTTTTTATTATCCACGTTGAGATAACTTTCTAATTCGCCGGCCCAGGAAGCAACGGAGGAATCTTCGGCGGTAGCGGAACTGCGCACCGCTACATATTTAGCCTTAAGATTTAAGAATTCTTTTTGTATTTCGCCTTTCATCTCCGGCGGAAATTCAAGCTTTAAAATTAAACCCCTGATTTTATCCGACGCTTGATTAACTGAATTAATATTTTTTAGGTTGATCTTATTTAACAAAGCTTCAATTTTCGTCCCCAGTTGGTTTTTTTCCACGAACTGGTCAAAAGCCGAAGCCAAAACGACAAAACCGGGAGGGACGGGAATGCCAGCCTGCGTCATTTCGCCTAAAGAAGCGCCCTTGCCGCCGGCAATGGCGGCGTCATTTTTGCCTAAATATTGAAAATTTTTAACAAAGGCCATATTATTTTGCCTTTTTAATTATTTTTACCAATCCATGATTAGCGTTTACGTCAATTAAATCTCCATCTGCCAGAGATCTTGTGGCGATCTGAGTCCCGGTAATGCAGGGGATATTTAATTCTCTGGAGACAATGGCGGCGTGACAGGTAATTCCGCCTTCATCCGTGATGACCGCCGCCGCCTTTTTCATAATTGAGACATATTCGGGGCGGGTCATAGAGGCCACAATCACGTCGCCGTTGTCCATTTTAGAAAAATCCTTTTGGTTTAGAATAATCTTCGCGATACCAATAACTTTTCCGGGCGAGACGGTTGTTCCCCTGATTTCTGAAGCGGCAATGGTTTTTTCCAGAATTTCAAAGTATTCCTCGGCGATTGAACCAGAAACGACTTCAAGTTTCGTGGTTTTTCCCGCAAAAACAATGAGACCAATGTTAGCTCTTTTTTTAAGCTCGGCAATCGTTTTTTTATCGCGTTTTATAATCAGGGGTATTTCATCGGGGACAGCATATTTTAGAAGGTCGATGCCAATCCCAATTTCTTTTGATATTTTTTCAATTATTTCAATAAATACATAATTGGCTATCTGGTTGTATTTTTTGCGATCATCGCGATACGTAGTTACCCAATTAAAAAAGTTTAAGAATCGTAAAGTATTTCCGCTTATGGCGTATTTATTAATCAAGGCGTTTTTGTTTTTCTTTACTTCTTCAAATTTTTCCAGCCCGTTTATTATACTCTTTACTTCCGCCTGATTTTTTACTAATTCTTTTAACTTTTTGGAAAAATATTTTTCATCGAGATACTCCGCCTTTTCATAATCATTCTTAAGCCAGTAATAATTGTCAGAATGTTTATTGATTAATTTTTTAACTTCAGGCGAGTCAATGCCTTTTTCTTTGGCAATTTTATAAATACTTGAAAGGTCTTTTTGCTCTTTCTGCAAATTGGATAGTTCATCCGGGCTTAGCAGCGTATTTACATCATTCTTGTCTAGTTTTTCTTTGGTAGGGCCGAAAATAAAATCAATAATTTGGCTTTCGAAAGGATCCAGCAAGTCGATGTATAATGAATTTTCCCAAAATTTCATATTCCATTCTAAAAATGACTCGTATTCTTTAATAAAAGATCGTGAAATGACTTTGTTTTTGAGGATAGCGAGCCCTGTTTTTTCTATTTCTTTGGCCGCGAGATAACAATCATTTTTCAGAGTTTTGAAGAAATCATTATTATTTTTGAGCCGGACAAATATCTTTTTTACCTGCTCGAGCGTTAAAAAATAATCGAAATAATGATAAAAGGTAAAACCGGTTTTTGTTTTGAGAAAAGTGCCTAAATCATTGGGGAAATAAAAACCCGATTTTTTAAACATCCTTTCGGAAAGGGCTAAAAAAGGCATCCCGCAACATAAAGGAATTCCTGCCCCGGATTGTCGGTACCACTTGATCGTTTTTACCTTTTTTTTCGTAAGCATAAATTGGCTTGTTATATTATTTTCTGATTATTTTAATAATTCTATCTTCCAGACCAAATTCGACCAGATCGCCGTCTTTTAAGACTTTAGTCGCAATTTTAGTGCCGATAATACAGGGAATGTGCAATTCGCGGCTGACAATCGCCGCGTGGCAGGTGATGCCGCCTTCGTCGGTAATGATCGCTTTGGCTTTTTTCACGGCCGGCATCAATTCGGGCCGGGTCATGCTGCAGACGATTATCTCTCCCTTTGTTATTTTGCTTATTTCGCTTGAAGACTGGATTATTTTTACGATTCCCCGAGCATAACCCTTGGAAGCAATATTGCCCCTGATAACGTTTTGAGTCAAATCGGCTGGCTCAGTAATAATACTTTTAACTTCATAAAGCTTTTGGCGGGGGATCGTTTCTACACGCGTACGAGTGCCGATAAAGCCGAATTTTTGTTTTCTTTCGGGCAATGATTTTAGCGGTTTTGTATCTTCAAAAATACTTGTTATTTCATGTGGGGTAAGAAATTCAAGGTCAGACAATTTTAATTTCAGCCGTTTGGCGATTTGACCGTTTAAGATATGTAGCCAGTAATTCGCTTTCATATTGGCCATTTTGCGCAGGTCTTGCCAGAGAGTCGTCATTTCTACCAGCTTTACCAGGGTTTTTATCTCTTTGCCAAGTTTATATTTGCCGATGATTTTATCCTTTATTTTTTTGTCTTTCGCATTTTTCTTCAGGGATGCATTTAGGGATATTTTATGCAATTCTTTTTTAAAATAAGCGAGATCCAGATTTCTATTTCTGGCGTAGCTGCTTTTTATCCAATAATAATTCTGGAAGTATTCATCATAAGCTTTTGCAAAATTTCGCTTCCGCGCGTGAAGCTTATGCTTTTTGGCTAAGAATGCCAGAAATTCTTTTTCTTTTTCTAGAAAAGATTTTTCCGCGGGGTTAGTCAGTTCTGAGACAATTTGCGGGACGAGTTTATCGTTCTTTATTTTTTTCGAAATAATATCTGGAAAATATTCATCCATTAAAAAACCGAAACCGTCGGTAATCAAGGCGAGACTGTATTCTTTGACATAGGTCCGGTAAAATTCGGCATAAAGTCCGGTTAATTGATGATTTGTCAGTTTTGGTAACTTCGTATTTAATAAGCTGATGCAAAGTCGATTGAATGATGCAAAATAATTTTTCCAGGTATTATGGATGATTAATGCCCGTCCCTTTTCGGCAGCCGATAAAAAATATCGGCCTACTTCCAGCGCCTGATTTTTTTCCATGGCATAGGTGGCATGACCGTGAATAACCAGGCAGACTAGGGGAGTGTAATCGCGGAGGAAGTGCTTGGCTAATTCCAGAGTGGCGGATTCCACAACCGGATAAATCGTGGCCACTGTCGCTTCGCCTGACTGGACGATAAATTCATGACCTTTGAGTAGATTGACAATATTGTTCGTTTTTCGCGCCCCTTTTTTTCTAGCGGAAATTATTTTTCTACTCATTTCCTTAATATTATTTTTCATAAGATTCGGCTAGTTCTTCAAGCTTGTCCATATCTACGCTATATTCTTGTCCGCGGAAATTAACGGATAATTTCTTTTCGCCCTTTTCGTCAATATTGAGGGAAAATTCCATGCCCTCGGCAAAATTAAGCGCGCCCCCGATTTCTTCCAGCTTTTCGAAACCGGTAATTTCCCTATCCTTATCTTTTCTGATCAAGATCTCTTTTAACAGCGCTTCGGGCAGGCCCTGGTGCGTCACATTAACTAGGTCGATATTTGAACCGGAATACAGTCTTTTCGCCATTCGTGAATATCGATTTAGAACATAGGCTAAAGACTCGGCCACTTCATGGGGCGATAAAGTATCTGGGTCGGGTCTTTCTTTGCCGAAGTTTAAATACCAATCGGTGGCCGTGTCGGGATCATTTTTTGCCAACTCATTAAATTTTTTCATGAATTCCTCGGATAAAGGCGGCATGCCTATTTCGGCCCTAATTCGGGTATTTAACTTTTTATCGTGCGGTGCTCCTTCGATAACTTTTTCTACGGTTTCCAGCGCTCTTTTTACCGGACTGGAATAGCCCTTGATCGCGTCTCTTTTTTCCAGATCTTCTCCAAATTTAGTAGCTTGTTGTTTGCCTTCTTCTGTTAAAGTTCCGGTTAGATCTTTTGCTCCGTGCCGCATAAAAAATACATGCATTTCGACATTACTTCCAAATCGGTTTTCCGGTGTTTCTAGATGACTGATTCGTGGCTCATTTTCCATATTTTTATATTTACAATTGCTCAAATTTTTCAGCCGCCAGCTTTTTGAATTCATTAAAAAAGAAAGAATCTAAAGATTTTTTCAGCAGTTTTAGAATTGCGGTCTTGTTTTTGAACCTCTTTTTTACTTTTTCGATTCGCTCGGCGGAAAATCTGTCCAAATGATCAATGTCGTGGAACAATTTTTTGTTATGAGTATTATAAGCCTTGTTGAGGTTAATGCCGGTTAGCGTGTCGGCATCGTGCAGGCTGATGATGTCGACTATTTCTTTTATTTTTTCTTTTGGGTAATGGAGGGAAGTTAAAATGGTTTTAGCGATTTTCGCTCCGACGAGCATATGCACTAATTTGCCGTTAGTTAGCACTTCCGAGCCGGCGACCCATTTAAAGTGTTCTTCCAGGAGGCCGGCATGGCCGATATCATGCATCATGGCGACCGGTATTAAGATATCTTGGTCCATTTTCAATTTCCCGCGATAGTTAGTGATAATATTTACAGTTTCTTGGGCATGGCCCAAGTCATCCGGCCGCCCAGCCCTTAATAAGGGAAGACTTTTTTTCCATATTTTCCGGTATTTCGCCGGAGCGATGAACTTTTTCATAAAATTATAAGATAATTTTTATAATTCCATTGTTAGCGTCAATTTCCACTTGTTGGCCGTCTTTCAGAGCCTTGGTCGCCATTTTCGTCCCGATAATGCAGGGTATATTCAATTCCCGGCTGACGATAGCGGCGTGGCAGGTGATGCCGCCTTCATCCGTAATGATGCCGATCGCTTTTTTGAGCAGAGGGACGAATTCTGGTCGCGTCATGCTGGTTACCAGAATTTCTCCTTGTTTAAATTTAGAAAAATCTTTAGCGCTTAGAACGATTTTCACCGTACCTTTAACATGGCCTCGATTAGCGACATTGCCTTTTATTTCCGAGATTTTTCCGCTTAAATTAAATATTTCTTTATAGATATTATTCTTTGCTTTTTCAAAGTCAGCGTATTCGATTTCCGGGCCCTTTTTGCCAAAGAAGATGATAAAGCCCTTTTTCCTTCGTGTTAATTCCGCTTTGAATTTTTTTTGCTTGTAATGCTTCGTAACAAAATCTTTATACATGGTGTATATAATATTCTTTTCGGGTAAATCTAGCCTTAAAAACATTTCCCGGATAGCATTGGAGAGCACGGCGTTTAGCTTATAAACGGATTCTTTACGCACATCTCTGATGTAGATGGCGATTTTTATATAATCAAATAAATCTCTCGTTTTTTTTGTTAAGGTTCGGCGATATTTTTCTACCAAAATTTTGTTTTGCCTAATCTGTTTTTGTAGCTTATTCTCTTCATTTTTGATTCTTTGTAAGCCACCCAGTTCTTGAAGGTTTTGACGGGCTAATTTCAAGCAATCTTTTAGTTTTGGCGTATAAAGATAGTTGGCAAAAACCCACTGGTTTTCTTTGTTTTTTGATTTATTAAAATCTATGAGCCCTGCCTGGCTTTTGTAAACAAAGGGAGTGAAATCGGTTAGCTGACTTAGATGCATAAACTTCTGAAAATTTATCTTTGTTTTCATCCGGTCAAAATATTCTTTAACAATATGCTCATCCAGGGCCTCAGAAAACAAGGTGATAACCTGCCAATCCCTTAATTTTTCAAAAGTATTTATGATCAATTGTTCAAGCTCGCGAAGATTTAACATTTTTAACCTTGAAGGATAATATTGGCGGTAAATATGGTTAAAATCTTGGTCGATTTTTTTAAAATCAGCAAGCTCGGTAAATTTCTTTCTATTTTTCAGATATTTTTCCAAAGCTTGTTTGGTGGAAGCGGTATATTGGTTATTATTAAAAAATCCAATACCCCTTTTTCCGCCCAAAAGTAAGGCTAAAGAACCAAAATCACCCCTAAAATATTTTTTCTTAAGAGGCGAATATATAAGAAGACAAGAAGTTCCCCAAACCAAAGAGGAGAAATTTCCTTCGTGTTTGGTAATTTCCCGGTCCTTGTTGTCTTTAATGAATTTTTCTATTAATTTGTATTTCATTTTGGTGGACCCGAGCGGATTCGAACCGCTGATCTCCTCATTGCAAATGAGGTGTTCTAGCCAGCTGAACTACGGGCCCAAAAGTTTATTCCGAAATAGTCGTCGTCTGGTCTAAAGAGGAAGAGGTAGACTTGAATATTTTACTGATACATCCGCCGAGGCAACCGGTTAGGGCCAAAAAAGTGCCGATAATAATGATCAGGCCGATAAGCTTGATAAATATCTTGGTCCCGCCCTCGCTGCCCAGGTGAGCTTCCGCCCAGTCGATCGGGCCGGTAAAATTATAAAACCACTCCGTTTTGACAACGAGGAGAGAACCCACAATAATGGCGATGCCTCCAATAACGTAGTTCATATATTTGTTATGGTGGGCAACGAGGGTTTTAAAACCCTCGACCTTACGGACCCGCCCGCCTTGACTGCCATCAAGGCAGTCAAGGCGGGTGTAAACCGTACGCTCTAACTCCCGAATGTTTTCGGGACGTCGGGACTAGTCGCCCACTATTTTATTGATAATCTTTGCGCTTTTCTTACCTTTTTGGGATTTTTCTCTTTTATAAGCCAACCTTCTATCCAGATATTTTTCTAATCGGAGGAGAATAAACGGTCGTCGATGTTGAGTAGCTTTCGATAAGCCTCAATTATGTTCTCAAAAAACATTTCTTGAAGTTATTTGTTACGCCAATATAATATTAATTATCTTTTTGGCTTTTTATTATATAGACATGATACATATTACCGTGGGCGCGATAGGAGTTGAACCCATGACCTCTTCGGTGTAAACGAAGCGCTCTAACCAACTGAGCTACGCGCCCAGAATTATAATGCGGACGGAGGGAGTTGAACCCTCATGCCAAAAATGGCCAGGAGCCTCAGTCCTGCGCGTATACCAATTCCGCCACGTCCGCATGAAAATAGATTTTTGTTAAAAAACTCAACACTGGATTTAGGGCGTATACCACCCCGAACCACTAAAGGGTTCGGGGTAGCCCTGAACTCTTCAGTAGTTCAGGGCAATTCCGCCACGTCCGCCTGTTTTTACTTGGCTTCGGTTAATTTTCTCGCTTTTGAGGAACGAAGATGATAAAGCTTTGAGCGCCTGACTTTATATTTTCTTGTTACTTCTATTTTTTTGATCGTCGGCGAATAAAGGGGGAATATTTTTTCCACGCCGATGCCTTCGGAGATCTTCCGCACTGTGAAAGTTTTGTTTTCGCCCTTGTTGCGGATAGCGATGACAATGCCTTCAAATATCTGGGTTCTTTCCTTGCCGCCTTCTTTGATTTTTTGGTGGACTTTTATCTGATATCCTGGCCGCAGATCCGGCAGTTTTTCTTGGTTTTCGGTCATAAATTTAATTTGTTTTAAAATAATTAACTTCTTTATAGTATAGAGAAAAACGAGCGTCCCGTCAAGTCTGTCCCTTTAATTCATTTAAAATCGTTGAAAGCTCCGGAGGCAGTTTTTGGCTGAATTCCAACCACTGATTGTTCAGGCTATAAAAACCCAGTTTGTCGGCGTGCAGAAAAATGCGATTGAGCCGAATTTTTTCCTTTATTTTCTTGTTTTTGTAGAGTTGATCACCGACAATCGGAACCCCCAGGGCCTTCAAGTGGACGCGAATCTGGTGGGTGCGGCCGGTATATGTTCTTATTTCAAGATAAGTATAATTTGAATAGCGCTTGATGACCCTATAATGGGTTATCGCTTTTTCACCCGTTTGGTTTTGAGGCCGGGCGACAAATTTGCCTTCTTTGCCGCGGGCAATGGGAAAATCGATCAATCCTTCTTCTTTTATCAACCGGCCGGTCACTAAAGCCAGATATTCCTTTTTGACCAGGTGGGACTGGAACAGATTTTTCAGATGGATAAATGATTTTTGGTTTTTTGCCACGACCATCAGGCCGGAAACGTCTTTATCCAGGCGATGGACGATGCCCGGTCGGCTAGGGTCTTCCCCGACGGAAAGCAAGGAAGGCAAGTGGGCGAGCAGGCGGTTGACCAGCGTTTTTTCCCGGCAACTTTCCGCCGGATGAACAGCCAGGCCCGCTTCTTTATTAACGACCAAAAAATCGTCGTCCTCAAAAACGATTTGGAGAGGTTTTTTTTCGTCAGGCGTAAGGTCGATTTTGGCCGGCTCTTCCGGAGTAATTTCCACTTGATCGCCCCCTTTTAGGAAAAGGTGGACCGGGGGATTTTTTCCGTTGACCAAGACCATCCCCTTTTTGATCAATTTTTGCAGGTGGGCGCGGGAATATTGCGGATATTGCCGGCATAAGAATTTATCCAGCCTCTCTTTGGCGGCGTCGTTTTCCACGTTTAGCGTCTGTTTCATTTTAGGAGTTTTTTAACTAGGCTCATCGCTTCTTTTTTCGTGTTTATTTCCTTATTAAGCTGTTTTTCCCGCGCGGCGGCCAGCAGTCCGCCGATCAAGGGGCCTTGAGGCAGGTCAAAATTTTTCATAATCTCGTGGCCGTTGATCAGGGGCGGCGGCAGGCTTTTTCTTTTTTTATCCAGGGCTTTCAATTCCTCAAGCCTTTTCAGCATTCTTTTCAGATGGCGGGTGTTGGGTTTTCCTTTTCGCGGCAGACTGGCGAGAATATCGGCGAGCATGATCCTGACCAGTTTTTCGCCCGGCACGAGAGGGTTAAAAAAAAGTTTTTCCACGGTGCTCGCTTTCAAGTGATACGGATCGTCAATGATCAAAAGCATATGCCGGCCGACCAGCCAAACGACGTTTTCTTTTTTTATTTCACCCGTGCTTTCCAGCTTTAGGCGGTTGATGATCCTTTCGGCGATTTGCGCGCCCTGGCGGTCGTGCCGGTTAAAGCGGATGCGGTCCACGCCGTCTTTTTCCGGCGTCTGCAGGGTCGGCACTTTGCCGATATCGTGGAAAAGAAGGGCCAGGATGATCTCCAGGTCGTCCGTTCTTTCCGGCACGAATCTTAAAAATTCCGGGGAATTCAGCTTTTCCAAAGCGAGGCGGGTGTGGGCGTAGACGTCGCCTTCGGTGTGGAATTGCGGCGGTTGCGGCGTTTTTTTCATCGCATCCATTTCCGGCAGCAAAATCGGCAAAGCGCCGCTCAAGTTGAACAGATCAAGCGTTTCCAGCGGATTGGCTTTCAGGGCTTTCAAGAATTCTTTGGCGATGCTTTCCCGCGGCACCACTTTATCTTTCAGATGTTTTATCAGTTTCTTTATCGCCCGCCAGGTTTTTCTCTCGATTTGAAAATTTAGCTGAACGGCAAATCTTAAGGCCCGAAGCAGCCGGGAATAATCCTCTCTGAATCTTAGTTCCGGCCGGCCGACCGCCCGGATTTTTTTGGCGGCGAGATCAGCCAGTCCGCCCTGGGGGTCGATTAATCTTTTTTCCTTCACCTCGAAGGCCATGGCATTGATGGTGAAATCGCGCCGGGACAGATCCTTTTCAATGGGAAGTTTGTAGTCTGATTGAATTTTAAAATCTTTATACCCGCCGGTCAAACCCAGAGAATGTTCGGTCCGCGGAAGGGCGATATCCACGCTTTCTATCCGGCTGTTTCTCGGGATGAACTTAAAAACCCCGAAAGATCTGCCGACCAAATTGACTTTGCCTATTTTTTTCAAGAAATTTTCCAAGCTTTTTGGCGGCACGTTTCCGACCACAAAATCGTAATCTTTGGTTTTTCTTTTCAGAATGATATCCCTGACGGCGCCGCCGACCAGGTAAACTTTTGCTTTCGGAAAATTCTTGATGATTTTGTTTACAAAACTTAAACCCGGCTCATTTTTCAGGGCTTTTAAAAAGATGTCGTTTCTGGCGGTAATCTTGGTCATTGCTTTCTTATTCTACCATTGCCATCTTCTCTTGACAAAGAAGATAAAATAGGCTAAGATGGATTATTCTCATGTTCTTTTTGATAGATTTCTGAACTAAACCTTTTTAAAAAGGACCTTTTTAAAAAGGAGTGAGTCATGGCGGAAAAAAAGGTCCCTTTGATCATCAAGGCCAGGATTTTCGTCACTCCGGTGATGGGAAACACTCTCCTGATTGTTCATCCGCTCATCATCGAGCACGAGGTCATCAGCCTGGAGATCGAAGGCGAGAAAGACAGCATAGCTATTCGGCGGGCGATCCAAAACGGCAAGATAATTCAGTTTCCCGTCTTTTCCATTCCCCAAGGGGAACCGGGCCGCAACGCCCTTTTCATGATTGGTCTGGCTGTGAGGAATATGGTGCGACTTCTGTCGGATGAGTTTCCTGTCGGCAAGACGGAGATCCATTTCTCCTTTTCCAAGCCTTTCCGCGTGGAAGGAGTTAACAAGGTCAATCAGCTGGTTATCGAACGCCTCTGAAGAGGCAAGGATGCAGTGGGCGAAACTCTCTCGCGAGAGTTTCGCCCTTTTTCTTTATAATTTGAATATTAGGTCTTGACAAAAAACATAAAATAGTGTATATTGCCAGGTTGTTTGCAAAAACAACATTAGTCGTGGTTTGTAAAACGGGATGTTTTGCAAACTAAAGTTCCTTTCATTGAAGCTTGGCGGGATGCTAAGCTTCAAAACCGTGGCGGGATGCCACAGGAGGTTCGAGCCATGTCCCTCACTAAATCCAAGATTGAGGCTTTCTTTAAAGAATTCCCATTTCTGAAGAAATGTCTGGATCCTTATCTAGAGCGGCTTGCCAAGTTCTCGGATGATCCGCTTTCATGGATAGGATCCATCCAGGTAAGTCGGCTTGATCTGGAAGCATTGGAAGAAGTTCCTCATGTGCGAAAGGGAAGCCGTTACGATAACGATGTCAGGCTGGTAATTGTTGATAAGTCTGGCAGAGAAATCTGTGAAGTGTCTCGTACGCACTGGGAAAAACATCCGCAGAGGAGTTTGTTCAGGCCCTCGACTTGGTTCTCGATAGAGATTGAGGGGCAAAAGTTGAGCGATGCCTTGGCGGCTCTTCCTTCAGGCCAGGATTTCGGGTACGTGGTCTGGATTTCAGATACGATTTTCCTTCACGTAAGGATTTATAAGCTCCCCAAGAGTTTCTCTCTGAACGAGTGGGTCGAGGAGCTCAAAGATCGGGCAGTAAAGGAAATTCGGGATGAAGTCTCTTTGTCCGAATGGGACGGTGAGAGCATCAAGATTATAAAAGGCCAGGGCGGTTACTTTGTCGCGCTTCCCGACGTTACGACGGGCAGTGCGATAGACGATATTTGGTGGGCTCCTACGATCGAAGAGGCATTAGGCAAGTTTGTATGCAATAGGGCCGCTTTTATGGGTCTGAAGATTGAAGTTCGTTTAACCTGACTAAGCGGGGCCACGATGAAAATCGTGGCCCTTTTTCTTTATCAAAGAATCACCATAATTGGCGAATCAATTTTAACGTCCTATCCTTACCGCCTGGTAAAAAATAGAGCTGGACAGTAGGTTAAGTCAGAACTTATTTTATGGATGATTCTAGCGATTTTTATGTATCAAATCGGCTTGACAAAACTCCACTTTCATTATAAGGTGTGGAGTCCTTCGCTAGTTAACTTGGTTCACTTCAAAATAAGGGGGTTGAGTTATGGATTCGCGGAAAATCCAAGTTTATATGGCTAGAGTGTACCCGAAATCAGTTCACACGGAGAATTATAGAATTCTCTCAATTCCTGGACGGGATGACGTATATTTCGTCTTCCGCAAAGGTTGGGGCAATCGGTTATTCCTTGTTTGGGAATGCAACGGAAAGATTCATTGCAAGTTGCTCGGCGGCAATTCCAGCTGCCAAGTTATTCCGGAAGAAAAGACGCTGGCCATGAAGGATAATGTGGTTCAGCTCTACTGTGGCGTAATGAACTTCATTGGCGCGTCGCCTGGAGTGTTACTGAGATACAGACTTGGTAAAGTCGGCTACGCAAATCCGAAAGCCGTGTCATAATCTAGGAGGTCCCAGTTTAGTCGAGTAGTGGGGTTGCGATCAAAGTCGCAACCCCCTTTTTCTTTATATTTGAAAGTAGCCTTGACGTTTTAAGGTTCTTGTGTCAGTCTGATATCAAATTGGAGGAAGAAATTAAAGCACATTAAATGAAAAAACCAAGAGGTGTAATAATGTTAAAAGTGATGACTGTTAGCTGGTTTGTCAGGCAGGACCAGATCTTGCTGGGCTTGAAGAAGCTCCGTTTAGGGGCCGGGCTTTATAACGGTTTCGGCGGACGAGTGGAGCCAGGCGAGACCATTGAACAAGCCGCCATTCGGGAGTTTGAGGAAGAAACCAAAGGGATGCAGGTTAAGAGGCAGGAAGAAATCGGCCGCGTGACGGTTCGATTTGAAGAGTCAGATTTGGTCGTTGAGCTTCATTTCTTTCTGGTGATTGAATGTTGTGGAGAGCCGGCGGAAAACGACGAAATGAAGCCCGAATGGTTTTCTCTCGAGGAGATCCCCTTTAATAGGATGTGGCCGACTGACCGTATATGTTTACCTTTGGCGATAAAAGGTTTGAAATTTACCGGCCATTTCTTGCTGAACAACCCAGACCAGAGAAAAGTGATCTCTAAAGAAATCACCGTTGTCGAATTTATTTAACCCCTTAAGATTAATAGTCATTAAGGGGTTTTTCCTATCTAAAAAACGCCGGATATAATCCGACGGTTTTTCAGGCGTGAGTGGGCAGTACAAGACTCGAACCTTTCTGACCTTTACGATGTCAATTCTTCGATGCGACTCAGAACAGGCTTCACGCTCTAAATTTCTCTGATTGGTGGGCGGCACAAGACTCGAACTTGTGACCTTTACGACCCGCCCGCCTTGACTGCCATCAAGGCAGTCGGGCGGGTGTCAACCCTTCGGCTTCGCCTCAGGGCAGGCTCTACGCTCCAAGTTTTTAGTCGTGAGTGGGCGGCACAAGACTCGAACTTGTGACCTTTACGATGTCAACGTAACGCTCTAACCAACTGAGCTAGCCGCCCACTCGCAACTAAATATATTGTAAATTTTTATGGTGCGCCTGGGGGGATTCGAACCACCGACCTTCCGCTTATAAGGCGGATGCTCTAACCATTGAGCTACAGGCGCAGGCAAAAAAACAAGCTTTTTGTAAAATAAGCTTAGCAAAATTTTTTTATTTCTTCAAGTCTTGCTTTATTCTTCGGTACTTTCAACCCCGGGTTTTCTCCGGAAAAGCCGGATGATTTTGGCGATACCGCGCCCTTCGTTAAGGTCAACAAAGATATTGGTCCAGGCGCTGAACTGAAAAGTGGCGATGACGGCGCTTACGAGAATGGTTATTACCGTGAAAATAGTGTAGCCGGCCGAAGTAAAGGGTAGATTGGCGAAACTTAAAACCGCTATGATAATGTAAAGCACAACAAAGCTCAACAGAAAAAGAATAATGGCGTTCTCAAAAGTAACCAGCCAATTTTTCCGGAAGAGAGAAAAGCTGCTTTTAACCGCTTGTTTTACCCTTTGCCCCTTAAGAACGATGTAGGCGGAGGCATAGCGGAGGAGAAAAGAGACAAAAATATTAAAGGGGATATAAATCAAAAAAGCGAGCAGGCTGGCCAGCCCGAGCCACAAAAAATTGCCGGTTGTAATATAGACAAGAATTAGAGGAAGGCAGAACAACACCAGGAAACCATAGATGAAGATCTTCGCCCAAAGGTTTAAAACAAAGATCGGCCAGAAAAACTTCGTGCCGAGAATAAAACCTTCGATAAAGGTAAATTTTTCCCCGCGGCGGAAACGGAAAGAGGCGCTGATCAGGGCGGTTTGGGAAACGGTAATGAGGTAGATAAAAATCGTCAAGATAACCAAACTGACCAGAAAGATCAGCAATGAGGAAGAAATATAGGTGGTAAACATGGCGGACAGATTATGCCAGATCGTTGACCAAAAATCTTGCGGCATAGTTACTTTTAGATTTTGTAGGCCGTTTTCGAGGTCGGTGATTTTGGCGAAATTATTAGTGATGATATCATATTCTCCGCCGCTGGAGGTCAGGGCGACAAAAACACCGAAAAACCACAGATATTTCAGGCGCCAGGTCGTCCGCCAGGCTGTTTTGAAGATAGTCCGATAAAAACCGTTCATTATTTTTATACCCCCCGAAATTTTAGTAGAGATAATTTATCTTAATATTATTAAATTATAACAAGTCAAAGAAGTAAAGTAAAGAATTTGTGGCCGCCAAATCTTATTTCAAGATCGCCTCAAATTCTTCTCTTTCCAGGGTTTCTTTTTCCAGCAATACTTTGACTATTTTTTCCAGGGCTGATTTTTTCCCCTGGATGATATCAGTCGCCCGTTTATAGGCGGCGCTGATAAATTTGCTGATCTCCAGGTCAATTTTTTCCGCCACTTTTTCCGAATAGTCCCTTTGTTCGTGGATTTCCCGGCCCAGGAAAATGAGCTCATCTTTTTCGCCGAAGGTGCGGGGGCCTAAAGCGTCGCTCATGCCGTATTGGGTGATGATCTGCCGGGCCAAGCGGGTGGCTTCTTTCAGGTCGTTGCTGGCGCCGGTCGTGACATCGTTGAAAATCTCTTTTTCGCAGGCAAAGCCGGCCAGAAGAACGGCCAAATTTTCCACGAATTCCGTTTTGGTGTAGAGATGTTTGTCTTCGGTCGGCATTTTCAGGGTATAGCCGGCGGCGCGCCCGCGTGAAATAATGGAAACTTTTTGCACGGGGTCGGAATGGGGCAGGGAGTGGTTTACCAGGGCGTGCCCCGCTTCGTGATAAGCGGTGATTTTCTTTTCATTGTCGCTGATAATGCGGCTTTTTCTTTCCGGCCCGAGCATTAATTTTTCGATCGAATCAAGGCAGTCGCTCTGGCCGATCTTCTTTTTGTTGTTCCGAGCCGCTAAAATCGCCGCTTCATTAAGGAGGTTGGCCAGGTCGGCGCCGGAGAAACCCGGGGTGCGTTCCGCCACCTTTCTCAAATTCACCGTTTCATCAAAAGGCTTCAGCCGGGCATGGACTTTCAGGATCTCTTCTCTTTCGGCAATATCAGGGAGGTCCAGAATGACCCGCCGGTCAAAACGCCCCGGCCGCAATAAAGCGGGGTCTAGGATATCCGGCCGGTTGGTGGCGGCAATGATTATGACATTGGTATCGGTTTCAAAGCCGTCCATCTCCACCAATATTTGATTCAAGGTCTGTTCTCTTTCGTCGTGGGAACCGCCCAAGCCGGCCCCCCTTTGGCGGCCGACCGCGTCTATTTCATCGATGAAAAGGATGCAAGGGGCGTTTTTTTTCGCTTTACGGAAGAGATCGCGGACCCGGGAAGCGCCTACACCGACGAACATTTCCACGAATTCCGAACCGGAAATATTGAAAAATGGGACATTGGCTTCGCCCGCCACGGCTTTGGCAAGCAAGGTTTTGCCGGTGCCCGGCGCGCCAACCACTAAAACACCTTTGGGGATGCGGGCGCCGATGCTGATGAATTTTCGAGGATTTTTCAAAAAATCAATTATTTCTTCCAACTCCATTTTGGCTTCTTTGACCCCGGCCACGTCGCGGAAAGTCACTTTTTCCCGCTTGTCTTTCGGTCTTTGTTCCCGGGCGCCGCTTTGGCCGAAAGAAAGGGCCTTATTATTGGAGCCTTGGATCTGACGCATCGTGTACCAAATAAAACCGACGATCAGCAAAAAGGGAAGAAGGAAGGGCAGCAAACTGACCAGCCAGTAAGAAAGACCGCTATTGTCTTTTACCGTTACTTTTACTTTAGCGAGTTTTTCCGGTGTCACGCCGTAATTTTTCGCCAGCGTGCTCAGCGATTCCACGCCTTCTTTGCGGGTGGTTTCTTTAGTGTCGTTAATCAGGGTGATTTCCAGCTTTTCGCCGTTGATCACGATGCTTTTCACCTCTTCTTTGTTTATCTGGTCAATCAGCCGGCTGATATCCACCTCCTCGGCTTTATTAAGGTCGGAGTTGAAAAGGCTTAAGATCGCGGCCAGGGCGACAAAAATGAAGAAAAAAATGATAAAGTTCTTAAATAAATTTTTCATAGTTGATGATATTTTGTGTTTAAGTGGTCAAATTTTTTCTTTTTTTGGCTTGGTCGTTTTTTTCTCCTCTTTTTCCGGATGATCGGCTTTTTTCGTTTTTTCACTTTTCTTTACTTTTTCTTTTTCAATATCTTTTTTTTCATCTTTGCTTTTTTGCGCCGGTTTTTCCGCCGTCGGCAGGCTTTCCGGCTCCGATTTGCTTTTCGCGTCTTTGGCAACTTTTTCTTCTTCCGGCACCGGCTCTTTTTTAATATCTTTACTTTCCGAAATTTTAGCTTCTTTCGTAGTCGCTTTTAGAGAAAGACCCAATCGGTGGTTTTCCGGCTCTATGGAAAGAATTTTAAAGGAATATTTTTCCCCCTCCTTGATTATTTCCGAAGGATGGGCGATTTTTTTCTCCGAGAGCTCGGAAATGTGAACGAGTCCGTGGATAGCCTGGTCTAACTCGACAAAAGCGCCGAAAGGATTTATTTTTAATACTTTGCCGGAAGTCACCTGCCCGACCCGATATTTGTTAATGACATCTTTCCAGGGGTCATTTTGCAGTTGTTTAGTTGAAAGAGAAACTTTGGTGCCGTCGATACTGATGATCTTTGCCTTGATTTGATCGCCGACTTTTATTATTTCCCGCGGGTTGTCTATCCTTTGCCAGGCGAGCTCCGAAATATGGACCAAACCCTCCAATCCCTCGCCGAATTCGATGAAAGCGCCGAAATCAACCACGCCCGTCACGCGGCCTGAAACGATATCGCCGGTTTTGTAGTTCGCCACCGCCGCTTTTTGCTGGTTTTCCCAGGCGGCTTTTTCCGAGACGATCAATTTATTGTCCGATTCGTCCAGGTCGATGATTTTGGCTTTCAATTTCTGGCCGATCAGTTTTTTGAGCATTTCCAAAATCTTGTTTTTGTCCCCGCCCTCCACTCGCGGGTAATGTTCCGGGATCAGCTGGGAGACGGGGATAAAGCCGTCAACTTTCCCGACCTTGACCATCAGTCCGCCCCGGTTGGCCTCGGTCACCGGCACTTCAATTATATCGTTGCTGGCCAGCATTCTTTGCAGTTCGTTCCAGGCTTTTTGGTGGCCGGCGGAACGGAAAGAAAGCTCCAGTTCTCCATTTTCGTTTTCTATTTCCAAAACAGTGGCTTGGACTTCGTCGCCGATTTTTATAGTGGAAAATTCTCCGGATTCGTCGATCAATTCCCGGCCGCGGACAATACCCGTGACTATCCCGCCGATATCTAGGTGAACGGTGGAATTGGAGACAGAAATGACTTTTCCCTTGATCAAATCACCCACTTTTGGCAAAAGGGGTTGGTTTTTATCTTGCAGGAGTTTTTCCATGGTGGAAAAATCCTGGTCCGTAATCTGTTGGTTCATATTTAGTTTTATAGCCTACTTATGGTAAGTAAGCCCCCGGCTGACTGTTCTTGGTTAAAAACCGAGGTATTTAATTAATTAAGAACAGTACTGGTATTATAGGGCGGACCGGCATTTTTGGCAAGAAGGGGCGATTAGTCGGCATTTGACAGGAGTGTTATAATAAGGGCAGAAAGCCGACGAATACATCTAATAATATTCATATTATATGGTGGCCACCCCTTATATAAAAAGGTTCACGTCAAAAAATCTAAAAGCCGCTATCGGGAACATAGTGACGCCTAGTGGCGGGGGCGAATTAACAAAATATAAATTTGATAAGTTAATAAAAAATATCAAAAAGTCTGATCCCGCTGCCCTTGAAAAACATCAGGCAACGCTTAACAGCATCGCTAAAGGTCATACAAAATCATTTACCAGGGCCTACTCAAAGCAGTTTATGGAGGATTTTGCGAAGGCGGTTAGAAAGGCACCATCCGGTTATGTTCTGACAGAATCCGGTAAAAATTATCTGGGCAGGGGTATAGATAAATCTTTTAAGGCAGTGGCTGACAAGCCGGCGATTGAAGAAAAAATGGGGATGGGCCCAACTCGCGAGGAACTAGCCGTCCAGAAAGCCCATGAGGCAAAAATAGAAAAATTGAGGGGACTAAAGGAAGCGGCGAGGCATAGGCTTAATGTATACTATCAAGCAGAAGCGATTAGAAAAGAACAAGGCGATCCGCTTGGGAATAGAACGAGTGAATCTTTGGTAGGGCCAGGAGCAACAGGGGAGAAACCCATGACGAGTATTTCGGAGATAGACAAAGATAAATCATCGGTCGGCCAATCTTCTTCAAAAAATCAGAATGGCAGTTCTCCGAAAAATTCCTCGGCTCACTTGGCCTCCGGCTCGTTCGGCGGCGCCGGCAGTTCTGTTCCGGCCGCACCGCTGGAGGGCGGTAATGCTTTTTACGGAGTGAGCGCGGGAGATCCGGGATCAGGTACCGGGGAAAAAACCAGCGACGGTCATATAAAAGACGAAAATCAGACTCCACCCGATGATAGCAAGCCCGCGGCCAGTGGCGATAAAGACCTGGCTGAAAAAGCGGACGAAGATAAATCAAAAGAAGCAGATAAAACCTCGCCAGAGCCGGAAAAATCTGAATCAAAGGAACCCCCTACTTCCGGCCTGTTTGAATGAATAATTACAGAGATAAATTTGGCTAATGTAAGCCATTTTTTTATTAACAGAAAAACTTTACAGACCCGTTATTTTTTGTTAAAATACAAAGGTAAGAAAGCTAACTTTTTTTATATGCAGATACAATGGTTCGGTCTCTCGTATTATAAAATCCAGACCAAAGACGCAGTAATTCTGGTCAATCCTTACGCCTCAAAATTCGGTTTGAAAACGCCGCATTTCAAAGCGGACATTCTTTTAATCAGTCAGGAAAATGAAGAGTATAATTATCGGCCGGCAGGCCTTTCTAATCCTTTTACGATTGACTCGCCCGGTGAGTTTGAACTAAAGGATGTTTTTGTGTATTCCGTCCCCTTCTATCCCGAGAATAAGAAGGAGTCGGAAAAAGGCCCGATAAACCAATTTTTGCTTGAAGCGGAGGGGATGACTCTGGCTTTTTTGGCGGGATTAAATTCGGTGCCGACCGAAGAACAGCTGGAAAGATTTGATGAAGTGGACGTGCTTTTTATACCGGTCGGCGGCAAGGAGGTTCTAGACGCCGCGGCGGCCAGTAAGGTAATTTCGGAAATCGAACCCCGCATCGTTGTCCCCATGCATTATAAAACTCCCGGTTTGAAGCTGTCTTTAGCGGATGCAAATTTGTTTTGTCGGGAGATGGGTATTAAGGAATCAGAAAGTCTGGAAAAATTGAAAATATCGGCAAAAGATCTGCCGCAGGATGAAACCAAGGTTTTTCTTTTGAAACCTTAAAATTCTATGCCCGCAAACCGCCAGGAAAAATCCGTCCGCGTGAGGATCATAAAAAAACCGTTTTCCAGGAAGGACAAGGCGGCAAAAATTACCGGCGAACCGGCTCGCCGGTTCGAAAAAAAGCCGAGTCTGCCCGGGCTTGGGGAAACGGAATACCAGAAAAAGCGGCTGATCGTCGGCGTGAGCGTTAGTTTGATCATGCTGATTGTATTTCTGGTCTGGCTCTCGTTTGTTGGCCGCAATCTTTCAGGGGTCAGGGGGGAAAATGAAGGATTATGGCCCAAGATCACGGGCTACCTGAAAGAAAGTTATTCCGGCCTGAAGAACAGTTTTGAGGGTTTCCCCACTTCAGTCAATCAAAATTCCAATTCCGGCGAAGATACGGAACTGGAGAAAAGGATTTTTCCGGCGACAAATTAATCATTACCTATGCCTAAAAACAGGAAAAGAATCACTAAAAAATTTGTTCCCAGCCCAAGTCTTAAGGGCAAAGAAGCGGAGGTTTTGAAATCCGCGGAAAAAGGGGAGACCAATAATATCGGCCGCCTAGAAGCACGTTCGATCACAGACGAAATGGAAGAATCTTATTTGGACTATGCCATGTCGGTTATTATCTCGCGCGCCTTGCCGGATGTGCGGGACGGCTTGAAGCCGGTCCACCGCCGGATTTTATACGGCATGTGGAAAATCGGTCTGACGGCGTCCGCGAAATACCGGAAATCCGCCACGGTCGTCGGCGAAGTTTTGGGTAAATATCATCCGCATGGCGATGTCGCCGTTTATGATTCTATGGTTAGGATGGCCCAAGATTTTTCCTTGCGCTACCCCCTAGTAAATGGCCAGGGCAACTTTGGTTCTTTGGACGGCGATGGCCCGGCGGCCATGCGCTATACCGAAGCCAAACTGGCCAGAATCGCGGAAGAATTGCTTCTTGACTTGGAAAAAAATACCGTGGATTTTGTCCCCAACTATGACGGGACTCATAAGGAACCGAAGGTTCTGCCGGCCCTGCTTCCCAATTTTTTGCTCAATGGCACCGTCGGCATTGCGGTGGGAATGGCCACCAATGTTCCGCCGCATAACTTGGGAGAAGTGATTGACGGCATCGTTCATGTTATCGATCATCCTGAAGCGGATACCGAGGATTTGATGCAGTTCATCAAGGGTCCGGATTTTCCTACGGGCGGTCTGATCTATAACAGGGATGATATCAAACAGGCTTACGGCACGGGCCGGGGCGGCATTGTCATGCGGGCTAAGACGGAAATCGTTGAGGATAAAAACGGCGCCTACAAGATCATCATCAATGAGATACCCTATCAGGTGAACAAGGCCGTGCTGCTGGAAAAAATGGCGGATTTGGTCCGGGACAAAAAACTGGAAGGACTGAGGGATTTAAGGGACGAATCCGATAAAGACGGAGTGCGCATTGTCATCGAGCTAAAGAAAGAAGCTTACCCCAAGAAGGTTTTAAACAAACTTTTTTCCCTGACCCAATTGCAGGAAACTTTTCATGTTAACATGCTCGCGCTCGTTGATGGTTTGCAGCCGCGAGTTTTGAACCTGAAGATGGTTTTAGAGGAATACATCAAGCACCGTAAGGAGATCGTGACGCGCCGGACAGAGTTTGAATTGGAGCAGGCCAAATTACGGGCCCATATTTTGGAAGGATTGAAAATCTGCCTGGCCAAGCTTGAAGCCGTCATTCGTCTGATAAAAAATTCCAAAGATAAGGACCAGGCCAAGGTGAATTTAATGAAACGGTTCAAGCTATCGGAAATTCAGGCCAACGCCATCCTGGAAATGAAGCTCTCGCAATTATCAAATCTGGAGCGGCAGAAAATTTTAGACGAATTAAAGGAAAAACTGACCCTGATTAAAGAACTAAAGGGTATTCTAGCCTCCAAGGCGAAAATATTGGCGATCATAAAAAAAGAGCTGGCGGATTTAAGGCAGAAGTACGCCGATCCCAGAAAAACCGAAGTGGTGGCCAATCCCATCGGCAAGTTCACCCAGGAGGATTTAGTGCCGAACGAACCGGCCATTGTAATGATGACCCGTGACGGCTACATCAAGCGTTTAAGTCCGGAGACTTTCCGCACCCAAAGCCGCGGCGGCAAAGGGGTGATCGGCCTGACCACCAAAGAGGAAGATATCGTGGAAATGTTTTTGTCGACCACGACGCACGCGGATCTGTTGTTTTTCACCAGTCGCGGCAAGGTCTTTTCCTTGAAAGCCTATGATGTGCCGGCCGCTTCCCGCACGGCTAAGGGCCAGGCGGTCGTAAATTTCCTCCAGCTAGATTCCGCAGAGAAAGTTTCCGCCCTGCTGCCCCTGACCGAGCTTAAAGATTATAAATTTCTGGTGATGGTGACCCGCAACGGCGTGATCAAAAAAGTGGACATAAAGTTGTTTGAAGATATCAGGCGTTCCGGCCTCATCGCCGTCAAATTGAAAGAAAACGATGAGTTGAACTGGGTCAAGCCTTCAAACGGCCAGAGCGAAATAATCCTGGCCACCGCAGAAGGCCAGGCGATCCGGTTTAAGGAAAAAGACGTCCGGCCGATGGGGCGCGGGGCGGCCGGCGTCCGGGCCATTCGGCTAAAAGGCAAGGATATCGTGGCCGGCATGGATATCATCGATCTGGGGGAAGATACTTCTATTTTGCAGCTGGCGGTGGTCATGCAAAACGGTTTCGGCAAAAGAACAGGGGTGAAAAGCTATAAAGTTCAGCATCGCGGCGGCAGCGGTGTTAAAACAGCGAAGATAACTCCGAAGACCGGCCGCATCATCTCCGGCTTTATCGTCAATCAAAAGCTGGAAAAAGAAGATCTGATCATCATCTCCCGCAAAGGCCAGGTCATCCGATTGCCCTTAAAAAGCGTTTCTGTTTTAGGACGGGCCACTCAGGGCGTGAGGCTGATGCGTTTTTCCGAAAAGGATGACGCGGTTGCTTCCGTTACATTTATTTAACAACTAACATCAATATTATTTTATGTCAGTTCCCTCCAAAAGAAGACCAAGAAGTGAAGCCGGCGGGCGCGCGTTTCACCTGCGTTTGAAAAAAAGAATGTTGATAGCCTGTTCCCATTGTAAAAAGGAGATACCGACGCACCGGGTCTGTCCTTTCTGCGGCTATTACAAGGGAAGAGAAGTTATTCACATCAAATTAAAAAAGGAAAAAGGCAAAAAGCATAAAGAGAAGGCTGACCAGAATGAAAAAGTCCCAGCCAAAGAAAATAAGCCGGAAAAAAAGTCCAAAGAAAAAAAATAATACACAAATCCGGCTGAACCCGTAATATCCTTTTTTATAAATACACCAGTACTTTTTCGGACTGGCGGCAGTTTTATTTTAGCCGAGAGCCAGCTAAATATGGTAGATTGCTTATATCATCCGTTCTATTTTTCATTTTCTTCTGTTTATTGCCGACTTGAAAATATTTCTCCGATATTATATCCTAAAAGCAGGGTCAAATATTTTTTTAAACCTATGTCAAACCGTCATTTATCCCGTACGATCGCCATGCAGACGCTTTATGAGTGGGATTTTAACGAGAGAAAAGACCAGGATTTGACCGATAACATAAAAATAAATGCCCATGAATTCGCGCCGGATTTTGATGATGAGGGTTTTGCCCGCTCAATCGTCGAGGGGGTGAAGAAAAATATCGAGCAGATCGACCGTTTAATCACGAAATACGCCCCGGAGTGGCCCCTAGACCAAATTACGATCGTCGACCGCAATGTTCTCCGCATCGGCATCTACGAATTGAAATTTTCCGCCGATATTCCGCCCAAAGTCGCCATCAATGAGGCCATTGAATTAGCCAAGGGTTTTGGCGGCGAATCATCAGGCAAGTTCGTAAACGGGGTGCTAGGGGCGATTTTCCGCGACGAGGGCGGCGAGGAAAATCAAAAAAAATCAGACAAATAGCGTTAATAGCCGGACTTAAGGGATTGAAAATCAATCTTTTGTGTCTGGCGGTTAGGAAACGGAAAATGAAGGATTTTTCCCAATTAGAGAAAAAAATCGGCCTTAAGTTCAAAAAAAAGGACCTGCTTAAACAGGCCATGGTTCATCGTTCTTACCTGAACGAGAACCCCACTTTCCCTTTGCCGCATAACGAAAGGCTGGAATTTTTAGGCGACGCCGTTTTAGAACTGGTGGTCACTTTGTATCTGTATAAGAATTTTCCCAATCCGGAAGGGGATCTGACCAATTTCCGGGCGAGCCTGGTCAATACCCGGATGCTGGCGAAAATGGCCGAAAATCTGGGTTTTGACGATTATTTATACTTAAGCAAGGGCGAGGCGAAAGACGATAAATCAAAAGCCCGGCAGACGATCTTGGCCAATTCTTTTGAATCAGTGGTCGGCGCTATTTATCTTGATCACGGGTTTGGGCAGGCGGAAAACTTTATCAAAGAGAAGCTGCTTAAGGAACTGCCGGACATCTTGAAGGAAAGAAAATACCTGGACGCCAAGAGCAAATTGCAGGAGATAGTCCAGGCCAAAATCGGAGTGACCCCGGCCTACAAGGTGATCGATGAGTGGGGGCCCGATCACAACCGCCGTTTCAAAATCGGCGTCTTTTTCGGCCGCGAGTCGGTGGCCGAAGGAGAAGGGTATTCCAAGCAGGAGGCCCAGATGACGGCGGCGGAAAACGCCCTAAAAACGAAAGGTTGGCTCTAATTTTATGGATTTAGGCCTGACACTTGTATTAATCATTTGCGGCCTGATAATGATGGCCGGACTTTTCAGCATCATTTTTCCTTATTTACCGAGCATTCCCCTGATCTGGCTGGGGATTTTTTTATTCGCCGTGGCCAACAAATTCGAGAAAATTGACGAGAAATTTCTGCTCTTGATGACCGTTCTGCTTTTGGTGGTGATATTATTGGATTACATGACCGATTATTGGGGGGCCAAAGGTCTTGTTTTCAGCTTCTGGGCCATCTTAGGGGCGGTGATCGGCGGCCTCATCGGCTCTCTTTTCAATATTATTTGGGGCTTGATTCTCGGTCCCCTGGTCGGCGCTTTGCTTGGAGAAATCATGTCCGGCCAGGACCTGGCTTTTGCCATAAAAACGAAAAGATACACCATAATTTGCTATGTCGCCGGCACCATTATCAAAATAAGCGTGGGGGTGGCGATGGTCGGGCTTTTTATCTGGAAATTAACCAGTTGAAATTGATAAAATTATTAGAAATCGCAAATCCGCCTATACAAGGCGTTTTTTGGCCTAAAAAAAGTCCGGCCTATTAAGGTTTTCTGGCCGGACAAAAGATCACTGCTTTAAGAACGAAGCAGACGGGAATAAAAGTCATGTATCAACTGCGCGGTTAATTGTTGCAAGGTTAGGCGCATTTTTTCCATTCTTCTGTTGGTCGCGGCCGTTATCTCGTCGTCCGTGAAACCCATGGCCGCCAGTTCATCATAAAGATTGAATTGAGCGCCTCGCCGGCTTTTTTCTAAAAGTATCTCCATGGCTCCGTCAATCAATAGTATTCGAAAGTCTTTGATCGTAATGCTCATTTTCACCTCGCAGGTTATGGGTAAAGAGCAATCTAAAATTATCTAATCTCATTTTATCATATTTGTCAAGATTTGACCTTCTTGCTAAGATAAAATACTTTGTACATTGAAAGCTAAGTAGTTTTTTAAGGGCAGAATTGAAGGGAGGTTCTGAATTTAGATAGGTTATTAATTCATGGGTCAAACAGAGGATGAGGCCTGAAAGGAGAGGAAGATGAAGAATTTTGCCGATCGGCTTATTGAGGCCATCCAGGCCAAAAAGTCCTACCTTTGTGTGGGGCTTGATCCTCAGCTGCGGTATTTCCCGCCGCTTCTGCTGAAGAATTGTGCTTCGTTGGGCGAGATGGGAGGCGTGGGAGAAGCCATCTTGACTTTCAATCGCTCCATCATCAACGCCACGGCCGAATACGCCGCCTGCTACAAGACGCAGATGGCTTTTTACGAGCAGTACGGTCCGACGGGCATCTGGGCTTTTCAGGAAACCGTCAGATACGCTCACGAGAAGGGAGAGCTGGTCGTCGAAGACGCCAAGCGGGGGGACGGCGGCGACACGGCCGAAGCCTATGCCGAGGGTCATCTCGGGCTGATCGATGTCATCGGTCCCGACGGGGAACTCGTCAAAGCGAGATCCCCATACGATGTGGACGCGATCACCATCCACGACTGGATAGACGAGCCTTGTCACGAGCCCTTTATCAGAGTGGCTGTCCGTGAAGGCAAGGGCGTATTCGTCGTGGACAAGACTTCCTTCAAGCCGGCTTCGCGTTTCCAGGAGATGGCGGACGCCGACGGCGAAAAAGGCTGGGTCAAGATGGCAAAGGTCATCAAGGTCCTGGGTGAAAGCCTGAAGGGTGAACACGGCTATTCTCCCATCGGCGTGGTGATGGGCGCCACTTATCCGGAAGAAGCCAAACTCATGAGAGAACTGCTGCCGGAGGCGTTCAAACTCATCCCCGGTTTTGGTGTCCAGGGCGGCGGGGCGGATGAAGCGGTCGTCTGCATCAATCCGGACGGATTCGGCATCCTCCCCAACAATTCCCGGGGCACCAACTATGCCTGGCATCCGAAGTTCAAATCGGAATTCCAAGGCGATCCCATGAGCTATATCATATCGTCGGCCAGGGAAACGAAGAAGTGTCGCGACGCCCTCAACGCGGCGGTGCTGAAGAAGAACGGTTCTTTGCCCTGGTAGCAAGTGATCGTAAACCCTAACCCTTTTAAGGGGGTGAAAGAAAATGGATGAGGAAGAAATCCTGCAAGTCTTTGAGAGATCGGGCGCCTTGTTGCGGAATACTCACGTGGTTCTGACCAAAAAGGAATTTCCCAAGGGTTCCGGCGACCTGCACTGGTTCCACAGCGATCAGTACGTGAACAAGGACGCTCTTTTCACCCGGCCTCATGATCTAGCGTGTCTCGGCGCGGAAATTGCCGAACACTATGACGGTCGGGGGATTGAAATCGTCGTCGGACCGGCGGTCGGCGCGGTCGGCCTTTCTCTATTGGTCGGCTCCAATCTCCAGCTTCTTGAAGAAGATGAAAGTCGCGTAATCCCCGTATACGCGGAGAAAGGGGTGGATGGAGAATTTATCATTCGGGGTTATTTTGCCACTCTTATTCCTGGCAAGAGAGTGCTGGTTGTGGAAGACGTGGCTTCTTCCGGGGGTTCGGCCAAGCGGGTTGTGGAGGCGGTCAGAAAAGCGGAAGGAATCGTTGATGATGTCGCTTTCCTCTGGAACCGCGGTCGGGTGACGCCTGCTGATCTGGGAGTGAACGAAGTTTTTTCTCTCCTGGAATCAGAGATGCCGATGTTTATCGCCGAAGAGGATGGCCAGTGTCCGCTCTGCCGGGACAGGATCCCGATTGACAAGCGCGTCGGCAAGTGGAAAGAATATCTCGAAGAAAAAGCCAGAGGTGACAGCCGTTTTGCCGACTGGTGTCGCAGTTTGCTCCATTTCAACGAGAAGATTTAACCTTCAAGCGAACCCGCTCGACTTCAAGAGAGCGGGTTTTTTTATAGGCAAAAAAATCTATTGACATATAAAAAACAATGTGTTAAGATGGCGTATTCAAATACTTACTAGTTCCTTATTTGTGCTCATTATAGAAGGGAGAAATCCAATGGATAAGAAAATACTGTTGCTATTAAATCGTTCGGTGCAAATGGATTCAGGGAGCGCCATCCTTTACGGAGGCAAAGAATTTGAAGTCATGACTTTTGAAGACGGCGACGAGGCAATTAACATGGCTCGCGACTGGCAGCCTGATTTTATCCTGGTTGATATCATTACCCCGAAACTCGACGGCTACGAAGTCTGCCGGATTATCAAAGGAAATCCGCTCACCAGACATATTCACGTGGTGCTTGTCACCGGTCATGACCGCGAAATAGACAAGCGGCTGGGCCAGCAAGTTGGGGCGGCCGGCAATTTGGTCAGACCGGTCAACGCCATGAGACTGATTGAGCTTATCAACCGGATTCTGGCTTTGCCAGGCTAGAAAATACAGAGTTGACGCCTATCTCACAATTTAGGATAAGAAAGTAAACCCGCGGCCAAGAAAAAGCAGCGGGTTTTTTTATCCACAATAATAGTATTTGACAATCAAATTCATTTCCTATAACATAAGATAACTGTTGTTCAAAAAATAAGTGGGCGTAGCTCAACGGTTAGAGCGCCTGACTCTAAATCAGGATGTTGTTGGTTCAAATCCAATCACCCACTCCAGATTTTCTTGCTCTTTAGCGTTGTCCCAGTAGCTCAGCGGTAGAGCGCCTGACTCTAAATCAGGCAGTCGGAGGTTCAACTCCTCTCTGGGACTCCAAATTTTGAGGCTGGCAGGAAAAGCGATAAAAAAACCGCAGACTCTCCGCTAATCCTGGTCAGCCTTTTTCTATTGGCAAAACCAGGAAAATCTAGTAAAATAATAGGAAAGGGCGATTGTCGCCTTTTCTCATTTTTACGTTATGTATTTAAAGAAACTGGAAATTCAGGGTTTTAAATCGTTTGCCCATAAATCGGTCTTGGAATTCAACCCCGGTATCACTTGTGTGGTGGGCCCGAACGGTTCCGGCAAATCAAACGTGGCGGATTCCATCCGCTGGGTGATGGGCGAGCAGAGCCTTAAGGTTTTGCGCGGCAAAAAATCCGAAGACGTGATTTTCGCCGGCTCCGACAAAAAAACCCGGTTGTCTTCCGCCGAGGTGTCTTTGCATATCGATAATCGGGATCATTCCATGCCCATTGATTATGACGAAGTGGTGATCACCCGCCGGGTCTACCGCGACGGTTTGGGCGAATATTTGATAAATAAAAAACCCGCCCGGCTGCAGGACATTTTGCTTTTATTGGCTAAAGCCAATTTCGGCCAGCGGACTTATTCCATCATTGCCCAAGGCATGATCGATTATTTCATTATGGCTTCCCCGCGCGAACGCAAAGAGCTTTTCGACGAGGCGGCCGGCGTGAGGCAGTATCAGATCAAGCGGGATCAGGCGATCTTAAAACTTGACCACACTAAGGAAAATTTGGGCCAGGTGGAAGTTTTGCTCAATGAAATTTCTCCGCGCCTGCGTTCATTGACCCGGCAGGTTCACCGCTGGGAAAGAAAAGAGGAGATCGAAAAGAACTTGCGGGAAAAACAGATCGGCTATTATAATTTTTTATACCAGGATATTTTCCAGAAACACGAAGAAGCGCAAAATAATTTTTTAACCCTGGAAAAAGAAAGGCAAAAAGTTAAGGAAGAAATCGATCAGCTTCATGGGCGGCTGGAGGGTCTGGCCAAGGAAAGCACCCGGGGGGAATTATTCACTGAACGGCAAAAAGAATACCAAAAGATTCTGGACCAAAAAAACTCTTTGGCTCAGGAAAAAATGGTTTTGGAGGGTCAAATGGAGCTGGATCTGGTCGCGACCGGCGGCAGCGACCTGAATTACTGGCGCAAGAAAAAAGAAGAGGTGGGCCATAAACTTGGCGATTTGAGAACCGAGACCAAGATTATTGAAGAAAAAATAAAGATACTAGAGCCTAAATTAGAGGAAAGGATCCGCCAGCAAAAAGAAATATTGGGGGAGTGTGATAAAATAGAGCATCGTTTGAAGATAGTCCAGGAAAAAATGGCCGGTCAGGAACCCCTGGATTTTACCGGGATAAAAAATGAATTGAACCAGCTGTATCTTTTACAGCAGGATTTCATCAAAAAAATCAGCGAAACAAGCGAACTGGAGGGCTTAAAGACGATCAAAAAAGAGGCCGAGAAGATCAAGGAAAGGATGGCCTTGTTTTTGGAAAAAGTGAAGTCTTCTTCCCCCACCTCCCCGAAAGAAATCATTGGCCTGCAAAATGCGCTTAGCGAGCAAATCAGAAAAAGAGACATTCTCGTCAATGAAGTCAATGACATGAAGGTGGAAATGGAAGTAAAGCGGGAAATACTCAGCAATAGGCTTAAAATAAGCCAGGAGACAGAAAATGAATTAGCGGCCCTGGATCGTCAGATTGAGCGTTTTGCCGCCGGAACAAAGGAAGAAAAAAACAGCCGTTTAGCCGGCCAGAAAAAAGAACTGGAAGGAAAGATCGCGGCGGCGGATAAGGAATTGGCCGAAGCCCAAAAAAGAATCAACGCTTTTAATGACGAGGAACAGCAGAAAAAGGACAGTCTTTTCGCCCTGCAAAAGGATTTTCGCCTCAAACAGGAAGGTTTGAATGAAATTGCCAACAAGATAAATAGTTTTAAGGTGGAACTGGCCCGTTTTGAAACGAAAAAAGAGGATTTAGAGCATGAAGTAAAGGAGGAATTGCCGGAAAACCACTGGCCGGCTGTGTTTAGGGAGAAAAGACCGGTTGTTGAGGGCTTTAATAAAACGGAAGATGAAAATGAGATCTTGCGGCTCAAGCATCAGATCGGTCTGATCGGCGGGATCGACGAAAATACGGAAAATGAATACAAAGAAACTAAAGAGAGATATGATTTTTTAAAGACCCAGTCGGATGATCTAAATAAATCTCTTCTGGATCTTGAGAAAGTCATCGCGGATCTGGACCGGACCATCGAGCAAAGATTTAACCAGTCATTTGAGAAAATAAACGAGCAATTCGGCAAATACTTCAAGGTTTTGTTCAATGGCGGCCAGGCCAAACTTAGCCTGATTAAGGAAGAATTAAAGGAGGATGAGGAGGAATTAGAGGTGATCGATGAAAAATCCGCCGGAGGCGGATCCGCCTTAGGCGGAGAAAAAGAAAAAAAGACCGCTGAGGAAGAAATGCCGGAAGCGGCCGAGAAGAAGAAAAAGTCGGAAAAAGTGGTCGCCGGAGTGGAGATAATGGCTACCCCGCCCGGTAAAAAGTTAAAGAATATCAACATGCTTTCCGGCGGGGAAAGAGCCTTAAGTTCGATTGCCTTGATTTGCGCCATCCTGGATAATAATCCTTCGCCCTTTGTCGTGCTGGACGAGGTGGACGCCGCCCTAGACGAAGCCAATTCTATTAAATTTGCCAGCATTGTGGGAAACTTGAGCAAGAAAAGCCAGTTTATTGTGATCACTCATAATCGGGCGACCATGGAAAAGGCGAATATTCTTTACGGCGTGACCATGGGCGATGACGGCGTGTCTAAGCTCCTTTCCATAAAAATGGAGGAAGCGGAAGAGGTGATAAATCAGCACGGCAACCGTTAAATAGCAAAAAACAAGCCAATATCAGATATGGGTTTCTTTTTATTTTTTTAAATGGAAGTGACGCGCAGCACTTCTTCCAAGGTGGTGATTCCCGCCGCGGCTTTCATGATTCCTTTTTCCCGTAAGCTTTTCATGCCCTTGATTTGCGCTTGTTCAAATATGGTCTGATAGGGAGCGCGGGAAATAATTAGGGATTTTAGCTCGTTATCCAGGTTCAATATCTCAAAAATAGCCGTGCGGCCGAGGTAGCCCGCCGCGCCGCATTTTTGGCAGCCTCTTGATTTTACGAGGTTTATTTCTTTGAAGTTTTCCAGGCTGAATTCCTTGATCAAGGCCGGGGTCGGTATGATTTTTTCGGCGCAATGCGGGCAGACGACCCTAACCAGGCGCTGGGCGATGATACCGATGGTGGCCGAACTGATTAAGACCGGTTCAACGCCGATATCCACCAATCGGGAAATCGCCCCGACGGCGTTATTGGTGTGAAGGGTGGTCAAGACCAGGTGCCCGGTGAGGGCGGCCCGGACGGCGATATCGGCCGTGTCGCGGTCGCGGATTTCGCCAAGCATGATGATATCCGGATCTTGCCGGAGCAATGAGCGCAAACCAGAAGCGAAGGTCAGGCCGTTATCCGGATCAATCTGGGTCTGCCGGATCAAGGGCAATTGATATTCCACGGGATCTTCCAGGGTGACAATGTTTTTTTCGATGGTGTTTAAGGTATGAAGCGTCGAATATAGGGTGGTGGTTTTGCCGGAGCCGTTCGGGCCGGTGACAAAGATAATCCCGTAAGGTGTCGCTATCATTTTTTTGTACAAGGCATACTCTTCCTCTGAAAAACCCAGGTGTTCCAGGCCGAGCATTATCTGGGTTTTATCAAGAAGTCGCAAGGAGACATTTTCGCCATAAAGAGTGGGAAAGATAGAAACCCTCAGGTCAAGCTCTTTTTTGTCTAGTTCAAAACTGATCCGTCCATCCTGGGGCTTGCGGCGTTCAGCGATGTCCAGGTCGGCTAACACCTTGATCCTGGAAACGAGCGGTTCCAGAAAGGAAACAGGATGGTTGGCCACTTCCCTTAGAATACCATCAATTCTGAACCTGATTCTCAATCTTTCGTTTTCCGGCTCAAGATGGACGTCAGAGGCATGATAGGTTAACGCCGCCCTCACTATTTCATTCACCATTTTTATGATCAATCCGGATTCCGATTCTGTTTTATTGCTTTTTCCCATAAGATTGTCGCCTTAATACGATTTAATCTTATCTTTTTTCACTTTTTTCGTCAAAGCCCTTACCTTGACAGTTTAATCCATTTCATTTATCATGTAAGAAAGACTTATTAAGCTTTCATTATGCTTATCATCCGTTTAAGCCGTCAGGGAAAGAAAAATGAGCCGTATTTTCGGCTGATTATCAACGAAAAAACCAAAGACACAGTCGGCGACTACCTGGAGTCACTCGGTTTTTATGATCCGAGAAAAAAAATTCTGAAAATGAACGAGGAAAGAATAAAATATTGGCTTTCCAAAGGCGCCCAGGCTTCAGGCACTGTGCATAATATTTTAGTGACCAGAGGCCTCATTTCCGGAAAGAAGATAAAAAAGGGCGGGAATAAAAAAGAAGAAATAAAAGTGGAAGGGCAGGCGGAAAAGAAAACCGGTACAGGTCCGCAGGCCGCGCCGGCGGAAAATACTGCAACTCCGAAAGAAGAGAAAAAAGAAAAGGCTAAGGTTTCTGAAGAGAAACCGGCCGAAAAAAAGTGAAGGTTTAATAATATTTTTCCGGATAGATAAAACTTGACAGCATTATTCCATTTGGTACATTAAAGATAGAGAGTATTTGATAAACCAGTCTGTTTTTACCGGTTTAAGGTAAATCGGTCGGTGAAAAGGTCGGCAGCACTGGTAAACCAAAATGTAAGGAAGCATATGGCAAAGTACAAAGATCAGGAATTTGTGGAATACGTGGTTAAAGCCTTAGTGGACAAACCCGAGGATGTCAAAACCGATCGGGCTGTCGATGAGATGGGCGTCTTAATCACCCTGAAAGTAAACCAGGAAGATTTGGGCCAGGTCATCGGCCGTCAGGGTCAAACCGCGAAATCCATCCGCACGCTTCTCCGTGTCGTAGGCGCCAAGAATCATGCCCGCGTCAACCTCAAGATTTATGAACCGGAGGGCAGCCGCCGACCGCCAAGAATGGTCCGCGAAGATTCAGCCGCGAATGAAGATACGTCCGCGGTAGACGACTTAAAACTTTAGAATCGTCGAAATAAAAAAGACAAGAACCGTAATTCGTGATAAAATGTAATTACGGTTTTTGTTAATATTTTGACTATGCAATTCGATATTCTTACGATTTTCCCGGCCATTTTCTCCTCATTTTTAAAGGAGAGCATTTTTAAAAAGGCGCAGGAAAAAAAACAGGTGAAAGTCAATCTTCATGATTTCCGTCGTTTCGCGGCCGGCCGCCATCGGACGGTTGATGATAAGCCTTACGGCGGGGGGCCAGGCATGATTTTAAAAGTGGAGCCGCTTTATGCCTGTTTAAAAACAATCAAAAGAAAAAAGAAGACAAAAGTAATTATTTTGAGCGCCAAGGGAAAAATGTATGATCAGAAAATAGCGCAAAGATTAAGCCGCGAGGAGCAGCTAATTTTTCTTTGCGGACGCTACGAAGGTATTGACGAAAGAATAAAAAAATTCGCCGACCTGGAACTTTCTTTGGGGCCTTATGTGACCATGGGCGGCGAGGTGGCGGCGATGGTGATGATGGAATCAATCGCCCGGCTCATCCCCGGGGTCTTGGGCAAACATATCTCCTTGGAAGAAGAAAGTTATTCCCAAAATTTGAAATATTTGGAATATCCCCAATATACCCGGCCGCCCGTTTTCAAAGGAGCAAAAGTTCCCGCTGTTCTCCTTTCCGGCGATCATAAGAAAATCAAAGGCTGGCGGGATAAATCGGCTAAAACAATCATATGACCATTATTCCCCGGGGTCTTTCAGAAATATTAAAAAATCGTCATTTTTTAAAACTTTGGCTCTCCCAAGTTTTGTCTATGACGGCCGGCGATATGCTGACCTTTTTGCTGGCAATCCGCATTTATCAGCTGACCAATAATAATTTTATCGTCAGTGTCTATATCGCCCTGGTGGGCATACCGCCCGTCGTTTTTTCCGTGATTGCGGGGGCGTATGCCGATAATCACAACCGGAAAAGGATTCTCGCCGTTTCAAACTTGTTACGCGTCGGTATTTTGTTTTTGTTTTTAGCCTTTCATGCCAACCCCTATATTTTGATGGCCTTGGCTTTTTGTATCGCGACTGTTTCCCAGTTTTTCGGACCGGCGGAAAGCGCCACTATCCCCAACCTTGTGCGGCGAGACCAGTATTACCTCGCGAATTCGATGTTCATGTTTACGAATTACACCGCTTTTTTAATCGGTTATTCGTTGGCTGGTCCGGCTTTATTCTATTTGAAAGACCAGACAATTTTCGTCGTATTATTGATAATGTACATAGTGGCTTTTGGCGCGAACTATTTATTGCCGTCTCAAAGCCAGCATCTTTTAATGAAAAAGGAAGCGGGGGTCTATGGGAACGCATTGAAGAAAATTTTTCACGATATTGGCGAAGGATTTAAGATATTAAAGAATAATAAGCCCGTGCTTTTTTCCATTATTCAGATGGCCATTGTTTTTTCCGCGGAAAGAGCCGTGATCGCTTTATTCCCCGATCTCGCCTCTAAATATTTTCATTTCAGCGTGGCGGAATTGAGCTACTATTTGGTCTTGCCGGTCGGGATAGGAGCATTCGCCGGCGCCGTTCTCGTCAATCAGATTAAGAAAAGATTTGCCAAAAGAAAAATAATAAACTGGTCTCTGATCGTCGATGGTATTGTTCTGCTCGCCATCCCCTTTTATTATTTCGCCTTGAATCTCGGCCCTGTTTATCTGAAGATCGCCACCTGTTCGCTGGGTTTTGCCTCGGGTTTGGTCGATGTCTTTATCATCGTTACGGCCCAGACCTTGATTCATGAGTCAACCGCCGATGAAAGCCGGGGCCGGATCTTTGGCAATTTAATGGGCGTCGTTAATTTGGTCAATGTCCCCGTGGTTTTAGTGGTCGGTTTTTTGGCCAGTTTTTATCCGGTCACGACCATTATCGGCATTGTCGGACTGATTGTCACGGTTTTCGGCCTGAGCTGCCGGTTTTTTTATAAGAGAAACTTGCGCTTAAAGGCGTCTGATCCTTAATTGCTTGACAAGCGCCATCTTTTGATATATTATAAATATGCTCTTTGAATTAGGTCGAAATTTAACTAAAATTAGCCAAAAAGGAGAACAAAATCTTCTTCTTATTCTTAATAATTCGATTTTGAGTTTTTTTTGAGAAAAAACAGTGATCTCTAAAATATTTTTCGGGGCTCTCTGTTTTTTCTTGATTTAATTTTAGCGGCCGACCTTGACAACTAAAACGTGATAGAAATGGGTTCACGAAATCAATTAAACATACTTTAGCAAGTGGTGGAGAAATGAAAGGAGGATGTTTGAGGACCAGCATGTTCTTTTTATAAAATAACAGCTGATGTATCCTATCTTCTCCTTTCATTCTTCCATCACTTGTGTAAAGTCAACAAAATTTTTCACTTTTTGAAAAGTTTACCGCGAGCTATTGAGTGGCTTGCGTTTAATCTTTTCAAATTTTACTTGAGAGTTCGATCCTGGCTCAGGATGAACGCTGGCGGCGTGTTTAAGGCATGCAAGTCAAGGGGGCTCCGTAGCAATACGGAGCAACCGGCAAACGGGAGAGTAACACATTGGTAACCTACCTCTGACTCGGGCATAACTTCGCGAAAGCGGAGCTAATTCCCGATGCACTCCGTATGTAATTCATACGGCGTAAAGGTTTACTGGTCAGAGAGGGGCCTATGGCTCATCAGCTAGTTGGTAGGGTAATGGCCTACCAAGGCGAAGACGAGTAGCGGGTGTGAGAGCACGACCCGCCCCACTGGGATTGAGATACTGCCCAGACTCCTACGGGAGGCTGCAGTCAAGAATCTTCCTCAATGGGCGAAAGCCTGAAGGAGCGACGCCGCGTGACTGAAGAAACCCTTCGGGGTGTAAAGGTCTTTTCTTAGGAAAAAATTTACGTGATGGTACCTAAGGAATAAGAGGCTGCTAACCTCGTGCCAGCAGCAGCGGTAATACGAGGGCCTCGAGCGTTATCCGGATTTATTGGGTGTAAAGAGTTCACAGGCGGCTGATTAAGTCTTCGGTTAAAACTTAATGCTCAACATTAAGAAGGCCGGAGATACTGGTCGGCTAGAGGGTAGAAGAGGCAGGCGGAATAGCCGGTGTAGTAGTAAAATGCGTTAATATCGGCTAGAACACCAAAGGCGAAGGCAACCTGCTAGGATACCCCTGACGCTATAAGAACGAAAGCGTGGGTCGCGAATGGGATTAGATACCCCAGTAGTCCACGCTGTAAATTATGGATGCTAGACATGGGGAGTATCGACCCTTCCCGTGTCGTTAAGTCAACACCTTAAGCATCCCACCTGGGAAGTACGGCCGCAAGGCTAAAACTCAAAGGAATTGACGGGAACCCGCACAAGCGGTGGAGCATGTGGTTCAATTCGACAATAAGCGAGGAACCTTACCAGGGCTTGAAATCTAGCTGCACGTCTCCCGAAAGGGAGAAAGCCTTCGAGGGTGCTAGACAGGTGCTGCATGGTTGTCGTCAGCTCGTGTCGTGAGATGTCGGGTTAAGTCCTTTAACGAGCGCAACCCCCATCAGATGTTAAATTATTCATCTGAAACCGCTGTCTTTAAGGCAGAGGAAGAAGGGGATGACGTCAAATCAGCATGGTCCTCTGACGCCCTGGGCCACACACGTGCTACAATGGCCGGTAACAACGGGTCGCTAAGTCGTAAGACGGAGCTAATCCATTTAAACCCGGCCCCAGTTCAGATTGAGGGCTGCAACTCGCCCTCATGAAGCAGGAATCGCTAGTAACCGCGAATCAGCTATGTCGCGGTGAATACGTTCTCGGGTTTTGTACACACCGCCCGTCACGCCAAGAGAGTCGGTAATACCCAAAGTCCCCCTACGGGGATTAAGGCAGGACCGATGATAGGGGCGAAGTCGTAACAAGGCACGCGTAGCGGAAGCTGTGCGTAGATCACCTCCTTTCTAGGGAGTAAACTAGAAGGTTAATCCATCAAGATTAATCTCAATACGGTCGGTCTTCGAGAAAATTTTTCGAAGATATGACCCATTTCTATCACATTCTAGTTGTCAAAGAGGCGTCAAGACGGGTCAAGAGTTGATTTTTCCCGTCTTTTTTGATAGATTATTTATATACTTTTGCCCCGCACAAATTCCTTTTGGAATTATGCGGTGTAGGGAGCGCGGACGATGGAGGCAGATGGTGGGCGCGTAGCTCAGTTGGTTAGAGCGCGTCACTGATAATGACGAGGTCATAGGTTCGATTCCTATCGCGCCCACCATTTGCCTCTTAATAGCGTCACTGACTCGTCCCGCACCAAATGCCTGTGAAAATTTGCCTGGGTAGCTCAGTGGTAGAGCGAAGGACTGAAAATCCTTGCGTCGCCAGTCCGATTCTGGCCCCAGGCATTTGGTGCGGGATAAAATCCGGACTATAAATATTAAAGAAAATCCTGGAGCCTGCCCCGCACTTTGAGCAAAGCGAAATAGTGCGGGGTCGCCAGTCCGCCGTGAACTACTAAAGAGTTCACGACGCCATGTACCCTTTAGTGGTACATGGCGATTCTGGCCCCAGACATCAACATTTTTAAAATTTTACTATGAATAAAAAGCCTCTTATCACTTTTACCAGTGATTTTGGCGTTCAATCACAGGGCGTGGGGATGATGGAGGGAGCCGCTTTTAATATAAATCCAGAGATAAAGGTGATTCATCTAGCGCATGGCATTCCGGATTTCGATATTATCACTGGGGCGCGGATACTAGAGACAGTTTTTTATTTACCGGTCGGTTTTCATGTTTGCGTGGTGGATCCCGGCGTAGGCGGGAAGAGAAAATGTTTGGCCATAAAGGTAAAAAGAGGCGATTATCTAATTGGTCCGGATAACGGCGTATTGATTCCCGCCGCCAGAAGATTAGGCGGGGTTGAAAAAGTGGCCGAGTTGCAAAATAAAAAATACATGGCCCCTTGCGTGTCTCCCATTTTTCACGGCCGCGATATTTTTGCGCCGGCCGCCGCCTGGCTTTCGCGGGGAGTAAAATTAGAAGAGTTGGGGCCCATACTGGACCGGCAGGCATTGGCCGCGGCTCCCTACGAAGAAGCGACGGCCAAAGGCAATATTATTGAGGCAAGGATTATTTCCGTCAATAAATTCGGTTCAATTCATCTTAATATCACCCATCAATTATGGGGCGAGTGGAAATTGAATTTTCAAGACGTGGTCCAGCTCGAATTTGGCGAATGTAAATTGCGCCTACTGGTCGTTAATGTTTTCGGGGATGTTATGGTCGGCGAACCATTGATCATGAAAGATGATTATGGCCGAATTCAAGTTTCCATTAACCAGGGTTCATTCGCCGATGAATACCCGATTGAAATAGGGCAAAAAGTACTAGTGAAGAAATTAAAATAACGGGGCGTAGCGCAGTTGGCTAGCGCGCCTGCTTTGGGAGCAGGAGGTCGCGAGTTCAAATCTCGCCGCCCCGACCAGTCATTCTCATGAAATATATATACATAATTCTCTTATTGGCAGTTTTGGGCGCAAGCCTATTTTTTGGAATAAGAGAATTTACGGCCTCTAATAATAGAAATACAAATATTAATCCTAATACAAATATTAATCAAGGTTTCAATCAAAACACCAATCAAGCAGTTAATGCGGGCCCGGAAAATAATAATATCAATATCCCGACGGAAGTCATTAATGCCAATATTGCGGTTGAATCGGTCCAGGGAGTTAGGCCGGAAATTACCAGGGGTAATACCGAAAAAAAGCAGGTTATCTTTACTTTTGACGCCGGATCGGGCATTCAGTCAGCGCAAAAAATATTGGACACCTTGAAAAATCATAATTTAACGGCCACTTTTTTTCTGACCGGCAAATGGATAGAAAAAAATCCGGATCTGGTGGAAAAAATGAGCGTCGCCGGCCATGAAATTTTCAACCACACTTATGATCATCCGCACCTGACCCAGATTTCCGACGCAGAAATTGCGGATGAGCTTAAAAAAATGGATGATCTGATGCTTTATTACACTAATCAAACGACGAAACCATATTTCCGACCGCCTTACGGGGACAGGAATGCCCATGTTGTGGAAATTGCCGGCAACCAAGGCTACACATCCGTTTTTTGGACGGTAGACGCTTTGGACTGGGAAGAAAGTACGGGTATGACCGCCGCCAAGGTTAAAGACAGAATTATTTCAAAGTTAGCGCCGGGCAACATTTACCTGATGCACGTGGGCGACAATATTACCGGCGAGATTTTGGAAGAAATGATCCAAAAAATCCAGAATCAGGGTTACAAAATCGTCAGTCTGACCGAAGGGTTAAAATAGATAAAATTGGCTTGTCATAGAGACAAATTTATGGCATGCTTATGGCATGCCTGTTTTAGATTTTATCAAAGAAAATTCAAGCAGAGAGCCTGTAGGCGGTATATATAATTTTTTGCCCCCGGATTTGGACAAGATCAAAGCGATTGAAGTTGACACGTACTCGCAAAGGGCGGAGAAATTTAACGAAGAAAAGATTTTGAAGGGTAGCTTTTCCGAATTAAAACTATTTACTCCGATTTTTAACCAGGGAAAAGAAGGCAAATTGTTTTTGGAAATCGGAGGCGGTGACGGCCGTTTCGCCCTTCAATTAATGAAGCAGGGCTATAAGGTGGTGGAAACGGATATTGCTCCGGGTTCTGTTAAAAAAGCCCGCTATTTCGCAAAAAAACTGGGAGTGGCGGAGAATAACTATTTTATGGCGGTAGACGCGGAAAATCTGCCTTTTGATAGCGAGGTGTTTGACGGGGTATTTATGGTCGCTTCCCTGCACCATTTACCGGATTTCAGAAAGGCTCTAGCCGAAATTTACCGTGTGACGAAAAAAGATTCTCCGGTTTTGATCCTGCGCGAACCGGCCAGCTGGTTCCATTATGTTTTTTGGCCGATCATTGTCAGTTTCCGCGGGCTTATCAGAAGAAGGAATAAAGGCGAAGCAAAATCGCTGGCCGATGATGTGACGATGGGTTTTTCCCGCGGCAAATTAAAAAGAATATTTGCGGCCGCCGGTTTTACCGAAATAAAAATAACGCCGGTCGATTATTTGCGTAAATATAATACTTACTTTTGCTATATTTTTAACCGTCTTTTCAAAACAAATTTTTCTGAAAATACGAAAATCAACTATTTTTTGGCAAAAATAGATAAAATGATCGGCAAAATTCCCCTGATAAAAGAGTTGGCCTGGGATTGGGATTGCGTGATGTCTAAAAAATAGGTCTTGAAAAAAAATATATTTCGTGGCATCCTTTAAAATAATGCGGGTATAGTATAATGGCTATTACCTGCCCGACTGCTTTGACAGCAGTCAAGGCGGGCGGGTGTCAGCTTTCTCCCGCAAAATAAGGAAGCGGAGCGACTATATTTTTCGAGGATCCCGCACGCAAAATAATAGTGTTCATTAAGCGGGCATAGTATAATGGCTATTATGTCAGCTTTCCAAGCTGAAAATACGGGTTCGATTCCCGTTGCCCGCTTAATGAGTGTTATTTTTCGGGATCCTCGCAACAAGATGGATTCACTTTGTTCATCTCATCGTTGCGGGACAAGCTGAAAATACGGGTTCTGCGCCCGAGGCGCATCCGCCTTGGGTGGAGATTCCCGTTACCCGCTCCAATTTTTTTCGCTTTTAATAAGACTTGTTCTGCCGTTGGCAGGGGCCCTGCCCCAAAATTATTATTTTTAACGCCCATTAAGGCGATTTTTTTGTAAAATTATAACACCGACTGTAATTTCTTTTTTGCTGAATTATAAAATTTTTCTGCTATTTCATATCCAGAAAAAGATCCCCCATTCTTTAAAACACTAACGCCTAAGTTTGCCGTACCCATAAATGGGTCTAATATGTTCATGCCAGTTCTGAAATATTTTTTTATTATAAAATCAATTAATTCTTTGGGTTCAGCACAAGGATGTTCATTTGAATGCTTATAATTAAAATAAAGAATTTCTCCAGTTTTATATTCAATTTTTGATTTATTAAAGACCAAGATTTGATGGCAATTAGAATGTGTGTTTGAAGAAGTCAAGTAATTTTTATCAAAACCATGATTGGGTAATTCAAAGCTATTTTTTGTATTTATAAAATTAATATGCCTTGTTTCCAAAAACATGTTAGCATTAACAACGGCATATTTTTGAATCAAGCCAGCTAGTTGAATAAACTTGTTGTTAAAAAAGATGCTATCGGCAATTTCTATAATTAATCGGCCATCTTTTTTAAGTGTTTTTGCGCATTCTTTAATTACATTCTTCATGAAGTTGAAATATTTTTCTAATTTTAATTTGTCAGTATAGCTGCCGTAATATGTCCCTATATTGTACGGTGGGCTAAAAAAGACAATGTCAACTGATTTTGGCTTAATTTCATTCATCGATTCCGATGATTTGTTAAAAATTGTATATTTCATATTAATATCATAGCTAAAGACAGCTTATCTGTAAATCTGGCCCATAATAATCAATAGAATCACCCATAAAATATGTCATTGTTTATTCTGCGGCCTAGATAAAGACTTACTTAAAGTATGAGTATTAACTTGTTTTTTGACAATAAAAGTTATTGTCCTTATAATATAAATAGTTCTTAAGAGACGCTTTTTTCCAAAGCCGGGCAAACAGGTATCGTAACAGTCGCATAATATGAGGTGGTTCCAATCCACCCTGTTAGATAGCCCGGTACCCCTGCATGTCGCATGCGGGGGTTTTCTTATGGAGTGAAAAAGGCTAAGTATTGCCAAAAGAGAATAAAATGCTTATACTTTTGATATATTGATGGGAAAATAGGCCGCCGTGGTGAAATTGCCGTGAACCACTAAAGGGTTCACGGCAACCCCGCACCCTTTAGTGGTGCGGGGTGGTATACACGCAATAATTAATATTATGCATACAGTCTATATCCTTTTACTTTCGAATAAACAATTATACACTGGAATCACTACAAATTTAATACGAAGAATAAATGAGCATAAAGAGAGAAAAAGTCCGTTTACAAAGAATCGATTGCCCGTTAAACTGATATTTTACGAAGTGTTTAACAATAAGGAAGATGCGGAAAAGAGAGAAAGATATTTTAAAACGAGTAAGGGGAAATATTCATTAAAGGCGTTACTACGACATGCATTGAGCAAATATAATTGATCCATGCCGCCGTGGTGAAATTGGTATACACGCAAGACTTAAAATCTTGTGGGAGCAATCCCGTGTCGGTCCGAGTCCGACCGGCGGCACCAAAAAATAGGCCACGTAACTGATGGTCTGTTTTTTTGATATGATCCTTGACTTTAGGCGTTAGTAATGCTAAAATATATGAGTAAACAACGAATTTTGATATTAAAAAAATAAAAATATATTATGACTTACGAAGAAAAAAAACAAATCTTAAACAATCATAAAAAGGAAAAAAATTATTATTACGCGATTTTGGCTCTTATTTGCCTAAATTTTATTTATGGTCTTATTGTGTCTATTCCAAAGTTTAAGGATATAAGTATGCCTGACAAAACTGATCTTGCCGGTTTTGGTCTCATCCCGGCCGGCATGGTTATAGTCGCCTTGATTATAGCCATTGGATTACAGGTATTATATTTTTATGGAATTTTACGGCTACAAGGCTGGGTGACGATATTCATGTGGATTGGTTTTATCGGCTCAATCTTATCTTTTGACCTGGTAAACATAATCATTACAGCCGTCATATTATTCGGCTATAAAAAAGTGTTAAAAATATTCAAATCAACGATTCCTGCTCAGCCAAAGCCACAAAGCTAACCATAGAAACAATTAAAACATATAATGATAAAAATCCATGAAAAATAAAATCTTAATCGGTTTGTTTATTTTTTGCCTCGCTTTGATTGGCGCCGGTTGTGGAGAAAGTACCGACACTCATAATATCAATAAATCTGCAACTATCGCCAACGTGACGATTCCTTCTTCCGGAACACTCGGCCGTTTTATGGGAAAATTGGACACCCTGGTCATTGCTTCGGAGGATCTGCCGGTCGCCTACGGTCCCTATAAAGGAACTGATGATTATCAAGACTATGGATATTATAAAGCGAGCCATTTAAAGGAAGAAGAAGAAAAAGCCGGCTATAATGAAGGTGATTTAATCCAATTATATATCGCAGATAAGATTGTCTCAGCCAATGATTATGGGTTATCAAGCGTTGATTTAAGCTTTCATGAATTTAAAGATACGGCTACGGCGGCAAAAAATTACGCTTATAATAAAGGGTATTATTTAGAGATGGGGATAAAATCATTTTCCAATATAAAAGATGAACATTTCTATTATGGAGATACGTCTAGCGAATCAAGCAATTCCCAGTACTCAACAACTCGTTGGGGCATAAGTATTCTGATTGACAACTTGTGGGTTAATATAAATATTGATTTGCCCGCTACGGCGACTGCCACGGAAATAAACAGCATCGTTGATAATTGGTATAAAAAAGTGGAAGTATATCAGCCAGGAACAGCCGCCGATGTGACCGCGGAAAATGCCTCCGGCATATAGGATATACGCTAATAATAATTTCCGTATAGTATTAATGTAGATATAATATTTGATATTATAAAAAACAGATCTCGAATCCAGGGTCTGTTTTATTTTATAATTATATTCCTAAGGCAATAAGGATAATACCGATGGGAAACAAAGCCCAGTAAAAACTCGGGACGCCTGCAAACCAACTTTTATGCCACCAGATATCTTTATTATTTTTATTGAATTTAGTCAAGCCGTAATGGGGATTCAGGACAAACCATAAAAAATCTTCCAAAGTCCACATCGAGATAAAGACCCCGAAAAGCAAGGCCTCTTTTTTCCAGGACCAACTGGCGAAAAACAGGGGAAAATGAAAAATAATCAGAGTGAAGAGAATGATAAAAATATGATAGCCCGTGATCGGTTTCTCCCCCATTTTCTTTTTTAGCCGGAAAGTGGGCAAGTCAGCCGCCCAGCCATGTTTGCCTTCAATTTGAACTTCCAGGGCGGCCAGCGCTAGACTCGCGGCCAAAGTAAAAAATATTAGTGATATTATCTGCATACACTAATTTTACCACAAACAAAAAAGCGGGGGAACCCGCTTTTTTGCCTTAATATGCTTTACTAATTTATTTTTTACAGTATCTCCATTTTTATAACTTTAACTCCCCATTGGATCGCATCTGTCTTGGTGGGCATCCAGATATCGGCGATATATCTGCCTTTGTTGGCTGCCATGCGGTCAGTCACGGTAAAAACTTTGTCTCCGAATTTTTCCGGAAACCTAACTTTAGTGCCGAAGGGCAGATAATTATAGGCAATAATGCCATCCCGGACTTTTTCTCCCGAAGCGGTGGTAAAGGGGTCGTTGTCGCATTCTTCACGGCTTGAGGAATAAGCGGTTACCGAAAGCTTGATTATCTTCCGCGGCTGACGATTGGCAATTTCAGGCAGTCCGGTCAAGGACTTTATTTTTTCAACCTGCCGATAATCATTTTGATTAAGGATTGATATTTCTTTAGCTTGGACTTTTTCCGTTTGCGGGAAGAACCAGCTTAATAGACTAAAAAGCGCGATGAACGCAATAATTTTTTCCGGATTAAAGACCAATCGGGCCTTCATCTTCATGGGTAATTTAGTTACTGGCTTAGACCTTGCTTCGCTCTTTATTCCTAAATTCGCGAGAGCAAAGTATCAAAAAACTGCTAACCTTAGAGAAAAATAGCAGTTTGTTGATATATCACCTTAGCACATCCATAAATTTTGTCAAGCCCCGTTGGAAATCCAGAAAAATCAGCGCCATGATCGGCAAATGATAATTTCTAACAGGGTAAGGGGCCTTTTTGGTAAAGAAAAAACCGTTCCGAGGGGAACGGTTATTGTTCAAAGGTGATATTTACTCGAAATTCCAGTATTTCGGGCCGTTTGGACACTGATTGTTCATGTCATCCCAGGTGGTGATCTCCAGCTGTTTTGCGATCAGGGTGTAGCTGATCACACCGGGGCCGCAAAGATACTGGTCGAGAATGATGTTTTTACAACAATCATCATACCGCCGGACAAGGACCCGGGTACAGCCGTTCACCGGTTTGATAATCTTGAGTTCATACGGAATGAGATCGAGATTTCGGCGCGAATCATGGCGGGATTGGTTGTCGGGGTTGTAGATGAAGGTGATGTCCTTCATCTGAAAGACATAGAGTCCGTCGGAATTTGTGTTGATCTCATTGGGGTCAAGGAGGCATGAGGAGGTTAAGCCGAAGATTATAAGCAGGGTCATAATAAACATCTTGTTCATTTTGATCACCTCGTTTTAGGAAAGGACATTTGTTTCACAGCACCTTTGAAAAATCATCTTAGCGCAAAATTGATATTTTGTCAAGCCTAAAAATTATTTCAAGATTTATGTCTGTTGGGATGATTTGCGGACTAGGCCGATTTTAAGAAAAAAATTTATAATTTTTTCGCATCTTGATTAAGGAATTTGCCCTTGATAAATATACTTTTTTTTATTCTTGATCAGTGAATATTATCAGCCGCATGGAATAACTTCGGGAAATTTATTTGGCTAGATAACCGACATTTTTGTTTATTATATTGTTATTATTAAGCGCATACTATCTGAAAAATTTTTCAAGGCCAGCTCTTTTTCGCCCCTATCTATTGTCTGCCAGGAAGAGTATACTATAATCAGGCTCTCTTTAAAGGAGCGCACCTTGTCCAAGGTGCTAAGTTAACCAAAGAAAGCATCTTATGACTCCCAATATTTCTCCCTCGCACAGCGAGGACGAACTAACCCGAGTTTCGGACGCCAATTCCGAACAAACAATAAGAAAAAGCACGGCTTCAGGACCCAGCCAGGTCGCCCAAACGGTTTCCACGTCAACTTCGACGCCGACGAGCGAATCAACTAAGACTGAACGCACGGTTGGCGCCACGCCGGGCGCGGCCAAAGAATACGCCCAGAAAAAGACGCTTTTTCACGCCTACCAAGTAATTTGGTTCATTTTCGGCTTTATTGAAATTGTCCTTGCCTTCCGTTTCGTACTCAAAGTAATGGGCGCCAATCCTGACGCCGGATTCACCAAATTTGCCTACGGCTTAAGCTATCCGTTTGCCGCTCCATTCTTAAGTATTTTCCAACCGACCGCCAATAAAGGCATTGAAACAACTTCTTTCTTTGAGTGGTCAACTATTGTGGCGGCGATCGTTTATGTCGTTATCACCTGGGGTATTACCAAAATCTTTAAATTAGGCAAGCCGACTGATTCGAGAGAGGTCGTCGACACCGTTGACAGACAGTAGAGCCAGTAGGAGAATTCTTCATCTTCGTCAAATTATAAAAAAAAGGCGCTTACGCGCCTCTTTTTTATAATTTTGTGTGAAATTTGTTCCCTATCTAATCAGTGGCTCTGCGCCGCTGAAAAAAATAAATTTATCGTCTGGAGCCGGTTTTACGAAAAAGTTCGCACCTTTTTCGTCTGACCGGTCGGCGGGCGGCCGGTGCGCGGGGGGGTCGGCCGCCCGCCCTGTCCGCGCTTTTTCTTAAAAAGCCTTCCTTTTTCGTGCCACGCTTCACGTGGCGCGCCGCAACTATAACAATGCTATAAACAATCACTTTTACTTATAGCAAAAAAGAAAGTTTGAGTTGAGTTTTGCACTTGATAAGAATATTCCATGTTTATATCTTGGTCTAGGAGATTATTCCTTGTTTCTGGTGTTTGGCAAGCATTGGGGGCGATGATATTTTTCAGTGACTCATTTGTAAGTTGGCTTGTGTCAATATCATGGAGTGTATAAACATAACGAATTGCATTTGGTTCTGCTAAAATATCAGTCCAAGTCGTTACCGCATCAACTTGCTGAGGAAGTGTTGATTGGGCTTTTATTTCCTGGACGGATTCCTTGATAATATCCTGTTTAGAGTCGCCCCCTAAAATAGCGGAAGTACCGTTATATACAACATAACGAGCGACTAAAAATGCCATAATAAAAACTACTATGCCTATAACAGAGCCCACAAGTGATTTAATCTTTTTACTCTTTTTTCCTGGGGTTTTTTCTGATGTTTTGGGTGTTAATTCAGATTGAACGATTTTACCGCCGCAACTCTTGCAAAATTTTGCATTATCATTATTTTCGTTACCACAATTTTTACAATATATTTTTTTCTCTTCGGTATTAGTCATAAATTAGTAATTAAATATTATTTTATTTATTCTGCACGGCTAGGCTCCAGATAGCAAGCTTGATTTTATTAGGTAGGTTTTTAAGGGTATAGTATTTTTTGTGTACCGCTCTTGTCCCGTCGGATGACGGGATCACGGGGCGCGCCGCAATGGATATAAAAAATTGGTTAGGGTTTCTATGTTAATTCATTATATTATTATTTCGGAAAATATCAAGAAACGAGGGAGTTGCATGACCAAAAGAGTATGAAGCGTTTAGGGTTTCTATATATGCCTGTTCTTTATATATTTTTAGTAATTTTTTCCCCTCATCAGTAATTGGCACCTCTTTCTCATTGATTTTTATTACCTTATAGCCACTCACAATTGATACAAGGCGGCCAGTCCTGATATCAAAAATTGGGCCACCACTATTTCCAGGGTTGAAAGCCATTGTAAATTCATATAGGTATTTATCTTTAGAAGTTTGATATCTACAGTTAATAACACCCTTGTCGACCCTAAGTAGTATGTTACCAATTAATGGTTTACTTAAATCATTATTGGCAAAATCCAATTTGCACAAAGGATATCCCAAAACACCAACTTCCGACCCAATCGGTAAAAAATCTTTTGAGATTCTAACAAAATCATTTCTATCTGCTAATATTTTGTCGTCAACCTGATAGAATTCCTTATCTAAATTAAATATTGCTAAGTCAATCTCGGGGAAAATAAACAAATCTTTATTTATTTTTGGTTCATAAATTCTATAGTGCCAACTATTATCATCGTCGTGTTTTAACAAATAATATTTGTCACCATCATGGTGCTGAGACGACTCATCTTTTTGAGTATTACTAACAACATGAGCAGCGGTTAATAATTTCTCCTGTGCTGCCACAAAACCAGTCCCAAGTGTGGTCCACCTAATTACTTGTTGATCGTTAATTTTTTCACTTCTACCACGTACAATTATATAAACTGATTTTTTTAGCCACCTCACACATTCAGAAAATGAATGAAATTTTTCTGGTCTTTTTGGGATTCTGATTTTTTTATCTTTTGACATATTCACAACTTTAAAGGTGGGTTATTAAAAATCAATAAACTACCTTTGGAATTTTTTTTCAACTAAGAATTTATGAATTTTATGCCCATATTGATTAACAAGCCTATTATGTTGGACGCTCACGGCGGCTGATGCCTCACCTAAAAATGGTTCCCCACTTTCAATTTTTCTTTTAGCAATTTCACGACAAACTGCTTCAACAACTAGTTCAGCAAGCATAACTTGGCAGTGTCCTTCTTCTTGATTTTCGCCCTGTGGGCCAAAATACATTTCTACAGACGGTGCTTTTGTCGCAATAATTACTTGGCCACTAGATTGCTCAAACCTAACCCTTTGACGAGGATCAGCAATAGGACTGAAAGTAATTTCTCTAAATAAACCAGCTTTCTTTTTATCTGTAGGTTCTGGCGTTTTTCTTTTTGAAATGACTTTTACTAATGCCTCTGCTTGCAAGTTATTTGCAATTGCAGTGATTACTCCTTCTGCACCAACTTGTTTACCAATAACATGGATCTGTGTAGTTACAATACCGCTTTCATCAGCACCTTTCTCATTTAGTACTATTTTAGGATTTATGACAATAACATTGTTATTGTCACTATTAATTTTTATGGTCGCTCCAGGCGGTAATTTTAGGGGAACGATTACTTTAAGAGTAAGAGTTGCTTGGCAATCGACTACTAATTGACTATAGTCAGGGACAAAATCAAATCCATTTGGAGGTGGTTCATTAATAGTACCCTCCGACCCACCTGTCCCTTCGCCTTTAGTGTCTTCTAGCTCTAATTTAGCAATTTTATTTAATTCAGGAAGGGCTGATTGAAAACGTTTTCTTGTTTTCTCACTCTCTAATTTATTTTCACTTTCTTTAGCCAATTTTTCCTCGTCTTTAACAAATTTTTCAACTTCCTTACTAATTATTTGGTCAAGCGCTTTTGAAAAATTATCAGTCCAGTCTATGCCTTGTCGATCTGATCTAATAATTGGCCTTTGTTCTACTCTTAATAGATGGTCAATATAATCTACGACTGCCCTTCCGTATAATCTTACGGCGTATATATTACCTTCAAATTTTTTAGTTAGTGTAATATCAAGAACCGCGCCCTTGGATTTTACTAAAATCCCGCTTTCCCTTAGCGGCCCTTCGTCATCATAGCTACTTAGTGGTTCATCAGACCTATAGAGTTCCAGATCAATTTTTGCCGCATTATAACCCGGCACAGTAAGTTCAGTATGCTCATATAATTTCCCTTTTGGTAATATATACGATAGTTCCTCTTGCCTTTTAATTTTCTCTCTCCCATTCTTTTCGATTAGGACTACTTCTCTCATTTTGCTGCTCATTATGTCTCGCAGACTATAATAATGCTCCAATTGCCTTTTTAAATTATCATATTGCGGAATTCTAATTTGAGAATTTAGAGCTTTTAGAGTTATACAGGTTCCGTTACTCTCAATTCCGATATCTTTTCGCATCTGTTTTGTGACTTTACATGGTATATAGCGTTTATAGTTAAGATGTTCAAGAATGCATTTGTTATACGATTGCTCTATAACTGATTCAACGGTACCATAACCAAAAGCGATCATGGCTTCTTTTAATCCTCTGCCCCAATACCCTCTTCCAGCTTGTTCTTCCGTAAATTCACTTGTATCGCCACCATATTCAGCGACGCGCTCATCCATCTTAAACTCATTAAAACCCTCGGCATAATCGATTACTCGCACTACTGATCCTTGACGTTTTCTGATAAGTTCAATTATTATTTTTCCACTATTTTTAATATTTTTATTCTCAAGTCGTCGATAGGAGTCATCACAATTTGTGATTAACTCAATAAGTGCCAAAACCGCATTATTTTTAATTGTGGCTCTAGCTTGTTGTTCGGCAACACGTTGATGTAAGTGAATTTGTTTATTGACTGCGATGTCCATAAAATTAATTCTTAATTTTGCGTCTATGCATGCCACCTACGTATTTTTTATCTAACTCCATAGGTGAGTTAAGCAGCCTGGAGAATCTCGTTTCGCACATTTTAAGAAATTCTACCAAGTCATTTCTGTTATAATCTTCGACAGCTTCAAATAATTGTTGTAAGTTTTTTCTCCTCGTTTCCGGAAGGGAATCGAGGGTACAGTATATTAAATCACAAAACTCAAATTCGGATATCTTTATTGTATTTCCAACTCTAAGATACTCTTTATATTTACTATTTTCTTCCAGTTGTTTAACTAATCGACCACTTTTTGTCCTTCGGTCGCCTTTAATCGCAAGTAGTTTCTTTGTGTCTATTTCGTGAGCTCCAAGAACTTTACGAATCTTTTGAACGATATTTAAACCTCGGCCCGTAATTTCGAATCCCTGAGCCTTACTGCCTGTAATTAAGCCTTTGTCTGTTCTACATCTTAACCAACATTTTTCAACCTGAGATGAATCAGGATATTTTGAAATATAACCAGGCAATCCGAATCTTTGTGGAAAAAGCTCATAACATTCAACAACAAGATTCTCAAAGTTTGTTACTTTATTCCTCTGGATTAATGAGTATAAGGCAAATACTAATAAATCATCATAAGGAATTTTATTATAAATTTTTGGGTCAAACATAATATTATCTATTTAAGCTTAAATCTTTGATCTTTGGTTGTGTGGTGAAATTTTGATTTAACGTCGCGGACCATTTTTTCAATAGAATCAAAAATTTTTCGGACATCACTTTCCGTATAATCATATGCTTGACGATTCGCACAATTCCCTAAAATCATAAGTTTATTTAAAACTTCATTTGTTCTGTATTCGGCAAGTCTTTTAAATCTATCTGCTTTTGACTCGTTAATTGGGGGTTTGGGTTTCATTGTATTTTTTTAAATCTTAAATTATTGAATTACTTATGAGTTTACTTAAAGGTTAAAAAATGGTTATATCATCTAAAAATTAGTCTAATACCATTAGTAATCATTGTCAAGATATAATATTGTGGATAACTAAAAAAGACCGAATTAAATCGGCTAATATTAGCGAAAAAATACTATTCTAATTAATAAAGTAATAAATCTGCTTTTTATATATTTCGGCAAAGCGCTTTAATTCAATAATATCCACTCTTTGGTCCCCCGCCTCAACCTTTGATATATAGGATTGAGGCTCTTTAAGTTTATTGGCGACCTGTATTTGGGTTAATCCGGCCTCAATACGAGCTTTTTTTAGCTTTTGGATCAGTTTTTTATACTCTTCAAAATATATTGTGCTTGACATGGTTATATGATATATTCAAATTAAGAATATTCAAAATTAGAATATTACAAAAGGGGAGTAAAGACGTGCGTATGGGTGGGCGGGGCAAACGTTAAGAGGTTTAAAAGCGGCGCATCTCCCGAAGGGAGATACGAAAAAGGAAGGCTTTTTAAGAAAAAGCGCGGACAGGGCGGGCGGCCGACCCCCCCCGCGCACCGGCCGCCCGCCGACCGGTCAGACGAAAAAGGTGCGAACTTTTTCGTAAAACCGGCTCCAGTTCGTAAATTGCGATTTTTTTGTGGCGAATAACCACTGATTAGATAATAAAATTAGGGCTTTTTGCCCGAAGACTTGGAAGTTCGACACCCGCGACGACGGGGGGCTCCGCCGGAGGCGGAGCAGCCAATTTTTCTAAGTTTAAATAAAAGCGAAAGCGACAACTATGAAATATTTAATTTACGCCAGAAAATCAACGGACGAGGACGACCGGCAAGTATTGTCCATAGAATCGCAAATAACAGAATTAAGAGAATTTGCCGTCAAGGAAAATTTAGAAATTATTGATGAATACATAGAAAGCAAGACGGCCAAAGCGCCCGGTCGTCCTCTTTTTAATAAAATGATAGAACGAATTGAAAAAAACGGTCCCATGGGAATTTTGGCGTGGCATCCCGACCGATTGGCGAGAAACAGCATTGACGGAGGGAAAATTATTTATTTGGTTGATACCGGCAAAATCGGCGGTTTAAAGTTTCCCACTTTTTGGTTTGATGCCACGCCGCAGGGAAAATTCATGCTTAATATCGCTTTCGGCCAGAGCAAATACTATATTGATAACTTGTGTGAAAACATCAAGCGCGGCATACGCCAGAAATTAAGAAGAGGCGAATGGCCAGGGCTCGCGCCATTAGGGTATCTCAACGAATTGCGCCACCATACAATTATTAAAGACCCCGAGCGTTGGCCCATAGTCAAAAAACTCTTTGAGGCGTATGCCGCGGGCAATCATACTTTGGAAAGTTTAAAACAGTTGTCGCTTTCGCTGGGCTTGGTGAGCCGAAGGTCCGGAAAACCGATAGTCATCACGATACTTTCGGATATGCTGACCAATCCGTTTTATTACGGCGTATTCGAGCACAGCGGTGAAATGCACCAGGGGACGCACGAGCCGATCATTACCAAACGGCTTTTTGACGCCGTTCAAAAAATCCATAATACCAAGCGCAAGACAAGAGTAAGAAAAGAGCTGATTCCTTTCGCTTTCCGAGGCGTATTTACCTGCGGCGAGTGCGGCCGAATGATTACGGCGGAAAGAAAGAAAAAGCCGTCAGGATTGAAATATATTTATTACCGCTGTACGAAAAAGAATGTTGTTTGTTCCCAGAAATTCCTGGAAGAAAGGCGATTGGTCAGCCAGATTAATAAAACTATTGCGAGCGTCGCCCTTCCCGAAGATTGGAAAGACAAGATGATAAAAAGGGTTGACGAAGAGATAAAGCAAGCTAAAACCAAACATCAAGGCGAGATTGTAGTGTTAAAAAATGAGCAAGCTAAGTTAGAATCAAAGCTTTTGCGACTGCTTGACGAACGGCTTGATCAGGCAATTTCCAAGCAGATTTTTTCCCAAGCAAAACAAAAAATCGTCAACCGGCAGGTTGAGATTAAAGAATTGTTGGATGGGTTTAAACGGAAGGGCGACGCTCGGCTCGAACTCTTTAAAGAGTGGATTTTAGAGGCTCACCAAGCCCCTTTTATCGCAAAGCAGGAAAATTTAGAAGTTAAGAGAAATTATATACAAAAAATTGGCTCGAACTTCCAAGTCTTCGGGCAAAAAGCCCTAATTTTATTATCTAATCAGTGGTTATTCGCCACAAAAAAATCGCAATTTACGAACTGGAGCGGGTGAGCGGAGTCGAACCGCCGACCTTCTCCTTGGCAAGGAGACGTTCTAGCCACTGAACTACACCCGCATGGTTTTTTAAGGTCACGGGCGGATTCGAACCGCCGAATAACGGTTTTGCAGACCGTTGCCTTACCACTTGGCTACGTGACCATAGTTTATAACTGTGATAATTCCTTTTTGAAAATAAAGTTCATTTTCGAAGACCACTTTCCGCCCAAGGCGGACCCGCCTCTGGCGGGGGCTACGTGACCGAAACGGTATTTAATATTCTAGCAAATTCCTTAGAATTTACAAGGCTCAAAGAGTGATTTCCCGAAATTCATTTTTCATATTTTTGAGATCAAAAACGGCGAAGGAGGGGTATTGGAACATGCCGCCGGCCGTGCCGGGATTTAGCAGATATGTGTTTTTTATTTTTTCAAAAGTTTTTAAATGAGTATGGCCATAGCAGACCAGATCAAAACGGCCGGCGGACACGAATTTTTTCGCCTGGTCGGGAAAGTGGGTCAGCGCGATCTTTTTGCCGTCAAGGATAAATTCTCCGGCTTGACCGTAGTGTGTGACCTTGCTTTTGTTTTCCTCGGCCACTATTTTTTCCCGTTCGCGGTCGGCGACGTTTCCGTAGACGAGATTAATGTGGCCGTCAAAATCTTCGGCCATTTTCGCAAGCATTATCGGCGAAGCCAAATCACCGCAGTAGATCAAATTTGCTATCTTTTCTTTTTTAATGATTTTACTGATGATTTGCCAATCAGCATAATTATCGTGCAGATCGGATAAAATGGCGATTTTCATAGATTTAGATATAGCCCTTTATTTTGAATAATATTATGGCGCCGTATTCGCGGATCATTTGTTTGAAATAAATTATTTTATCCCAAGGTCCCTGGCGGAAAAGCAGGGATTTATTAACGGGCTGGCAGTAAATTTCAGCCGTAAGTTTTTCAAAAATTGCGCAAGCCCTTTTCGTATGATACGGCGAGGTGACAACCAGGGCATTTTTGTCGCCCCGATTAGCCATGATTGCCAGCGAATTGACGGCATTTTCGTAAGTATTTTTTGAAGCGGATTCTTTGAGGATCTTGAGCGGGTCGGCACCGATAGAGAGGGCGTAGCCGGTCATTATATCGCTTTCCGTCCAGAGGCGGTTTTTGGCCTGGCCGCCGGCCAGAAGCAAATAAGGGGCGTATTCTTCTTGCGACAAGACGACACCCATTTTCACTCTTTCCTGGGTTTGTTTGTTCAGTGTTCCGTCTTTTTTAATCCCGCCGCCCAGAACGATAATGACATCGCTTTTTTGGCGGCCATCTTTTTTAACAAGCGGCTGCGCTAGTAAGTCATTGAACGGCGTGATCTCGATGGCGAGGAATAAAATTATCAAGAAACTGCCGAAAAAATAAAGGAATTTTTGCCATTTATTGCCCATATTAGGCGGCCAGATTTTTTAGAAAATCCATCACCTTTTTTGAGGCCAAAACATTGGCCAGATACATTTTGTATTCGGCCGATTCCAGCTGTTTGATAATTTCCGGCTGGTTTTTGTAGGTTTCCTTGGTTTTTTTTATCTCGCTTTCAATTTCTTTCGGTTCGACTTCTATTTTTTCCTCTTTGGCGATATGCCGGATGATGAGAGCGGTCTTGATCCTTTTTTCCGCGGTGGGCTTCAGCTCATTTTTGAGGTCCTCAACGCTTTTTTTCAAGGCTTTCAGATAGTCCTCAAACTTCATCCCCTGATGCGTTACATCGTGTTCCAGCTCGCTGATCATTTTAGAAAGTTCGGAATCAAGCAGGAGCTCGGGTATTTCCCCGAATTTTGATTTGCTCATAATGTCGTCCAGGATCTCTATCTCGAATCTTTGTTCTTCGCGCTCGTCCTTCCCCTTTTTGATGTTGTCAGAAAATTGTTTTTGCAGGCCGGCGAAATTTTCGAACTTACCGGCCATTTTGGCCAAATTATCATCAAGGGGAGGCAGCTCAATTTTATAAACGGCCAGCATTTTCACCTTAAATTCGGCCAAGCGGTTGGCCAGGTCTTTTTTGTGGTAGTCTTTGGGAAAACGCACTTTAAATTCTTTTACCTGTTCTTTGGCCATCCCCACCAGATTTTCTTCAAAACCCGGGATAAAACTTCCCTCCCCGATGATCAGGGGGTGTTTTTTGGAGGAACCGCCTTCCAGGGGGACTTTGTCCAGGTAAACGTCAAAATCAATCTCGACTTTGTCGCCTCTGACGGCTTGTCTTTCTACGCTTATTTCTTTGCCGTACATTCTCTGCAGATCTTTCAGCGCTTTGTCTATTTCTTTTTGCTCTACCGAAATTTGTTTCTTTCTGGCTCTAGTTTTTTTATAATCGCCCAGCTCGATCTTCGGCAATAAGCTGACCAGCGCTTTATAGACGACCGGATTGCCGGGGGCGAGTTTTTCCAAAGTGATTTTCGGCTGGCCGACGGCTTCCAAGCCTTGTTCAATAACCGCCCGCGGATAAGTTTTTCGGATGATGTCTTCCGCCGCTTCTTGGTAAATAGCGGCTTCGCCCACCCTCTCTTTGACCATATCGTACGGCGCTTTACCCGGCCTAAACCCGGGAAAATTCATCTCTTTGGACATATTTGCCGCGGTGTTGAGCAAAAAAGGCTGCAGCTCAAAAACCGAAACCTCAATGGTCAGTTCCGCCAGGCTTTTGGGGAGTTTTTTCACTTCCACTTTCATAATGTTATTAACGGATAATTAATAAATAATGCGGTTATTTTACCCTATTTTTTCATCTTTCGCAAACCCGTTTGACAGAAAAAAAAATTACTGATAAGATGGGCTATCATCTGAATTGTTCTTTTTCACATTATTCCTCAGGGGGGCGGACAACCATGACTTGCGAAATCATCGGTTTTGAGGAATTGAAGAAAAGATATAATTTGAGTCCAAGGCAGGAAGATTTTTTTGGGCGGTTAGCCAGACGCGGCTATTATTTCATGACGGCGCCAGACGGGAGGTTTTGGTCAGTATTAATAGACAAGGGTGAATCGTCGGGGGTTCAGGAAAAAACGGCCTGAAAAAAAGGAGGAGTGGACATGAGTATAAGCGTCAAGATGGCAACGGAGGCGTTGGGCGGACCCGCCGCGAGAAGCAAAAAAGTCAAGGCATATTTGACGGCCCTGAAAAGAGGTGGTCTGGAATTGCGTCTCGCGGATCATCCCTATTCTCTTGATATTCATTTCAAGAAGGAACGTTTGGGAAATATGCACATCGATCCCGACGGCAAGCTTTGCTTTGAGAGCCATTTAGTAGTTTAGGCAAAAAAATCGCCAAGGGAAGCGTTTACGCGCTTCCCTGTTTTTTTAATGCGAATGGGGCGGATTCAGGATCCGTCCTTCTCGTAATAAAACTAAAACTTTATCTGAAAGCTGATGTGGTTTTAGATTAAAGAGCGAGCCTGGGGGCTCGCTCTTCTCAATATATAATACGGATAAGTTAATCTTTCGGCCGGATGTCGATAATCCTTTTTTCCTTAAGTTCGGTGTCCATGCCGACGCGGTGTAGTATTTTGGCGACCGGCTCTTTCTCTATGATCGGGGTCACGCCGACTTCATAGTTAAATTGGGACTTAAGTTTTTTCTCAAAGACCGGCCAATCGGTCTCTTTTTTCGGCGCGACATACAATACCATTTCATCCACTTCAAAGGGGTCATTGTCTTTTTTCCGGATTTCTACCTGCCACTCATCAATTTCTCTCAGTCCGGAAAGAAGGGGATAAATATTATTAAGATTAATCAGTTCGCCTTTCACTTTGGTCAAGTGAAACTCTTTCATATCAGAGGAACGTTGGATGTCAGGGAAGATCTGCGGTACCGTCAAACCGCAATGCGGGCAGGGATCATAGTTAATACCCTTGATCATGTCGCCGGTGCGGTAACGGACCACCATTGAGCCGCGCCAGCCAAGCAGGGTGATAGCCAATTCTCCGGACTCACCTTCTTTGACCCGATTGCCCTCCTTATCCACGATTTCAAGAAATTCCAAGTCAGGATAAGTGTGGTAACCGGTGGTTTCTGAGCATTGGATCCAGGCGCTTTTGCTTTCGGTCATGGCGTAGGTGGCGTAAATTTGCGGCATTTTCGCCCCCATCTGTTCCAATATCTCCCGGGTTTTGTCCCGCAGGCCCTGGCCGATCCTTTCTCCGCCGGTGATGATGTATTTAACATGAGATAAATTTCTTTTTTGTTCGGCTGCTTGCCTCAGCATATGATAGCCGTAGCCCGGGATATAGACGACCAAAGAAGCTTTCATTTTTTCAATGGCGTCGATGATCTTCTGGGTACCCATCACTTTGCCGCCGCCAGTGTGCAGGCAGGTCATGCCGAGTTTGGTTAAAGCATAGTAAGCCAGCCAGAAAGCCAAGTGGGGTGAAAAGGGGAAAGCGTTGATCGCCACCTCGTCTCGCGAGACTTTTATAACACTTAACATTCTTTCCCCGGTTTCTTTCATCACTTCCAGGTCGCGGGCGGAATAGCCGAAGGGCGTCGGGGCGGCCGAGCGGCCGGTGGTAAAGTGGAGATGGATTGGTTTATACTGCCACTCCAGTTCTCTTTTGAAATCCTGGCCTTTTATTTTTTTGGTCATGATTTTTAGAAGTTCCATCTTGCTCGCATATTTTTTTATCAGATGCTCGTCGGGTTGCAGGATAAAGGTTTTTGGCCGGCCGGGGTTATCGGCCGTGGGGGCAAGGTCCGCTTTGGAGGAAAGGGGGATTTTCCGCAGGTCATCCGTGGATTTAATATCGGAAAACTTCAGATTGTTTTTGGCAAAAAGATCCCGGTAATAGGGCGAAAAGGGAAGTTGGTGCTGGATAAAATAAGCGGTTTTTTTGTCTTGCATTTTTTTGATCTCACCTTTTGGCAGGCGGGAGATTTTTTTCCAGCTTTCGTAAAGTTTCATAAGATTTTATTATTAATGATTTTTTAATAAGGATAGGTTTTGCCGCAAAGAGGGACGATCTGCCGCATGATTTGGCCTGTTAATTCTGACAGCAATTCTCTTGATATTTCCCGGCTGTAATACCTTTCAAAGGCTAGGGGTTTTCCGATATTTATTATGACCCTATGGCCGCCTGAAAGCAAATCGAAGACCGCTTGACAGTAGTTCTTGTGAATCTTGCTGATAATGCCTATCGGGATGACGGGCACTTGGGCGGCCAGGGCCATGCGCACAGTTCCAGTTTTGCCTTCCTGAAGGTTGTTTTCGTGGTTGCGTTGACCCTCAATAAAGTTGCAGATTATTTTTCCGCTTTTTAAATAATCAATAGCCTGTTTTAGGCTTTTTGTCTTATCGTTGGGGTCGATCGGCAGGGTGGCGGCTGACCACCAGTAATTATTGGTCTTGGAAAGAAAATAGACGTCTTGTTTTTTTGTCTTCTCAAAGGCGAGAGAAACAAAAAAACCGTCCAGATAATCAACATGGTTGATGGCGATCAAATAAGGCCTTTTTAACGGCAGATTTTCCAGCCCGTTGATCTCTTTGTATTTATTTCTGAAAAAGGGAAGCAGGATTTTTTTGGCGGCGGAATATCGCATATTTAGAAGGGATAATTTTTTTGGCAGAGCTGGCCGATTGAAAGCATGATTTCCCGGGTGATGTTTTCCAGCGTTTCTTTTGTGATTTCTGAAGGGTAATATTTTTCAAGATTTAAGGGCCGGCCGATAATTATTCTTGCCTTATTTTTGGGAAAAAGGGCGTTTTTTAAGGCCTCAAAAACTCCTTTACCGGGGGGGCTTACTATGCCGAGGGGAATCACGGGCACTTTGGCCATTAGGGCTAATCTTGCCGCTCCTGTTTTTCCTTTTAAGAGGTTCTTTCGGTCGTAGTTTCTTGTGCCTTCTGGGAAAATACAGACGATCTCGCCCCTTTTTAAATATTCTAAAGCGGTATCCAAACATTTTGCCTTATCTTTCAAGTCAATATAGATCATGCCCAGATAATTGGTCCCGAATTTCCCGAATTTCCAACTCAGTTCTTGTTTGGCCAGGGAATAAATAATCCTTTTGATGTAAGGAACAATTCCCGCCCATAAGAAAATCGGGTCAAGATAGCTTTGATGATTGGGAGTAAGGATATAATTGCCTTTGGGAGGCAGATTTTCCAGCCCTTCGATTGGTTCGAGGTTGCGTTTTAAAACCGCCAGGGCTAATTTAATGAACCAGGGGTATTTCATAGGGAAACATCCTCCGGCGGCATTTTTTTGCCGCAAAGCTGGGAAATTTCGGCCATGATTAGCCGGGATACTTTATGCAAAAGGTATTCGTCTTCCCTTTGCCCGTAAAATTCCGGAAAAGTCATCGGCCGGCCGACTTTAATCGTCGGTCTGGCGGGAGTCAAAAAAAAGCGCAAAATTCCTGGAATAAAAGTTCTTCCTTTTGTTCCTTTGATGCCTATCGGAATGACGGGCCGCCCGGATCGCAAGGCGAGTCGGGCGACGCCGGTTTTCGGTTCGCGTAAAGTTCTTTCCGAATTGGAATTCCCTTCTGGAAAAATCGCGACTATTTTGCCTTTTTTTATTAAATCTACGAATATATCGACCGTTTTCGCCTTATTTTTAGGATCAATAGGAATGGCCCCCATCCATTTGAATTTTTTCGTGGCCGCCACGGCGTATATTTTTTTGTTAATTACTTTCGTTAAGGCCGCCCAAATGAAAGGCGAGTCAATCCAGGCGTTATGATTCGCGGCGATGATAAAATTACTCTGTTGCGGGATATTTTCCAGACCCTCGATCCCCTTTATTTTCAAGCGGAGCAAAGGGATAACATTGAACTTAAAAAAAGTATAAGCCAATATTTTATGATTAAGATATTAGTTTACATGAAGATAGGCGCCAGCACCAAGGATACCATGGCCATTAATTTTATAAGGATATTCATAGCCGGGCCGGATGTGTCCTTAAAAGGATCGCCCAGGGTGTCGCCGACAATCGCCGCTTTGTGCGCTTCCGAGCCCTTGCCGCCGAAATTGCCTTTTTCAATGTATTTTTTCGCGTTGTCCCAGGCGCCGCCGCCATTGCCCATCATCAAGGCTAAGAAAACGCCGACCAGAGTCGCGCCGGCAAGCAAGCCCCCCAAGGCTTCCTTGCCTAAAATCAAGCCGACCGCAATCGGGGCAACAATCGCGAGCAAACCCGGAATGATCATTTCTTTCAGGGCTCCCTGGACAGCGATAGAAATACATTTATTGGGGTCTGACTTGGCTTTGCCCTCCATCAGGCCGACAATTTCTTTGAATTGCCGCCTGATTTCATTGACCATTTTGTAAGCCGTGCGGCCGACCGCCGTCATGGTGAGGGAGGCGATTAAAAAGGGAATGATGCCGCCGATAAAAAGGCCGGTCACGACGGAGGCTTTGGTCAGGTCAATGCTGGTCAGCTTTACAGCCGTGGTGTAGGCGGCAAATAAAGCCAAAGCGGTTAAAGCGGCCGAGCCGATGGCAAAACCCTTGCCAATGGCGGCGGTGGTATTGCCGAGCGAATCTAGCCGGTCGGTAATTTCCCGGGTTTTTTCGCCCAGGCCGGACATTTCGGTGATGCCGCCGGCGTTGTCAGCGATCGGACCGTAGGCGTCCACCGACATGGTCACTCCGATGGTGGCCAGCATCCCGACGGCCGAGATAGCGATGCCGTAAAGGCCGGCCAGCTGGTAAGAAAAGTAGACGGCCACCGCGATAATCAAGACCGGTAAAGCAGTGCTTTCCATGGCGACCGCCAGGCCGGTGATGACATTGGTGGCGGCGCCGGTTTCCGAAGCCTTGGCGATTTTTATGATCGGTTTTGAGGAAGTGTAATACTCGGTCAGCAGGCCGATTAGGATGCCCGTTAAAGTGCCAAGCGATACGGTCCAGAAAATTTTTGTGGGCAAGCCTAGTCTTTGGACAATAAAATAAGTGGCGATTAAAAGCAGGAGCGCCGCGACATAGGTCACATATCTTAATATTGTTTGGGGGTTTAATTTGGAGAATATCTTTACGGAAAATACGCCGATAACAGAAGCCAGTAAGCCGGCGATGACGATCCAGAGAGGGAGAGCCATCCGAGCTAGTTTTTCACTGGCAAAAGCGATGCTGGTGGCGGCCAGAGCGACGGTGGCGATTACCGAGCCGACATACGATTCAAAAAGGTCAGCGCCTAAACCCGCCACGTCACCGACATTGTCGCCGACGTTGTCAGCGATCACGCCGGGATTGCGGGGATCATCTTCGGGGATGCCCGCTTCCAGTTTGCCGACCAGGTCCGCCCCGACATCAGCTGACTTGGTATAGATACCGCCGCCGACCCGGGCAAAAAGAGCGATCGAGGAAGCGCCCATAGCGAAGCCGGAAAGGACGGCCGGATCTATCTCATGAAAAAAATAGTAGTAAATACCCATACCGATTAAACCCAAAGAGGCGACAGACAAGCCCATAATGGCGCCGCCTAAGAAAGAAATATTCAGAGCCTTTGATTGCCCCGCGGTATGAGCGGCGTTGGCCGTCCGGACATTCGCCTGGGTGGCGCCGGACATGCCAAAAAAACCGGCGAGCATGGAGCAGAGGCCACCGGAAACATAGGCTATTCCCGACCAAATCCCGATTTTCCAGGAAAGCAGGCCAAAAATCACGACCACAAAAATGGCGATTATCGTGTATTCTTTCTTCAAAAATACCATGGCACCGTGATGAATTTTATCGGAAATTTCTTTCATCAAATCTGTTCCGGCCGGATTTTTTTTGACACTAAAATAAAGAGCAAGGGTAATCAAAAGGCCAAAAAAGCCGAAGATAAGGGAGTAAATGCCGACATTCATAATTTTTGTTTTTTAGTTGATTAATTATTATCGGGGTTTCGCCCGCATTGTTTATTGGGAGATTTATCTCGCTTAATTTTTACTTTTGTTCTTCTTTTTTGGCCTCTTTGGTTTTTGGTTCTTCGGATTCAACCTCTTTTGTTGCTGATTTTTGCTCGGTTTTCTTTTTTTTCTCTTTTTTAGGCTTGGTTTCTTCTTTCTCTTTCTCTTTTTCCTCTTTTTTACTTTCTACCGCTTTCTTTTCTTTTTCCGTCTTTTCCTCTTTTCCCCCTTTTTCATCTTCTTTTTTCTCGACTTCTACCTTTTCTTCGGTTTTAACTTCAATCTTTTCACCTTTTTTTTCACTGGAGACGATATCTATCTTCCAGCCGGTTAATTTGGCGGCTAATCTCACATTTTGCCCGCCCTTGCCGATCGCCAGGGACAGTTGATCTTCTTTCACTTCCGCCGTAGCGGTTTTTTCTTCCTTGTTAAGCTTGATGCTTATGATTTTGGCGGGCGACAAGGCATTGGTGATGAATTCGACGGGATCTTCGGAGTATTGGATGATGTCGATTTTTTCTCCGCCGATTTCCGAGATGATCGTTTGAACCCGTGAGCCGCGTTGGCCGACGCAGGAGCCGACCGGATCAATATTTTTTTGGTTGGATTTTACGGCAATCTTTGTCCGGGAGCCGGCTTCCCTGGCCACTGACTTTATTTCAACCGTGCCGGCGCTGATTTCAGGCACTTCCAGCGTAAAGAGCCTCTTGACCATATCGGGGTGGGCGCGTGAGACGATAATCTCCGGACCTTTTGTGGTTTGGTTGACGGAGACGACAAAGACTTTTAGGCGTTCTCCTGGTCGGTATCTTTCGCTCATGATCTGCTCGTTAGGCGTCATGAGACCAGTGGTCTGGCCTAAGTCAACGAGAACAAATCTTCTTTCCTGTCTTTGGACAATGCCGCTGATGATTTCGCCTTCTTTGCCCTTGAAGTCTTTGAACAGATTCTCTCTTTCCGCTTCGCGCAGGCGCTGAATGATTACTTGTTTGGCTGTTTGCGCTGCCATGCGGCCGTAAGCGGTCGGCGGAAAAAGTTCGGTAATTATTTCATCGCCTAATTTGGCGTCTTTTTTGATTTTTTTCGCTTCCGTCAGAGTCAGATTTTTTCTGACGTCAAATTTTTCAAATTCTTCTTCTTCGGGTTTTACTTCTTCGCCTTTTTCTTTTCTTTCCTTTATTTTCATGGTCTGGTCGTAGATTTCGTCGGTGACCACCGTTTTCACGTCAAAAACCCGTGAAGTGGAATCTTCCAAGTTGAATTCGACCTTAATGTTCTGGTTTTTTTCGCCGAAATCCTTGCGGTAGGCCACGGCCAGGGCCGCTTCAATGGTTTCGATCACGGATTCGAAAGAGATATTCTTTTCCTCGCAGATTTGCTTAATTGCCTGGTTTATTTCATTTTGAGCCATATTATATGATATGTTTATTGATTAGTCTTTTTTCAAAAAAATAGACTAGTTTAAATACTAGTCTTATGTTGACATTATATAACAAGGGTCAAAATATGGCAAATAAGTCTTTAGGGGGATAGATTTTTTCAAAAATACGCGCCATATTTTGCCATTTACCGGGGTTACAAAATTTTTAAGTGCCGGATGATTATTTTTTTAACCGGACGGCAAAAAGTGAGGGAAATAATTTCAAACCGCCAGGCGGCTTTTTCTATTTGGTTTTTTTCCAGGTATTTTTCGATGACCGCGGCATATTTTTGCCTTTTCTTGAAGTCAACCGCTTGTTCCGGCGGGCCGAAAAGCCATGAGGTGCGGGTTTTTACCTCGACAAAAACCAGCTCGTCTCTGAATTCAGCGATAAGGTCGATTTCCCCTTCGCGGACGCGAAAATTTTTCTGTCTGATCCGGTAGCCTTTGTGCAACAGATATTTTTCGGCGATTTTTTCTCCGATAAAACCCAGTTTTTGGCGATAATTTTTCATATAAAAAACAGTTGCTTTGTTTTTCAGCCACCGTTTTATTTTTACTAATTAAGAAATTTTGGTAAAGATAAGTCCGTAATGAAATTGGCCGGCCTTGAAATCGTCCATCAAAGCGAGATCGCAGGCAGCAGCCAATTGTTTGACTCTTTCGCGGGCGACGATATTTTTTTCCTGGGGCCCAAAAACAATCCCCGCGGTGATCCAGTCAATGACCAGGAGACGCCCTTCCTTTTTCAGCGTCCGGCCGCATTCTTTTAAGATCTCTTTTTGTTTTTTTGACTGATTGAGAACATTGACTAAAAGACCGCGGTCCAGGCTTTCATTTTTTATTCTTTTGGCGGCGCCGTAGATTTCCAGATCTGACCAGACGCAGCGGATCGTTTGGTCTAACCCCCGGAATTTGGCGATGGCCCACAAGGCGGAAAGATTGGGTTTAAAAATATCGACGGCAAAAACCCGGCCTTTCGGTCCGACCATTTCGGCCGCCTGCAAGGTAAAATAACCGGAACCGCCGGAGCCAAAAACGCCGACGCGCATCGCGAGGCTTATTTCCAGACGCTCCAGGAGCACGGCTGGCTCCAGATAGGTTTTGCCGGAGGGAAGTCTGACCATGAATTTATTATAGCAAATTTTTAGGTTTTTTGTAAGGGCTTGAACGAGAATCGGTGCAAAAAGCAGGGGCCGTGTTTCCGAAGGGCGGCCAGATGATGGCCGGTGCCATAGCCTTTATTGACTTCAAATTGATAGTGGGGATATTGACGGCTTTTTTTGACCATATACCGGTCGCGGGAAACTTTAGCGAGGATGGAGGCGGCGGCAATGGAAAAGACCTTTTCATCGCCTTTAACGATTGAGGCGGAAGGCGGGCGTGTTTTTAGGCGGTGAGCGTCGATTAAGAGGAAGTCGGGTTTTACTTTTAATTTATTGACGGCCATTTCCATGACCTTAAAATTTGCCGCTTGGATGCCGATTTTATCGATTTGTTTCTGATTTATGGAAGCAACCGCCCAAGCCAAGGCTTGCGTCGTGATTTTTTGGTAGAGGTATGATCTCTGTTCCGGATCGAGCTTTTTTGAATCGTTTACGCCGGTAATTTTAACCCCTTTTTTAAAAATCACCGCGCCGGCGTAGATCGGTCCGGCGATCGGTCCTCGGCCGGCTTCATCAACGCCGGCGATATATTTATAACCCTTTTTCCAGAGTTTTTTTTCTTCTTCCTGGGTCGGAAATTTCATGACCTAAGTATAAGGGTTTTTTAAAATAAAAAAAATGGGGCTCACTTGGCTTGAATAAGCTCAAGATATTGCCCCCGTTTCGTGGCCTAGGGCTAAGAAGCCCGCTCAATTCGTGAAGTTAATCACGCGATTGGGATTATCCCTAGGCTTGGCCGCTAATGCGGCGTGCCACTTATTGCCCTTGCGGGCGTCTTCAATGATAGGATCGGTTCTGTCCGATCCTCCGTTCCGGGCCCCTCAACCTGTGAGGAGACATATATATTTTAGTCTCATCTCTTATGGCTGTCAATAATATATTAAATATTTAAGATAAAAAAAATTTGGGCCGAGCTTATTTCAGACTCGGCCCCGACGATATTCTATGTTGCGAAGCAATGGTTGTCCCTTACTACGGTACCTTCTGAGGTCTCCTCACGGAATCCTCCCTCGGTTTGGTATTGAAGGGGTACGCCCATTTGCGCGGGGCATCAGCCCCGACCACGCGTCCTCATTAGAGCCAAGACATCTTTTTTCCGGCGCTAATAGGGACGAAAAACAACGATATTTCCAAGTTATCATAAAAACAGAGGCTTGTCAAGAGTATAGCCTCTCTCAAAAGTGTTAATTAGCTGTTTGTATCTCTTGATTATTTTCCCCAATCAACAAAGATGTTTTTTGTTTTTCCCTGGGCTTGCAGATATTGATGGCAGGCAAGGGCAGCCTTGGCCCCTTCCCCCGCGGAGATCACAAGCTGTTTATAGGGGGTATCCGTCACATCGCCGGCGGCAAAAACACCGGGCAATGAGGTGCGGCCCTGATGGTCGACGATGATCTGATTTTTTTCGTCTTGCTTCACGAGACCGGCCAGAAAATCCGCTCTAACCTCATACCCGATTTCTACAAAAACTCCCTCAACGTTTAGCGTAACATTTTTTCCTTTCTGTTCAACGATTATTTGATTGACCTTATTTTCACCCTTAATTTCTTTGACGGCGCTATCATAGAGAATTTCTATGGCTTTATTCTTTAAAACTTGGTTGATCAGTATTTCTTCACCCCTGAATATTTCACGGCGATGGATGAGATATACTTTTGGCGAGTTTTGGGCTAGCATCAAAGCGGCATCCAGGGCGGAGTTGCCCCCGCCGACGACGGCCACGGTTTTATTTTTATATAGCGGCGCGTCGCAATTGGCGCAGTAAGCCACGCCCCTGCCGACAAATTTTTCCTCGCCCGGCACCCCCAGATGCCGGTGGGAAAGACCCGAGCTTAAGACAAGGGCAGAACTTAAATATTCTCCGTTATTGGTTTTAACCAAGAATTCATTTCCTTTTTTAGTAAGACCAATGGCTTCCTCGCCTTTGAACTCAGCGCCGAATCTCTGGGCCTGTTTTAAGAAGTTCATCATCAAGGTGGCGCCATCGGCTGCTTCAACGCCGGGATAATTTTCAATCAGGCCGGCGTTGGTCGCTTGTCCGCCGATATCTTCGGAAATCAATAGGGTTTTGAGATTCCGTCGGCTGGCAAAGATAGCGGCCGAGAGTCCGGCTGAACCGGCGCCGATTATAATAACATCATATTTCATGTTTATATTATATATATTTATTAAGTTCCGCGATCAGCTTGTCTTTGGTCTGCAGACCCACGGCTTGCCAGATCACTTCGCCGCCCTTAAAAATCATTATAGTGGGGATACTTTGGACCTGATATTTTTCCGCCATTTGTGAATTCTGATCTACTTCTAGTTTTCCGACCTTGGCTTTCCCGGCCATTTCGGCTGCGACGGCTTCTATAATCGGCCCCTGCATTTTGCAGGGTCCGCACCAAGTCGCCCAAAAATCAACTAGGACGGGTAATTTTTGTTCTTTTAAAACTTCGACTTCGAAGTTTTGATCAGTGAAAATAATTTCAGACATAATATTTTTAATTAATTTTAAATAAATTGTTAGTTATATATTCAAGCTGCTTTATTTTATCATGTTTTACCCCTTTTTCACAAAAACAGCGCGAGCTTTCGTCCTGTAATATAGCCGAACATATTTTTTCCAAGGAAGCCCGGCTGGCCAGCAATTGCTGGATAATTTCCTTGCAATCGCGTTTTTCTTCCAGCATTTTTTCAATACCGGCGATCTGGCCGCTTAGACGATGGAGATGCGATTTTATAGCTGATTGTTCCATATTTTGGCGAATTTAAGCCTCAGACGGTAAAAGGAGGTATACTGGGGGGGAGTATATTTATAATATGGTTATATCAATATAAAGTCAAGTTATAAAAATATTTAGATTAGAGGGGTGCGGAAAATGCAAATTAAAAACACCTTAGCGGAAAGGTGTATTTTTCTGACCTATTCGTTAATCAGATCAGCTTTACTTTTATAAGGTCGGCGCAGGCTGTCCAGCTAGCCAGAGGTTCCAACAGAAAATGAAGTCGTCAGACTCAAGGTAAGTACTGATTTCTGCGTAATCTCCAAGACAACTCAGAAATTTCTGTTGGTAGTAGACGTGATCACTTGAATCCCCAGCAGGGCCTTCCGGGCCTGTTGGACCTTGCGCTCCAGTAGCTCCTGTTGGCCCCTGTGGTCCTGTCGGACCGGCTGGACCCGCAGGCCCTCGTAATGCAGTGCTCGCAAGATCCACGGTTAAGTTACCTTTTATTTCTACATCGTCATCAATAATGAGTGGTTTGTCGTCTCCGGGGCCTTGTATAGCCCCGCGATAGAGGCGACCATCAATACGTATGTTGTCGCCGAAGGTAACGGGGTTGTCCGCTCCGTCAGTCGTTGTCGCATTGATGATCGTTCCGTTGAAATATGTCACTCCGCCGAGGCCCTGCTGTCCGACCTTTAGGGAATTGACCTGCAGGGTGTCGTTAATGACCTGGGTGGCCTGGGCGGTTTGTGCGATGATAAAAACCGCAATAGCGACCCCCAGAAAGATTGGTAGTTTTCGCATAATGTTTCATTCTTTAATAATAAATGTAGACATTTTTATTATAGTCTCGTCCAAAAAAAACAAGCATAAAAGAACATATTGTTGATATATTAACAAGATTAAGTTGATAATAATCAAAAAACAGCTATTTTATTAATAACTGTTCTTTGGTGGACCTCAGGGGGCTCGAACCCCTCACCTCTTCCATGCCATGGAAGCGCTCTACCAAATGAGCTAGAGGCCCCGTTAGAAATCTATGAAAATTATTTTCGTTTATGGATACGCAATATACATTTCTAACGGGGCAAGCCCAGATTATTATGCCATAGAATTAGTTCTATTTTCCTTCCCAATTTACCGTTTTTTTTACCAAATGTCCAATGATGGATAACCGGTGATCGTTTACGAGAACTATTGCTAATCGCTTTTTTATTTCCGATATAAAATCCGATATGTTTGTGAAATTTGCCATTTTTCGATTTTACTGGCTCCCAGATCAAAACGCTTCCAATTTTAGGTTTATTCACGGATTTCCACCCTCGACGTATCATATCCCCTTTAGTACCCTCGACAGTCGCATGTGTGGTTGCTATTAGATTAAATATAGCTAGAATTGAAGAAACGTAGAATGCGCAGGAATAAACTCCGTTAGTAATGTCAGTCTTTTTTCCTTTAACTTTCACATACAAATGTTGAAAAAGGCGGGTACCCACACTTGTCTTAATGACTGTCAGATAAGTGGGTAGAAGCATTAACTTAACCTTACTTTTTTCAACCATATTATTTGGTGGAGATACCGGGAGTCGAACCCGGGTCTCGGCAATGCGAATGCCGCGTATTGCCACTATACTATATCCCCAAGAATTATTGTATTTGTGGTACTCCCCTGCTTGTTTTTCCTGATTATAGGGCAGGGGATATGCCCCCACCAGGAATCGAACCTGGATTTATCCCTTAGGACGGGACCGTTCTAGTCCATTGAACTACAGGGGCTAGTATTTAAATTGTCCATTGTCTCCCTTCGGGAGATCTGCGTAGGCAGAAACTACAGTGTGTATTTTTTGGTTTATTGTCACTCAGCGAGTGATTCCTGTCCCTACGAGATATCTTTCGTTCGGATGGCGAAAAAAGGGGAAAGACAGGTGAGGGATTAGGTTTTAAAAATGTTCCACGTGGAACATTTTGTTATTTTGAGGCTAATATTAGGTATATTTTCATTAAAAATCAAGAAAAAAAAGTAAAATATATGAAAATAATTTGAAAAAAATATATTATTTAGCTATATATAGCTAATAATAAGTGTCGCAAAATGCTATTTGATAATATATGATGAAATATGTTCAGCAAAATGAGTGACTTTGCTTGTTTTCAGATCAAAGACATACAATCCGATAAATATAACAATTATCGTAAAAGTTAAAACAAATACCTTAGTTAGATTATGTTTCAAAATTTGATGGTATGTCTGCTCGTTAGTATGCGATATATTTGCTACCGGCTTGATAGCTGGTTGATTTTGGGTAAAAAATGCCTGAAATTTCCTTTTTTTATCCTTGCTCATATAAAAATAATACGATATTTAATAAATTTTATCAAGTAAAAACTTGACAAATGGCTAATTTTAGCGTATAATAAGGCTATAGGAATATTCTAAGACATTTTTTGCATATTCTTGGCATATTAACTAGCCGTATTATTATTAATGAAAAATGCGATAATTAAAGCATATAGTGCCCATCAAAGAAGGTTAAATTGCATTAAAGAAGCGCCAGGCTTTTTTAAGCGTATTTCTATTTGCGTTCCGACTATAACTCGGGAAATATTTTATAGTTTGCTTTATCTGCCGCATTTTTTAATTAACCTGCCGTATGATAATTTTCTCAAGGTAGCACCGCGGGATGAAAAAGGAAAGTGGATAATTTCTTATTCTCGATATTTAACCTACAAAAAATACGCCTTAAGCTTTCTTACGGTGTTTTTGTCAATATTTGGGTTAGTTTCATCTTTTATTATTTTTAATTTTAACGTATCGCCGGCGCAAGCGGCGGTTGTTTGTTCAGAACCTTTAACGGTTACCGTATTAGCACCAGCCTCAAATCAAACGATCTGTGTCGGCGAATCTTTTACATTTTCCGGATTTTTCAGAGATAGCGCAACGGGGACAACTTGTACCTCTTTAATTGAGTATACGGGAGTAGTAAATAGCAGCATTATTTCGACTTCGACCCCTATCAAGGTTTTATCAGGCTCGTATTTGGGGTCGGTTAACAATGAGACGACTACCTGGAGCAAAACTGTGTATGGTAACACAGCCGGTACTCATACTATTAAATTTAACGTTATAGCTCCCTCGGATATCGTTTATAGTTCTTCGACAAAAACCATTACCGTTAACTCTTTGGTCGATTGGGGGGTCGGGGAACTTTCCCATTCCGCCAATACAACTTCTTCTATCACTTGGTCTTGGTCTGACATTGCCAGTGAAACTGCCTACCGGATAATGGATACTGGAGACGTCAATAAATCAGGCGATTTGGCCGCCAATACCACTTCGTGGCAGGAGACAGGTTTATCCGCCAACACCCAATACACTCGTTATGCGCAGGCGGTTAATTCCTGCAATAGCGTTAATACGGAAGATTCAAGTGTTTATACTTCTATTGAGTCTCCGACCGGAATCAGCTTTGATAACGTTGAAAAAAATTCCATTACGGTTTCCGGCAGCGGCTCTATTTCCAATCTCGCTTCCGGCAGTTCAGGCATCTATTTCGCCGAGAGCGTGACCGCCACCAACTCCGGCTGGCTGCAAACTAATTCCTGGGAGAAAACGGGTTTGACCGCCAATACCCAATATTCTTTCACCGGCCAGACAAGAAATAGCGACGGTGATACCACCACGGCCACGGCTGCGGAAACAAAATACACTTTAGCGGCGGATGCGGCGGCGACCGCCGACAAGATTGAAAATACCTGGTATAACACGGCCGACATTGTCTTTACCAACACGCCCGGATTCGGCGGGGGCGGCGTGGAATATTACCGTTATATTTGGGACCAAAATGACACTTATGTTTTTAATGATACAGAAACACAGTGGGATGCCGGGACCTTGACCAAAACCGCGACAAGCGAAGGAGAATGGTATTTACATATTAAGGCTTATAATGCGGAGGATGTGGCGGCCGCCAGTGGCGCCACTTTGGACTTAGGGCCATATGGTTATGACGCCACTGGGCCAACGATCACTAATAATCAGTCTGGCGACGACACCTGGCGGAACGGAGCCGGCACGACCTATAACGTGGATTTTTCCAGCGGTGGTAATTCCGATCTGGACTATGCCCAATACGCGGTGGGTTCCAGTCAGGGTGATACGGACATTATCGGCTGGACGAATATTTTTACGGATGATGTCGCCTCTTACGAAACTAACTGGTCAGTCGATTTTAATAATCTAGAGGAAGGGGTAAATTATGTTTCTTTCCGGGTTTATGATTTGGCGGGCAATCTGACCACGGAGACCGATCCGGGATTTTATATCAAGGTTGATATCACCGAGCCAGTAATTACTAATAACGTTTCCGGTGATAATTCCTGGCGCAACGCGGCCGGAACAAGTTATGACGTGGATTTTCTCTCCGGCGGCGGCTCGCTTTTGGATTACGCCCAGTACGCCGCGGGCACCTCTGAGGGAGCCAGCGATCTAATCGGCTGGACCAATATTTTTGCCGATAATACCGCCAATTACACCGCGGCCTGGACCGTTGATTTTGCCGCTCTGCGGGAAGGTACCAATTATATTTCTTTCCGAGTTTATGATCAGGCGGGCAACGTGACAACCGTAACCAGCCAGGGTTTTTATATCAATAAAGATACCGTGCCGGCCAATACGGCCAGCGTTGAGACAGAGGCCACGACTGCCAGCGCCGTCATTACCTGGACGACGGACGAAGCCACGACCACCCAGGTGGCCTGGGGCACGACTGACAGTTACGGCAACCTTACGGCTGAAGATACGGACATGGAAACCAGCCACAGCGTGACCATTAATGGTTTGAACGATGACACGATTTATCATTTTATACCCCTGGGGGACGACCGGGCGGGAAATCTGACCGCGGCCGCCGACTACGTTTTTACTACTGATCAGGTCGTGGCAACCGTCATCACTGATGTCCAGGTGACGGAAATTAATACTACTTCCGTTAAGGTTACCTGGACAACCAATCACGCCGCTGATTCCAAAGTCCGATACGGTCTGACCACCGCCTACGGCGACGAAGTTTATGAGAGTGATTTGGCTACCAGTCACTCGATCACTATAACCGGCTTGACACCCGATACCACTTATCATTATGAAGTCATAAGCACGGGTAATACCACCACTTACGACGCGGATGCAACTTTCACGACCGAAGAAGAAGAACCCGAGCCTGAACCAGAACCCGAGCCTGAACCAGAACCCGAGCCTGAACCAGAGCCGGGAACAGATACATATTTAGCTTCGCCGACCATCGTCTATCCCGAGGATAACTCGACCATAGATCTGGCGCGGCCGACGATCACCGGTCTTTCCCGTTCAAATAACACCATCTTTATTTTTATCGACGGTGATCTGGAAAATACGGTCTTAAGCACCAACCATCCTTCCGGCACGGGTTCCTTTTTCTATAAAATGAGGCGTGACTTGAACGAGGGTGTGCACACTTTATATACGATAGCCAGAAATAGCGAAGGCGTTTATTCGGCGCGTTCGCCCAAAATATATTTTACCGTGGACTTACCATATATCACTCCGACGCTGCTGGAGCCGGTTTTCACGGATGGCGCCAATCCGACCGTGATCATCCGCGGTGTGGCTTATAATGATTCATTAATCAAGGTTTATGTGGACGGCGTTTATGTCGGCGAGTTCAACGTTACCAATAGCGTTAATAATAATACCGCTTCCTTTACTTATATCTTGCCGCTTTCCGATTTGTCCGTCGGCCAACATGGTATAACCACCAAAGCTTTTGATCTTTCCGGTCAAGCTTCCAACTTTTCCAACGCTGTCAGTTTCACTAAAACAGAAGCTTCCACTACGACAAATCAGCCGAGCTATGAGTTTACCGCCGGCCTGACTTATCGCGTGGTCAGCGGTGATTCGCTTTGGAAGATCGCGGAGAGGTTTTACGGACACGGCCAAGATTACTCAAGGATTGTTTATGCTAATATTAATATATATCCTTCTTTGGCGACAAATCCCAGTTTAATCCAACCAGGCTGGCAACTTATCATTCCTTAAAATATTACCGTAACAGTCAAAAACAAAAAAAAGAAAGCGGGAAGCTCATATAGGCGTCCCGCTTTTGAATGTTTGAACTACCGGATTACCGGTAGCCCCCCTTGATTTCTCCCCAGCTGGTCCGGTCGGTACCGATTGGGATCACCGGTACCGGTATGATTTTCCAGGCATACAGCGCGTGGCCGGTGATAGCGATGACCAGGCGGACATCGTAGGTTTGGCCGGGAGAAAATCCGAAGTCGCAGAGATCAATGAGCAGGGGCGAGGACCATTCGCAGTAGGATTTAGTGTCTGTCAGGTCCAGGACTTCGACTCCGGATTCGCCGGGGCTTTGGCAGACATAGACCTTGAAGCTGCCGATGAGGCCCGCGGCTTGAATGAATTGGAAATCGACTTTCCCGGAGGCCGGCACCGTCAGAGGTCCCCAGGTCAAATCAAAATCTTTGAAACCGCTGATGGGAGCCGGGTAATACCGTGAGTCAGAAATTTGGCAGGCGCCGGTGCTGAAAGTGCTGGGGGACCGGCCGGTCAGAGGAAGAACGGTCCAATACGGCCAGGCCGCCGCCGGATCCTTTTCCGCTCGGACTTCGAGGACTTCGGCGGCGATAACCGGAACGGCGACTGCGAGGATGAAATAAAAGGAAAGGGCGATGGCGAAAATAATCATCAGGAGCGACGTTTTCATGAGTACCTCCTTTTGGGTGGTAAAAAGCCTTCTGCTTTCTATGTACCAAATTTGTGTTCATATTATAACTGGATATTTTTTAACTGTCAAAAATCACCTTTGACAATTAAGCGATGTTATCTTACAATAATTAGGCGTTATTATTAAATTTAAAAATCTATGTTCAAGTCAGACCAAGAAACCTACAAAGAAGCCGAGACGGTGATCGGCCCCTCTGTGAAAGTGGAAGGGAATTTCGCCAGTGACGGCGACGTGGTGATTGAGGGGCAGTTAACCGGTACCCTGAAGACTTCTAAAAATGTAAAAATCGGGGCCTCGGCCAGGATAAAGGCCGATGTGGAAGCGACCAATATCTTCCAGGCCGGAGAAATAAGGGGCAATGTTAAAGTCTCGGAAAAATTGCAGCTAAAATCCACCGCCAAAATCTTCGGCAATGTGGAAGCCAATATTCTATCGGTCGATGAAGGCGGCATCTTGAATGGTAAATGCCAGATGATGAAGAAAGAGAACCCGGCCGGAGAACAAAATCCCGACTTATTCGCGAGCGAAGACAAAAAAAAGAACAAAAAATAATTTCTGGATATTTTTTAACTCATGTATCACTACATTTACGATTCTTTCTTATCGGACAAAAGATACGAGAACGATCTCTCGCTGATTGAAGCGAGAATTTTAGCGCTTGGGATAAACGGCCGAATGGATAAACTGACTATCCTGAAAAATTTGAAAGAAATCGTGGAAGATAGCGTAAAAAGAGGGGCGGAAACACTGGTGGTGATCGGCGACGATATGACTCTGGGCAAGGTGATAAGTTACGTCGCTCCCTTTCGCAAAGTGATCTTGGGTTATATCCCCTTGGGCCCCAAACAGTCGATTGCCCGTCTTTTAGGCATTCCTGGCGGGTTAGCCGCCTGCGACATACTATCGAAAAGAATGGTCAAAAAATTCGATTTGGGCAAGGTTAATGAGAAATATTTCCTTTTTTCCCTGAACGTGACGAAAAACAACGTCGTCATTGAATGTGACGGCAATTATAATTTTAAGACCGTCGTGCCGTCCTCGCTTCTCCGGATCTGTAATTTGGGACTGCCGGAGGAAGGCGTTTTTTTCAACCCCGGCGACGGACTGCTGGAAGCGGTGGTGGTCAACCGGAGCACCGGCTGGAATTTTTTTAAAAAAAGCTATAAAAAAGACAGCATTTTTCCTTTCAAAAAAGCGAAAATAAAATGTGAGACCGAGTGCGTGCCCCTTTTGCTGGATGGGCAGACGGTCGTTAAAACTCCGGCGGCGGTGGAGATTGCGCCGGGGCGCTTGAATATCATTGTCGGCAAAGACAGAAAGATTTAAGATCATAATTATGCTTGAAAAAATTAAATGGCTGGGTCAGTCGGGCTTTAAGATAATTACGGCCGCGGGCAAAACCATTTATCTGGATCCATACAAAGTACCGGCGGAAAGTCCTCTGGCCGATTTTATCTTTATTACCCATGGCCATTTCGACCATTTTTCCCCGGAGGTTATCGCCAAAATTCGGGGCGAAAAAACGCAAATTTATTGCTCGGCGGAATTAGCGTCTAAGATCGGCGGCCAGCTTAAAACGGTCAAGCCCGGCGATAAATTTGCCGCCGATGGATTCGGTGTCCAGGTAGTACCGGCCTACAATATCAACAAAGATTTTCATCCCAAGGAAAATAATTGGGTGGGCTTCATTTTGGAGATCGACGGCCAAAGGATTTATCACGCCGGAGATACGGATTTGATTCCGGAAATGAAGGATTTAAAAAATATTGATATCGCCTTATTGCCGGTCGGCGGCACCTACACAATGAATTGGCAGGAAGCGGCCGAAGCGGTCAAGGCTTTCGCCCCAAAAATGGTTATCCCGATGCATTACGGCGAAGCGGCCGGGTCAGACGACGATGCGATAAATTTTAAACAAGCGGTTGGGGAAAAAGTGGTGATTTTGGAAAAGGAGGGTTAGAGCGTTCTAACCATTCTAATCGTTTTATCCGTTCTATCGTCCTTCGGACTCGTCTTTAGCGAATAGAACGAGCGTGAGCGATATAACGTCTAGGGCGTCTCAAGCGGGAACGATCGAAACCTCTTGACAAGTAGATAAAAATAAGCTAAGATAGCTGCAAAGCTAAGATATGGCTTTGTTAATTAACAATTCATGGGTTAGTAAACCTTTGTGAGACGCTAAGTACTCCTGGCCTTTTGGTCGCTATAGGGCCAGCGGGGAAGACCTTTTTTAGGCGCGTCATTAGAGCGAAACCGGCACAAAGAGAGGTGATGTTTGATTTGGGTAAAATTTTATTAAGGTCTCACAAAGCGTGAGGCTTTTTTTGTTCTTTACATTAAGGAGCAATGAAACATGGCGACCATTCTAGTGATCGAAGATGACGGCGAAAGACAGCACATTTTACAAGCCGTGCTTTTATGCCAGGGGCATGAAATTATCGTGTCCGCTGACCCCGGCACCGCCTGGGTGAAGATGATGGCAGCGTCGGGGCGGCCGGACCTGATCATCTGTTCCAGCCCCCAGAGGGGATTAGCCGCTTTTCTGCAGAGAAAACACGGGGAAAAAGGATACGGCCGGATACCCGTCATTTTCCTACTGAAAAACGAGAAGTTCAATCAAGAGGAAACCGAGAGAGAGCCTAAACATAACTATTGGTTTTATCTGGCTATTCCCTTTAATGTCCAACATCTTATCTGCCAAGTGGATGAGATATTGGCCAAAGCCGCTTGCCGATAATTAAGAGTAAGTCCGCCTGGAGCACCCGGCGGACTTTTTTTATCCCATTAGGAATTTTTTTCTGACGGGGTTTTCTTGACCCAGCCGTTCGCGAACGCTGGGTTGACAAAAACATTGATATTATTTAAAGTAATAATTCAACGGGTTGTCGGATTGATCTTTGTTAATTGGTTTTAAACTGAGAATGAGGGGTCAGTTTTTAGTCAGTTTTTCAACGGAAAGGAGTAGAGATGCGAGACGTACAGCTGATCACGGGTCCAGACATTTCCTGCGCCAACTGGCAGATCGAAGCGGCTTTGCGCATGCTTCACAACAACATTGTCCAGGGCGCCAAGCCGGCCGAGCTCATAATCTACGGCGGGGGGAAAGCGGCGCGCAGCTGGGAGTGTTTCGACGCCATCGTCAAAACTCTAAGGGAGCTTAAACCCGATGAGACACTGCTTATTCAGAGCGGCAAACCCGTGGGTGTTCTTAAGACCTTTGAACATTCGCCGCGGGTACTGATCGTCAATTCCATGTTGGTTCCCCAGTGGTGTTACGAAAAGATCTTTTGGCCTCTGGAAGAAAAAGGAATGACCATGTACGGCCAGATGACCGCCGGTTCCTGGGCTTATATCGGCCAGCAGGGGATTATGCAGGGAACTTTCGAGACTTTCGGCGCGGCCGGGGCAAAACCGGGCAAACTTATTTTCAGCGCCGGTCTCGGCAACATGGGCGGCGCCCAAGCGCCAGCCGGCAAAATGAACGGAGCCACCACTTTGATCGTCGAGATCGATCCTGGACGTATCAGCCGCTGTCAGAAGGAAGGCTGGATCGATGAGGTATTTGTCGAGATCGAACCGGCGATAAAAAGAGCCTTGGCTGCCCGGGAAAGAAAGGAGTCTGTGGCGATCGCTTTGCAGGCCAATGTTGTTGATGTTTTGGATTATCTGGTTTCTCACGGTATCGTGCCGGATATCGTGACTGATCAGACCGCAGCTCATCATCCGAAAATCGGATATTTTCCCCAACGGCTTTCTTTTGAGGAATCTCTGGAGATGAGAAAAAAAGATCCAGACTATTATCTTGAATTATGTCTGGAATCCATATTCAGGCACGTAGCGCGATTAGTTAATCTTCAGAACAGCGGGGCGACGGTTTTCGACTACGGCAATGGCATCCGCCGGCACGCCTTTGAGAGAGGTCTTGAGAGTGCTTTCAATATCAAGGGCTTTGTCCCGCTCTATGTCCGGCCGCTTTTCTGCGAAGGCCGCGGGCCTTTCCGGGTAGCTGCTCTTTCCGGCGATCCGGCGGACATTGCAGTCATCGACAAGATCATCCTGGACTTTTTCCCGGACAACGCGATGCTTGTTAATTGGATACACAAGGTGCAGAAAGCGATTGATTTTTCCAAACAGCCCGGTCTGCCGGCGCGCGTCTGCTGGTTAGGTCAGGGCGAGCGGAAAGCGATCGTCGAGGCGATCTGGTGGGCCCTGAGAAAAGGGGAGCTGAAAGCTCCGATCTGGGTCGGCCGCGATCATCTTGATTGCGGTTCCGTGGCTTCACCTGACCGCGAGACGGAAAGCATGATTGATGGTTCGGACTTCATCGCTGACTGGCCGATTCTTAACGCCTTGGTCGCCTGCTCGAGCGGAGCCACCTGGGTGAGCGTGCACGACGGCGGCGGGGTCGGTATTGGCAAAGCCATTCACGCCGGTCAGTGCTTTGTCATCACGCCCGACGCGAGTTGTCTTTCGCGGGCGACGCGCGTTTTCACCAACGATCCGGCCACCGGGATTATCCGGCACGCCGACGCCGGCTACCCGGAAGCGATCAAGGCCGCGAAAAAGCACGGCATCATAATTCCGATGCCCAAAGAATAGGAAGAGTTTCTTTCATCAAAACCCGCCAGCACCTACGCGTGCTGGCTTTTTTATCCCGTTAGAAAAGTGATTTTTAAAGAGAGTAATTTGACTTTTTTGACAAATGTTACTAAGATTATTTATTCATTGATAATTGAGTATTTTTTTTCCGACGAACTTTCAAAATTAAGGAGGAATATTATGTTAGCAGTAGGGGGCGGAGGCTATCCATTGATGAATGTTTTGTATCGCACCTACAGTCAATTGATAGATGCATTATTTTCTTGGTCGGATAATCCAGTCACTGACAAAACATTCGGTTGTTTGATTGTGCTAACTCCTCAAGGTACATTTGTCCAAGACCGTGTCGGTCCGCTTAGGCCGGAAGAATTTAGGCCGGATAAATACGATCAGCTAGAAATTTTGTCTCTGGAAAAAGCTAAGCGTCTTCGTCGCCACCCGAAGCATTTTTCCAGTTTTCAAAGCCGAAATCCGGAAAAGAATCAGCTGGGCGGGGCGGTCAGAATCGAAAATAACAATTTCATTCTCTCCCTCACCTATGTTAATGAAGAGTTGGATGAGGCAATTGTGACAGCGACTGCTTGGCACATGGGAATAATGTCTATGGATGAGACTAGGCGGATAGCTGAAGCGAGTGGCAATCAGTTTATTTCTCGTTTGATGGAGATTGAGATTGAGAGCCCTTTTTAAGGGGTAGACTAAACAGTCCAAAAATCGAACAAAGCGAGTGCCTAGACACTCGCTTTTTTATTTGACTTATAGCCAAATTTTTACTAGAATTAAGTATCTCAAATTATTTTATATTATGGTTGAGGAAGCGAAAAAAATCATCGAGATACCCGCGAAAATCATGGTCAAGGAACTGGCCGGGCTTTTGAAATTGCCGGTTACCGACATTATCGCCCAATTGATGAAAAACGGCGTGCTGGCCAGCCAGAATGAAAACGTCGATTTTGACACGGCGGCGGTGATCGCCGATGATCTGGGTTTTGAGGCGAAACTGAGGGAAGAGGCAGAAAGCGAAGGCGGCCAGGGTATAAAAGAAATTATCGGCCTTGAAGAAAAGAAAAATTTAAAGCCGCGGCCGCCGATTGTCGTTGTTTTGGGCCACGTCGATCATGGCAAGACCATGCTGCTCGATGCCATCCGTCAGACGAAAGTGGTGGACAGCGAATACGGCGGCATCACCCAGCATATCGGCGCATACCAGGTACGGCATAAAAAACAATCCATTACTTTTATCGATACTCCTGGCCACGAAGCTTTCACGGCCATGCGTTCGCGCGGAGCCAAAGTCGCCGACATCGCCGTCCTGGTGGTGGCGGCGGACGACGGGATAAAACCCCAGACCAAGGAAGCTTTGAATATCATCAAAGCGGCCGGATTGCCTTTTATCGTGGCGATAAATAAGATAGATAAACCCGAGGCCGATGTCCAGCGGATTTTAAAAGCCCTGGCGGATCTTGATCTGCTGCCGGAGGAATGGGGCGGCAAGACCATCTGTGTCAAAGTTTCCGCCAAGGAAAAGAAAGGCATCGATGATCTTTTGGAGATGATCTTGCTCGTTTATGAAATGGAAAAACAAAAGATCGTGGCCTCGCCTTCCGGCAAGCTGGTCGCTTCAGTGGTCGAGTCGCGCGTTGATCCCCAGGAGGGCCCGGTGGCCACCATTTTGATCCACGCCGGCACTTTGAAGATCGGCGACACGGTCAGTATCGGCAGCATTTACGGCAAGATAAAAGCCATGAAGAATTTTTTAGGCGAACCGATCGGCCAAGCTTTGCCTTCCACGCCGGCCAGAATCTTGGGCTTGAAAGGCTCGCCGGTCGTAGGCGACATTCTGACCCTGGCCGAAAATTTGCACTCCTTGAAAAAAATGGCCAAACAGTATCGCGTCGATAAACATTTGTTAAAGCCCAACGAAATGCGGGTTGAAACAAAAAGGGGCAAGGAAGAAAAAGACAAGGAAGGCAAAAATGAAAAAAGGGTAAAAGAGCTTAAACTGATATTAAAGGCGGATAATCTCGGCTCGTTGGAAGCGATCACTGAAAGTCTGAAGAAGTTTCAGCATCCCGAGGTCAAGCTTGAGATCGTCTACAGCGGTCTCGGCAATATCATGGACAGCGATGTGCTGAAAGCGGAGGCGACGGAGGCGCTTTTGCGGGGATTCAATGTTTCTCTCCAGCCTTCGGCCCAAGACCTCGCCCGCGAAAAAAACATCGTTTTCAAAAGCTACCGGATCATCTACGAATTATTTGACGAGATAAAAAGTAAATTAGAGGGGATGCTTAGTCCCGACATTTTTGAAGAAAAAACCGGACGGATGAAAGTCATGGCTATTTTCCGCACCGAAAAAAGATCAATGATCGTGGGAGGCAAGGTCACCGAAGGAAAATTCCGGCCGAAAATAAAAGTTAAAGTTTTAAGGAATAAAGAAGAAATTTCCCGCGGTACGATCTCGGCGACCCAGCAGGACAAGAAAGCCGTCCCCGAAGTGGGCAAGGGCCAGGAATGCGGCCTGAAATATGAAGGCGACCCCGTTATCCAGGTGAATGACGTGATCGAAGCCTACGAAGAGCAGAAAATCTTCAAAAAAATTCAAATAAAATAATGTCGGAAAAACGCTTAAATCAGGTTAATCAGCTTATCCAGCGGGAAATCGCCGATATCATCCTGAAAGAGATAGATTTCCCCCCGGGGTGTCTGGTGACCGTGACCAGGGTAAAGACCTCGGTGGACATTGCCTTCGCCAGGGTCTGTCTTTCTGTTTTGCCCGTCTCTTTTGCCGGCCGGGTGCTGAAAATTTTGGAAAAGAACATCTATCATCTCCAGCAGGTGCTAAATAAGCGGCTCGTCATGCGCACGGTGCCGAAAATCATGTTCCGGCTTGATCTAGCGGAGCAGGAGGTGGAAAGAGTGAATAAGCTGCTTGACAAGATAAAGAATCAAGGTTAAACTGCCCGGTTAAACCCTTTTAATGCCGGTTATGAAAGAATTTAATCAACCTTTCGCCAAGTTAAACGAATACATTCTTGCCAGCCAGAATATCCTTTTGACGACCCATGAAAAGCCGGACGGGGACGCCATCGGCGCCCTGCTTGCCCTGGCTTATTATTTTTCTGACTTAGGCAAAAAATATCATTGTTTTTCAGAAACCAGGGTCATTGACCCTTTTTATTTTTTACCGGGGATCGAAAAAGTCAGCCAGAGCATCCCTGATCTTAAAGGTTTTGACCTGATCATTTTTTTGGACGCCGGAGACGTCAAAAGAACCGGGATCAAGGATTATCTGCCTCAAATCGAGAGGGAAAAAACAAAGATTGTCAATATTGACCATCATTTGACCACAAGCCTTAAGGCCGGTCACTTTTTTGATTTGAATATCGTTGATCTGGAGGTTTCCTCAACCGCGGAAATAATCTATAATTTTTTTGATTTTTTGAACATTCCGATCAACAAGGAAAAGGCCACTAATTTATTGACCGGGCTTCTTACCGATACGGGCTGTTTTTCCAATTTGGGGACGACGGTTTCTTCTTTTGCCATCGCTGCCAAACTACTGAATAAAGGGGCCAACATAAAAAAGATCTGCGACCATACCTTAAAAAATAAAAACATCGTTTCTTTAAAACTTTGGGGCCGGGTTTTGGCGGGTTTGGAAAAAAACGAAAAAACGGGAGTGGTTACTTCCGTCATTACGCTGAAAGACGTGGAGGAATGCGGCGCCGACGAGGAATCAACTGAAGGGATCAGCAATTTTTTGAATTTTCTTTCCGAGGCCAGGTTCACTCTTTTGCTTAAGGAGGAAAAAAACGGCCAGGTCAGGGGCAGCTTAAGGACGACGCGCGAGGACGTAGATGTTTCACGGATCGCGGCCCGTTTCGGCGGCGGCGGCCATAAAAAAGCCGCCGGTTTTTCCGTTAAAGGCAGGCTTAGGAAAACCAAAGACGGCTGGCGGATAGAGTGATTGAAAGATTTTCGAGCCTGGTCTATAATAATATAGCCTAATTATTAAGCGCTTATAATAATATGTCAGAAATCAAAGATCAGGTCCTCGTGCCCATGGTGGTGGAAAAAACTTCTTTGGGTGAACGGGCCTACGACATCTATTCCCGTCTCCTAAGGGAAAGAATTGTTTTCCTGGGCGATGTGATCAGCGATGCCTTGGCCAACACGATAATTGCCCAGCTGCTTTTTTTAGCCAGCGAGGACAAGAACAAGGAAATCAAATTGTATATAAATACGCCGGGCGGCTCGGTGACCGCCGGCATGGCGATTTACGATACCATGCAGTATGTCAAGCCGCAAGTGGCCACTATCTGTGTCGGGATGGCCGCTTCCATGGGGGCGGTCCTGCTTTCGGCCGGGGCGCCGGGAAAAAGATTTGCCCTGCCTAATTCAGAGATTCTCCTCCACCAGGTGATGGGCGAAGCGGGCGGCCAGGCGGTGGATATCAAGATCCGGGCTGAACATATCCTGAAGATCCGTGACAAAATAAATAAAATCTTGTCCAAGCACTCCGGTCAGCCTTTGGCAAAAATTGAAAAAGACACTGACCGCGACTTTTTTATGTCCGCTGAAGAGGCGAAAAGATACGGCTTGGTCGATAAGATTATCGTTAACGGATTATAGGTTTAGAATAAGGGGGATGGCGGCTCCTTGCCCTTTTCTTTTGTTTATGTTAATATGACAAAAGTTATCTTATTAATAATCAATATGATAATCCATAAAATAATTAATAGAAAAAGGAGAAAAGAGCCAAATATATCGTTTTTGGCGCTTGTTTCGCTGTTTTATGGATTAGGAAATCAATCTTATGAACACATCAATTTGGATTATACTCCTGGCGGTGGGTTTGCCGGCCGGGATTTTAGCCGGTTATTTTGCCCGCAAATTTTGGGCCGTACGGGAGTCCGCTTCGGCTGAAGCAAGAGCGAAAAATTTAATCGATCAGGCCAAAGAGAAACAGAAAGAAATCCTTATCCAGGCCAAGGATAAGGCGCTTTCGGTTATCGACGAGGCAAAGAAAGAAGTCGAAGAGCGACGCCATGAATTTTCTCATTTGCAGAACAGATTGGAAAAAAGAGAAGCGCTTTTTGACCAGAAAATCCTGGATTTTGAGGAAAGGCAGCAAGGCCTTTTAGACAAGATCCAGCGTATTGAAAAAATGAAAGAAGAAATCGTGGCGGTCAAGGAGGAACAGATGGCAAAACTGGTGAAAATCGCCGAACTGACCCAGGAAGAGGCAAAAAAAGTCCTTCTGGAAAATACGGAGACAAAAATGAAAGAAGAACTTTTGGCCCGTATCCGCAAACTCCAGAATATAGGCCAGGAGGAATTGGAACGTGAGGCGAAAAATCTGCTTTCAGTTGTTATTCAGAGGATCGCTTCTTCGCATGCGACCGAAACCACCACCACGGTAGTAAATCTGCCTTCAGATGAAATGAAGGGTCGGATCATCGGCCGCGAAGGCCGCAATATCAAGACCATCGAGCAGCTAACCGGAGTGGAAATCATCGTGGATGACACGCCGGAAGCGATCGTCATCTCCGGTTTCAATCCCATTCGGAGGCATCTGGCCAAAAGGGCGCTTGATAAATTGATCGCCGACGGCCGCATTCATCCCGCCCGCATCGAAGAAACGATCGAAAAGGCGAAAAAAGAACTGGCTTTGGATATTAAAAAGGCCGGTGAGGAAGCGGCTTACAAGGTCGGTGTCGCCGGGTTAGACCCGAAATTGATCCAGATTTTAGGCCGTTTGAAATACCGGACTTCTTACGGCCAGAATGTTTTGCAGCATTCCATCGAAGTTTCGGAGCTTTCCGCTTTGCTGGCCGAAGAGCTAGGGGCGAATGTCACGGCCTGTAAAAAGGGCGGGTTGCTGCACGATATCGGCAAGGCGGTTGATCACGAAGTCCAGGGCGGCCATCCGGAGATCGGCTACGATATCATGAAGAAATTCGGTCTGCCCGAGGAAATCGCCTACGTCGCCCGGGCTCATCATGAAGACGCCCCCAAGACCTTGGAGGGTATCATCGTGAAAGTGGCGGATGCCATTTCCGGTGCCCGACCGGGAGCGCGGAAGGATTCTTACGAAAATTATATTCAGAGGCTCGAGGAACTGGAAGCGGTGGCCAAGCAATTTCCTGGCGTGGAAAAAACCTATGCCGTGCAGGCCGGCCGCGAAATCCGCGTCTTCGTCATACCGGAAAAAATTGACGACCTGGCGGCGGTAAAAATGGCCGCGGCTATCGCCAAAAAAATCGAAGAGGAACTGCGCTATCCGGGCGAGATTAAAGTTAATGTCATTCGTGAAACAAGGGTGGTGGAATACGCCCGTTAGTTTTATTTGTTTTAACCGCTCTAACCGCAGTAACCGTTTTATCGCCTTTGGCTCGCTAACGTTTAGAACGTTTCAAACGAGCGAAGCGATAAAACGATTAAAACATACGAATCTATCAGTTAACTATTCAACTAACTAACTAAAACACACCCTTGATTCTAAAAGTATTATTCTTCGGCGACATTGTCGGCAAAATCGGCCGTCAAGCGGTCAAAAAAATCCTGCCGAAATTAAAAAAGGAATATAAGCCTGATTTGATTTTGGCCAATGCGGAAAACCTGGCTCACGGCATCGGCATGACGGAAAAAACCATCGATGAAATGCAGGAAGCGGGAGTGGACTTTTTCACTTCCGGCAACCATTTTCTGAAAAAAGAGGAAATTCGCGACCGGCTTTCTTCGCCGGAAACCAATATTTTGCGGCCGGCCAACTATCCGCCAGGCGTGCCCGGCCGAGGGGAAAAATTGCTTGAGATTGGCTTAAAAAGGGTGGTTGTGGTAAACTTAGTAGGCAGGGTATTTATGGGCGAGGATTTTGATTGCCCTTTCCGGAAATTTGATGAGATTTTTGAAAAGTACAAAAACGATAAAGTACCCATCATTGTTGATTTTCACGCCGAAGCCACCTCGGAAAAAGTGGCCTTGGGTTATTATCTTGACGGTCGGGCGGCCGCGATAGTCGGGACCCATACCCACGTGGCGACGGCTGACCAGCGTGTTTTGCCGGGCGGCTCGGCTTTTGTCAGCGATATCGGCATGGTGGCGACTCTTGATTCCGTCATCGGGGTGGAGAAAAAAGAGGTGATCAAGATGTTCTTGACTCAGCTGCCTCTGCGCCACGAGTTGCCGGAAGAAGGCGAAGTCTTGGTCAATGCGGTTTATTTTGAGATTGATCTGGAAAAGAATAAGGCAAAAAGCATCGAAAGAGTGGACCGCGTGATCAAAATCTAAAAACAATAAATCAAAGCAGGCTAAAGGTCGAAAAGATAAATAAAACAGGAGAAATATTAAAATGAACAAAGCGGAACTTTGCGACAAAATCGCGGAAAAAGTCGGTTTAAACAAAAAACAATGCGAAGACGTAATGGATGCTTTTGAAGCCATTACGATTGAACAGCTGAAGGCCAACGGCGAAGTGACTCTGACGGGTTTCGGCACTTTTCTGGCCAAAAAAAGAGAAGCGAGAATGGGCGTCAATCCCCAGCATCCGGAACAAAAAATCCAGATTCCGGCCGTCACCGTGCCCAAATTCAAAGCTGGCAAGAAGTTAAAGGATTCCTTAAAAGTCTAAATTTAAGAAATTTATCAGTTTTTTAAATAAAACGAAGTCCTCTTTTTTATAGAAAGGGGATTTTGTTTTAGAAAAATATATCTACCCTTTTAATTATTTTTTGACGCTTGTGTTTAGAGCAGCTTGGGCGGAGGCCAATAAGGCGATGGGGACGCGGAAAGGCGAGCAGCTGACGTAGGTAAGGCCGGCTTCGTGGCAAAAGCGGATGGTCCGGGGGTCGCCGCCGTGTTCGCCGCAGAGGCCGACTTCCAGATTCTGGCGGGTTTTCCGGCCCCTCTCCAGAGCGATTTTGATCAGTTCACCCACGCCTTTTTGGTCAAGGGTTTGGAAGGGATCATCGGCTAAAATCCCCTTTTTTAGATAAACCGGCAAAAAACTTCCTATATCGTCTCGGGAAAAACCAAAGGTCGTTTGCGTCAGATCGTTCGTGCCAAAAGAAAAAAACTCGGCCGGGATGGCCAGCTCACCGGCCAGCAAGGCCGCGCGCGGGATTTCAATCATGGTGCCAAAAGCGTAGGTTATTTTTTTCAAGCCGAATTTTTTCAAAACATCGTGATAGATTACTTCCGTCATTGTGCGCTGATCGTCCAATTCTTTGCGGTCAGAAACCACGGGTATCATTATTTCCGGAAAAGGTTTTTTGCCTTCATTTATTAATTCCGCGGCCGCCTCAAAAATCGCCTGAATTTGCATGCGGCTTATTTCCGGGTAAGTCACGCCGAGGCGGACGCCGCGGTGACCCATCATCGGATTGGATTCGTGCAGTTTTCTGGCCCTTTTTGCCAATTCTTCTTGAGAGATTCCAAGCTCTTTTGCCAGGGCTTGCCGTTTTGCTTCTTGGCGCGGAATAAATTCGTGTAAAGGCGGATCAAGCAGGCGGATGATGACCGGATAACCGGACATGGCCAAAAGGGCGGCCTTAAAATCTTTTTTTATGAAAGGAAAAAGCTTGTTTGCCGCTTTTTCTCTTTCTTCTTCAGTACTGGCCATGATCATCTGGCGCAAAATAAAGAGCGGTTCATCTGCGCCATGCCCGTAAAACATGTGTTCGGTCCGGAAAAGACCGACTCCTTCGGCGCCAAATCCTTTGGCTTTGACGATATCATCGGCGGTATCCGCGTTGGCGCGTATCTCTAGTTTTTTCACCCGGCCGCAAATTTTCAGGAATTCATTGAGGGTTTTGTTTTCTTCGCCCGCGTCCATCATGGCCAATTGGCCCCAATATATATTTCCCTTGGTGCCGTTTAGGGTCAGCCAATCGCCTTCTTTTAAAATTTTTCCGGCTATCCGGAGTTCGTCAGAGGCATGATCGATATGCAGGGCGGCGCAGCCGACGATGCAGCATTTTCCCCAGCCGCGGGCGACCAAGGCGGCGTGGGAGGTCATGCCGCCTCTGGCGGTCAAAATCGCTTCGGCGGCGCGCATGCCGTCCACATCCTCCGGATTGGTTTCCTCCCGCACTAAGATCAATTTCTTACCTTGTTTTTTCCCTTCCATGGCCGCCGCCGCGCTAAAAACGATCTGGCCGGCCGCGGCGCCGGGCCCGGCCGGTAAGCCGGCCGCCAACGGCTTGTTTTCCGCTTCCGCCTCCGGATCGATTATGGGATGCAGCAATTCTTCCAATTGGCTGGGGGTGACCCGGTTTACGGCTTCTTTTATGGTAATAAGTTTTTCTTTAAGCATGTCAACGGCCATCCGGACAGCGGCCGGACCGTTTCTTTTGCCGGTGCGGCATTGCAGCATATAAAGCCGGCCCTTTTCAATGGTAAATTCGATATCCTGCATTTCATGGAAATGCTTTTCCAGGCGGTTACGATAGCCTACCAATTCTTTATAAAGTTGCGGCATGGCCTTTTCCAGAGTAAGCAGGTTTTTGTTGTGTTCCGACTTGGAATATTCGTTTAAGGGAGCGGGCGTTCGGATGCCGGCCACCACATCCTCCCCTTGAGCGTTGATCAGATATTCGCCGTAAAAACTATTTTCGCCGTTGCCGGGATTGCGGGAAAAAGCGACGCCGGTGGCGGAATCCTTACCCATATTGCCGAAAACCATGGCCTGGATGTTGACCGCTGTGCCCCATTCATCGGGAATATTTTCAATGCGGCGGTAGGAAATCGCCCGTTTTCCCCGCCAGGAAGAAAAAACGGCTCCTAAAGCGCCCCAAAGCTGTTTTTCCGGGTCGTCGGGAAATTCTTTTTTTAATACTTCCCTGATTTTTTCCTTGTATAGAGATATCATTTTTTCCAGATCATCGGCGGTTAGATCCGTATCACTCTTGTATCCCTTTTCTTTTTTCAAGGAAGTCATTATTTTTTCCAGCTGCTTGCGGATACCCCCTTCTTCTCTTGGCTCGAGGCCAGCCGCTTTTTCCATGACGACGTCGGCATACATCGTGATCAAACGGCGATAAGCATCATAGACAAAACGCCGGTCGCCGCCCGCCTGTTTGACCAAGCCAGGGATGGTTTTTGCGGTTAATCCGATGTTTAAGACTGTCTCCATCATGCCGGGCATGGATTTGCGGGCGCCGGAACGGACCGAGACAAGCAGGGGGTTGGCCGGATTTCCGAATTTTTTGCCCACCAGTTTTTCCACTTTAGCTAAGGCTTTGTTTACTTCAGCTTTTAGGCCTTGAGGGTAGCGGCCTTTGTTTTTATAAAAATAAGTGCAGACTTCGGTGGTTACGGTGAAGCCCGGCGGGACAGGCAATCTCAAGTTTTTATGTCCGGCCATCTCTGCCAGATTCGCTCCCTTGCCGCCCAGAAGATTTTTCAGGCCTTCATGGCCGTCGGTTTTTTTACCGCCGAAAAAATAAACGTATTTTTTTGCCATATTATTATTTGCACCCTTCCTTTTGATTAATTAATTGATAATTACACTTGAAAATAATTTTAAAAAAAATGCCTGGTAGGCGGGAATAATATTTAATTTTTAATAAAATTATGGTGAGCGTAGAGGGATTCGCCTTGAACTACTGAAGAGTTCACGGCTGCCCCGAACCCTTTAGTGGTTTGGGGCGAACTTTTCAATTCCACGTATATTTTAATATGTAATTTTTAAAGTGAGCGCAGAGGGATTCGAACCCCCGACACCCTGCTTAAGAGGCAGGTGCTCTAACCAGCTGAGCTATGCGCCCGTGAAATCTTTTTTAATGGTGCGCCCGGAGGGATTCGAACCCCCAATCTTGTGGTCCGAAGCCACACATTCTATCCATTGAACTACGGGCGCAAGATGCTAATAATATGATCCTAATAAACAATTGTGATATCTCCCGCCAGGCAAGGCGGGATCCTCGTCAATTATCAAAATCGGAGATTTTGTAATTGACGGGACAATTTCACTACGAGGGCGAGATTGTTCGTGTTAAAAATAATATCATTTTCCAACAAAAAAATCAAGGTTCTGGCTTGATGTATTCTTCGGGATAAATATTATTAAGGCTTGATGCGGCCGCGGTTCGCTTCCGCGCCCAGTTCTTTATCCTCGGATTTTTCGGCGAATTGAATGGCCAGGGCTATTTGGCGGGAAATTATGTTCAGAAGGATTTGATTGTTGAAATTAAAGTCCTCTTCTTTTTTGTCGACTAAGACGATCGCCCCGATGATCTTTTGTCCGGCCTGGATTTTTACGCCAAGAGCGTTTTGTCCCAGATAGGGAAGAGAAAACTTCTTGTTGGTTTTTGATTCGGCCGCCGTCAAAAAGATATCTTCGCCGGTTTCGTGGATTTTTCCCAAGAAGGGATCGTTTTTCAATCCCAGGTTCAGATTCTTTACGGCCTGGTTGTCGCCAAAACCTATCGCTTCCTGGATGATGATTTTGTTTTCAAAAGTTTTAAAAAGGGCGAAGAAAGCTTTCTTGGCCTTGATCACGGTAAGGATGGTTTCCAGAAGTAGGGGGAGAAGGTTATAAATATTGGCGTAGGTTGAGGCGATTTTACCGGTAGAATATACAGTGACCAGCTTATTATTGGCATGATGAAGGCGTTCCGTCAGGTTGGCCACGATATTGCCGTAAATACGGTTGGCCAGGCGGGGTTCTTTGGCCGCCAAGCTCAGAAATTCTTTGCCTTCGATGGTGATTATCTCTCCCTCTTTAATGACTTCTCCTGAATGGGTGTGCTTGAGCTTGGGATCGACCAGGGCGCTTTCCACGGCGAAATCATCCCGGTCCATATAGGCGAGTACTTCCTCTTCGTCTTTGAGATATCGGCAGATCTTTATTTTGCCGCTTAAGATGATATAAAAAGTTTTTCGGGCTTCGCCGGATTGAAAAAGCTTTTCGCCGATTTTGGTTTTTTTTATCCGACAAATAGGGATCAGGGAATCAATTTCCTGGTTTTCAAGTTTAGCAAAGACGGGTATGTTTTTTATCAATTTTGACTCCACCATAAAATTATTTTAACATTTCCGGATTTACCATGTGGGTTAAGGCGGTCGTTTCATTAATCTGCCTTTTTTCAAAAATATTTTTGATGTCTTGGTCCATGGTGAACATGCCTTCTTCGGCGCTCGTCTGGATGGCGGTTTTGATCTGGGCGATTTTATTTTCCCGGATAAGATTGGAGATAGCCGGCGTATTGATCAGTATTTCGCGGGCGGCCACCCGGCCGCCGCTCACTCGGGGCAGCAATTGCTGGGAAATAATGCCTTTTAAGAACAAGGAAAGCTGCAGACGGACTTGGGGTTGCTGGTAAGGAGGGAAGACATCAATGATACGGTCGATACTTTGAGCCGCATTCAGAGTATGCAGAGTGGCTAAAACTAAGTGGCCGGTTTCGGCCAAAGTGATGGTGGAACTGATCGTTTCCAGGTCGCGCATCTCACCGACCATAATCACGTTCGGGTCCTGGCGGAGCACATGTTTTAAACCTTCCGCAAAGGAGAGCATATCGGAGCCGAGCTGTCTTTGTCGGATGATGCATTTGATCGGGGTAAAAATGTATTCGATCGGATCTTCAAGAGTGACGATATGGGAAGTTCTCTCGTTGTTAATGAGGTCGATCATGGCGGCTAAAGAGGTGGATTTTCCGCAGCCGGTCGGGCCGGTGATGAGGAGTAAGCCTTGTTTTAAGCGCAGTAATTCATAAACAATGCGCGGCATCTCCAGGCTTTCCATGCTCGGGATTTTCGTGGAGATGACGCGGGCGACCATGCCGACGTAGTTTTTTTCCCAATGAAGATTGACTCTGAAACGGGACAGGTCTTTGATTTCATAAGAAACATCAAGCTCTCTTTGATTGATGAGGGTTTCCTGGAGTTTGGGCGAGATGATGCTGAAACAAAGTTCTTCTGTGTCTTTGGGTTTAAGCACTGGATATTCATTGAGTTTTTTTAATTCTCCGTCAATGCGCAGGATGGGGGGCATATTAGCCATAATATGAAGGTCGGAAGCGCCCTTTTTTACCGCTTCTCGGAATAAATCGTCAATTTTGAGCATATTTTTTCCCTTATAGAACGTCTGGTTCTTATACCGTCGATCCAGGCGTTTTTTTATATTAATAATGCGTTTTGTTTCTGCCTTCATTTTAGAATTTTATCTGCTCCGTGTCAAACTCGCAAAAAAACAAAAAACTCAAGGTCAAAAAATCCTGAGCATTTCCGGTAATTTTCCGATAAATTTTAGTAAATTTCTTCCTTTTTCTCCTTATAAAAATTCATCCAGTCGTCTAGCACCTCTACCAATGTTTTGAACGGAGCCTCTATGATGAAATCGAGGAAGAAAGTGAAAATATTTATGCGCGGAGTGTTTAGGGATATCCAGCGGCCGAGCCGGATGATAGGGAGGGAGAAAAAATCAATCAGGGAGCCGATAAAACCTCTTTTTTTGTCGATGATGATCAGCTCGCGCATCGTTTCCCGGTTTCGGATGCCGAAGAAACTGACCAAGCTCAAGAAAAGCAGGAACAAAAAGATACTGACGGCGTTGAAATGCAGATATCTTAAGAGATAGATAATGGCGCCGAATGAGATTATAAAAACAATGAAATAGAGGAAGTTATAGATAATGTTCCAGGTTTTCCGGCGCCGGATCGGTTTTTGGAAAACCACGAAGACGAATTCTTTTTCGTCGGCGTAGATCAGCCCCCTGACCGCTTCAATGACTTTTTCCGTATTTTGCCGGGCGGGGATGAAAATATTGGCCGCGATGAAGATAAGCAGCAGAGGATGAAAGATTATGTTGATCACCAGGGCGGAATAATGGACGATCCCGTAAGAAAGGATATCAAAGGGTATTTCAAAAATAAAAGCCAGAATAGTCTTGGTGCAAAGGACGTAAATTACCGTGCGGGTGGTGCTTCGCATCAGCTTGGCTCTTGCTTTTTTATAGCGCTGATCGCAAGCGGCGACGATCTTCTCCCTCAAGAGCATGGGGTCGCTTAAAATCTGGTCGGCCTTGTAGGGATTCTCTCGAATGAGATCTTTGATGGTTTTTAATATAATGATGTATTTTTTGACCTGCCGGCCGAGGACACTGCCCAGCGGATGCTTGATCTGTCCGTCAATCGTCAGTTTCAAGGCGGGCAGATGGGAAGCTATTTCATCGATCAAATTTCCGTCCGCTTTATCCCAGCCCGGATAGTAAAGCTTAAAAAGACCATAGCTGATGATAGCGTTGTCGCTTTTGGACACCGCCCGCTGGATGGCGATATAGAGTTGGGTATTCTTGGTTCTTTCGTCAGTTTCCGTTTCGTCCACGACTACTTTATCGGAAAGAATGGAATAGGCGTATTCAGTTAAGGCCTGGTTCTCGTAGCTGGGGAAAAAATGATTTTCAATCTCCACGGAAGCAAGCTTTAAGATCCATTCGTTCAGGATAAGGCGTTCTTCCCCCCCCTTGATATAAGCGGCCTTTTTCCTCAAGAGCAGAAATTTTTCCAGGATTTGCCGTACTTCAAAGACCACGCTTTCCGGGACGGTGTCGTTCTTCAGATAGCCGGCCCGGACGAGCTCTACCAGCAAAGTCCGGACGTCAAAAGTCTCGATTTTGCCCTCTAAAAGCCAGCGTTTTAATATTCTTTCAATGGCGTTTTTTCGCAAGAGATGCTCGTCTGTATAGTCGATGGCCATCCGGATTTTTTCGTAAACATAGGCCATCCGCGAAACAGTGGTGGAAACGTGGATTTTCGGGATTTTAGGATCCTGCCAGTCAGAAATAAGTTTTTTCCGGAAGCCGACGATCAGCTGTTTGACATTATTCCTTAGGGGTTTCTCGCCCTCATATTTTTTCTGGTCACGGCCAAAACTAGGCTGTTTCTTTGGTTTTAGATAAAGATTATCTTTTGTTTCGCTCATTCTATGGGTTTATTTGGGAATTTAGTCCTTCTATTTAAGATTATAACGCAATCTAGTAGTTTAATCATATAACGGGTTTTTGTCAACCCCTAAAGGATTTCTTTGAGAAAAATATCTTTTCAGATGAAATTATCTTTATGGGGGCAAAGCGGATTTAGCCGAACATCAGCCATTCGGGTTTTATGACCAGGAGTATGCCGATCATAAAAATCAATAAGCCTCCGATCAGCTCGGAAAATTTGCTGTATCTGGTTGAAAGGCCGGTCGCTTTGGCGGTCAGCATGGCGGCCGTAAAAATAATCATGTCGTCAATCATGAAAATAACGACATAGAAAAAAAGATAAAGATAATATTGCCATTTGGGCAACTGGTTTAAGGTCAAGATTTGGGTGTAAATCGCGGGCAAGCCGATGGAACAGGCCAGTTCAATAAGATTGACGACAAAGGCCAGGGCGATAATGCCGAAAAGGGCATAGATTATTTTTTTTGATTCCACGATCTGGTTGATGCGGTCGATGATTTTTCTTCTTTTTTCCCCCTTTACCACCTTGCACTCTTCGGCCGTTTGTCCTCTTTTCTGCCAGTATTCTCTCAAGTAATAGGCGCCGACAAACAGGGCCAGGGCGCCGATGATTAGCTGGATTATTCGGATATAGCCGATGAAAAGGAATAAATTAAGCCAGGCGGCCATGAAGAGATAGTAAACGGCCGCGGAGGCGCCGATAAAAGTCAGGCCGATGGCCCACATGTTTTTCCGGTTTTCTAGCCCCAAAAGCGCCCCGATTAAAAATACCAGCACCCACATGGCGCAGGGATTGAAACCGTCAATGGCCCCGACAACCAGTGTCAGGACAGGCAGAGAATATTTCATCAGGTCCACCTTACCGATCAATGGCAGTTGATAGATCTTGCTCGTATTCGCGTTGGTATTTTGATTTGTGTTGTTGTTTTTTATCTCCGATATTTTATCTCCCAAAAAACTGATGATGGGCGCGTCGCCGACGATATACTGATCGCCGAGTATCAAAACCGGCACTCCTCTTTGATTATAGGGGATATTGTGTTCATCGGAGATCTGGTTGAAAAGCTTGTTATTGTTGCTGTTTGAAACTTCCCTTTTTTCGATCTGGATGTATTTATTTACGTCGTTGTCTTTGATATATTCTTCCACGTTTTTGCAGTGAGGGCAGGTGTAACTATAGAAAAAAGTCGCCTTTTCCTTGGCCTGGGAGACAAAAGGGATAAGGAGAAAAATGAATGAGCTTATAATAAAAAGCTTCTTAAACATATCAAAAATAATTATTTATTAACTTTCTTATCTTAATCGATTATTCGATTTTTGGCAAGGCGGAGGTATTATTCAATTCCAAACAAAATAGATAAAAAACAGGGGAATCCCGAAGGATTCCCCTTGAAGGTCAGCAGTTACCCTGCTAGCCATCTGCCGGACCTTGTCGTAGTCCTAGGTGGCGATGACCTCCGCTGCGAAACAGAACATCTTCATATCGGCATCATTCCTTTCAAAAACCCACGTTTTGATGATGCCTCCGTAAGAGAACTTCTGCCTACGGCTGATTCGTTTTTTTAGCGGGAGCCGGGCATTGCTTTTATTTTAAGGGAAATTTGGGAGGTTGGCAAGGCGGGTTTGGTCTAAAGTTTTTAAGGTGTGGCAACTGGTGGGGTTATAAGGTATGTTTTAGGTCAATCGTTTTAAACCCAAACTATACCCTCAGACTTTACTAGCCGCTATAACCAAACCAAAATCACAACAGAGAATATAGTTTGACCACTTCATTGTTCCTTTGTTATAATACGAGCATAAATTCTTTTTCGTTCTTTATTTCACCCAAGTCTAGACTTGGCCCTCTGGGTCGGGAGGAAACACGCGTGAAATTCAGCAGCTCGTGCCAAAACACCTCCAAACCTTTCGCCTTGGTAGGAGACGAAAGGAGAGTCTTTTATGAGACTCAGAATTCCCCTAATCCTGTTTGTCTTTATTGTCACAACGGCCCTCATGTCATCGTGCTCGTACGCCAACGCCGGCGTGCGGCCGAATCCGGTCGACATGATCACCGTCAACGGCATCGACGAGTATATGCCCACCACGGCTGATATGCCGATCAATCTCATTACACGCGCGGAGAAATTCACTGCTATCAGGACGTCGTCCTCCGTCTTCTCACCGAAGAATGAGAAGTACAACGCCGTCATGAATGCGGTCGGGAGCCTGTCGGGTATCAACCCCGTGATTATCGGAAATGACGTCGCCGTTTCGAACGTCAATTCCACCAACACGCCGGCAATCTACGCCAGGAACCAGATTCGCGACGGAATGCGAAGCGGTTCGAGCACGGACACGGGAGAAGCAAATCTGCCTTGGGGGATTTCCCCTGTGGTCAAAGCGGTGATCGTGCACGACACGATCATGGTCTAAGGGTGATGTGCCTAAGACCTAATTGTGTCGATCGACATTTTTAATTCAGACCCCCGGTTTCCGTACAGCCGGGGGATTTTTTTAAAATATAAAATTTGTCTTGGACCTGCAAGAACTGGAACTTTTTTAGTGTAAATCGGCTAGTTTACATTTTCCTTTTCCTGGCCGTTATTATTGTTTATTTCCGTACTTTGAAAACGGACCGTGGCCAAAAAACCCAAGATGCCCAAAACGATGATGATGATAAGTAGAATTATCGATTTTTTGTTCATATTATTATTATACAATAATATTATAAATAAAAAACTCCCCGAATCGGCTAGATTTCGGGGAGGGACGGGGCTTAAAGAGCGCGGGCCGCCTGAAAAGCTTCTTCAATGGCGGCATTGGTAGAGGAGAGAGGGATGATTCCGTCGGGTCGGAAGCCAAGAGCGTGGGTTTTTTCCCGGGTAAGTCCGGGTTTCCGGCTGGTAAAAAAAAGAAGAGATTCCTTCAGGGCACCTAGTATTTCTTTTAGGCGATTGGTCGTTTCGACAGGGATGTTTTCGTCCGGTTCAAGGTGGAGGATAACTACGTCGGGCGCTTGAAAATTCATCGCGCCGAGGCCATCTTGTCGGCTGTCGCATTCGACAACCAGGTAGCGGTGTTTGATCAGGATCCGGGCCAGCCTTTCCCTTTCTTCTTGATCTTTCTCGCAGATCATGGCGATTTTGCACATCGTTACCCCCTAGTGAAATGAGCCGATGATATTTTTGCCGAATAATTAAAAAGTAATCTCTTTTTGACCTTTTGTCAATTCGACTTTTGAGCTATAATAGAAGCATGAAAGAAATAAAAGAAGAAAAACAAGGCGGTAAAGCCAAGAAATTCTTTATCCTGGCCTTTTTGACGGCGATCGCCACGGCCGTGGCCGCTCTTTTCGTCAAAAAGAAACAAGAAGACGAGAACGAAATCTTGGGTTTTAAAGAAGAAAAATCGAAAAAGAAGAAATAACTTCCGGTAAATAAAAAGCCGTCACTTTTCAAGTAAACGGCTTTTGTTGTGTTCAAAAAAATTGTGGGCATAGCAGAAAAGGCCGCCTCTGAATAAGGGGCGGAGAAATGGGGTTGACAAATTTTCTATTTATTGCTATTCTTATTTGTTCTTTGTCAATAAATTCGGACTAGTTTAGTAAGGAGCGGAAAGAAAGGAAGGGCGCATATGGTGATGAATGCGGTTTTTGACTTCTTTAAATTGTTTGGCGCTTTGGTGGGTTTCATGCTTGCCTGGCTTGCCAGCGGTTTTCTGGTGGCTTGGATGGCTCTGATCGTCAAATCTTTTTTCAAGCCGTCCGGGCAGCGCCTGACTTTCCTTAAAGAAGCCTGGGCGCTTAAGACCTGGTTTTGCGATTTTGCGAAACTTGGCCCGGCCAGCCTGATCGTGGCGCCCGTCTCGATTTTTCTGCCGTATAATCCGCGGGCAGACGCCGAGCGTTTGGCTTGCGATGAATTTCTCAAGAGCACTCAGCTGGGTCCGGAGCACTGGTGGCATTATGGTCACCGCGAAATGTATTTGGATAGCGCTCAACGGTCGATCGAAAACCTCGACCATAATTTGGCTTCCGTCGGCGCCGCTATCGAAACCGTGCCCGCTCAAACCAAGCGCTGGGCCTGGGTGACGGCGACTTGCGCTTTTCTGATGACCTCGATGCGAACGGGTCTGGTTTTTGCCGCGGATTTTTTAAGCAGCCTTTCAGCCAAAGCCACGACGGTGGAAACCGTAAGCCAAAAGGAAAAACCCTTGTCATCCGCTTCCGGTTTTCTGTTCGCTTCGGCGATCGAAGATGAGGCGGGCGAGCGGATCCGCTTGGAAAAACTGAATTTGCGCGGCGACTACCGGCGGGGAAGAATTTTTCTGACTGGTCAATACGACTTCGCGGCCAAGGACCTGAAATTGGCCAAGATCGGTTTTGACTACCCCGAACTGAAAGTTCTTCTGGAAGCCGGCCGTATGGCCACTCCCTTCGGTCTCATGCATCTGTCGCCGGCCAAGAGCCCGTTTATCCGGATACCCTTGGACCAGCTGGGGCCACCCATGTTTGATAACGGGTGTCTGGTCTCTTTTTCCGGCCGCCACTTCGAAACAAGAGCCGGATTTCTTAACGGCAGCGGCGGTCTGGATGACGACAACGCGGAGATGGATGGCGTCGGCCAGGTATTTCTGAAATCCCGCTTCGGCAGTTTCGGCGCTGTGTTCGAACGCGGCCGCCAGGCCAAGGCAATGCGCGAGGTCCTCGGCCTGAACGCGGAAACAAGAATCGGTCGTTTGCGCGGCCGCTGCCTGTTCGTCTCGCGTCCCGATCTTAAGGCCGACGGTTTCATGGCCAATGCTGTTTTGTCCGCCGGGCCGGTTGAAGCCGTTGGGCAATACGAGAAAACCCGCGGCCTGGCGACTGACAGCGAAATACTGGAAGTGGGCGTCAACCGTAAGATCGACGAGGGCGGAACGCTTCTGGGCCACGCGATCCTGGCTCGAAACGCGCCGCCGGTGTTTCAACTGCAACTTAAGTATTTGTTCTAGCACCTTGGAAATTAACTTCGGGGTTCCTGCCGTCAGGAACCCCTTTTTTTATCCAAGCTCTTGACACTTTTTAAATCTTATGATAAGTTCAGCTGTCTGAAACCAGGGGGTAGAAAGCAAGTTTTTCCGTAAACAGGTCTAGGCAAAAAGGAGGTCAGCTCGTGAAAAATTGGTTTTTGTTCATTGTCCTTTTCACCTTTGCTTTTTCTTTGTCCAGCCCGTCTCTTTGGGCCGGCAAGAAGGAAGCGTTAGATTATCCCTGGATCGTACCTGTTTCTAAAGATAACATCCGTCTGGCCGACGGCCAGTTCTCTTACGCGGTCGGCGACCTGATCGCCCGCAGCAACAAATCAGGGGTATACGGTAGTGAAGTAAAACTGTATTTTGCCGCCATTCTGCCTGACAACAGTGTGATGGTCGAGCGTGTCTGTGTTTCATTCAGCCAGGCTTTTGCCAGCACTGTTTCTTTTCGCTTGTCATTAACTGAAACGGCGACCATCGGCTATACGCCGTACGACAGTAAAGACACAATATCTCCGCTCATGGTCACCTTGCTTCACGCAAATGGTCGAATGGCCACATTTAAACTAACAACTTTGCCCTGATCGGTCGAACATTATTCCGCGCCGCGACTCTTAACCAAGAGCCGCGGCCTTTTTTACCCCCAAGGTTTGGGCTTGACAGGATCTGTGGATATGCTACACTTCAAGCATTAATCAGTAAGGTATTTCTGTCAGTGCCGGTCCCCAAAGGATCAAGGCGGGCAGAATACAAAAAGGTCAATTAAATGCAGGATCCACAAGGCTTTGGTCAGAGAAAAATGTACCAAGGCAATTGGACATGTGCAGGCTGCGGCGCCGCGATTACCGAACTTCCGTTCGAACCGGATGGCACTCGCCCCGTATACTGCCGTGATTGCCATCGCCAAAGACGGGACAACCGTGGCGGCGGTGGAAGACGCAGAGATTTCTAAAAGATTTTATCTTTTTGAAAGATACGTCGTAAAACAGTCCAAATAAAACAAAAACTCCCAGGTAAAACCCAGGAGTTTTTGTTATTATAATTTATTTATTATTGTTTTCCTTGACGAACCGGTAATAGAGCAGCTTGCCGCTTTCCGTGAAAATGAAGTAAGTGATAGCCACCAAAGAGATGGTTAAAAGCTGGGTGTATGTGGGAGCAGTGAATTTAAACAGGTCGCGACCGATGAAGGTGAATGGCAATAAGATTGTTATACCAATGGCGGCCACCGACAGCCAGAGCAGAGTCGGCGAAAGTTTTTTGCCTTTTAAAAAGAAATACCGGGTGCGGATGGAGAAGATAAGAAGTAATTCCGTGATGACGCTGCCGATAAACCAGTTGGTCTGCAGGGTGGCAGGGGAAATGCGGTAAAAAAGGCCGAAGAAGATAAAGTCAAAAACCGTGCTGATAACGCCTAAAGTGATCGCCATCAAAGCGACATCTTTAATTTTATAATGCCGGGGTTTTTTAAGCTCGGCCAGATCCACATTATCGGTGGCAATGGCTATCATTGGAAAGTCGGAAAGAAGGTTCAAGAGCAGGATCTGCAGGGGGAGCATTGGCAGGTAATCGATCAGAAGCGAGGCGATGGCCACGGCGAAAAAATTGCCGAAATTAGAAGTGAGCGTCGCTTTGATGTATTTTAAGGTATTGGCGAAAACCCGGCGGCCTTCTTCTACTCCGTCGATGATCACTTTTAAGCTTTTGTTCAACAGAACGATGTCGGCGGTTTCCCGGGCGATGTCAGAGGCGCTTTCTACCACGAGCCCGACATTGGAGATCTTTAAGGCCGGGGCGTCATTGATGCCTTCGCCTAAAAAGCCGACCTCGTATTTTTCCTGCAAGATATGGATAATGTTGAATTTTTGCTCAGGGGTGACGCGGGCGAAGACCGCATATTTTTCCGTCGCTTTATGCTGTTCCTCATGGCTTAGTTTTTGAAAATTTTCGCCGGTGATTACCGCCGTTATATCATCGGTCAGAGCGATTTGTTGGGCGACGGCACCGGCCACTTCCGGGCTGTCGCCGGTCAGGATTTTTATTTTTACGCCTAGACTTTCCGCCTTATTAACCGCATCCTTGGTCGATTTCTTTACTGGATCAATAAACGAGATTAAGCCGGCAAAATCCAGGTTATTTTCACCCGCCAAGATATCCTTGTTTTTAGCGGTTAGTTTTCGGCTGGCCACGGCGATCACCCGCCGGCCGGCTCGGCCGGCGGAAACGTGCCAGGCCGTCAATTTTTCCTTTTCCGCCGGGCTTATTTTGGGGCATAGTTTAATAATTTCCTCGGCGGCGCCGCGGCTGATCAAGATAAATTCCTTGTCCTTTTGAACGATGACGCTGTTGCGTCGGCGCTCGGGATCAAAAGGAATTTCTTCGATTTGCCCGTATTGTTTTATATTTATTTTCTCTTCGGCGGGAAGATGGCCGATAAGCGCCTGGTCAAAAGCGTCGCCCGGCTCATCATCATCCTTAATATTTGGCGCGGCCAGGTTGGCCAACCAAAGAGCGGGCCGGTCTTGAAAGGCATATACTTGATCAACGGTAAGCTTGTTTTCGGTGAGCGTGCCGGTTTTATCCGTGCACAAGATTTCTACGCTGCCTAAGTCTTCAATGGCCGCCAGTCTTTTTACTACCACTTTATTTTTGGCCAGGCGCAAGGCGCCGCGCGAAAGGGAAAAAGTGGTGACGACCGGCAAGGCTTCCGGAATGACACTGATGGCCAGAGCGATGGAGAAAATAACCAGTTCCGCCAGATCCGACAAACCCTTAATGAAAAGATTGGCCAGAAAAACCGCCACTAAAGTGATGGAAATAAGGCGCAGAATAAAAGTGCTGAATTTGGCCAGATTTTTTTCGAAAGCGCCGATATGGATCGTTTCCCCGGTCATTTTGGCGATTCTTCCGATTTCAGTTTTGGCGCCGGTGGCAAATATTATTCCCTTGCCTTCACCGGTCATGATATGGGTGCCGGAAAAACCGATATTGGTCGCGGCAAAGATCGCATTGCTTTTTTCTTTTTCCGTTTCGGCAGATTTTTTCGCTGGGGCGGATTCGCCGGTCAAGACCGATTCATCGACCATTAAGTCGTAAGCGGCAAAAAAACGCAGATCGGCCGGCAGAATATCGCCCGGTTTAACCAGTATTATGTCACCGGGGACAAGAGAGGCGCTTTCCACCGTTTCCTCGCGGCCGTCACGCAGAGTTCGTAGACGGTGGACCATGTATCTTTTCAGGAGTTTCACGGCGTTTTCCGAATGGTATTCCTGAATAAAGCCCAAAAAAGTATTAATGGCGACAAAGAGAAGAATCATGCCGCCGTCAATAAACTCCCTTAAAATAAAAGCCAGCCCCACGGCTCCCAGCAGAAGCCAAATAAAAGGGGAAGTGAATTGCCTTTTTAGGATCTGCCAGCCGTTGACCTCGCGGCCACTGATTTTATTCGGGCCGTAAGAGAGGAGCCTTTTTTCTGCTTCCGCCTTCGATAAGCCCTTGTTTAAATCGACGGAGAATTCTTTAGATAGTTCTTCTGGCGATTTGTTGGTATAAGCTGAATATTCCATAAGTATTTCTTAATATAATTATAGCGCCGATCAGCTTAAAAAACCACTTTCTCGTTTATTCTTGACAGATAAACAGTCATCATTTAAAATAAGGCCATTATTGTCACGGATAAATAAGCGGATTTGGTCGATCGTTGCCTTTACCAAAGGAGGAAGAGGTGAAAGAAATCATTGTGACGGATAAGGCGCCGAAAGCCATCGGTCCCTATTCACAGGCGGTCAAGGTTGATACGTTCGCGACCTCCTATGTGGTTTTCACTTCCGGCCAGCTGCCGGTTGATCCAGCCACCAATAATATGGTCAAGGGAGGCATCAAGGAGCAGACCGAGCAGGTGATTAAAAATCTTATCGCGGTCCTTGAAGCGTCCGGCGCTGATTTAGAGAGTGTGGCCGATGTCATGGTCCTTCTGGCCGATATCAACGATTTTGCGGCTATGAACGAGGTCTACCGCCAGTATTTTGCCCAAGATTGCCCGGCGCGCGTCGCTTTTCAGGCGGCGGCTTTGCCTCTCGGCGCGAAAGTCGAGATAAGAGCCATCGCGTTTACCGAGTAATCGGATAGGAAGTAAAGGTCATCGCCACTTGCGCAAACAAGTGGCGATTTTTCATAATATAAAAAACCCCACGAGTGATCGCGGGGTTTTTCCCTTTCGGGGTGTTTGAAATGATCAGCGTTGGCGCAGCGAAACGCGGCCTTGAGCGTCGAAGCCGAATCTTCGGTCGTGACTGAGAGTGAACTTGAAGTTGCCCTTGAAGTTCATACCCGGCTTTTTCCACCATTTCGCGACGACCTGCGTCGCCAGGGTTTCCAGGCTCATCGGCCGGCTGTGTTTCGCAAGGATCAGATAGGCGATCTCCGCCACGTTCTTCGCCTGCTTGAAATGCTCGAGGCGTATCCGGCGGATTCGGACCTTTCTGATTCGGTCGATCTTGCGGACACGGACGCGCCGACCCTTGGCCTGCTTGGCCTTTTTCTCGATCTTCTGCAGCCTGGCGGCCCGCTTCTGTTCCACCTTGACGTAGCCGAGCAGGCTTTTCAGGTATCGCTCCATCCTTTTCAAATTCTGGAGGCTGGCGCGGGAGACGAAGCGAGAACGGCGTTTGCGCTTTGGAGTGCCCTTTTCTGACTGTTTGACACTCACCTTTTTCTTGGCGTTTTTCATGCATTCCTCCTTTGCTAAGCCAAGATTTCAAAGAAAAAGATCTGACTTTTTAGGATAAATTAACTTAGCACGAAAGTTTGCGGCTGTCAAGGTATTAAATCCCGCAAGAAATGCGATTTCTAACGGAATAAAAAAACCGTCCCAAAATATTATAAAGAGACGGTTCTTTAATCTCTTATTATTTGTTTTCTTCGTTGAGGCCCGCTTTTTCCGCGAGCTTCCCAAGCTTAGCGGTGATCAAGACCACCGCGATGGTTACGATCACGGCATAGACAAAAAGCGAGATGATGCCACTTGCCTCTCCGAATATCTTGGCAAAAAGGGCGGTGATGGCGCCGTTCCAGGCCAAAGCCGCCACTAAGCCAAAAGCGGTGGTGGCCAGCGAGATCATGGTTTTGAGATAGTTTTTTCCGAGCATAGTTTTTTTGTTAATTACATATTGATTATTTGATAGTCTCTTTCACTTTTCGCCCCCAGATTCAATTCCGCCGCTCGTTTAATCGTCGGAAATTCCCAGGGTTCAAAATTCAATTTATTTTTGGCCGGGTAGCTTTTTAATATCTTTAAGCCTTCCACATCCATGGCGACTCGGTCGGTTCCGGCCATTAATATATTTGGTTCAACTAAATCACCTTTATCAGGGCCATGAGTAATAAAAGCTTTTCGGCCGTCCATTATTATTAAGGCGGGCGTATAGGCCAGATTGATTTCCGCGATTTTTTCTTCTAGATGGTTCATGTGCAAAAAAGTCCGCTCAATTTTTTTCATGATCCCGACTCCTAACTTTAAGGACATGGTAAAGCGGGCAAAGCGGTGGACTTTTAAACAAGGCAAAAGAATCAATTTATCCACTTCTTCCAAGACAGCGGGAATACTAATTGATTTTAAATATTTTCCCGGAATTTTCTTCTTGATATATCCACCATGATCAAAATTTATGGCTCTGACGCCATAATCTTTTTCCAAGGCAGAAAAATTCAAACAAGCCATTACTTTGCCAGTGTCTAACATCAGAGTACAGGAATCACCTATTAATATCTCGGACGGTTTGGCCTCTTTGACGATTTCAATTACTGTCCTTAAAAACTTCGGATCGGAAGAGGCGGGGTATGGGTCGGCCGTGTTTAAATTCGGTTTTAATAAAACTTTATCCCCGGGTTTGATAAAAATGGAAATCCCGCCCAGGGGCTGCAAGATTTTCAAGATATCGGCTTTTAAATCGCCGGAAGCTTTTGTTTTAGCAACAATGTTTGTCATAAGTTTATTATAGCGCGTTTTTTCAGATATAAAAATCCGCGAGAGAATTATCTCTCGCGGAAAATAAGATTCAGCCGTGTATCAGTAGCCGAAACGCCTGATGAGGCGAATCGAAGGTATTTCGGGACGCCGGCCGGTCGCCGCGAACGTGGCGGAACTGCTTCGGAAAAAAGAGTTGTTTGGCGGCGGGACGGAGGGTTTCACCTTGGCTTTCTTCGCCTGCGGATCCGGCGGAATGGGTATCTTGTGGGCCATCAGCCAGGCCCGGGCTTCGACGCCTGTTTGGCCCAGCCAATGAGCATGAGCCAGGCAGAAAGCCTTGCGGCGCCGGTACTTGGCCAAACCCTTTCCATGTCTGCCATGAATTCGTCCGAATTTCACGAACTGTTCGTCCATTCTCATTACCTGCCTCCTTTTCTTACCCAAAGGTTTTAGAGGGAGAAAGAGCGTCAAAATAATGTCCTTAGCTTAGATAAAGATTATTTTTTTGTCAACGGGATTTTTATTCTGTAGATTTGCCGGATGATGGCTAGCGCCTTGACTTTTTTTGAAAAACGCCGGCGGAAAAACTTGGTTCACCTCAAAAAAAGGCGAGAACACCATATTTTGCGCTTCTTTTCCGCTCACCGGCATGAAGAAAAAAGCCGGTACGAAACAACTTACCTGACAGCGATATAAATAAAAAACGGACAAAAAAATTGTCTGTTTTTTGTCGCCACTGGCGCAATTTTTTGCTTGACAAAAGAATAAAAATAGTTCACAGTTTAATGGGGATAAAAAATATATGGGAGGCGGGAAAAGCGGGCAGGTAAACATATCTTATAAGGCCATTTTTTGGTCTTTTTTTAAAACATGATTAAAGTAAATAAAAATCAATCTGAGCCTACGGGCGAGCAACAAATTCCCTTGCATTGCATAAAGACCTTGGTAAATACGGCCAGGGAACCGTTTTTAATCCTCGATTTTAGTTTGAGGGTAATTTCGGCTAATGACTCTTTTTGCCGGACCTTTTCGGTCAGCCGGAAAGAAACGGAGAAAAAGACGTTTTACGATATCGGCAATCGCCAGTGGGATATTCCCGAGCTACGGCGGTTATTAGAAAAAATATTACCCGAGAAGAAAATAATCAGGGATTATGAATTCAAATATAATTTTTCGGAACTTGGAAAAAAGGTACTTCGGCTTAATGCCCAGCTGATTGAGTCGACAAGATTTATTGTCGTCAGCTTTGAGGATATCACCGCTAAAGAACAATTGGCCGAGAGCGAAGAATTTCACAAGGCTCTCGTTTACGCGGCTGACCGGGCCGGCATTGGCATCGCCATTTTGCAGAACGTTAAGGGCAGAGAAGCCGCGATAGTCTCGGTCAATAACCATGCGTGTTATATATCCGGCTATACGCGGGAAGAGTGTTTGAAACTGTCCATTTCCGATGTTATTCCGGTTGATATGCTCAGCCAGATTTTGGAAAGGTATCGGAAAAGACAGCAGGGGAAATCGGTACCATATTTCTATGAAACCGATATTATCCGTAAAGACAAAAAAAGAGTGCCTATCTTAATCAGCTTGGCAATCACGAAAATTAAGGGGGAGATAGCGACGATTGTTTATTTTAGGGATATAACGGAGATTAAGCGCGTCGAGCTTATGCTCCAGGAGAGTGAAAATAAACTGAATGCGACCATCCAGGGTTCCCCCATTCCTAAATTTGTCATTGACCAGAACCATAAAGTTATTCATTGGAACACGGCCTTGGAGAAATACAGCGGGATAAAGGCCAAAGAAATTTTGGGCACGAATCAGCAGTGGCGGGCGTTTTATCTCAAAAAACGTCCTTGTCTGGCGGATCTTCTAGTTGATGGAGCCATTGAAAGAATCCCGCAATGGTATACCGGTAAATATACCAAATCAAAGCTCATTCCGGACGCCTATGAAGCGACCGACTTCTTTCCCCAGATGGGTGAGAATGGTATTTGGCTTTATTTTACCGCCTCGGTCATCCGGGATGCCAAGAGCGATGTCATCGGGGCCATGGAAACTCTCGAGGATATCACGGAACGCAAAAAAGCCGAGGAAGAACTAAAAAAGCATGAGGAGGAATTGGAGAATACTCAGAAGGCCCTTCTTCGCCTAATGGATGGTTTGGACCGAGAAAAAATAAAGCTCATAAACGAAAAAGCCAAGGACGAGGCGATTTTAGGCAATATTGCGGACGGCGTGGTCGTGGTCGACAAAGAGGGCAAGATAATCGTGATCAATCAGGCGGCCAGAAAGATGCTGGGTTTTGAAAGTAGCGAGGCTTTAGGTAAACCTTGGTCTGAAATTTTGCGGCGTCAGGATGAAGAAGGCCATTTCATTTCTTCAGATACCGGCGCCGTTCAGGCGGCGCTTTTGAAAGAAAAAGTCACCCGGGCGGATTCGTATTATTACGTCCGAAAAAATAAAACCAGATTTCCCGTTTTGCGAAGCGTTTCGCCGATCATCCTGGACAAAAAAGTGGTGGGGGCGGTTAATGTTTTCCGCGACATCACCCGCGAAAAGGAGATAGACCGGATGAAAGATGAATTTATCAGCGTGGCTTCCCATGAATTAAGGACCCCGATGACCGCGATCATGGGAAATATTGACATGGTTCTAAAAGGGAAAGCCGGCCAGGTTAGTCATGAAGTAAAAGAATATCTAAAAGATGTGGCGATTGCTTCCGATCGGTTAATCAAGCTGGTTAATGATATGTTGGACGTTTCTCATATTGAAGTGGGTCGATTAATGTTTAATCCCAAGCCTATCGATATTTCTGTTTTAATACACTCAGTGGTAAAAGAATGTCAGGCGATGGCTAAAGAAAAAAATCTTATCTTGAAATATAATCCCGGGAAGAATTTGCCCAAGGTTTCGGCTGATCCGGATAAAGTCCTGCAAGTGCTGAACAATATTATTGGTAATGCCATTAAATTTACTCCCGAAGGATCAGTGACCATTACTACTAAACAAAAACAAAATAAGGTAATTGTCCAGGTTAAGGATACGGGTATCGGTATCAGACAAGAAGACAAGGATAAGATATTTCAAAAATTCTTTCAGCTGGATACGAGTTTATCCAGAGAAATCAAGGGGACTGGATTGGGGTTATACATCAGCCAACAGATGGTGAAAAAAATGGGTGGCGAGATTTGGCTGGAAAGCGAAGGGCTGGGCAGGGGGACGATTATCAGCTTTTCTTTACCCAAGGCTAGCAAAAAATAATCATAAATATATTTATAACAAGAAAGGTAAAAAATATGACAAAAATATTGCTTATTGAGGATGACGTCCTGATGCGGAGAATGTATCAGCGTATCTTTACCGAAAAAGAAGGTTTTCAGTTTGAGGCCGTGGAAACTGGCGAAGAGGGACTTGATAAAATTAAAAAATCAGAGCCAGACCTTGTTCTTTTGGATTTAATGTTGCCTAAAATGCCGGGCGAACAAGTGCTCAAGAACATGAATGACGCGGATTTGTTAAAAAAGATTCCGGTGATTGTTCTTTCGTGTAAAGGCGATGAAACAACCGTCGAGCATTGTCTAAATCGGCTGGGCGCCAGTGATTATCTGCATAAAAGCGGTCTTAAGCCCGAAAAAGTCATAAAGAGAGTGAAGGGCGTTTTAAAAAAATTTGAGAGCGGATAAATTCAGAATTAATTATAATATTATGAATAAAGTTTTACTTATCGATGATGAGGCCTTGGTCCTTCGTCTTTTTAAAAGAATTTTTACGCCAGTCACCGGTTTTGAATTGTCGACTGCCTGGGATGGCATGGAGGGTTTGCAAAAAATCAAAGAAGTAAAACCAGATTTGGTTTTGCTAGACATCCGGATGCCGAAAATAGATGGCCTTGAGGTTTTGAGGCGAATAAAGGCGGATAAAGAGATAGCACGTATTCCGGTGATAATGTTGACCAATCTTAGTGACACAAAGCTGGTGTCTGAAGCCGTTTCTCTGGGAGCGAGAGGTTATCTAATTAAGACTAATTATAAGCCGGATGAAATCTTGGAGTTGGTCAGGAGTACTTTGAATTAATGATATTTCTTAGTTTATTGAATGGATTGAAGCGAAATAGAAAAATTGTATTGGCCATTTTATTTTAAATAAATTGGAAAAAAGGGGGAGTATAGACGGTTTAATTTTTACAATAACCGTGGTTTTCTGCTGGTTATTTTCTCTTTCCAAAAGATTGATTAAACTATATAATTAACACGATGAAGAAATACGACATTATTATTATCGGTGGCGGCGCCGCCGGGATGATGGCCGGCATTAGCTCTTCCCGGGACGGTAGATCGGTTTTGATCGTGGAAAAAAATTATAAATTGGGCCGGAAGGTTCTGGTCACGGGCAACGGCCGGTGCAACGTGACCAATCGGTTCGTGGACAAATCACGCTACTACGGAGCCAGCCCAGAATTCGTGGAAAAAGTATTATCATATTTTGATCAGTTTCGGGTAATGGAGTTTTTTGAAAGTTTGGGCGTGATGTTGAAAGAAGAGGATAACGGCCGGATGTTCCCCCGGACCAATCAGGCGGAAACGATTGTCAATGCTTTGACGGAAGAGTTAAAAGAGAAAAAGGTAAAGATAATCTCGGATCAACCGGTCGTTAGTTTAATAAAAAAAGAGAATATTTTTCAGGTTAAGCTGAAAAATAACGAAGAATTTTCGGCCGAGAAAGTGATATTAACCACGGGCGGCCGGGCCAGCGGACAATACGGTTCAACCGGCGATGGATTTAGGTGGCTTGAAAATTTAGGGCATCATATTCTTTTTCAATATCCGGCACTCGTGCCCCTAGAGACGCAAGAACGCTGGCCCAAAGGTTTGGCGGGTTTGAAAGTGGCTGGAAGAGTAAAAGCAGAGAGTGAGGGCAAGATACTGGCGGAAAAAGAAGGAGAGGTTTTATTCACTCACTTCGGCTTGTCCGGGCCGCCGATACTATTTTTATCCAGTTTCATCAGCCCGATTTTAGGGAAAAATAAAGTCAAAATCAATTTGGATTTATTTCCGGAAAGTACGGCCAAGGATTTGGATGTACGCCTGGAAAAAATATTTGAAAGTAGCGGAAAAAAATCGGTGAAGAACGCCTTGGCTGGTATGCTGCCCGCCAATTTTATTCCCGTTTTCTTAAAAAATATAAACATCCAGCCGGAGAAAAAAACAGCGGAGATTTCAAAAACCGAGCGCTTGAAAATCGTTGACGGTCTTAAAAATATCACGCTTACTGTTACGGCCACTCGGCCTTTTTCCGAAGCGCATATCACCGCCGGAGGAGTGGATACAGGCGAAGTTAATCCGGCTACCCTAGAGTCAAAAATCATCCCCGGACTTTATCTAGCCGGCGAGATTTTAGACGTGAACGCGGATTCCGGCGGCTTCAACCTACAGTGGGCCTGGTCTTCGGGTCGTCTGGCCGGGTTTAACGCGGCAAGTTAAAATCTGCTATAATGGAAAGAGGGTTAATATATTATCTGACGCGTATGTGTAACCAAGAAAAGGGAACCTTTCAGGCTAAGCCGAAAGAGGCCGAGTGGCCGTTTTGATTTTCGGCGGCTTATGGCCGGTAATCCAGTAAATAATCAGTTGATATTATCGATATTATGAACGGATATTTGAAAAAATATAAAAATGCATATAATACAAAAAATCGAAGAGAATTTTTAATATTAATTTTAAAAAATTATGCAGCTAAAAGATCATCAAATAGATACTTTACGTTTGCTGGCCCAATACGAAGAAACTATCGGCTCGCTTTACCAGCTCTACAGTCATAAATTCCCGGCCGAAAAAGAATTTTGGGAAGGTTTGTTTAAAGACGAATCTGACCACGCGACCTGGATCAAAAAATTTTCCGGCAGCATAGAAGAAGGCCAGGCATATTTCCAGGAGAAAAGATTTAATATCCCGGCCATTGAAAGCAATATTAATTACGTCAAAGAAAAATACCGCGAGGCGGAAAAGGGAAACATCCCCCTGATTAAGGCCGTCGCTTTAGCCCTGGATCTTGAAAAGTCACTGCTGGAGAGCAAATACTACGAGGTTTTTAATGCCGACTTGTTTGAGTTCAAGAACTTGCTACAGAAGTTGACGGACGCGACGAAAATCCATGCTCAAAAAGTTGAGGTGATGTTAAATAAATACCGGGCAAAAGAATAATAGATATACGATAATAAAAAGAGAAGAAGGCTTCTCTTTTCAATCAATATTAGTGAAGTAACTCTCTTTCTATTTTGGGGGAATAATTTTTCGGCAATTTTTGCTGCCACACCGGCATAGAAAGGTAATCGGCGCCGTCTTAGCGGTGTAAAATGAAGTTATTTCCTCCCCCTTTTTAATATTTTTTGAGGCGACGTCGCACATATTTTTTACCCGCGTGTTCGCCTCGCAGGAGTGGTTTACATAGCGTTCCGGCGGCTGCATCAGAATATACCGGTTCTTTGATTTTCCCACTAGGTAATTTTTTTCGCCAGGTGGTAATTTGCTAGCCCGTGATTTTGTAATAATCCTTGGTTTTTTCCATTTAATAACTGTTTCGCCTTTTTTAAAATTCCGGCCGGCAAAAACCCCTCTACCGCAGATTTTTGATTTTTTTACGAAAATACTTTTAGGCATATTATTTCTCAAGTATAACAAAAAACCGCCGTATTGGCGATTTTTTATAACCAGCAAATATTATTTATGAAATTTCTTGGCCTTGGCTTCTAACATAAGCCTTTTTATTTCTAGCCTCTTTTTCGTTTTGTGGGAATGTGATCTTTGCCTTCGGCCCACCGCGTGCGCTCTTTTTGCCATAAAAAAATCGTTAATAATTATTATAAGCCATTCTAGCTGATTATATCAATAAAATCAATAGCTATGAATATTTATCAAAAACCATTCCCTTTGAGAATGATCTGCTTGAAATCCTAATTTCTAATGTCTAATTTCTAAACAAATTCGAAATTATAAATTCTAAACTTTTTGAAAATTGTCACCCTACGGGTGATTTCCCGCAGGGAGAGAATTTCGGATTTTGGATTTGCCTTCGTCGCCGCTCAGGCCGGCGGTTTGTGATTTGGTGCTTGGGATTTGGGATTTAAGTCGGTGGGGTGACTAGAGGTCCCGATACTTGCGTCGCTAACGCTTCCGGGTACGGGGTAAAGATTTGCACCTTTTTAAAAATACGTTTCCGGCGGTGACTACCCTTGCTAAAATCACCTTGTTGTGTGATGATAGGCAATTGTTTATAATGTCCTTATGGAATCCGAAAGACTACATCATGAACACGAAAGGGCGGAAACCGCTCCTTTTACGCCTCCGGTTGTCGAGTTGTTTTTGGATCCGTCTCGGGCGGGCGAAGTCTGGCCGGAACATATCGCAGAAAATGAGGCTTTTAAGGTCCAAATAGAGACACGCCGGGAGCTGAACGAAAGGCTTGAGACTATTTTTTCACATCTGCCCCGGCCGGATATCTCGCTTCAAGAGGCGATCAAGCAAGGTGAGATCACGGAAAGCCAAGTGGCGGATCTCTTTGCTTCATTAAACCCTTTACTTGAAGATAAGGATTATCGACGGATCGCCCTTTACCTTCCTTTTGAATTTTTCCCCGAAAAAGGGAAACCCTATTCGGAAACGCTTCAGCCGGCCGCGGATCAATTTCAGAAGGCCTATATGTCGGCCTGGAAATCACTCCTTCATACCCATGATGTGCGCGCCAACTTCGTGGACGGCGATGTTCTTGAAACAGAATCCCGCGTTACCGATCTGCCGCGGGTGGTCAAGGCCGCGCATCTGATACCGAAACTGGTTAAGCATGGTTTTCTAAAAACGGGAGACGCGATTAAGCTGATGGAAACAAGCGACGATGAAATGCTTGAGGGAAGCATCGCGGACACGCTCCCTGTTTTAGCGGACATGGGATTTATCGGAGAAGCAGAACTTAAGCGGATGAAAGCCTCTGATGAGGCATCTGCCCGCGATATGGCTGAGCATATTATTGAGGAGAAAAATAGACCGGAAAAGAAAGAGGCGGAAGGAGTTGAAACGCCGGAAATAAAACTATCATCACTTCAAGGAAGGCTCCGCGATGAATTCGATGACATTGAGGCCGAACAATATGACCACGTGACGGAAAAAAGGGCAAACTGGCTGAGACAAGAAAAAAAACGAAAAGCTATTGAATCCGCGGGCGACGCCATCCAGTCCGCGATTGCCGGCCGGACTGTCTCTTCCGAAACGGTCGCTCAATTTGTTTCTGCCGAAGCAAATGCTACCAGCCAACAAGCGCTGGTTAATGGTCTCCGAAAAACGATTGAATCCGCGCCGCCGGAAGAAGCGAATAACATTTACAAACAATATCAGGACACTTTATTATCTCTCTGGAAAAATGAGACGCCTGAACTTCAGGCCGAGCTGGCAAAAACTTTCTGTCGGCTGAACAAACTTGGCGTGGTGGAGGATGAGCAGCTGGCCGCCCTCGGCCTTAAGATACCCGAACTGGCCGGCCCGTTCTCAAAAAATTTAGAGACCATGAAAGAAGAAATGCATGAGGTAAGAGATATCGCCGTGGCCATAGAATCAGATCCGGAGCTGTCAAAAAAGATTTATCCCGTGGTTTCCGTTTTCGGTTCCCGGCTCAAAGGCTACGGAGACAAGAATGCCGATATTGATGTCGGGGTGTTTGTCCGGCCGGAGACATCGATAAGCGAGCGGGAGACTCTTACAGCTTCAATCAAACAACTTTTCACTCATGAAAAGATACAGGGAAAAGTCGTGGAATTCTGGTTGGAAGAAACTAAAGATGGTCTCGCTGTCCGTGACTTCGGCAAGCCCGATGTGACGCTAGGCGAAAGTTATTGGACGCATGTCCTCTTTGGCGCCGCGTCAGAAGGGAACAAAAGCGCGATCCGCGAACTGCGCGAAAAACTTCTTGTTCCCTATATGAATGACCAGAAAAAAGCCATCCATGGCCGAGAGGCGCGGGGACTCTATCTTGAAGAGATGGAACGGGATACACTGCAATATCGGCTGATGCACAAGGGTTATGAACAATTCAATCCTTCTTTTGGCGGCATAAAGACACCCCACGCCGATCTGATCGATGGCCAAAGCGCTTTCTGGGATTCAGGCTACCGTCAGACCGCCACCAAATTGTTCGCCAGCCGGGTTTTTATCCCGAAGATTTCTCATACAAAATAAAAAAATACATTAAAGTATGCCCTTTCGTTAAAGCGGGTATCTTTTGCGTATAAAAAAAGGGGCCAGACAACAGAGTGTCTGGCCCGGCCCACAAAGTGGGGAAAGAACGTGAATTGATCAGAGTTTGCGGCCGCCGATACCGGAGAGCCGACCGCCACGGGTTCCGCCAAGCGAATCCCAGGGAATCTGGGACCCGAGCATGAACAGCGTACCGAAGTACTGCAGCTCTTCGTTGCCGGCCGGCTGGTCCTTCACCTGCATGACCGCCAGTACGAACCGGGTGAGGTTCGTTTCCAGCCGCGGGTAGGTGGCGGAAACCGCCACGTTCAGCTGCCGGAGCATCTGGTCGCGGTTAGCTGCCCCGATCAAGGACGGCAGACGGGGATTCTCCAGCGTCTCCTTGATCTTGGTCGCGTCGTAGGCGACGGCGGCCGTGATCTGGACTCCGGTTCCTGCGAATACGCGGTTGACGGCGTCGGCCACGGCGTCGGCGTGATCGCGAAGCACGCCGGTGTCCGGAGGCTGCATCATACCCGGAGGCATGACGCCGGCGCTGCCGGAAGCCGCCATGATCGCACTCATCATCATCGCCGGATTGGCCGCCCCCTGCATCCAGGCTTCCTGCCAGGACTTGAGCTGGTCGTAGAAGCTGATGATCGCCGGCCACAGGTGCTCGTCGATTCGCGCGAAGAGCTTTTCCTTGCGCCCCTCGGTGACATACGAGCCGTCGAAACCAGGGATGGCTTCGAAGATCTCGGCGTAGGAACGCCTGGTCATTTGTTTCCGGAGTTTGAAGAACTCCTGATCGACTTGTTCGTCGTTCTCATCCGCGAACTTCTCCATCAGTTTCACGAGACCCTCCGGAATACTGAAGAGGCCGGCCCGGTGCGCGAGGGCCGCCCGGATCGCGGAAATGACGGTCGACTGCTCGACCTTGAGCACGCCGCCTGCCCGAAGCGCTTCCAGCCAGGAGGCGTCACTCGGGACCGACGGAAGGATGTCGAACGACATGGGGCTCATGGCGCTGGCCGCCGCCGCGGGTTCGGCCGGAGCGAGTGCCTTCAGCAGGTTTCTGGCCGGTATCTTCTTCATTCCGATGCCGACCAGGTCTCCTTCGGTGAGGCCGGACAGATCGGCGAGCGTCTCGGCGCCGATTTCCGACTTGATCTTGGTGATCATCTCGTCGTTGACGCCCAGCTCGGCCAGCTTTGCCCCCACGGGATCAACCGTGGTGGCTGGACCTGTGTCGGCGGCCGCCGAGGCCGAAGCTTCGGCCGTTCCATCGACTGCGGGATCTTTCTTGTCCTTGTCGTCTCCGTTCATCGATATCTCCTTTCAACTACTGGAAGAGTTTGTCTCGCTCGGTCGGTCCGAACGAGACCAGGCGAACCGGAACTCCAACTCTCTCATTCAGAACGCCGGCACAAAGCGCGAATAAGTCTTCTCGCTTGGCGCCGGGTGAAAGGCCGTAGGTTGTAATCTCGGGCGTGCAGACTTGAAGTTGCTCCCCGAGGGCTTCTTGATAGGCAAGTTGTTTTGCATCGTCTCCGTATCGGACTATCAGGTTGCCAGAGGGTGAAAAGAAAGTCCGATCATCAACGTTGCGGTAACGATCGCACAGGAGCCAGGCGCCGTTGGTCTGAATTTGGTCAAACCACGTGATCGCTAGGCCATTAAACGCGGTCGGACCGCCGCAGACTTCGATTGCATAACGAAGCAATGTCAGGTCAAGCGGACCGACACGCACTTTTCCCTGGTAGCGGTTTTTCTCCTTGTGACTGCCAGGGAGAAGATTTTCAGCCATGGCCGGATCGAAGGTTGGCATCGGGCCGGCTCCATGACGGATCTGATAGGCTCGGGTTACCCCGAGGTTGATGACTGTTCCGCTGTAGCCGGCGTCTTTCAGCATCGCCTGCGTAAAACGCGGCAATATCCGAATGGCGCTGGTATGCGGATGGAAACCGTGGAAGCAATCGTTGAGTACTCCATGCGAGCTTTCCACAATAACCACGCCGTCTCGGGAAAGAATTTCTCTTCCCAAGAATTCGTGGTCAACGATGGTCAGCCGTCGATTGGCTTCTTGAAGTCGCCTTAAGACGTAGTTAAGGAAATCGTCGTCGTGCAGACGTTCGATTTCTTTGGCCGCCGTCTCGCGATCCTCCGGGAGAAATTCTCCGGGAAAGACCGTGGCGAGATCTTGAAGTATCTGTTCTCGAATGGCAACCAGTTTCTCGCGCAGATCGGGCCGCTTCAGATCGCGAACGAAAAGCGCAAGTTGAGGAAATCGTTGGGCCCCACGATAAGCTTCGCCAACGCCGGTGCCGATCGTACCCCGAGGATTGTTTCTTCTCGCCATTTCTTTCAGGCGCGAAGCGATTCCGTGATACGGCGTGGCACACAGTGCTTCTTCATCCACGGTTAATAGACTAAAGGGGTCGTGAATGCCGCCGGTGTAACGGAGAGCGTCGGCTTCGTTGAGCAAGCCTTCCGGTGAAACCACCATCCGGGACGAAATATGCGTCTTCGTCCCTTCAAATGTGCCACACCCCCACTGGCTGAACGCGAAGCGTTCGCCTCTGGAAGTTGCGACTCCGTGGCTGCCCTGGGCGCCGCCGACTTTAACGATCGTGTGCGGCTTCATCCTTGTCGAGATAGCGTGTACCACGCCACCTTTACCACCATCACCCGGACCGAGATCGGTGACGGTGTAGACTTTTTTGGTCATAGTCACCTTTTTCGGTTTTAGGGTGATAGGCGGAAAAAACGGCTTAGAGCCATTCTCCCGTTTTCTCTTCGGGATTGTCTCCCGCGGGCTTTTCTTTTCCGATCTCTTTCGGATCGACCGGCCAGAGGTCGGTCTTTTCCCGGAAGAGGTCGCCTTTGACGGGACGCTTGGAAAAGTTCGGCAGCGCCGCCTGGGCCCCGATGGGGATGTTGGCGACGGAGCGAGCGATTTTCGCGACGTCATCCTTGTCGACGTTGTGCTCTTTGAGGAAGGCGGCTACCTCTTTGAGGCTCAGCGTTCCTTCCGTCAGCCCGATGATCGTCGCCTGCACCTGCGGCAAAAGCTCGGTGCTGGGCAGGACGACCACGCGCTCACGGCCGAAAATCTTGGTCCAGTATTGGGTGGTGCGAGATCGTTCTTCCACCTGAAGGAAAAAGGCATGCGCCCGAGTCAGGAGATCTTGTACCATCTCTTTCGTTGTCGGGAGAGACCTGATATCGAGCTGATAGCTGTTTTCCTTCACCTTTTCGAAGACTTCGTCCCCGAAAATCCGGCGGAGCTGGCGTTCATCGAGCCCATCGTGCGCCGTGGCGTCCGAGACCGTGAAATCATAGCCTTTCAGTCCGAGGGCGCAGATGTGCGCCGCGGTCAGATAAGCGGCGCCGAAAAGTCCGTAGTGCGGATCTTCCGGTTCGTCGCCGCCGTCCCGTTCCGGCACCATCAGGGTGAGCTGTTCGACGATTTTCTCGGCGACCATCTCAAACTGCGGCCGGCAGAGCACGAATAGGTCGGTGACGTCGGCGAAGATCCCGGTGGCGATCTGAAGATCGTAGCCGGGCAAAACAAGGCTGCTTAGCTCGTGGGCTTTGGGCAGGACACGGAGGGCGATATCTACGTTGTTACCCATGCTGCCCGTGGTGTCGACCCGGGTTTCGATAGGTATTGGCGTGCCGACTGTCAGTTCCCAAAGGCCATCCTCTCGTTTCTCAAGCCGGGGCAGGGATCGGCGGATGACGCCGAATCCTTTGGGATCGACGAGCGGATTAAGCTCGCCGGTCTCCCGCGCTTTCTGCTCGGCCCGAGCGGTGGCCGGACCTTTTTCCGGCGCGAAATGCCGAACCGATTTTGCAAAAGCATCTCGTGAAAAAGTGTCATGTCCCATGCAACGCTCCTTTCTCGTTTAGGAATTCAACGGAAACGACGTGAACGGGTAAAACTCCCGCCGCCAGAGCCCGTCGATGAGCTCGTAGAATTTAGCGTGAGCCCGTTTTGCTTCGCGCAGATTTTCGTCCGCCAGATCCAGAAGAAAAGCGGTATATTCATTATTGTCCGGGAAAAGTCTTCTTTCGAGATCACCTCCTAGCAACGTAATAATCGCTTTCGCGACCTGCGAAATTTCGGTACCGGCTATCTCGGCCGGCACGTTTTCCGGATACAGGTGCGCTTTCGACCAGTCGTAGAACACCACGTAGTGTTGGTCCGGCTCGATCAGAATATTCGCGTCATCCAGGCGCCCGACGGCGATCCCCTGGCTGTGCGCGAACACCAGGAGTTTCAAACTCTTTCCCAGTATCCACGCGCTGGTCCGCAAGTCTACTCGGCGCCGATCGCGAACCGTGATGTTGCGTAACGGCACCATCTTGGTTACATCCTCGATTTTTCTGAAGGCGAGGATGTTGATCCAGCGCCCGCCCTGCGGCTGGCATGAGAAACTGTCTACCAGCTCAGGGAATCCCAGGCCATAATTCAGAAGAACTTTCGGATCCGTCCGCACTTTTTCATACTCCGCTTCAAGCTCATCCGCCAGGCGTTTAAGCTCTTGCAGAAGGTATGAAGAGCGGCTTAGCGGGCCGTTTTGGCTCGTTTCAGCCGCGATTTGGAGCAGGCACCGGCGTCCCGTCTTTTCCTGTTTGCACAGGTAGAGTCGGTACTCGCCGGCATCCGCCACTTGGTCGCCAACGACATAGTTGTCTAACATTCCTTCAACAATCATAGATTATCCCCCTTTCAACGGGTTGGTGGCAAAACCGAAATAAATAAAACTACTAATCAATTTGTCAAAGTACCTCCTTTTATCCCCAAATTATGGATTAAGGAGATGAATCAATGTAACATATTTATGAAAAATGTCAAGGGTTTCTAAGATTACATAAAAATAACATCAAAAACACAAAAACTCGTTCTTTAGAACATGCTTATGTGTTTGGGGTTCCGACCGTACGCTTTTTTTAACTAATTTTATGGCGGTAATAAGGGATAAACAGTATTTTCGGGTAGCCATTAAACATCTACAGATGATACAGGCGTGTTACTGGTGGGCCGCGGCTGGAAGTCTGTTTTTAATAATTATTTGTCTGCGATTTGAAAGAATGGGTGCGGATATTTACAATTATTTGAATGATAAATAGGGCAAGTATAATAATTCCTCCTGTTTGAAAATAGTATTTCCAGACCATAACCACAAAACCATAATTCATGGCATAGTATAGGGCCAAATAGGGTATGGCCGGCCGCCAATACTTTTTCATATTCTCACGGAAAGGAATCTTTAAAATATAGTCGTACAAAAATTCCAGAATTAAGAAGGCTAAAAATATCCCCAAGAATATACTGTAGCGAACCGTTTTTTGTTCCTGGTGCACTAAAAAAATTCCATAAACAGCCGGAATTGCCAAAAGAAAATAAAACTTGCCCACTCGTTGCAAAATGGACATTTTTTTCCGGATTAAAAAAATGTAAATTAAGAATAGATTATTTAGAATTCCGAGCCCGAAAAATAATTTTTCTAACATAAATTATAGTTTAATCTTAATACAAGTATACCAAAAACCATTCCTTATGGGAATGATTTCTGATGGGGTGACTAGAGGGATTTGCACCCTCGCTAAAGCCTCCACAGGGCTCTGTGCTAACTACTACACTATAGTCACCATGATTGCTTTATTCGTTCGTTTGATGCTTGTGTTCCACCTCACGGATTTTATTAAGAATCTCGCGCGGCAGTTCGCCGTATAATTGCTTGTCCGATTCCGTTAAACCATCTTGGAACATTTCGATTAACAGATCCCGTAAACTGCGGTATTTATACTGGATTTTTTGGGAAAGAATGCCTTTAGCCTCTTCGTCTTCTTCGCTGATTTTTTCCGCGTCCTGTCGCGTCGCTTTGACTTCTTCCATTATATCAATTAATCTTGGTTCAAATTTTTGGTATTTTTCTTGTTCAAAAAAGTGTTCAAGATTAACCCCGACCTGGCCCGCGATATCTTCAAGAGTTTTACTGGCGCTTAAAAGTGATTGGCGATCATAGACATTTTCCCGGACCATTTCTCTTTGAAAGGCTTGGGCGATGGGGATATATTCTTTAATTATTTCCTTGCTGTCGGGCAATAGCCCTTCTGATTTTTTCTGAATAAAAATATTAAGTTCCGTTTCTTTCTGATTAAGCTGTCCTAGCTCTTCTTCAACTTTTTCCTTCACCAAAGCATCGGACAGGGCTTTTTCTATATTGTCGTTTTCTCTTTCCGGCATAAAATTTTTAATTTTGGTACCCTCGACAGGAATCGAACCTGTGTCCGCAGCTTAGAAGGCTGCTGTTCTATCCACTGAACTACGAGGGCTATTAATATAAATAAATTTTTCAATGAGTAATCTTATTTTCCGTGATTTTATCCATCTTTCTCTGTAGGATAGATGATAGGAATTTTTGCTTATAGTGAATTCTTTTGAAAGGCGAGTTGCGACGGAGCCTTACTTTATTTCATTTATGGGGCGGGACGACGAGGGTGTTAAAAACTTTGTAAGGTATACTAATTTTAGCAGAAAACGATGATGCCGTCAATCTAGCGGTGGTTTTCTGAAGCTTTCCGGCGTGATTTTTTGGGCAAAACCGATTTTTTTGGCGTAACCGGCCACGATCCTTTGAATAGAACGGGGGGTCAGGGGCTTCAGACTTGATTTTCCGCTGGCCCGGTCGTGACGGATGAATATAAATTCACATTTATCTTTTCTTTCATTTAGATATTCTTTTAGCCAGTAATTTCCTTGTTGGCCGAGACCCAGATCATAAAGACCTTTTCGTTTTAACCGGCAGATTTCCGAGACCTTTAATTGGGAAGAAAAAAGAAGTTCTAGGAGCAATCTGTCTCTTTTCCGGATAATGGCGGCGATTTTTTGTTCTTCCGGCGCCGCCATGATTTTTTCCAAATCTTTTCTAGACACTATCTCATTTGTTTTATTTTTCACCGGATATAGAGAAATTTTTTCGGGGTCGAGGTTATTGATATTTTCTTTATTCAAAAACTTTAAAAAAGCCCGCAAGGCGATAAGATGATAGTTCTGGGTGCTTTGATTCAGCTTGAGTCGATTGAGTCTTAGGCGAAAGGCGCGGATGGCCGGATAATTTAATTCTTCGGTTTCTGATATATCCATCAAGTCAATAAATCGGCCGAGGTAAAATTTATAGTTATTAAGGGTGGCCGGGCTTATTTCTTGTTTTTTGGCCCTTATAAAATCCGCCAATAAATTTGTTAACTCTTTTCTCATACAATAATATTTTACGACACAAAGCTTGGATCGGCAAGGTAATTGACTGAAAAGCGACTTTATGTTATTTTTATCTTGCTAATAACTAACTACGTTTTCTTGGTGAAAGCCCTTTTCGGACTTCACTCGGGAAGCGCGGACAAGGGAAAAAGTAATGCCTTTATCAAAACAGCAAAAGGACAGGATTATTGAAAAATTCAAGACCCATGCCTCCGACACCGGCTCTTCCGAGGTGCAGATCGCTATTCTTTGCGAAGAGATCCGCCAGTTGACGGACCACCTAAAGACCCACAAGAAAGATTTTTCTTCCCGGAGGGGTCTGCTCCGCAAGGTGGGCTTGCGCCGCCGGCTGCTCAAGTATCTGGAAAAGGACAATCTAAAAAGCTACGAAAGTCTGGTTAAGAAATTAAAACTAAAATAATATGCCGAAGCACGCAGAACAGCGCGTCGGCGTTTTCGTCGACGTTTCCAACATGTATCATTCCGCCAAAAATCTTTACGGCGCGAAAGTAAATTTTGGCAAAGTTTTGGAAGAAGCGGTTTCGGGGCGGAAACTGATCCGGGCCATTGCCTATGTCATCAAGGCGGCCAGCCAGGAAGAGCAGAATTTTTTTGAAGCCCTGGACAAGCAGGGGTTTGAGGTGAAGATGAAGGACCTGCAGGTTTTTTGGGGGGGGGCGAAAAAAGGCGACTGGGATGTCGGCATCACCATTGACGCGGTGTTGCTGGCCAATAAAATGGACGCGGTGATCTTGGTCACCGGCGATGGCGATTATCTGCCGCTGGTCAATTATTTGAAGACCAATAAGGGTTGTTTTGTGGAAGTGATGGCTTTCGGTGAATCCTGCTCCACCAAACTGAAGGAAACCGCCGATGAATTCACCGATTTATCAGCCAATAAAAAGAAATATTTGCTGCCGATCAGCCCCCGCCGTCTGGCCAGAAGAAGATAATTAATTTTTAAAAATATGTCGAATTATAATGAGTCCGTCGGTGAAAGTCTGGGAACCGGCCCAGCGGAATCAGGCTACGAGCCCGATCTATATTTTCGACCACCGGCCACGGAACAAGATTACGAGCGATTTTCCATCGCTGACTCTTTGGATAAAAGTTTTAACGAGATAGATGAAATGCCGGCGATGCCCGATATCGTTATAAGTCCGGAGGAAATAAAAGATATTTCCGAACGGGAAGCCCTGCAAAAATATTTAAAAGAGATTTTGACCGAATTGTTCGCCAATTCGAGAATTAAAGATTTTCGGCGGCAAACAAAAAAAGAAGGCTATACGGTCCTAAGTCGCCTGGAAAAAGAAGAGATATTCAGAATATATGACCGGATAAAATCCCAGGCGCGGGAGAAAATCGGCCCTCTTTTAACGCCCAAATTGCTGAACGAAGTCAAATTTATCACGGGCAGCGACCTGAATCATTCTTTGCGGTCAAGAATCCTGGAGGGGGGCGATGCCGAACCCTGGATGATATTAAACCCCATTAAAAAGGGGCGTTTCAATCGTTTGGTCGACTACATGGATTCGCGAAAATTACGTCTCTTTTTGAGAAATTCTTTGAGCAAAAAAGGCGATATTAAGTTCATTCGGCAGTCCGTGAAGGAAGGGACGGGAACTGAAGCGATGGCCGAAGTGGCCAAAGATTTTCCCGACGTGGAAGAAGAAGCCGCTGAAGCCAAATAGCCCGTTGGTCTGGACAAATAGGCGAAAATAAGCTAGAGTATCTATATTCGCAACTTAATAATTATCTTGGCCGTCAGACAGGTGGACTATCAAAAACAGGCAAATATAAGCCATTTTGCGTAGTCTAAAGCCTGCCGGCCAAACATTCGGAAAGGAATTTTTTATGTCCGTGCAAAGATTTGAAACGGAATTGGCCGGAAAAAAACTAATCATCGAGACGGGTAAGCTCGCCGCACAGGCCCACGGCTCCTGCACCTTGCAGTACGGCGAAACCGTCGTTTTGGCGACCGCTGTCATGAGCCAGAATGTCCGGGAAGGGATAGACTACTTCCCGCTTTTGGTTGACTACGAAGAGAGGCTGTACGCCGCCGGCAAGATCAAAGGCTCGCGCTTTATCAAGAGGGAGGGCCGGCCTTCGGATGACGCCATTTTGGTATCCCGGCTGGTGGATCGGGCCATCCGGCCTTTTTTCAACCAAAAAATGCGCAATGATGTGCAGGTCGTCATCACGGTTCTCTCCGTGGATATGGAGAACGATTCCGATATTTTCTCTCTCATCGCCGCTTCCTGTGCCCTGCATATTTCCGACATTCCCTGGGCCGGGCCCTTGGGTTGCGTCCGGGTCGGCCAGATTTCAGGTGAATGGGTTTTAAACCCCACTTATGCCGCCCGGGAAAAAAGCGATTTTGACCTGGTTGTGGCCGGCACCGCGGAAAAGGTGGTCATGATGGAAGCAAAAGCGAATGAAACCCCGGAAAAGACCATCGTGGAAGGGATCGCCTTCGGCCACAAAAATTTGAAAAAGATAATTGATCTGATCGAAGAAGTCAGAAAAAAGGTCGGTTCGGAAAAAATCAAGCCGGATTTTGAAGAATTGACCGATGAGGAAAAGTCCGCTTTTGAAAAAGTGCAAAGCAAGGTCAAGACTTTTACCGCCGGAAAACTGAAGGAATTGCTGACGATCAAGGAAAAGGCCAAACGCGAAGAAGAACTGACCCGCTTAAAAGAAGAGTTGGACCAGGCCTTAAAAGATGATAACGAAGTATCTAAAGAAATGCGAGAAGAGGCTTCGGATATTTTAGAGGATTTTTTGGACGCGGAAGGCCAGCGCTTGGTTTTGGAGGAGAACAAGCGGGTGGATGGCCGGGCCCTGGATGAGATCCGGCCCATTTCCTGTGAAGTGGGGTTGCTACCGCGTACCCATGGTTCGGGACTTTTCAACCGCGGCGAAACGCAGGTACTTTCCATTGTAACCTTGGGTTCCCCCGGCGACGAGCAGACTCTGGATACGATGGAGGAATCCGGCAAGAAAAGATACATGCATCATTATAATTTTCCCGGTTTTTCCACTGGCGAAGTCGCGCCCTTAAGAGGGGCGGGACGGCGGGAAATCGGGCACGGGGCGTTGGCGGAAAAATCGCTTGAACCGGTCTTGCCCTCCAAGGAAGACTTCCCCTACACCATCCGCGTTGTCTCGGAGGTTTTATCCTCCAATGGCTCAACCTCCCAGGCCTCGGTCTGCGGCTCATCCTTGGCTTTAATGGACGCTGGCGTGCCAATAAAGAAGCCGGTGGCCGGCATTGCCATGGGTTTGGTTATGGATGAAGCGAGCGGTAAATATAAGATTATCACCGATATTCAGGGGCTGGAAGATCATTCCGGCGGCATGGATTTTAAGGTGGCGGGCACGCTTTCAGGCATTACCGCCATCCAGCTCGATGTTAAAGTTTCGGGCCTGACCCTAAAGATTTGCGAGGAGACTTTAGCTAAAGCGAGAACGGCCCGCGAGTATATCCTTCAAAAAATAACGGCAGTGATCAGCCAGCCCCGGAAAGAATTATCGCCTTACGCGCCTCGTATTTATTCTTTGAGGATCGATCCGGAGAAGATCCGCGACGTGATCGGCCGCGGCGGCGAAGTTATCAACAAGATCATCGATGAATGCGGCGGACGCGACGTGACCAAAATAGATATTGAAGACGACGGTCTGGTCATGATCACTTCTCACAATCCGGAGATGGGCGTAAAAGCCCTGGAGTGGGTGAAAAACCTGACACGTGACGTGGCGATTGGCGAGATCTATGAAGGGACCGTGACGCAAATCATGCGGGACAGGATGAATGAGGCGAAAGAGATCGGCGCTATTGTCGAACTTTTCCCCGGCCACGACGGCATGGTTCATGTCTCGGAGTTTTCCTATCAGAGGATTGACAAAGTAAGCGACGTGGTTAAAGTCGGCGACAAATTAAAAGTTAAAGTGGTTGACGTAGATAAGGAAAGAGGCCGGGTTAGCCTTTCGGTTAAAGCTTTGTCCCAGGCGCCGGCCGGTTACGAGAATTTTTCTCGTGATTCGCGCCCTTCTGATAACAGAAAAAGAAAGCCATTCGGCTTCCGTAAAAGATTCTAAAACATTAGTCTTTATGATAATATCACTTTCCGGCGCGCCCGGCAGTGGCAAATCAACGGTCGCCAAAAAATTGGCGGACCGTTTGGGATACAAGCGTTATTATATGGGTGAGATTTTGCGGCTTAAGGCGAAGGAGAAAAATATGACTCTGGCGGAATATTTGAAACTGGGCGAGACGGATTTTTCAGTTGATAGGGAAGTCGACCAGTACATGAAAGAATTGTCCAAAAAAGAAGATAATTTCATTATAGAAAATCGTACTGCTTTTCACATTCTTCCTCAATCTTTGAAAATCTATTTAGATATTCAAGAAAAGGAAGGAGCTAAACGGATATTCTCGGACTTGAAAATTAATCCTACGAGAAACGAAGCCAGAAATCTAAATTCGGTCGAAGCGGTTATTAAAGCCAATAGAGAGCGCCGGATAGGTGACCAGAAAAGATACCGACAATATTATCAAATCGACCTGTTTAACCCCAAGAATTATGATTTTGTCCTGGATACCACGAATTTAAATCCTGAGGAAGAATTCCAAGAGGTGTGGCGCTTCGTTAAGAGTAAATTAGGCTAATTATAGCAAAAAAATTTAATCTGTGGATAAAGTCAACTGTTTAACGGATTATTTTGAAATATCTATAATAAATAAATAGCTATATTAAGCCATTTTTTTGATTTTTCAACAACTTGACAACAGGCAATAAGTTTGATATACTAGTTATGTAAATATTCGCGAACTGATTAGGTAGGAAAAGATTTTGGCTAATTTTAGCCTAATGAGTTAAAATCTTTTCTTAACTATTCGTCAAGGGTAGCTGGGTACCCGTTTGAAAAATTGTAAACAAAAACAAAAAGGTATGTCTTTGGGTCAAACCAGGGATAATACCAGAAGAATGGTTAAGAATATTTTAGATCTTTTTACCCCAGCAATAAAGATTAGTCGGGAGGGAAAATCATCATATTTTATTCTGCCGTTAATCCGTTCTCTTGAAAAAGGGAGCCGGCTATCGGCGGAATAGAATTGGATCTTTCACTAACTCCCATAGGCGCATGTCGCCTTTAAAGCAACAATGTTTTTCAAGGTGCCACATGCGCCTTTTCTTTTTGCATTCAAAATCATCGCGATCAATTTCTGTAGGCAGTTTTTTAGGCTTTTTTATTGACAAAAGGCAAAAATAGGAGTATAATAATAGCATAACTATATAGATTTACCGTTAATATAAGCCGTTTAATGTATAATTTCGGTAAAATTAATTTAATAAATCAGGAGGGCGAGTAAACCGCTATTTTTAGCGGTCTTTTTTTGTTTAAAACAACCTATTTAATATATTTAACATTAATCTTCCGTCTTTTGACGGTTTCTAAAAAAATAATAATAAAAAAATGAAGAAAAAATTATATATTATCTTAAATTTTCTCACCGTTCTTTCCCTCGTCGGTCCTTTTTCTTTTATGAATGTGAATTTCGCGCAAGCAATAACCGCCGGTCCAAGCATATCAGTATACGCCGGCGACACCACTTTGGATGAAACTACCAGCTATATTATTACTTTAAATCACATTCCTGAAATGACCACGACCGAAGTTTGGCATAACATCCAGTTTTTTACGGGAATTAATTACCGCGGGGCAGAAAATCCGAATGCAGAAATCGATTTTTCGAATGCCACTCTGACTGGCGGTTACGTCCGTGTTTACACGGGCGAATCCTATGTGACCGTGCCCGCGGGACAAACGGAATTGCAGACTAGTGCCGATAATATCAGAAATTTTGATTTGATCATTAATGGTGCCTACAGTATACCCGAAAATGCCCTGATTAAGATTAAAATAAATAATGTGGTTAATCCCAGCGTCGCCGGCACTTTCAGCGCCTGGTTTAACGGCGGCTTTTCAGATAATGTAGGTTGGAACGACATAGGCGGCGCACAAAATGATAGTGCCCTGCTTCTAGGGATCGATAAATTCATTAACGGTGACGTGACGTATAAGACGGGAGGGGCGGTTACCACTTGTGCGATCAACGCCAATAAACAGGGGGCGCAGGAATGGGCAAACGCCGATTGCGACGGTAGCGGCCACTATAACTTGGGCTTGACTTCCGCTGGTACCTGGCAGGTTCATCTTGATGCCAAAAATATCAACGGCCAAAGAGTGACGACGGACTGGATTTATGAAGGATCCGATTCTTATGTTGAGGCTAATGTCGCGGGCACTTATACTCAAAATTTTTCGGTGGTTAAAGCCACTTCTTCGGTTATGGGGAAAGTACTTTTGGCAAACGGCGCCGTCCCCGCTAACCCATGGGAATATCGCGTGGACATCAGGAATCAGCAAGGACAGGGTTCCGGGACTAATTTGGGTAATGATGGCGCGTTCAGTGTTCCGGTTTTAGCCGGCACCTACAACCTCAGCGTCAATTCGCAGAACGCGCAATTTTATGTTGATCCTCTAAACATAACGATCGGAAATGATCAAACAAAGAATGTCGGTACTTTAACCCTGAAAGAGAAGACGGCTGCCATCAAGGGTAAGGTGACCGATGACTCCGGTTCACCGGTCAGCGGCCTAAGGGTGAATATGTGGGGCCAGAATGGTTGGGGAGAAGGCCGGACGAACGCCAATGGAAATTACACCATCTGGACTTATAAAGGTGACTGGGAAATAATGGTTGATCAGATGGAGGCCGGCCAGCAGGGTTTGATCCAGCAGGGCGAGCCAAACCGGATTTCCATTACTGAAAATGATCAGATTGTGACCGGGGTTAATTTCAGGTTGATTCAGACCGATGCCACGGCCAAACTGACCATTCTTGATATGAACGGGGTTAAAGCCGGCAACATAAATGGTTACGCTTATTGCCGCAAAGCCGACGCGATGCCCGGTCCGGGCAGTGATTTTGGCATGGGTTTGGGCGGTCAAAGCGCGAACCCCGTTTCCATACCGGTTATCGGCGGCGAGACCTACGTCTGCGGCGTGAACGTACCCTCCGAAATGAACTTAGCTTTGGATAAGGAGGTCGAGGCGTATATCGGTGTCGGCCAAACCAAATCCATCAGCGTTGTTTTGCTTCATAATGATTCGGAAATTGTCGGCTACTTGAGGGATGCGTCAAGCGGCGCCGTGATTACCAATGTCGAGGGCGATGTCTTCGCCCAAGGCGAAATGAAGGGCATGGGTTATCATTCTTTCATCAATGCCGATGGAAGCTACCGTTTGTCAGTCAAGGGCGGCAGCTCATATTTCTTGGGATATAATATCAGAACAGCCGGCTATGTTCAGGGCCAGCCGGATCAGTCGCCGGTCGTCGTACCGGCCAGCAGCCGCGTGGTGAAGACCTTGAAAGTGCATAAGGCTAACGCCAATCTAAATATCACGGTGCTTGATCCCGACGGGAGTAAGGTGACATATGCCTGGGTGTGGTGTGATAACATGAAACAAAAAGAGAACGAATTAAAAGGTTCTTTTGAGGGCGGAGAGGTTTTGCATGCCGGCGGAGAAACCAATCTTTCGGGCGTGGCCAAACTGCCCATCGTCGCCGGGGAGTATACTTGCGGAGCCGGTCTGCCGCCCAACATGGCGCAGTACATGCCGCCAGAGAATGCGGAGATAATGATTGTGTCCGGGGCGACGGAAAACATCACTTTGCAATTCAGGGAATCGGAAGGGACGGTTAAGGGCAGTGTCACGGATGAGAACGGCAGCGAAATGTCAATGGGTTTTTGCCATGCCTGGAATCCGGAAGGCGGTTTTTCCGGGGGCCAAGTCTTTAACGGTTCATACAGCATTCCTCTGACCCGCGGCACCTGGTATGTCGGCTGCGACAGCATGAACGGCCAGGAATTTTTCCGATCGGATGAAATGCAGATCAATCTTGAGGCGGTGGGCGATAATATCAGCAAAGATTTTGTCTTAAGAAAATCAAGTTTTGAGATTCCGCAGGGCATCAGCCAGAGTTTTGATGCCAGCACTTTAACGGTTATTAATTTGCCGGACGGCTCAATGATCACTATTCCCGCCAATGCCGTCGCGACTTCCGGCACCTACACCTTGACCGCTTCACCGAATATTAATCTTTACCATACGCCAGAGGCCAAGCCAGCTTTAGGCTTTGCCTGGTCTTTTGAACTGACCGATTCAAGCGGCCAGTCGGTAACCACGAACTTCAACAGCAATGTTACCATCACGATAAAATATGATGAGGAGATATTGCGAGAAATGGGTATTGATGAGGCAAAGATCATCGGCCGCTATTGGGATGAGGCTTCTTCCACCTGGAAGATGCCGGATAATATCGTGCAAGATACGGAAAACAATATTATCAATATCATGATCGATCACTTTACTGATTTCGCGGTGACCACCGGTACTGATGATATTGGCGGCGTGACCGAAAAGAACATTGTGACCGCACCTAAGGTCGGCGGCGGACCCCAGGTGACGACTTGGGATTCGAATGGAACCAGGCAGGCTGGTTTTATGGCTTACGCTCCTACCCTAAGAACGGGCGTCAAGGCGGTAATGGGCGATTTGGACGGGGACGGCAACGATGAAATTGTCACCTTGCCTTCTGGTCTAGCGGCGCCCCATTTGCGCGTCTTTACTTCTTCCGGTGAGGTTTTGGCCGGCACTTTTATCTACGCCACGACTTTTCGCGGCACTTATTCATTGTCTCTAGGCGATGTAGATGGCGATGGCAGTCAGGAAATTATAGTTGCTCCTACCGCCAACGGCGGTCCGCAAGTGAGAGTGTATAAGTATGCCGCTGGCGTTCTCTCATTGCATTCTTCTTTCTTCGCTTACGCCCAGACTTTAAGGACCGGGATAAACGTTTATGCCGGCGATGTCAATGGTGATGGCGAGGATGAAATTATCACGGCCACTCGTCAAGGTGCCGCCCCGCATGTCAGGATTTTCAGTGGTACCGGTGGATTGGTCAGTCAGTTTTTCGCCTTCCCGACCGGATTTCGTGGAGGCGTTAATATCGCTTTAGGTGACTACAACGGTGACGGTTCGCAGGATTTAGCCTTGACTCCGGCGGGAAACGGCGGCCCGCAGTATCGAGTAGTGAATTATGAGGGAACGACTTTGTTATCAGGTTTTGCCTATAACACTGCCTGGCGGATGGGCTTAAAGGCAGGGATCGGCGATGTTGATGGCGATAATCAAGCTGAAGTTGTCGTTGCCCCGGTACTCGGCGGAGCCCATATCCAGGTTTACGGTCCAAGCGGCTTGGAAAAACAATTCTTCGCTTTTCCCACCACTTTCCGCGGCGGCGCTGACCTAAAAGTGACGGATGTTGATGCCAACGGCACGGCCGATATTATCATTACGCCGATGACGGGTGGCGGTCCTCAGGTTAGAGTGATGAACAGTTCTGGCACCGTCCTCTATCAGTTCATGTCTTTGCACCCGGGCTTTAGGGGTGGCGTCAACCTTGAAGTTAGTAAATAGCTTGAAGATATAGTCAAAAACAAAAAAACTAAAAAATCCTCTATAAATAAAGAGGATTTTTTAGTTGCTTAACTGTGATTATTGACAAAAATATAGACTATCTTTATAATTAAGCTAGAAAGTGATTAAATTATTTCTTTTTTGTCACAATATAACTCACTTTTTTTATTTTTAAAAAACAAAACTATGGATGCGAATTTTATCACCGAGATGAAAGAAAAATTGGAAAGCGAGCGCACGGATTTAAGAAAAAGACTCGGCCTTTTGGGCCCGGAAGACAAGAAAGTTAAGGACGATTTTCACGCGAAATTTCCGCAATACGGCAGTTCCGAAGAAGATAACGCCACGGAAGTCGCGCAATATCAGGATAATGTGTCGCTGGAAGGAAATTTAGAGGGAAGATTAAAGGAAGTGGAAGAAGCTTTGGTAAAAATTAACAAGGGGGGTTATGGCCGATGCGAAAACTGTCAGGAAGAAATTCCCCGGGAAAGACTGGAGGTCAATCCGGCGGCGGCGATTTGCGTCAAATGCAAGGATCTATAGAATGCGGCTTTTAAGAAATATATATTTTTTATTGGCCGTTGTTTTTTTTACTTTTATATTGGACCGGTTGTTTAAAAACCTTGTTTTAAACAAAGGTGGTTTTTCTGCCCTCCATGATTTTCTAAAAATCAATCTTTACCCCAACGGAGGCATCGCTTTGAGTTTGCCGGCCAGCCGTTTTATTATTTATCCCTTGATTATTCTGATCCTGATCATTGTTTTTTATTTTCTTTTCCTGGGCCTTAAGAAACATGATTATTTGTTGATCTGGGGCATGGCTCTTATTTTTGTCGGCGCGTCTTCTAATCTGATCGACCGCCTCCGCTTCGGTAATGTGATTGATTATCTTAATTTTAGCGGATTTTTTCCGGTGTTTAATTTCGCCGACGTGATGATCGTGGCGGGCGCGGGGCTGTTTCTTCTCAAAAGTCTGGGGAAGGATCATTTGACAAATATATTAGAATAAATTATCTTTAAATAAGTTAAGGGTGGCTTTTAAAAGAAAGCGACCTTATTTTATGTCCTCAAAAATTTATTCGGCGGCCCTGATCGGCCTTAATTCATCCTTGGTCGAAGTGGAAGCGGATACCTCAAGCGGTTTGCCGAAATTTACCATTGTCGGCCTGCCCGACGCCGCCGTGCAGGAAGCCACGGAAAGAGTGCGGGCCGCGGTAAAAAACAGCGGTTTTAATTTTCCCTATGGCCGTCAGACGATAAATCTGGCGCCAGCCGATATTAAAAAAGAAGGGCCGTCTTATGATTTGCCCATTGCCTTGGCGCTGCTTGTGGCCACCAGGCAGCTGTCTTTTTCCTACCGAGAGAGCATCTTTATTGGTGAACTTTCATTAGACGGCGGATTGAGGCCGGTGAACGGCATCCTGTCATTTGTTCAGCTGGCTCGCGAAAAGAGGATAAAAAATATCTTTTTGCCGGCGGAAAATGCCAATGAAGCCTGTTTAATCCCCGGCCCGAAGATTTTTCCTTGTCAGAGTCTCGGCCAGGTGGTTAATCACTTGGCGAAAAAGGAATCGATTCCTTCCCATCGTTATGTCTGGAAAACTATAGATTTGGCGGTGGATTCGACTTTGGACATGGCTTATATCAAAGGTCAGGAGCACGTGAAAAGAGCGTTAGAAATCGCGGCCGCCGGGCATCATAACATCGTGATGTCTGGTCCGCCCGGTTCAGGCAAAACTTTGCTGGCCAAATCTCTGACCACTATTTTGCCGGAAATGGATCTAGGCGATGCCCTGGAAGTGACAAAAATTTACAGCGTGGCCGGCCTCATAAAGCCGGACCAGCCCCTGATCGTCAAAAGACCGTTTCGTTCCCCGCATCACACCGCTTCGGCCGCTTCTATTATCGGTGGCGGCCGGATCCCTCGGCCCGGGGAAGTCTCCTTAGCCCACCGCGGCATTTTGTTTTTGGATGAATTGCCGGAATTTCAGCGGGGGGTCTTAGAGAGTTTGCGCCAGCCTTTGGAAGAGGGAGAAGTGACGGTGGCCCGCGTGGCCGGCAGCCTGACCTATCCCGCCCGTTTTATGCTCGTGGCCGCCTTAAATCCCTGCCCTTGCGGCTATTATTCCGATCCGGAAAAGGAATGCACTTGTTCGCCGTCGCAGATTATCCGTTATCGCAAAAAAATTTCTGGGCCCTTGCTTGACCGCATTGATCTGCACCTTGAAGTACCGCGCTTAAAAACGGAAAAGCTCCTGTCGGAAAAACTAGGGGAATGCTCCAGTGAGATAAGAAGGCGGGTTTTGAAGGCTCAGGCTGTTCAAAAAGCAAGATTTAAGAATCTTTCGTGCAAGCTTAATTCAGAAATAAAAGCGCCAGACGTGGAAGCATTCTGCCGATTGGATGAGCCCGGCCGCCAGTTGATTAAAAATTCGGCGGTGCAGCTTAATCTTTCCGCTCGCGCCTATCATAAGATTTTAAGGCTTTCCCGGACCATTGCCGATCTGGAAGGATCAGAAAAAATAGAAATCAAGCATTTGGCGGAGGCCCTGCAGTATCGGCCGAAAGGAAACGATTAGAGTGTCTCAAATCCGGCGAATTTATGATCCGTATTATCCATATTATTTTGTCACCGTCAAAACATTTGAGAATAGAAAAATTTTTGGTGATTACAATAAATGCCGGTTACTTTACCGAGTTTTTAATCATTTAAAGAGTGAGGGTTATATAAATCTTTTTGCTTGGGTGATTTTGCCCGATCATTTTCATTTATTGTTGGAAATTACCGGGATGAAAAATATTTCCGAGGTGATACATGATTTGAAAAGTTATTCTGCTAATCAAATATCAAAATTGATATTATCGAGCCGAGGCGCGGTGGCCTCGGCTCCGCGGGCGGGGAATAATCAAAAAATCGTAGGCGAGGCCTCCGCGCCTCGGCTTACATAATCGGCGGACAGAATCAACGGTGAATGTGTCTGTATACAATAAATCAAATGACCTCAGGATATTTAAAAAGTTTTGATTTTTAAGATCTCTCGTAGATATTGAGGAAAACAGGGGGTGCATGTGATACGTATATATCTGTTTAAGTAGGGAAAACCCTGAAAATAAAAAAAGGCGCCAGTCTTTGACGCCTTTATATAGTTATTACCTGAGAAGTACGATCTTTCGGGTTTTTATCTGCTCCCCACAGATCAATTGAGCAAAATATACGCCCGAAGCCATTTTCTGTGAATTCCATGGACATTGGTAATTATCTGAATTCTGTTCTTTGTCAATCAGGTTTTCGACGAGTTCGCCCTTTACATTGAATATTTTTAGTGAAACGTGTGATTGGCTCGGCACATTGTAGCTGATATTAACTACAGAATTAAAGGGATTCGGATAGACCTGAAAAACAATATTCTTGCTATCGGGTATTTCTTCCACTGCCGTGGCTTCCCATAATGTTGGATAAATATACCAACCTGTAGGTCCACCTTGTCTCCAACCATTCCCAGCAATATCAGTAAATGAATGGCATTCCCAAAATGCAATTGAATCGACGGGAATGGGAGGATCGTCAGCAGCTTCTCGAAGCCAGTAAGGTTCCGGATCAACGCCACTCATCATATATACTTCACCATTTGAGGTAAGTATACAAATGGAATTACCATCACTCATAGATGTGGTGGCAACGATAGGACCACCCATTACTACTGCAGAGCTTTCCGCCTGAGAGACAAAAACCAGTAAACACAATAGTACCAAAAACACGGTTTTCATTTCACACCTCCTAGAATGAAAAAAGAACTTACTTTATAATTTGACCCTATATAATTTGACCCTAACAGATAAGTTTAATTTTGTCAATAATAAGAAAAACCCCTTGCGGGGCTTTTCTTCCAGACAAAATTTGTCTATAAAATTAAATCTTTACAGTATTTAATTATTTAATACAATTATTAAAATATTCATTTGCATCTTTTTGCTTGGGTGATTTTGCCCGATCATTTTCATTTATTGTTGAAGATTACAGGTATGAAAAACATATCAGAGATTATGAAAAGTATTAAGGGAAATTACAGTTGGATAATCAACCATTCCGTCCAGACTGGAAAGTCTGGACTTCGTTTTGGAAATGATATTAATTATAATACCGGAGGGCAGACTTTTCCCGCCCCCAAAGGATATATCATATGTTTTGCGGGACCCCGCAAAGCGGTGGCCAGTCTGCCCACAAAAATGTAAATCAAATCTGGCAAACTTCTTTTTATGATCACATAATCCGTAATCAAACGGATTTTAATAACCACGTCAATTACATCCATTACAATCCAGTAAAACACGGTTACGCGCAGAAAATAGAAGATTGGCTGTGGTCGAGCTATAATAATTTGTAATAATAAAATTGAAATTACTTTATAATACTCTTGACTTTTCCCTGATTTTGCGCTATAATTAGGTTATAAAGAGGTGAAAAGTCCTCTTTTTGTTTGCTAAAACAAAAACAAAAATGCTTTTAACAAAAGAAACTTTAATAGAACTGATCTTGTATACCCGGCGCTTGATGAATCTTCCCACGGATGACCAAACCGTTGATTTTATCAGAGGATCAGGCGTCGAAAGCGTCAAACAGATTTGGTACGGCCTGGATGAGTTGGCGCGGATTTTCCAGAATTTCGGCCAAAAGACTTTTGCCGGCCAGAATGCATAAGAAAAAACCCCCCTTGTCTTCATCTACTGAGGGGCTTTTTTTACTGGTCTTTTTGCGCTAAAATTAATAAGCCATGAAAAATGATTTAAGATATTTTTTAATCTTGAATCCCGCCGCCAATCAGGGCCGGGCGGCTAAGATAATTCCCATAATCCAGGAATTTTTTAATAAATGGGACCAGAAATATGAACTCGCGGTCACGAAAAGGCCGAAAGAGGCGGTAACTTTGGCAAATCAGGCGGCAAAAAAGTACGATGTCGTGGTGGCAATTGGCGGCGATGGGACAATCAATGAAGTCGTAAACGGTTTGATGGGCAGCCGGGCGGTTTTTGGCCTTATACCGGCGGGGGCCGGCAATGATTTCAGTAAAGCCTTAGGCCTCAAAAATAATTTATCAGAAAACCTGGAAATAATATTAAGGGGCCATGTTAGGGAAGTGGACGTGGGAAAAGTGAATCATTTGTATTTTATCAATATCTTGGGTACCGGTTTTGACGCCCTGGTGGCCGAGTCAATGGCCAGCCGGCCAAAAATGTTGAAAGGCTTGGCCGCTTATCTCTGGGGGCTGGCCAAGACCTTAAAGAGATATCGATTTACTCGTTTAAAGCTGAAAACCGACGGCTGGTCGGAAGAAAAGGAATATTTGATGGTGGCCGCCGCCAACGGCGAATTTTTTGGCGGTGGTTTTCATCTCACCCCTCACGCCTCCATCCGGGACGGTTTTTTGGATGTTTTGCTGGCCGATAAAATGTCGAGAAAATATTTATTAAAAAATTTGAACAAAGTGATAAAAGGCACCCATGAAAATTTGCCGGAGATCAGAATAATTAAGACTAAAAAATTATCTATTGAATCTGAAGGCGAATTGCTCTGCGAGTACGACGGTGAACTTCTGCGCGGTCAAAAAAAATTGGAAATTGAAATTCTGCCCAGGGCAATAAAGATTATCGGTAACTAAAAACGAAAGAGATTTTATTTTATCCCGGTTTTTTTGCGGTCTAAAGATAGCTTAAGGGATTTACTTTCGTGCCGTTAATGATCACTTCAAAGTGAAGATGAGTGCCCGTGCACCAGCCGGTGCAGCCCATCATGCCGATGGTCTGGCCCTTTGAGACCGATTGGCCTTGTTTAATAAAGAATTTGCTTAGATGAGCATAGACGGTTTTTTTGCCGCCGCCATGGTTGACAATAATGACATTGCCGTAGCCCGTACCCTGACCGACTTTTTCCGCGGTGCCGTTTTCGGCGGCATAGATAGGCGAAGAATAGTTGCCGTCTATATCGATAGCCGCATGCCTCCATTTATAGTATTGATTGATTTTATGGCTGGGCGTGGGCCAGAGCAGCCGGGAGCCTTCGGGGACGCGGGCCGAAGGCGGCGCATTTCCGGAAAAAATGGAAGCGAAAGAGGTTGATTTTTTCGGGGTGGGGGCCGGCGCCTCTATTTGGCCGCCGGGGATCATGATCTGGTCATCGATGTCAATCGCCGAAGCGTCAGCCAGAAGATTGAATTCCATGATGGTATTCTCATCGGCTTTGAATTTTTTGGCGATACTGGACAGAGTATCGTTTTTTTGGACTTTATAAAACACGCCCGAGACCGGCGGGATAGTCAGGGTTTGGCCGGGTTTAATATAATCCGTATCATTCAAACCGTTGGCCCAAAGAATTGTGTTGGTGGAAATGCCGAATTTACCGGCGATGGTGCTTATCGTGTCGCCACCTTTGACCTGGTAATATTCAATCGCTTCGCGCGGCTGGCCAGCAGAAGAAGTGTCCGGCAGGGTATTTTTTACCAGAACACTGCCGCCCTCCGTGGTGATCAGGGGGTTTTCGGCGGTGATCACCGCATATTCCGTGATGGGGCGGCTGATCAAAGCGCCTTTTTGTTCCTGATATTTATTTTGTCTCACAACAGTTTCGACCGTTTCTGTGGTCTCTTCGTTTAGGTCAGAAGTGAGCAGGGCGGAAAAAAGGGTCTTTTGGCCGAATTGCCCCAGTTTAACTTCCCGGGCGCTTAAGCTGTTGCTTGAGATCGAGAGGGCGATTATGACGATCAGGAAGTGAATCAGGTACCGGTGGGTTAGAAGATGGTAGAATTTTTGGCCGGTGGGCAGGTTCAGCTTTAAATATTCTTTTTTCAGGAGCCGGTAAAATTTATACAAAGTAATCGCGACCGGTTTAAGCAGGAGATCGGCCAGATAGAGCAAGGGCCGGCCCAGGCCGTAAATGAAAAAAAGCCTTAAACCTCGGCCGAATAAATTTAAGACCTTCATTATTTTCGCCAGGATAATAACCGCGATTTTTTTGAATTGATAGCTAATAGTTTTTTTGGTTAATTATTAGCGTTTTTTCCAGGGCTGACCCGGAATTTTGGGGATAGGCACTATCATACCAGGGGGGGCGGAATGTGTCAAGATTTTCCATTTGTGAAAATAGCAAAATAATGATAAAATTTAAAATATGAATAATGGTTATCGTCCGCGGGAAATCGAAAAAAAATGGCAAGAATTATGGGCTGACGGAAAATTATCCGCCGCCTCCGACAAGAAAAAAAATAAATACTATTGTTTGATTGAGTTTCCCTACCCTTCCGGCGATGGTCTGCATGTCGGGCATCTAAGGAGTTATACGGCTTTGGATATTGTCGCCCGGAAAAAAAGAATGGAAGGCAGGGACGTTTTATTTCCTATCGGTTTTGACTCTTTCGGCCTGCCCACGGAAAATTACGCCATAAAAGTCAAAAGAAAACCGCAGGCTATAACGCGCGAAAATATCGTCAATTTTACCCGGCAGCTGAAAGCCATGGGCTTTTCTTTTGATTGGAGCCGGGCGGTTGACACCTCCGACCCGAAATATTATAAATGGACCCAGTGGATTTTTTTGCAACTGTACAAAGCCGGTCTGGTTTACCAGAAAGAAATGCCGATCAATTGGTGTCCTGCCTGCAAGATCGGTCTGGCGAACGAAGAAGTGGTGGGTGGCAAATGCGAACGTTGCGGTTCGGCCGTAACCAAGAAAAATCAGAAACAATGGCTTTTTAAAATCACTAAATATGCCGATCGTCTTATCTCCGATCTGGACAAAGTTGATTATCTGGAAAAAATCAAGCGGCAGCAGATAAATTGGATCGGCCGGTCAGAAGGAGCTAACGTTAAATTCCAAATCACAAGCACCAAATCCCAAATAAATTCTAAATCTCAAATTCAAAACTCCAAACAAATTATTGAAGTGTTTACCACTAGGCCAGACACTCTTTACGGCGTGACTTACGTGGTTTTGTCGCCGGAACATGAACTTATTAAGAATTTAAAAAAGAGGATTGATAATTATCCGGAGGTAAAAACGTATATTGAAAGCGCGGCTAAAAAGTCAGATTTAGAAAGAACGGAAAGCAAAGAAAAAACCGGCGTGGAATTAAAAGGAATTAAAGCCATAAATCCGGTTAATCAGGAGGAAATTCCCATTTTTGTAGCGGATTATGTTTTAACCGGTTATGGGACAGGTGCCATTATGGCCGTGCCGGGGCATGACGAGCGGGATTTTGAATTCGCAAAAAAGTATAATCTTGAGATTAGAATTGTGATATTACCGTCAGTAGGTAAGAACGAAAAAGAGTTATTTGCTCAGCGAGAGGAAATCAAGAATAAAAATGAGTGTTTTTGCGGAATTGGCAATTTGATTAATTCGGGCGGGTACAACGGCTTTAATTCAGTGCGAGCGAGTGAAAAAATAACAGATTGGCTGCAAAATAACAGTTTCGGCAGAAAAGCCGTCAATTACAAGCTTCGCGACTGGATTTTTTCCCGCCAGCATTATTGGGGCGAGCCGATCCCTTTAATTCATTGTGAAAGATGCGGAGAGGTTCCTGTACCGGAAAAAGACTTGCCGGTAGAATTACCCGATGTTAAGGAATACGAGCCGACTAATACCGGTGAGTCACCACTGGCTAAAATTACCGATTGGGTGAATACAAAGTGTCCGCAGTGCGGCGGGAAGGCCTTGCGCGAGACTGATACCATGCCCAACTGGGCCGGTTCAAACTGGTATTTCATCCGTTATTGCGATCCGCATAATGACAAGGCTTTTGCCGACATGAAAAAGATGAAGCACTGGCTGCCGGTGGATTTGTACAACGGCGGTATGGAGCATACCACTCTGCATCTTTTATATTCCCGCTTCTGGTACAAAGCCTTATATGATTTAAAACTGGTGCCGACAGACGAGCCCTATCAAAAGCGGGTTTCCCACGGTATGGTTTTGGCGGAAGACGGACAGAAAATGTCCAAGTCGCGCGGCAATGTCATTAATCCCGATACGGTGGTTAAGGAATTCGGGGCGGACGCGGTCAGGCTTTATGAAATGTTTATGGGGCCTTTTGACCAGGCGATCAACTGGTCAGCCGACGGTTTGCGGGGGACAAAAAGATTTTTGGATAAAATTTTCAAGATTTTTTCTGAAAATAAGAAAGGTGAAACAAGCGCCGCTTTACATAAAACAATTAAGAAAGTAACGGAAGATATCGATAATTTGAGATTTAATACCGCAGTTTCCTCGCTCATGATTTTAGTAAATGAAATATCAGAAAAAGGCGCGGATAAAAACACATGGGAAAAATTTTTAGTTATCCTTTCGCCTTTTGCTCCTCATCTGGCCGAAGAACTCTGGGAGAAATTAGGGCATAAACAGTCTGTTTTTAAAGAAAAATGGCCTTCTTTTGACCCAAAACTGGTTAAAGACGAAGAAGTGGAATTTATTATTCAGGTTAATGGTAAATTGCGCGATAGATTAAAATTGCCAATTGATATTTCGGAAAACGAAGCAAAAGAAAAAGCCTTGAACTCCGAGAAAGTCAAAAAATACGTGTCAGGCGAGCCGAAAAAAGTAATATTCGTCAAAGGAAGATTAATTAATTTTGTCGTTTAACGATGGCTGATAATATTATTCTCAATGATAAAATATATAATTTAATCGACAATGATTTACCCTGTCTTGTCGTTTATAGCGAAAAGGCCGGCGGCTCTCACTTTACCGTGACCATGATTACCGATCTATTTTTACAGGGAAAAAAGATACTGTTTTTGACGGCTTATCCGATGGCAAAGGATAATTTTTTAGAACAAATAAAAGATTTTTTTGGTAAAACCATTTATATTACCGATAAAAAACAGCTTGACGATACGCCAGGGATCATTATAGAGAGCGGAAACGAGGAATTATTTTTGGAAGCCTTGAAATTACTGCCGGACATTAAGGAGCGGATTATTCTGATCAAAAACATGGAAGTATTTAGCCAGACTGTTTTTGATGCCTGCCTTGATTTTCCGAATCTTATCCTTTCCGGGGATATTGACAAGTGTGTCGCTAAGGAGCAAATCATTAAAAAGGTTTACAAAACTATTGTCGTTTTTTCCAAGCCTCAAATTAAACTAGGTTTTGAAATTCCCGCGCTTGAAAAATACGTCGGTTATTGGTGGAACCAAGACAATAAAGGTTTAGTGAAAATAAAGATGGGAGAAAGAAAGATTAATTAATTTTGTCGTTTAATTAATATGGAAGAAAGAGAACATGAATTAGGAAACAAGGAGGAATTGAAGGATGCTTTTGGCGTCGATTTGGAGCGGCGAAAAGAGATGATGGATCTGGATGCCGAACTAGTTGTCAGGCGATGCCTGAGAAAGAAGTTGCAGCCTCGTGAACTGCTGAAATTAAAATTTGACCCCACTGATCCATTTATGATCGGGCGTTACAGCGAAGAAAAAATTCATGAAACCCTGGAATCAGTCGATAATCTCAGGGATTATGATCTTAAAGAAAAAACAGATTATGAGCAGGCCGTAGACGCGGTCGGCCTTATCTTTAATAATTTGGCGGAATTTGAGTTTGCCGATCAAGGACGGCTCAGGCATGCTTCAGAAGGAATAATGGAATCCATGAAAAATCAAAAAGAGGCTGGTATCCTCCAGTATGAACTTAGAAATAAAGATGGACACATATCGCTTATGATCCATGTGCCGCCCCAGGCGGAGAATTTAACCAGAGGAAAACTTAGAGAAGCGCGCCAAAGACTGGCTGAAGTGGTCAAAAACGATGTATCAATTGAAGAAATCGAAGGCAGCTCCTTGCTGCTTGAGCATCCCCTTGTCAGAAAATTGGGTTTTGAAATTGACCAGGAATCGGATGAGGGTTTTACTCCCAATTTTCATATGGCGAGAGAAGAATTTTTAGAAAGATTTACTCACTAAAATATGGATTTCTTTGAAACCATTTTAAAGCGCCATTCCGTCCGGGCTTATCTTTCTAAGCCAGTGGAGGAAAAGAAGCTTAAAAAAATCATGGGGGCCGGCCTCCATTCCGCCTCCGCCCATCACCGCCAGCCATATAAAGTTTTTGTGGTCAAGGAGAAGAAATTAAGGCAGGGGATTGTCAGGGCCAATCACCCGATTAATTTTTGGTTAAAAGAAGCGCCGGTTATCATGGTCATCTGCCTCGCCGGCGGGAAAAAAGAAGATAAAAAGTATCCGCTAATCGACGCCGGAATAATGTTGGCAAATATAATGCTGGCGGCCACGGCCCTGGGTTTAGGCTCCTGCGCCTGCGGGGCTTTCAAGGCAGAAAAAGTCAAAAAAATCCTAAAGTTATCCATCAATCTCAAGCCCATCATCTGTCTGCCTGTGGGTTATCCGCGAAATAAAAGAAAAAGAATGATTGATCTGTCCAAGGATTATGAAAAATTAAGCCGCGCCCTGCTTCATTACAAAGACAAGAAAATAGATGATATTTTTATTCCCCGATAAAACTAAATGAAAAGAACGATAATAACGATAATAATTTTAACCTTCTCCTTATTTATCATCGGTTGTCAAGAAGAGACGTCGGTTATTAATAATACGAATCCGTCGAATTCAGCCGCCCGTGATTTAGACGAGGTAAAAGAGCCGATTTTTTTCTACAGCAATGGCTGCGGCCATTGCCAGAAGGTAAAGGAATACATCGCTGAAAATAATATTAAAAATGCCGTGTCTTACCGTGAAGTGGAGGCCTTTGCCACCCAAGAAAATTTGGACCTATTCAACGAAAAATCGGCCGCCTGCGGTATCGCGGAAAATGAACGGGGCGTGCCCCTGGTTTTTGAGAATGGTGAATGTTATTTCGGTCAATTTGAAGCGATAGATTTTTTTAAGAAAAAAGCCGGTCTTTAAACCCAAAAAATTGGAAATCATAAAGCGAAAAGCTAAAAATTTCTGGCCGAAGGTCATTGCGGTCTTAAAAAACAAGGGCGTGATTGTTTTTCCCACGGACACCGCTTATGGGCTGGGCGCCGATTTTCTCTCAAACCGGGCCATAAATAATATTTATCGGATAAAAAACCGGCCGAAGTCAAAAAAAATCGGGCTCGTGGCCGCTTCGCTTAAGCAGATAAAAAAATTTTTCCGCCTTAATCCCAAGGAATTATCTTTGGCAAAAAAACACTGGCCCGGGCCGCTGACCATTATCCTGCCCTTAAAAAACAAAAAAATAAAATTAGGCGTGCGGGTGCCCAGACTGGCCTTGGCCAGGCAAATTTGCGGGCGTTACGGCCGGCCTCTAACCGCTACTTCCGCCAATATCGCCGGAGAAAATGAGAGCTACGCTCCAAGCGAAGTTTTAAAACAATTTCGCCGCCGGAAATATCAGCCCGACCTGCTGATAGACGCCGGCCGGTTAAAAAAAGAAAAACCCTCCACCTTGATTGTCTGTAAAAATAATCAAATAAAAACAATAAGACCGGGTCCCATAAAAATATGAATTTAAAAATGATCAGTTATAACGTTTCCCACTATTTTTCCAAGAGAGTGCCGCGGCAGCTCGAAGAACTTTACGCCTCCGTGGCCATCATGGATTTTGCCATTTCTTCCATCGCCATTTTTGAGCCGATTTACTTGTGGAAAATCGGCTACTCCCTGCAAAGCATCCTCATTTTTTATTTGATGGTTTACGGTCTTTATTTTTTGCTGGTTCCCCTGGGCGGCAAATTAATCGGCCTTATCGGCTATGAGCGGACTATTTTATACAGCTGTTTTTTTCTCATCTTCTTCTACTTGAGCCTGTTTTTAATCCCTCATCATCCGGTTTTCTTACTCCTGGCGGTTTTTATGTATGCCATGCAAAAAAGTCTGTATTGGCCGGCTTATCACGGGGATTTCGCCGAATATTCGCAAAAAGAAGACCGGGGCAAAGAAACGGCCGGGCTGATGGATATTTCTCTGGTCGTTTGCGTCTTTGGGCCCTTGGCCGGGGGTTTTATTATCAAATTCTTCGGGTTTAACGCCTTATTTTTCATTGTTTCCCTCTTGATCCTTATTTCGAACATCCCGCTGATGGTAACCAAGGAAGAATTCAAAAAAGTCGGGTTTCCCTATTTATCAACCTATAAAATGATCTTAAAAAAAGAAAATGTTAAAAGCTTCCTGGCCTACCTGGGTTTCGGCGAGGAATTGATCGTGATGGTGGTCTGGCCGATTTTTATATACTTGGTGATAAAAGATTTTCTTACTCTGGGTGGCCTGGTCGCTTTATCCACTCTGGTGACGAGCCTGTTGATTCTTTATATCGGTAAACTGACGGATAATAAAGATAAAAAGAAATTGATCAGGACCGGTTCGGTTTTTTATTCCGCGGCCTGGTTCATCCGTCTTTTAGCCGTCAGCGGCTTTCACGTTTTTTTTATTGATGCTTTTTCGCGCATATTCAAAAGCGTAATTTATGTGCCGGTCGTGACCACCACTTATGACCGGGCGAACAAGTCCGATATCGTCAGGACGGTTGTTTTTTTTGAACAAAGCCTGGCTTTAGGCAAAGTAATCGCCTGTCTTATCGCCTACTTTCTCCTTTTCTTTTTCAGCGGCTGGACCGCCGCCTTCGTGATTGCCGGCTTGATGACCTTTCTCTACGTGCTGTTATAATAAATATTTGCATGCTAAATTTATCAAAAGAGCTTATTCAGACACTTTGTCGTAAGATCGGTTTTTACCCTCGGCGTTCGTCGGGGCAGAATTTTTTGTATAATCAGGATACAATCCGGAAAATTTTGGACGAGTCGGACCTGTCGAAAGACGACATTATACTGGAGATCGGGCCAGGCCTCGGTTTTTTAACAGAAATGATAGCGACCCGGGCAAAAAAGCTGGTCGCCGTAGAGCTGGATAGGCGTTTAGCCGGCTTTTTGAAGGATAAGCTGTCCGCCTACAAAAATACGGAAGTGATCCGGGCGGATATATTTGAAATCGATTTAAAAAAACATTTCAAGGATAACGAATATAAACTGATCGCCAATCTGCCTTATAATATCACTTCTCTTGTCTTAAGAAATTTTTTGGCCCTGCCGCCGCGGCCCAGAGAAATGCTACTGCTGGTACAGAAAGAAGTGGCGGAAAGAATTTGTGCTCGCCCCGGGGAAATGAGCCTCCTTTCTCTGGTTTGCCAGTATTATTCTTCGCCCCGGATCATTAAAAATATCGGACGGGAAAATTTCTGGCCGGAACCCAAGGTTGATACCTGTTTGATCAAGTTGAAAAATATCGGAGCAAGAAGTAAGATGGCGGGGGGAGAAAGAGCTTTTTTTAAACTGATTAAGGTCGGTTTTAGCGCCAAAAGAAAGAAATTAACCAATAATTTAAAGAATGGGTTAGGAATTTCCGCTGAAATTAGCCAAAAAGCCCTAAAAAAACAAAATCTTGACCCGCAAATCAGACCGCAACAACTCTCTTTGGAAAATTGGCTGTTGTTAAGCAAATATTTCTTTGACATTTTGATTTAAATGTGCTATAATTGATAGGTCTAATACTGTTATTTTCGTCAAAAATAATGCCTGATATAATTCGGCAAAATCCCCCTGATTCAAGCCCCGATAAAGGCGACCGGCCCGATAAGATAAATGAAAGGAAAATTTTTGCCTTGGTGGGTTTAATAGGTGTCGTGGCTCTTTTTTTAGGATTTATGCAGCTTTTGCAACAGATAAGAAGTCCTTTCTTACCCGAGGATGTGACTTTAAGCAATGCCGCCCTTCTTACCAACGAACAGTTAAGCGAGATAAACAATTTAAGATCGGCTGATACCGACGGTGACGGACTTTTCGACTATGACGAACTTTATGTTCATAACACCAGCCCTTATCTTAAAGATTCGGATTCGGACGGCATTTCTGACAAGGAAGAGGTTACAAACGGCACCGATCCGAATTGTCCGTCCGGCCAGGATTGCACCGGTTCTTCCAATACCAATAGCGTTAAGACAAATTCAAGTTCTGCCGGCCAAAATAACACCAATTCTGGGCTCTTAGCCGGCAACATGTCCGCGGATACTTTGCGCGTAACTTTGAAAAACGCCGGCGTGCCGCAGAGTGTTCTGGACGGCACGAGCGACGAAGACTTACTGGCCGTCTACAATCAGACGATCAGCGAAACGAAGAATGCCAACACAAATTCCAGCGTAAGCGCGAACAATAATCTTAATATCAATTTGAACACTAATACGGCCGCTGATACCAATATATCTGTCAGTGATTTAAACAGCGCCCTGCAAGATCTTACGCCGGCCGAAATCAGAGAGCTGCTGACGGAATACGGTTTGGAAGAAAGCATGCTTAATAACGTGGATGACGACACTTTGCAGGCGATCTTTCTTCAGGCGATGGCCGAGCAAGAGCAGACTGAAACGAACACCAATATAAACCAATAATTTAATATGCCCCGTTCACCCGTGGGTAAAAACAAGAAAAAGCAAACAATCAGTAGCTATTTTATGCTACTTTTTTTTGTGTCCGTCATTGTGATCCCCTTCTTGCTTAAGCCGGAAAGAGCCGACGCGCAAATGGTCGATCCGACCGGCTGGCCGCGGACGATTTTTACGGAAATAAAACAAGCCTACCGCTGGGTTAAGGATAATATTTATAACAAGCTCCAGGGCACGCTGAAAGAGGCGGCGGCCGTCGCTTTTAAGAATTCAATGAAGGTATTTTTCGGCCGGCTCGCCGAAGATACGGCTGTTTGGCTGGCTTCGGCCGGCACCGGCCAAAAACCGCTTTTTTTGTCCGATCCCGGGCAATACTTTAAAGATGTGGGCGACGCCGCTTTGGGTGACGCCCTTTATACTTTAGGCGCCAACACTTTCGGGGTCAATGTCTGCGAGCCGGACCTTTCGGCCAAGATCAGCATCACTTTCGCCTTGGGAAAAACCTTTAATCCTTCGACCTGGTGCCAAGATTCCTGCCGGAGCACAAACAGTACGCAGAGCAAGGCGGTAAGTGCCAAATATATCATGACCTCCGATATGACCGAAGAACAAAAAGAGCGGACGATTGATTATTTTAAGGCGTTTGATTCGGAGGCAGGAATAGAAAATTTTAAAGATCTTAAGCCGGGGTCTTTCATCTGTCCGGTCACTTGCCCGACGGGCATAGGCAGAATGGGATTTATTCCAAATTGTTCGAACCCAGCCTATGCCGACGAGGGAGGAACGCCTCTCAATACCGAACGGGTTAATCTTCAGGCTTGTATCACGACTATGCAGTTTTTGTACGACTCCGAGTTACAAAAATCGCAGACGGATTTGAACCTGTGCCTGCGTAACTGCACTAAGGGTGCCCGCAAGGCCCAATGTACGGCCTCCACTGTCCTGAAGAATGTCAAAAACTTGAAGGATCAAAAAATAATAGGGACCCAGGTCGGTTTATATTTTCAGCCCGAACAGAACGATCTGGGCCAGCTTTTGACCCTGTATGGCGTGCTGCAAGAGAAAAAACAATCGGAAATTGATGCAGAAAGACTTTTGTACCAGAATCAGATCGGCCCCGTCACTTCAAAAGTGACCCGGGAAGTGCTGACTCCTTCCGAACTTGTCCAGGCGCGGGGAACGGTTTCTCTCCAGCAGGCGACGGCGACCGAAGAGGTTTACACCGGTTCTATCAAGGCCGATGTTGTTACCATATTCACCAATACTTTGATTAATAAATTGATTCAGCGGTTTTACGGGGGCAAGTGCGCCCTCAACCCTTCGGCGGAAGCCTGCAAGGGTCCGTCTGGCGGTTCCAAATTGAGCCAGCTGATTTTTGGCGGCGGCGGGCCATCCGGCATCGCGGCGGCTAAACTGCAGTTCGCCTCTATTGCCAAGCTCAATTTTACCCGCGGTTCACCCGGCCAGGACCCGATAGCCATCAATGACCTGGTCGCCAAGGGAATTGTTGATTCGGGTTTTCAAACGGCCATTGACCAGATGCTGACAGTCAAAGAAGCGATTGATAAAGGCCTGGTCGGCGGGACTTTTGGCTTTGACGTGGAAGGCCGCGAACCGAACCTTGATTCCGGCGTGCCCTACCAGACGATCGTCTATTTGCGCAAATATCGGGTGGTGCCCGTCGGCTGGGAACTGGCAGCCGAGTGGATAAGGGATCATCCGCAGAACATCACTTTAGAAAAACTGGTCAGCGAAGAATTCAGCCGTTGCGACTCGGACAAGCATTTTTGCAGCAATAATAATACGAGAAGCTGTCAGGCGGACAGTGATTGTTACGACGAAAATATTTACCCGGCCTGCACTGGCAATAGCCAGTGTCCCGGACAGATCTGTTTGTCGGCGACCGAAGGGGCTAAATCGGTTTGCTACGACAGTTGTGATCCGGACGTGCCACCCGAGGATCTTCCCTGCGGCGACGGCCGGGAGTGCCGGACGACGGCGACCGGCACCGGTTACTGCGTGAGAACGGATGAACCTTTTTGCCAGCCGGAAAGCGGCGTTTCGCCTTTTTGCGGCCTGGTGGATCCGAACTGGGTCTTAAAGATGCCGGAAACTTATTGCGAGAAAAGAGGCGCTTCGGATACTATCCTGGCCAAGGATTTTATCTGCGATGAGGACACCAACGGCGACGAAAAAGTGGATTGTAATAACGGAGATATCGGTCATTGGCAGATCAGTCGCGACTCCGAGACTTGCGTGGACGAAGTGGCGTGTTTGAAGGAAGACAGTCAGGGTAAATGCCAAGCTTACGGCTATTGTTTCGAGGAAAAACCTATCTGGCGTTTCAACGGCGACGAATGTTCTCGCGTCTATGCCTCCTGCCAGAGTTATACGGCGGCGGACGGCTCCACGGTTTCCTATTTAAAAAATACTTTAGATACCAATGGTTGTGACGCGACCAATGCCGGCTGCCGCTGGTACTGCGCCGAGCCGGCTTATGACACGGCGACCGGCCAGTGGTCTTGCACCCGCGATAACGCGAGCAACAAGATACGCTTTGACCGCGATGTCGCCGAGTGCGATGAAACCGAAGTCGGCTGCCAGGAATATATCACTACCGGCGAAAGCAGCGGCGCTAATATTTTTGCCAACAGCAGCTTCGAATACTATACCGTCCAAATTGATGACGGCGTTCCTGATTTATACTCGGATTACACCCCGGGCTATCCGAGCGTGTGGGTAGGTAATCAAAACATTCTTTCGCCGTGTGGCGCGGCGGCGGAAGCGGTGAGCGACGCTTATACCGGCGGAGCCGCCCTCAAGCTTACTTGGCGAGACACTTGCTCCGCGACAGACTCCGGCCATTACATGGTACTGAACGACATTAACACCGGCCACTCGGTGTTGAATCGGACTTTCACTTTTTCTTTTTACGCCAAAGCGGATGCGGCTACGGTATTGACTGTTAACGCCAGCCAAGGCCGCGGCGGTGAGGTGTTCAGATATCCCGTTAAAGATTTTAATCTTACGACTGAATGGCAGCGTTTTTCTTTCACCGAAATTTTCAATACGCTCTATCTCGAAGGTGGCGTCCCGAAATATCCGAATTTAGTCGTGGTCGCTTTCCGGCCGGTGGAAGGACGCGTCCTGTACTTTGACGGTATGCAGGTGGAGGAAGGTGGTTTATCCAATTATAAAGACTATGGCTCGGAGAATAAGATTTATCTGAATAAAAACCGTCTGGCTTGCGAAGCCAAAGACGTCGGCTGCGACAAATACACGCCGGTAAAGGGAGGCCTATCCGTTCCCGGCGTGGTCTATGGTCAGAACATGTGTTCGGCGGACAAAGTCGGCTGCCAGTCTTTCAGGGAAACGGCCATTGATAATATTCCCAAGAGAAGTGGTCAGGATCCGGTTTACTTCATCTCCGGCACGGGCACGAGTTGTCCGAACACGGCGGTCGGCTGCGAAGAATATACCAATCTTGATGAAGTGGCAAGAGGCGGAGAAGGCAAGGAATATTTCCAGCAAATCAGGCAGTGCATCAAGCCGAATACGCCCAGTATTCCGATCGCAAATTATTATACTTGGGAAGGCAGCGATACGGCCGGCTATCAGCTAAGAGCTTTCCGTTATCTAGTCAGTAATTTAAACAATTATAACGGTGAAAGCGGTAACGCGCCCTGCACGAATTTAAGCATCGAGGCGGGCGGCACGACTCCCTCCTGTGTCGATGTTAATACCCTTGATGAAACGGAAAGCTTAAGACCGGCTTTCTGCACGGCGGACGATCTGGCGTCTAACCCCGACTGCACCGAGTTTTACGATACCGCCGGCCATATTTTTTACCGGCTGAGATCGCGCATTATCGTGGAGACGGACAAATGTTATTCTTACCGCAATACCACGGACGCCCAGGAAGATCCGGCCTCGAATAAAATATACTTTATCAATGCCGATACCAGCGTTAGGTGCGCGGCCAGCCAGGCGGGTTGCCGCGAATACAAAGGCAACACCGGGGAGGTGACCCGCGACATCTTTAAGGATGATTTTGAAAAAGTGGAAACTGGCGCGGTTAACTGGGTGACCGGCAATGTCAGCAATGAATCTTTGCGGGCCAATGAGCATTCTCTCCACGTCACGGGCAATACCACGGCGACCAGCACGAACGTTCCCAATGTTTTGAAAGAGGGCAAGATGGCCAACGGCCAATACTATAAGATTTCTTTTTGGTTGAAGCCGGATACAGCGACGACCATTAATAGTGTCTTTATCCAAGATAATTTGCCGTCCGGGCCGGCTGGCCGACTGGATTTCCCGGGTTTGGCCGTTCCCTTGGCTGTTACTTCTGACTGGAATAAATACACATTTGGCCCCTTATTGTTCGACCGCAGCCCGGCAAGCCCCGGTGATTACGAACAACTGGTGATCAGCCTTAACGGCGCCTATTATCTGGACAATGTGTCGCTGGAAGAGGTGAATGATACTGTTTATCTGATCAAGAATACTTATCTAAGTTGCCAGGCGGCCGACCTGGGCTGTCAGGAATATAAGAATAGCAGGGGAATAAGCAAATTTATCAAATCCTTTGACCATTTATGTGCCGAGAAGTTTATCGGCTGCCAGGCGATGATCAATACCCGAAATTCCACTAATCCGTATCAGACGACGGTCAAGGGCATTGTTACGCCGGCGGACACATTTGAGACATACGTGAACAACAGCGCTAATTATTGCTCGGCTTCGGCCAAAGGCTGCCAGCGTTTTGGCTTGCCGGCCTTAGACTCGACTAATCAGCCGACGGCCTGGCAGACGAAATACTTGATTAATGATCCGGATAAGTATCAATACATAGACAGCGAAGGCAATGACAAGTCTATTGCTTGTGTGGCGTCTGAGGAGGGCTGCGACGAATTTAATTACAGCAATGGAACGGGGGTCAGCTGGTTTAAGGATCCCCAGGGCAAGACCTGCGAGTATAAACAAACGCCGGATTCAACCGAATACCGCTGGTATAAGAAAAACACGAATCTTCTCTGCCCGTACGTGACGCCGCCGCTGGAAACTCAGCCTTCAGGTAAGGCTTGTGTTATGACTTGTGCCGCCGGGATATACGCCGGTCAGGCTTGCGTTTTGAATAGCGATTGCCCGAACAGCTATTGTAATGGTGACGCCACCGATGTCGGCAAGGCCTGCACGTCAGACGCTAACTGCAAACCGGGCAACAGGTGCGATTACTGGGCGGGTTTATGTCCCGAGGCCCAGAGCGGCTGCAATGAATATCGCGATCCTTCTGATCCGGAAAATTGCCGGTCGCAGTGCCCCTTAGAGGAGATTGGGGGAGAGCCGGTGCCGATGGATGAAAATTGTAAATATACGGTTTGTGTAGGAGGCACCAAAAACGGAGAGAGTTGCTATTCCAGCGGAGATTGTCTGGGCGGCGGCACCTGTGTGGCCTCCGGCGTGTCGGCCATCGGTCTGCCCGGCTGCCATTCTTATTACTACATTAAAGACAGCGTGGAGGCCAACCAGGAAGAGTGCGGCAATACCGTCAATGTGGAAGAAGGTTGCCTGCCCTTTAACGATACCTCTAATCCGGTCTTAAACATGAGAGGTCAGTAAAGACCTATGTTTACTGCCAAAAAATTTCTTTCCATAAAAATAGTTTCTTTGATAATTTCATCAGCCGTTTTTCTGATTTTTACCGCGTTGGCGGGGGAGGTAAAAGCGATCAGCATTTCTTCCGGTCCAACCGCATCTAGTCTGACAACGACCACGGCCAATATTTCCTGGCAGACGAACGAAATCGGCAATTCCCAGGTGTATTACACGGATAACGGCAATCCCGGCTGGATCACGAGCAAGGTGGAATCATCCACTTTTTCCTTTTTATCTGTTGACGGCTTGAGTAGAAAAAATTTGTGGGCTTTGGGTATCGGTGACGGGGTCAGTAAAATATATCATTATGATGGCGCTTCTTGGGTTCTTCAGTATTCAACCGCCGCCATCACTCTGCATTCAATTGCGGTCATCGATTCCACTCACGCTTGGGCCGTGGGCAGCGGAGGCAACATTCTTTTTTATAACGGTTCAAGTTGGTCCCTTCAGGCGACCCTGGGCGGGTATCTGAACAAGGTTTACGCTCTTGACTCTTCGCACGTGTGGGCGGTCGGTGACAATGCCGCCGACCAGGGCGCTTTATTCTTTTTTGACGGGTCCGCCTGGAGTGTCAAAGCCACGTATTCCGAAACCCTAAAAAGTCTCTGGGTCAGCGATGCGACTCATATTTGGGCGATTACGCAATTAGGCGAAATTCTGTTCTATAACGGCAGTTCAATGGTTAGCCAGGCGAGCTACTCTTATGCTCTGTATGATATTGACGGCTATGACTCAAGTCATGTCTGGGTGGTGGGACAGGGAGGATATATTGTTTTTTTCAACGGTACTAGTTGGCAACTTCAATCTACGGCTTCAGGTGTTTTATTTGCGGTGCACGTGGTCGGTCCCGGCAGTGTCTGGGCGGTAGGCGGTACCCAGGCTTACCATACCGAAAACGGCGGGGCAAACTGGAGTGCGGTTAGCCCGCCGGTAGGCAGCATGTATGCCGTATTTCATTTCTCGGCAAATCAAGTATGGGTCGGCAGTTATTTAGGCAACATTCATTATTACGGGTTAAATTATAATTATTCATATTATACCGCGCCCGAAGTCACTAATCATCAAATGACCCTTTCCAGTCTGGCTCCTTCGACAACCTATTATTATTACGTCTGCTCGGCAAGCTCTGGTCAAGAAGTGTGCAGCAATGATTATAGCTTTACTACCCTGGGAGTTTGTCCGGACGGCACGTATGCCGGTCTGTGCAGCGGTACCCGATATTGCGATCCGGTCCTTCTGACACTTGTTGATAATTGCATCCAGTGCAGCTACGTCTGTCCTTCGGCCACGCCTTACTGCAATACTGCCAATGGCCAATGTCTGGCTGGCTGTAACCTGACAACTCCGGTCGGCAGCTGTTACAACACGCAATACTGCGCCAGCGCCAATACCTTTGTCAATGATTGCCGGCAGTGCGGTTATACTTGCCCTTCCGGCACGCCTTACTGCAATACGGCCAATGGCCAATGTCTGGCTGGCTGTAACCTGACAACTCCGGTCGGCAGCTGTTACAACACGCAATACTGCGCCAGCGCCAATACCTTTGTCAATGATTGCCGGCAGTGCGGTTATACTTGCCCTTCCGGCACGCCTTACTGCAATACGGCCAATGGCCAATGTCTGGCTGGCTGTAATCTAACAACTCCGGTCGGCGGCTGCTCCGGCACCCAGTATTGTCAAAGTGCGAATAATCTCGTGAATAATTGTTTACAGTGCGGATATACCTGCCCCAGCGGAACAAATTTCTGCAATAACGGCACTTGCGAAGCCTGGTGCGCGACGGATATCAGTGTAGGTGAGTGCCGCGGCGATCAGATGTGCACTTCCAGTTTGGCCTTTGAAAATTGGTGCAATTACTGCGGCTATTATTGCCCCGCCACCGAATATTGTGATGGAACGACGCATCAATGCGATAATACCAAATGTTCCGACGGCACGGCCCGCGGCACCTGCAATACCAACCAGCAATATTGCTGCGGCGATACCGATACATTTTGCACGCCGGGCACCCTGACTAATAAATGCACCAAATGCGGCTATACTTGTTCTTCCAGCGAACCTTATTGCAATGCCAATTTTGATTGCGAACCAAGCTGTCCCGACGGCACCCCTTTTGGCCAGTGCAATACTGCTACCAAGTGGTATTGCGCAGATGGCGCATATTACCCGGCCGACGGCCCGAATTGCTACGTTTGCGATTTTGACTGCTCTTTAACACCCGGTACTCCTTATTGCGACGAGGATGAAACTCAAGCCTGTATCAATCGCTGTTCCGACGGCACGGAAGCAAGTCAGTGTTCCAATACCAGTACCAAATACTGCAATGATTCTTACCAGCTGGTCGATGATTGCCGGCAGTCCTGCGGTTATACTTGTTCTGGCGCCACGCCGCAATGCAACGACTTGACGGGCGTTTGCGAGGCGGACACCACGCCGCCGGTCATTAATAATATCAATGTGGTGCCGGATATTAATAGCGCCGTTCTGACCTTTGACACTTCCGAGCCGACGCAGGCTTTCATCCTTTTGAACTCGACGCCGTCCTGCGACGGAGACGTGACCGCGATCGGGCTTTTGGGCTTTGCTTCCAGCCGGACTATCGAATTTTCCGATTATGCCGGTCAGCTTGCTCCCTTAACGACTTATTATTTCTGCATAACGGTTTATGATGCCGCCTTTAATTACGCCGCGACAACCGAGCCTTCTCCTTGGTTTTTTACCACTCTGGCCGCTCCTGATACGACGCCCCCAACCGTTGATATTATCGCCCCGCAGGAAGGGGAAAATATTTCCACCCCGACCTATACGATTACGGTACAAGCCAGTGATGATAACAGTGTTAGTTACCTTGATCTTGGTTTTGACGGCGCTGTCGATGATTTTTCTTTCGCCCATTTGACCACGGCCCCTTATGAATATGATTTTGACGTCAGCCTCTATAGTACCGGCGAACATACTTTACGGGCGAGGGCGACTGACGGGGCGGGTAATTCCGCCCTTGCCGAACGCCATTTTACCATCAGTTTTGACGCCAAACCGCCGGTCATTGACAATATCTCCGACCAAGTGCAGATCGGCGCCAACGATATTCCCTATGCGGTCATCACCTGGCGGACGAACGAGCCGGCCACTTCACGAGTGGATTTCACCCTGGAAAATTTGGACGGCACTTATGACGGAACTTACGGCGGCGACACAAATTGCGCCAGCCTAACTGATTGCGTCAAAGACGACACTTTGGTCACTGACGGGCACAGCATAACGTTGCCCAATTTGGAAAAAAACCGGCGCTATCATTATCAGATTACTTCCTGCGACAGTAATAATTATTGCAGCCACTAACGATAAATTTTCTTATGAATAAGCTAAGAGAAAAAATTAAAGAGAGAAAAATTTTAAGCTTTAAGCGAGCCCTTGTTTTAGGTTTTTGTCTCGTTATTCTTTTTGCGGCCGCAAATCTTTGGGCTTCATCTTTTATTAATGCTTTGCCAAAAATAATTTCGCCGGCCAAAGCCCAGACGACTTCTCTTTATTTGGTCAATATCAATGTTACCGCCATCACTTCCACGACGGCGACCATCACCTGGGAGACGAATTTACCGGCTAATTCAAGCCTTAAATACGGGCTGACCGATGCCTATGAATTGACCAGTACTTGTGGCTCCTGCCAGGCCACCGATCTGGTCACCACCCACCGCCTGACCGTCGGCAATTTGAACGCGGCCACCACTTATCATTTTCAGGTGATCTCCGCCACCGCCTCCGAGACAAAAACGAGCCAGGACCGCAATTTCGCCACCGCCAGTCCTTCCGGCGGGTCTGACACGACCGCTCCTTTTGTCACTTATATCAAGGTGGATTCCACCAATACGCAGGCCATCGTGAATATTAATACCAACGAAGAGACGCACGTGACGGTTTACTATAGCCTGACTCCCGGCGTTACCCAGGCCACGCCGACTTATGTCGCCGAAGATCCAGACCAGCCCTACCGGATAAGTCATGCCCCGGCTTTTACGGTTACCGGCGGCACGCGCTATTATTACCGGATCTACTCGGTTGACCGGAACGGCAACAGTTCCCTTACCGCCGAGTTTGATTTTACTTCCTCCACTTCCACCGATCACGTTTTTTCCACCGGCCTGTGTCCGGGCAATGTGCCCCTGGGCGCCTGCACGGCTGACGGCAATTACTGTGATGTCGGTACCGGCACTTTGGTAAAGAACTGCGAACAGTGCGGCGCCAGCTGTGCGGCCGGTCAGACCTGCCGGCCGGGCGGCGAATGCACTAATGATCCTTCTTTGTCCGGCGATCCCTACCAGTGCAATTCTTCCGCTTGTTACGATGCCGCCAATCAATTTACGCCGTCGGCGACGGTAAATTGCTACGCCAGCTATCCGAGATGCGACGCTAACACCATCCTGAAAGTGAAAAGGGATCGCGAATGCGCCAAGTGGTTCACCTGCGGGACGGCGATCGATCAGAACAATCCGACGACCGGCCAAAGCGAAGAACTCTGTCTTAATTCCGCCGTCTGTACTTCCTTGGGCGAGAACGGGCAATGCAACAGTTATGTGGAACTGCCGAAAGCGGAAATGACCTACCGGACCCCGGCCGAAATAAGCAAAATAAAATATCTGACCGGCTCGCTAAACGCCGGCCTGGACTGGCAATACCAGTCAGGCGCCCCGGTCATCAGGGGCTATTACCCCTGGTCAGCCATGGAAGAAGTGGGCGGCAAGATCAGTATTGAAAATTATAATTTTGAAAATACGACCAGCCCGCGGGCCGTGGATAATGATCCGGCTTCATCAAGTGTTTTGACCTACGATATCCGGCTTTGGCCGGCCTGGCAGACTTACGCTGATCCCGTCTCGGAAACAAATCCGGCGATCTCCAGTGAATGGGATCCGGAGACGGCCAATAAAAAAGATAACCATGTGCTGGCGGTCCAGCAAATTTCCGCCCTTAATCAAGGGGCGGTGGTTAAGCTGGGGGCCGCCACTTCCACGGGCTTCCAATACGTCTTAAGCCTGAAAATAAAGTCATCCGCCCCCCAGGAGCAGAAAGTCACTTTCGCGCTGGCCAACAACACCAACCCCGGCGGCAGCTCACCGGACGTGAGCTCTTTCGGCGAATACGCGCTTACTACCGGCTGGCAGACTATTTTGACCCGGGCGACGGCGGGCGTCGGCGGCAGCGTCAATTATCTGCGGATCTATGTTTCTGGCGGCAGCCTCCAAACTTTTTATATTGATGAGGTAAAAATTCAGCCAGTCTTAGAGGCGGGTTCGGGGGTTTATCTTTCCCGTTCCTGCCGGCTTTATCCCAAGGAAGATTCGCCGGCCTGCGAATACACCGACGATAACGGCATCACTAATAAGGGCTGGTACGGCTATTGCCTGGAGCGCGACCCGAAGAACGAAAGCCTTTGCCTTTCCTGGTGGCCGGTGGATATTCTTTTCGGCGAATCCAATCTTTTCGGTTCGGAACAAACCGCCGGCTACACCGGCCGGAAGCCCCTGTATTATTGCTTGGAAAGCCGGGGCAGAGGCAATTATCAACCCTGGGGATTTCAGCCAGACTTTAATGAAGCTGTTTCCAATTGGAATATCTTTAATTCAAGGGGTTGGGTAAGAACCGCAACGTGGGATAAGATACCGTCAGACCTATTGGATGTTTATCTTTATGATATTGCGAGTATAAGATTACAGACTGATCCTGACAATGATCACTATCATCCGAGAGGATCTAACGGTAACCCCCCTTATTTGGGGTGGACGAATAATAATCAAGTGGATGGTTGGCAGGCAGATGATCTGCAATTTTCCAATAATTATTTTTGGACAATGAGCAATACAACAGTTTCGGAGGATGGGCATCACGGTGACTGGATCCGTTTGCAGGTAGATAATAAAAATATGGGAGATTTTGACGCGGCACTAAGAATAGCCTTTTATTTTAATCGCACCACATTAAAGTTAGAGCTTTTCGGCTATGTTTGGGCGTATAATAAAAATAATGTAACTCATTATTCGCCGCCTTACCTGCGTATATACATGTATTTTAAAGATAGATGCGATAAAATCGTGCAGGTGGTGGATGAGTTCGGAAATAATGCCGCTTGGGCGGAAACCATAAATTCTTCCGTTACTCCGGTTCTGAATCTTAATTACGGAAAAACCAGCGATTTGGATCCTTATGGCGGCGCCGTGACCTCTTCCAGCGATCCGACCAGCTGGTCATTGCCTCTCTTTGCCCAGGACGCCAATGATTATACGATTGGTCTCGGGACGCCTTTTCAACTGCGTTCAGGGCGGCCTTACGCTTGTTTTGGCCCTTGTTCGCAGAAGGTATGTTCAGGCGGAGGAAAAGATGGCCAGTCTTGCCATAACAATACTGATTGCTTGGGCGCCAATAATACCGGACAGGGTCTTTGCGTGGGCGTTGGCTCTTGCTTTTCAACCGCTCAAGCCTGCACGAATGATTCCCAGTGTCCTGGCGATATCTGTATCGGCGGCGCGGCCAGCAGCCGAGGCGCCCAATTGGTCAATGACGCGCCAGCAGTCGCGGATTCATATTTTGCCATGCTTAGATTGCGCGGTCTTTTTGCCAAGACTTACGGCTTTTGGCGGTGGGATACCGCCACCGGGCATTATGCCGGAGTATATAGTACTCCTCCGGCGGAAATAGAGAATCCAATATTTTATTCCTGGAATCCGCCGACGGATAAATGTTCAGGCACAACGCGCCAATACAGCCCGACCGATCTCAACAGTTACTGCGGTTACGCCCCGCAGATCAGAAATATCAAGTTAGGTGACGGAAGCTCCAATACGGTTAAGCTTGGTTTGGACGGCGGCAAGATAAAATTATCCTTTAACACCGTGGTGGACAGCCAGCAGCAGCCGCTGAAGACTTTTTACATTGACTGGGGCGACGGTAATGTGGACGCGATACCATTTGGCTACAAATCAAAAGACAGTCCCGATAGTCCCCATGTTTATAATCATGCTTACGGCAGTTGCAGGAGCGCTAGTTGCACATATGTCATTAAGATATTGGCCGAAGACAGCTGGGGCTGGTGTTCTGCTCGACCGGAAGGCCGGACTGGCTCTTGCGAAGATATTTCTCTTGAAGGAAACAAGGCTCGCTGGGATCCGGTGGACAGCAATGCCTGTTCTGGCGGGACCTGTATCGACGGTATCTGCACCGACGGGGTGGACGGCGGCCGGTCCTGCGGCGCTTTAACCGTGGAATTAAAAGATTAATCAATGCCGAGTATTTTCCAAAACAAAAAAATCAGGTCTCTGGCCGTTTTTTCCGGCCTGGTTTTGGTCATCGTCGGAATCGGTCTTATCTGGCCGCAGGGCGCCGCTTTAGCCGATGACGGCATGAATTTTATCGAAAGCGCCATATCATGGATCCTGATGCGGATCGTCGGATTTTTGGCCAATCTCCTTGTTCAGATCATCAATATTTTGGTCGCCGTGGCCAAATACAACGATTTTATCAACGCCACGGCGGTGGTCAAGGGCTGGGTGATTGTCCGCGACGTCTGCAACATGCTTTTTATCGCCATTCTGCTCGTGATCGCTTTCGGCACGATCTTCAAATGGGAGGCTTATCGTTACACCCGTTTGCTGCCCAAGTTCATCTTGATGGCCGTCCTGATCAATTTTTCCAAGTTCATCTGCGGTTTTTTCATTGATTTTTTCCAGGTGCTGATGATGACTTTTGTCAATGCTTTCGCCGGCGTGGCCGCCGGCAATTTCATCAACGGCCTGCATCTTCGGGAAATGGTGTCGTTTAGGGAAGATGCCGGCACCGACGTCAGCCTAAGCGGTGTGTTCGGCGCTTTGCTTTTAGCCGTCACCCTTTTGTTGATCGCGGTGGTGGTCATGCTGGTTATCACCATTTTTTTGCTGTTCAGGATAATGATGCTCTGGATCCTGGTGGTGCTTTCTCCGCTCGCTTTCGTCCTGCGGGCCTGGCCCGGCAAGGGCGAGCGTTACGCCTCGGAGTGGTGGGACCAATTCACCAATAATCTGACCTCGGGGCCGATCCTCGCTTTCTTTATCTGGTTGTCCTTATCCGTCATGACCTTAAGTTCCGGCGACCCTGAAACGACCTGTCAGGGCACCAATCCAAACGTCGCCGGCATCCCCTGTGTTGATACCACCGAGCAGACGGCTTCAACGACCGCTCCTACCACCGGTGTCAGCGGCAAGGTCGCTTCCACTATTTCCGCGATCTCTGAATCCGATACTCTTTTAAGCTATATAATTTCCATCGCCATGCTCATGGGTTCTTTAATGATGGCCCAGAAAATGGGCGGCATGGGCGGGCAGCTGGCCGGCCAAGCTTTAGGCGGCGTCCAGAAGCGTCTTAGCACGGCCCTTAAATACGGCGCGGCCGGCGCGGCCGGCGGTGCTTTGGGTGTGGCTTTATGGAAGGGTCGGGGTGTTATCAGTAAAGCGCCGGGCTGGGCACGCCGCAAGGTCACTGGTGGAATTGTCAGCACGGCCGCCAGCAGCAAAGTATTACAGGGAGCCATGGGCTATGCTACCCGCGCCCCGATTATCGGCGCATTGGCCGGACAAGGCTTAAGCCGGATGCAAAGACGGCAAAAGGCGGATAAGGCGAAAGCTGAAGAATATGTAAATAGTTTTGATCAAAATACCAAGGCCGGCGCCCGTGCCCTGACCAACATGGCTAATGCCCCTTTGATTGGGCGGCTAACGGATTCTCGCCGAAAAATCCGTTCCGCGGCTCGCAATATCATGCCTACAAGTATTAGGGATCCAAGGAGAAGACAGGAGCAGATTAATAGAATGGACGTGAAAGCAATAGGCGCGCTTAGCATCCGTGAACAACAGAATCTTGGGCGGGAGCACTCGTTGGGCAACATAGATCTTTTCCAAAATCAAGACCTGATAGACTACGCCCAGAGGAACCAGAACTTTAGAGGTAATTTAAGCCGGGGATCGGTGAGGGATGTTGTTGATCGGAGGGGTACTCCTGTTCCTGGTATTGTCAATCCCGCTACCGGTGAAGCGCTCTTAGGTCTCGCGACAGGTGGCGTGCCATTTGGATGGGGACGCGGATCGGTCGGTCCGGGTACTAATTTGCCTCCACTCCGGCGCCTCGCTTCGTGGTGGGAGCGCAACAAATCACAGGGAGATGGGGATTGGAGCCTTAATGCCCTGAACCGCGGGCAGAAAAATGAGATCGGCCTGGATTTTAGCAAGTTCGGTGATAAGTTTCAGCAACGTTTGCTTGAGGGTTCCGGCAGAAGAGACGTTAAGCATATTAAGGGCGCGGACTTAACCAGAGGCGATATTAATAGGGCGGCAACAGAATTAGTGCCTATTTTGGATAAGGAAATCGCCCGCCTGAAAGAAGAAGGCGGCAGCCAGGAAGAAATAGACGAGGCGCAAAAGACGCGTGACATTTTTGCTAACCCGGAAGCCGTAAAAAACATGGATCATCTTGATCTTATTAATACTTCCGCCGTTAATTATAAACGCGGACAATTAAGAATAACTAAGCCCCATGAAGAAATTCACGGTGAGGGAGTGACTGACGAAAAGTCCGTTGATCAGATCGTAAAAATATTAGCCGAAAACAAGATGCGTAGTTTGGCGCCGGTGATGGCGCGTTACGTGCGTTCGGGTTTATCCCCCAAACAAGCCGCCAAAGAGCTTCAGCCGGTGATGGATAAAATAAATTCCGAAAGGGCCAAGAGTAATCGCGGCGAAAAAGGCATGAGACCGGAAGAGGTCATTGAGGAGATGACAGGCTTTAAGACCGGTTATTTGAAGGAACGGATTATCCGGCCCGAACGGCAAAAATCACCGGAAGAAATTGCCCAAATCGAAGCCGAAGATAAAGCGCAAAAAGAAGCCGCCGCCGCCGAAGATAAAGCGCAAAAAGAAGCAGTTATTAAAGAGGAGGAAGCCAAACGTAAAAGTGCCGCTTTTGCCGAGGAATTGGGCGTTAAGCCTGGTATTATTAGCGAGGAAGAACGTCAACCGTCCAGGTATTCTCAGACTATTGGTCCGGGGACAGCGAAACTGGAAAGAGAAATGGCGGAAGAAGCAAGGAGAAAAGTCCAGGAAGCGGCGGTTCGCTTTGGCGTCAAGCCCGAGTCTTTAGGCGAGGAAACAGCCGCCCCTAAATATTCAAAAACTTATGGTCCGGCGGCGGAAAAGATGGAAAGAGAAATTGCGGAAGAGCAGGCTCGCAAGCGGGAGGAGAAATTCGGCCGAGCGGTTAAACCCGCCCCGAAACCGACCGCCCAAAAAGCGGAGAAAAAGTCCACTATTCTTTATAGCGCCAGCGGTGCCCCGATTAATCCGGAGGAATATAGCCCCGCGGCCGAGCAAGAAGAAAAAGCCGTATCCGAGGAAAAACCAGCCGTTAGTGTCGGTCAGCCGGCTCCGTCCGCGACCGTTGTGCCCCCTGAATTAAAACAGAATGCCGGCCTTAACAGCCAACTGGACAAGCTTGGCAGTTTCCTGGAACAGATGGAAGGCAATCTAAAACCTGATTATGAAAAATTGTCTTCGGCGTTAGAAAAACTGAGACAGGAGATCAATAAAAGTAAAACGTCTTCCGCCGCTAATATTTCTAAAAATATGGTTGATCCCCTTTTGCGGGCGACAAGCCTCGGCCCTAATTTGACCGCGTCTGAGTTCGTAAGATTGTCGGATAATCTAAAACGTTTAGTAGAAGTCTTTAATAAAAAAAGTGTGCCGGAAGCGAGTAAGGGGGAAAAGCCGGCAAAAAAAATAGGACGGGAAGAAGAAAAAACTGGGAACGAGACTGTTGGGTTTGAAGAAAGAACGTCCAAAAATCCGCTTTCTTCACGCGCGGACGATAATAAAGATAATTATTAGCGCATGAACTATTTAAAGGACATAATGCAAAAGTTTAATCAGCTGCCGGAGGCCGTTCGGGAGAGGGTTGATAATCCGGCGGCGGATGAAGTCATAAAAGAAATTGAAGACCGATATCAAATTAGTCTAAAACTTTTGATAGTCTTGGTTATGGTCGGTGAAATTGAATTTGACGATATACCCGATTATCTTTATCACCAATATCATCTGGATGAAGAAGTAGCGGCCGACATCAGAGACGAGCTGGTCAAAAAGATTTTTGTTATGTTTCTTGACGAACAAGACAGGCAAGTGGCCAAGCCGGCTGAGGCGGTAAAAAACATTTTTAAAAGAAATCTAGTGGCATTCTTGAAGGCTACGGAAGATAATAGGCATGATATAAATGAGCGAATTATTTACATGATGGAAACCGACGAAACCATAAACGAGGAGGAGTTAGTGAAGCAGATCTTAGCTAATTCGGAGGAGTTAACGACTAAGCCGTTTTTAATCAACGGGCAGGAGGCGGCCCCCTCCATCGCCAATTGGTTGCAGGATTTTATTAAATACCAGGGTTTTGATGATTTTGATAATTTTAGGATAGTTGAATATGTTTCCTCATCGCCGAACGCAAAAATTCTGGACAAGGACGAAAAACAAATCCTCATGGATTTGATTCAGCTTTATCGCAATATCAAATTTTTTCCCACTCCGCAGGAAGGCGATCCGCGGGACTGGGAGGTTTTTCCTTTAGCCAAAGAGGAAAAAGAGTTTAAGGCGCTTTCTATCCCGGGCGGTCTAGAAAATGTTTCATCGTCCACGCCGGCCGGCCAGGTTTTGTCCTGGCAGGAAAAATTGAAAAAGATCAATGAAAAAAACGAGCCGTTCCTGTCCCGCCTGAAAAACTTGGCGGATATGACGCAGGCCCAAACAAAAGGGGATTTGCCCTCCATCATCATGACTTTGCTGAACGATTTTGAGGCGAAAAGGCAAGAGCCGTTTTTAGCCGGACTTTTCCTCCTGGTGAAAATGGAAGCCTGGCCGGCGGTCATGCAAGATGAGAACATAAAAAATCTATTGATAAAGACTGTATTGCCGCTTTTGAAAAAACAAAAAGCGGACATAAATCTAGAAAGAATAATCGCTGATTTCGAGCAATCGTCAAATAGCGGCCTTTACGGAAAAATACTGCTTAAGTATTTTTTAAACGTGATAATGCCGGCGCAACTTCAGACTTCCGCCTATCTCGCCTCGCAGCTGGAAAATATTTTCGCCGCTTCAGGGCAAAAGGAATACTTGGGTCTGGCCTATTTCAATCTGTTAAGCGAAGAGTACGAATGGGCAAACGTCGATTTCACGGCGGACGGCTTTTTAAAGATGGAATAAAGAATGGCGAAAAAGGCGGAGACAAGATTTTCCGCTTTTTCTTTTGCCTTATCATAAAGAAATAATCCCGCGTTTATGAAAATTTACCTAAAAAAAACTTTTGCCGACAATACGCCGACGCTTCTTAAAAAATGCGGCTATCACTATACCGGCGAATTCAGGGGGGAATCCGGTTTTGCCCGCCGGGCGGGGGCAGGCATTTATCCGCAATTTCATATTTACGTTAACCAAGACACGGACGAAGAATTAATCCTGAATCTGCATTTTGACGCCAAGAAGCCTTCTTACGCCGGCTCTTCCATGCATTCAGGCGAGTATGATACGGAAATTGTAAAAGATGAGGCCGACAGAATAAAAAATTTTATCGCCAGGGTCGCCGAGGAAAGCGGTAATCAGACTTAATTTTTTTGCTGGTTTAAGGGGTTATCAACCGAGAAAATAGGTTTATTCTTTTATTTGTGAAAAATGGCTAGTTATGTTATAATCATAACAAGATTTCACTCCGTTTTTCCCTAATTTTAACAATATTTTGTCTAAGATATGGGGGGTCAAACCATTTATTTGCTCTCGGAGCAAGCTTTAAAGGAAAAATTGGCCAATAATTTGCCGGAGATTCTCAGTTTGCCGGCCGTGGTTAAGGATTTTCGTTTAAAATTTTTAGGCTTAAGCCCTTCTCCCCGTCAAACTCTCGCCCAAGATATTATCGCCATATTAAAAGCTAATAATCAGGCCATCGGTCAGGCGTTAGTCACGCAAAATGGTTTGAGATTACCGCCGACCTTGGCCAACTGGCTAGCTGATTACGCGGATTTCGCCGGCCAGTATTTTTCGCCAGAAAAAAGAGAAGAATACCTTAAAACGGCGGAAAAAGATAATCTCGCCGGTAACGAACGGGTAGTTTTGGCAAATTTGTTTGATCTTTATGGATTTTTTTCTCAAATAACCAATGATCCGGAAGGCTTGGATGCCGTTTTGGTCAAAGATAAGACCGGCCGCCTGAAAATGTGGCAGAACGGCCAGTTGAAAGAAATGAATGTTTCTCCGGCCTTTTCCCCTTTACCAGCCGTGCCGCCCGCCCCCCCTCGCCTCCCTCCCTCTTTTGAACCGGAAGATGAGGCCGAGATAAAAAATCACACGGATAATCTTTCGCAGTACGGGCCGTCCCAAAACTACAACGTGGAGGAAATTATCTCAAAAATAGCCGCTCGATACAAATTGACTTTTAGCGAAGAAATTTTTTCCAAGCGTTTTATTTCCATTATCACGGCCCGTCTTAAGGAATTTCGAAACCGCGCGGATACGCTCGATCTTCTGACGCGCTCGGTAAAAATCGGCGGCTTGGAGTATCCGCCGGAATTGGCGGAACAGATTCTAGAAGATTTAGACAAAGAGATACCAAGATTGCAGCAGGTCAAACCGCCGCAAAAATCAAAACCGGAAAATATTCCGGTCACTCCCCAGGAAGCCCTGAAGAAGTCCTTGATCCAGGCCAATGTCTTCCGCTCCCCGACTCCGGAGGTCGTGCCTCCCAAAAAGGTTCCTGTCAATCCCGTTCCCTTAGAATCTGTCCCCCCAAAACCACCGATACCGGAATTAGAGCCGGAAAGGAAAGAAGTCGTTTCCCGTCCGATGATGCACCGGCCGCCCGCCTCTTCCGCCAAACCGAGGATGGATGATATTAAAAGCCGGGCCAAGATTTTCGGCCCCATCGAAGAATTAAAAGCTATGACAGTCAATGATTTCCGGCGTTTAGGCACGGCAAAAGCCACGGCGGCGCAAAGGGTCGCTGACAAGATCAATCTTTTAAGGGAGGATTCTTTTCATAAGTTTGCCGAAGGCCTGAAGGCTTGGCGGGCGGGCGAAGTATATCAGCTTTATCTAAATATGGGCATGGAGAGCATGGAAAAAGGCAAGTCGATCCGGGAAACGATTGAAAGAATGACCAATGCCGGTTTGCCCACTCTTTCCGAGCAGGAATTCAATTCCATCGTTGACCTGAACCGCAAATTAAGATATTAACCTTAATATATGCAGTTTATTGTGCCCCAATTCATTGATGTCGAAAATAAGATAATTGGTCCGATTTCCGTCCGCCAATTTATCACTTTGCTCGTCGGCGGCCTTTTTATTTATGTCGATTATGAAATCTTTTTTCCTATCAGTTTTTGGCTATTCGCCATCATCGGCGTCGTGCTCCTGGGCGTGTCGGGCACTTTCGCTTTCCTCCGGATCAGCGGCCGGCCCTTCCATTATTTCATCCTTAATCTTTTTAACACTTTCAAGGAGCCGCGCCTAAGAGTCTGGAACAAACAAACAAGTCAGAATGACCTTAAATACAAGGAGGAAAAAATTATTCCGCCCGTCGTCATCCCGCAAAAAAAGCCGCTTTCGGCCACGCGGTTGGCTGAACTTTCCTTGCTCGTGGATACGGGCGGCGTCTACCATGACGAGGAGGCTTTGGAAGAATTAGAAGATAGGCCGGAAAAGATGGCCGTTAATACTCTAATTAAACAAAAAAACCATGCCCGCTAAAATTACCGGAAAAAATCGAGCGGTCTCCACTCAGCGGTATCTCGATATCACGGAGATAAAAGACAACTGCGTTGTTTTGAAGGACGGCACTCTTCGGGCGGTTTTGATGGTCTCTTCGGTCAATTTTTCGCTGAAAGGCGAAGAAGAGCAATCGGCCATTATCCAGGGGTACGTCCAGTTTTTAAACGCTCTGGATTTTAATCTTCAGATCGTCATTCAGTCCCGGAAGCTAAACATCGATAATTATCTGGAGAGAATAAAAAAAGTGGAAAAAGAGCAGACCAATGAACTGCTGCGGCTGCAGACGGTCGAATACCGCCAGTACATTTCGGAGCTGGTGCAAATGGCCGATATCATGAGCAAAAGGTTTTACGTGGCGGTCCCTTATTCCGGAAAAAAGGACAAGCAAAAAAATTTCATCGCCCACTTTCTCGAGTCTATTTCGCCGACCACCGCTATTCATCTTAAAAAGCAGAAGTTTGAAAAATATCAGCTGGAACTGTTTAAGCGCGTGGATTACGTGCGCGACGGCCTTTCTTCCTTGGGTTTGAGGGCGGAACCCCTGGATACCCAGAGCCTGATCGAGCTTTTTTATAATACCTATAATCCCGTGACCTACAGTCAGGAAAAATTAGCCGACATCAAAAAAATAAACGTGGAGACCCAATAGGGTATTTTATGACTGAAATAAATCTATCAAAAGTAAAATTTTCCTCTCAGAAGATGGCCGCCGGCAGCCAGCCCGCCAAAAAGGTCACTTTACCCCAGGAAGCAAGAGAGATGATCGAGGCGGAAAGGATCTACCGGCGGGGCGTGATTTCCGTGCGTGATCTGGTGGCCCCAGCGGCCATGAAAGTAGAGAAGGATTATCTCCATCTGGGCGGCAAGTATGTCCGGACGGTTTTTGTCGTCACTTATCCCCGCTATATCTCGGTCGGCTGGTTTGCGCCGGTCATCAATCTGAATTTGACCCTTGATATCGCCATGTTTTATTATCCCGTTGAGTCAAAAATAATCTTAAAGCAGCTGAAAAATAAAGTCGGAAATCTTGAGGCGCAGATTCTTTCTGACGCGGAAAAGGGGGCTCCCCGTGACCCGATGAGGGAAACAGCCTTGCGCGACATTGAAAAGTTAAGAGATGATCTGACCCAGGGGACGGAAAAATTCTTCCAGTTCGCCCTGTACATCACTCTTTACGCCGATAAGGTGGAAGAGCTTAATAATATCACCGAAAAGATCGAATCGATGTTCGGCGCCGTTCTGGTCTACAGCAAAAGGGCCCTTTTCCAGGCGGAGCAGGGATTTAATTCCACCTTGCCCTTGGGTCTGGATGAGCTGATGGTCACCTTTAACATGAATTCCTCCCCCTGCGCTTCGTCTTTCCCGTTTATTTCCGCGGACCTGACCTCGGATAACGGGATTCTTTACGGCATTAACCGGCACAATAACAGCTTGATCCTGTTTGACCGTTTTTCCCTGGAAAACGCGAATTTAAATGTTTTTGCCGTTTCCGGCTCGGGAAAAAGTTACGCCGTCAAGCTGGAGGTCCTGCGCAGCCTGATGATGGGCACGGATATCATTATTGTTGATCCGGAAATGGAGTACAAATATCTTTCTGACGCGGTCGGCGGCACCTATGTCAATATTTCTTTGAATTCCGAGAGCAAGATCAATCCTTTTGACCTGCCTAGGGCCATTCACGGCGAAGAGAAAACCGCCGATATTATCCGTTCCGCCGTCATCACCTTAAAATCCTTGGTGCGGCTGATGCTCGGGGAGCTGACCCACGAAGAGGATTCCATTGTTGACCGGGCGCTTTTGGAAACTTACGCCAAAAAAGACATCACGGCTGAATCAGATCTTTCAAGCATTGAACCGCCCTTGATGAAGGATTTTCAGGAAGTCCTGGAAGGGATGGTCGGGGCGGAAGAGCTGGTCCAGCGCCTGAAAAAATACACCGAAGGGACGTTCGCCGGCCTTTTTAACAGCCCGACCAACGTGGAAATAAACAATCAGCTGGTCGTTTTTTCCGTCCGTGACCTGGAAGATGAGCTCCGGCCGATCGGCATTTCCACGATTGTTTCCTTTATCTGGAACGTCGTCCGTTCCGAGCTTAAAAAAAGAATTTTGGTCATTGATGAGGCGTGGTGGCTGATGCAGAACGAAGACTCGGCCAAATTCATCTACGCCTTGGTCAAGCGCTGCCGCAAATATTATTTGGGGGTGACCACCATCACCCAGGATGTCAATGATTTTCTGCACTCACCTTACGGCCAGGCGATCGTCAACAACTCCGCTTTGCAGCTTTTGATGAAACAGTCGCCGGCGGGGGTGGACATTGTGGCCAAAACCTTTCTTCTTACCCAGGGCGAACGGTATTTGCTGCTGGAATGCGGGGTCGGCGAAGGGATATTTTTTGCCGGTACCAGACACGCGGCCATTAAAGTGGTCGCTTCCTACACCGAAGACCAGATTATCACTTCCGATCCTCGCCAGTTGCTGGAGATAGAAGCCGCAAAGAAAGAATTTGAAAAGACGGTGGCGGCGGAAGAAGGCGAAGAAAAAAATTATAAATCTTCCAAGGCCAGGGAGGCCGAAGAGGAGGAGGGGTTAGGCTAGAACAATCTTAATAATTCTTAAAATATATGAAAAGAATAATATTGATCGTCGGCGCACTCCTCGTTTTAATTTTAGCGGGCCTGGCGCTTTACTGGTTTTATTTTAGACCGTCGCCCGCCAACCAAAATACGGCGCCCGAAAACAATAATGTCAATCAGGCCATAAACAGTCATCAAAACGATAACGGGAACGAGAATACGAATACGGCGGTCAATGATAACACGAACCAGACCGCCTCGCTTGGCTCAGAAAAGATCAGGCAGGTCAGCCGGATTTTCGCCGAACGTTACGGCAGTTACTCGAATGAAAATGATTTTGAGAATCTTGTCGCCCTGAAGACCTATATGACCGATAAGTTTCAGAAAGAAACCGACAATTATATCACGAGCGAAAAAAGCAAGCTGACGGGCAATGAAGCTTACTTCGGGGTGATATCCGAAATGCTCTCGGTCAATGTCATTTCTTTGACGGAAAATAGCGCCCAAGCGGCGGTCACTTTGAGGCGGACGGAAAGGAATGAGACCAGCCCGACCGGTACTTATTTTCAAAATCTTTCTTTAAAATTTGTTAAATCCGGAAACGATTGGCTGGTGAGCAGTGCTGCTTGGCAAGAAAAAATTACCCAATAAAATAAGCAAGTATTTTTATGCGGTTGGAAGAAGAAGGTGACAATCAGGAAGAATTGCAGGAGGAAGACGATATTCGGCGTGAGCAGGAGGAAAACGGTATACGGCGCGAAATGGAGAGCCAGCAACTGCAAGAAAGACGGAACGAAGAACAGGCGCGGCCGAATGTCGGACAAGAAGAGTCAAACGGCCAAGAGGGGGGCAATAGCCGGGCCGGCGACGAAAAGTCAGATGCGCGGTCATTTTCCGAGACGATAAGGCAGGCCAAACAAGCGGCGGATAAGGTAAAAAAAGTGGCGGAAACAGCGAAAAAAGTCCACCGATTCGTGCGGGTAATGCAGATAATCTGGGGGGCGATAACTTTTGTCATAGGTACCTGGTGGTTTTGGCTGATTGTGATCGCCTTATTGTTTCTTGCCATTATAATAGGTTTTTGTAAACAGGATCCCTGCCAGTGCACGGGAGCCGGCAATATTTTCCCCACTTTTGGACAATTCATTTATGATTTATTGAATTTATATTGTAAGACGACTGGTTGAAAGCAATTAAATATTCTTCATAATGCCTAAAACAAAGATAATAATAATACTGACGGTCTTGGCCGGCTTTCTGCTGGCTCCCGCTTTGTTATGGGCGCAGACGGAAACGGCGAATCCGGAGATACCCCTGCAAATAAAAATCCCTATTTTTTCCTCGCCTTGCGTCGATCAGGTAAAATACCCCGGCCGCAACTGCGTCAGTGATTTCGGCGATTACATCGGCCGGTTTTACAAATATTTTTCCGGCGTCATCGGCATCCTGGCGGCGGCGATGATCGTTTTCGGCGGTTTCCAGTGGGTGACGGCTTCAGGCAACGCGAGCAGAATCCAAAACGCCAAAACGACGATCACCGGGGCGTTGGTAGGCGTGGTTTTAACCCTATGCGCTTATGTTTTTTTGAATACCATCAATCCGGACCTGGTCTCCTTGAGGTTCCCTAATTTATCCAATATAACGCGGCAGGTTTTGGGCACTAATTTCTGCGTGGATTTACCCACGCAGTCAGGCTTGCCGCTCGTGACCGATCCAGAACATATACCCTGTGGCCAATATAGGGGCTTTGATCAGTCTAAATCTACCACCACCTATACTCAAGATTATTGCTGCGGGAATTGGTGCGGCCCGGATGAAGACGGAAATTCGCAAGTCTGTGCGATAGCGTCAGGCGCAAGCGTTGACAAAAAATGTCCGGAAACTTGCCAAAGTCCCAAAAAAATCTGCGAGGATGCAGACGTCAGCCAATGTAAACAAGTTGACTCCAGTTTTGCCAGTCAGGGTATAAATAGTGTTTGTCGTCAGCTAGATAGAACATCATTTGTTCGCACGGGGGTAAGTGATACTTGTCGTTATGGCGAAATAGCAAAGAGTCCTTGCAGCACGGATGGGTCGTTAAAGAAGGTCGCCTGTAACTATTCCGGTATCAATAAAGATTTTGATACGCCTTGCTGGAATGCTAGCGGGGCCCGCTATTTGGCAATAGGTGTCGCAAAAACGGTAGGTACTGTCACTTACCGTTATTGGTGCAATTCAACAGATAGGATCGGGGTGGATACTGATTCATTTTGTTGTGCGCAAATAAGAAAGCAGGATATTAAATGTTTGAGTGAAAGTGAAGGCGCGGCGCAAAAAGATTATGTCGAGGTCAGCTGTACGACCGCGATGGCTGACCTGGGGTATAGTCTCAGTTTTAATAGCATGCCCGGTAATTACGCCGACTCCTCCGTTTCTACTTGTGATGGCGGCAGAAGGTGTTATATGCAGCTTAGTTTAAGGTACTCTACTTATACTTATAAATAATTCATTTTAATATAATCTTATGTCTCTTTGGAAAAAAATACTATTAATGGCGGGTTTTGTCGCGGTCGCGGTCGGTTTCGGCTATTTTATTTTCCGCGTCTTCTTCGGCCCGGCCAACGGCAATATCAACGGTAATATCAACGGCAATGTTAACGGTGCTTTGCCGAACGCCAATTTGGTTAACCGGCCGCCGACCAATGAGAATGTTAATGGTGTCTTGCCGAATATAAATGTCGGCGGCAATGTCAATGCCGGCATTGTTCCCGTTTCGCCGGTCGCCGCCGGCGGCGCGACCGTCGTCAAAGAAATCACCGATAACCAGACGCAGGACGCGGTTATGGACAGTAATAGCCGCGATTTTGTCTATTACGACAGGGCCAGCGGCGAATTCCGGAAAGTCTCGGCGGACGGTTCGCAGAAAAGCCTGCTTACCTCCGATACCTTTCCCGCGGCCGACCAAGTCTATTGGTCGCCCAGCCGCGACAAAGCGGTCGTCGCTTTTCCCGATGACTCCAAGATCGTCTATGATTTCAACCAGAAAAAACAATACAGCCTGCCGGAAGAGACGACGGAATTTTCCTTTTCTCAAGATGGCCGCCAGATGGTCTACAAATATGAAGGATATAATGCCGAGGAACGCTGGCTGGCGGTTTCAAACCCCGACGGTTCAGGATCAAAAATCGTGGAATCGATCGGAGACAAATCGGATTTTGTCAGTGTCGACTGGGCGCCTAACAACCAGATCGTCGCCACCTACGCCCGTTCAATGGGCCTTGACCGCCAGGAAATAGTTTTTTTAGGGCAAAACAACGAGAATTTTCCTTCCGTGGAGGTGAACGGCCGTAATTTCCAGTCTGCTTGGTCGCCAGCCGGTGATCGCATCATTTACAGCGTTTCCAGCAATGAGACCGATTATAATCCTACCTTGTGGGTCATGAACGGCGCCATTGAGAATTTGGGCCAATACCCGCAGGAATTGGGAGTCGCCACCTGGCCGGACAAATGCGCTTTTGGCCTTAAAAATATCATTTATTGTGCCGTCCCCAAATACTTGCCTTCGGGCAGTGACATTTATCCGGAGCTGGCGGGCAACATCAGTGATGATTTTTATCGGATCGATCTTACCACGGGTGCCAAAACCCTTCTTGCCACGCCCGTCAATTCTTCCGGTTACGGCAGTTACACCGCCGAAAAGGTCTTTCTTTCCGCTAATGAGGAATTTCTTTCCTTTACCGACAAAAGCACCGGCCGGCTTTATCAGATCCGTTTAAAATAGTTATGGCCGCCATGGAAAAAAAGAAATTTTTTCTTAACGCGCTGATATATTTCGCTCTTTTTACCCTGATTATATTTGCTGTTTCTGTCTTTAGGGGCTGCCAGAAAAATGATACTGTTATCCGGCCCGAGGTTTCAGGAAAAGACCCCCGGCTGGGAGAAAAAAACGCTAAGGTCACGATCATTGAATTCGGGGATTTTCAGTGTCCGTACTGCGATGAGCTAGCTCCCATCTTCAAAAAATTAAAGGACGAATATAAGGAGCAGCTGACCATTGTTTGGAAGGACTTCCCCTTGACGACCGTTCACGAAGAAGCTTTGTCAGCCGCCCAGGCCGCTCGTTGCAGCCAAAAACAGGGCAAATTTTGGGAAATGCATGACGAATTATTTGCCAATCAGAGCCTATTATCAGCCGAACTTTATCCTAAATTATCCGCCAAGATAGGACTTAATACCGATCAGTTCATCGATTGTCTGAACAACGGCGAAACCCTAAGCTTGATTCAGAAGAATGTCAATGAAGGGGTGGCTCTCGGCGTGGACGGCACGCCTTATTTTTATCTTAATAATTACGTTATTACCGAGCTGATGAGCGAAGAAAGCCTGAAGGCTTTAATAACAACCGAATTAGCCAAATAATTAATAATGAAAAATATCCGCCGACTGAAAAAATCATCAATAATTTACGTCTTGTTGCTGTTGGCGCTGATTTTAATTATAAGAGAGGCAAGACCCGTTTATGCCGAAAAAGACCGCTGCGGCCAATTTTCTTATACCGCGAAAAATGGCCGACATGAAGTTACCTGCCAGAACGATCTTTGCTCGGTCGAGGGCGCTTCACCGAAAAATTGCGAATGCGACAATAATTATTGCTGTGTGGAATACGAGACTGGCCGGCTTGTTTCCTTAGAATGTGTGTCTAGCGCCGGCGCCAGTACGGGGACCGAAAACGGGCAGGGCAGCGAAGTGGTTTTTGAACCGCAGATTCCCTTGCCTGATTTTGCCGGCGGTACGGTTTCCGGCAGCCAATTTGGCGAATACCTAAAAGCTTTTTACCGGTATTTTTCCGGCGTGGTCGGGATTCTGGCGGCCGCCATGATAGTTTTTGGCGGGTATCAGTGGATTACGGCCGCCGGCAACGCAAGCCGGATCCAAAACGCCAAGACAACGATCAGCGGAGCGCTGGTCGGCCTGGTTTTGACCCTGACCGCCTATATTTTTCTTAATACGATCAACCCGGAACTGGTGCAGTTCAAATCTATCGAGCCCGGCGAGATCGCTCGCAACGCGCTAGAAAGCACGCAAACTCAAGAATGCCCCACCGACACGGAACTGGTGGAATTAAAGGCTTATTTTCCCAATAATGATTTGCTGCGCGTCGCGGCCAGCGTCTCGGATCCTCGGGTCAGAAACGTGATGATACCCAAACTTGAAAAAGCCGCCAAAGAATTAAAACAAAATGATATGAAATTGGTGATCACCGGCGCTCATCGGACTTTTGCCACTCAACAAAGATTATTCGCCTGTTATCAGGAATACAATAATACATATAGTTGCGATCTTACCAAGTGTCCGGAAAAATGCAACGAAGCGGCGGCGCCTTCTTGTGACGCCCCGCATCTTACCGGGATGGCCATTGATGCCTGCGTGGAGGTCGGCACCGACACCACTTTATGCACCATGATGTCCACCAAGCCCATTAATAATAATCATCCCACTGACACGAATTTAAAAAATTCACAGATCAAGTTCCAGGAGATCATGCAGTACAACGGTTTTTACCGCTACTGCGGTGAGTGGTGGCATTTTGAGGCAGCCGAGATGTCTGCCTCTTGTGATCCGGGCGAATATTCATATTAACGAAAAATGTCTTTAAAGGGGAAAAACAAAACCATATACGTCTGTTCGCACTGCGGCTCCCAGTTTCCCAAATGGCTGGGCCGCTGTTCCGAGTGCGGCGCCTGGGGCACTTTGGCTCCAGAAATTGCGTTGCCGCCTGACCGGAAGCAGCAGATCACCGGTCGCGTCGGGGAGTTGACTGATTTTTCGCGGGTCGTGGGCCGGGATTTTTCCCGCCTAAGAACAAATTTAACGGAATTAGACCGGGTGATGGGCGGCGGACTGGTGCCTGGTTCTTTGGTGTTGCTGACCGGCGAGCCCGGGATCGGCAAATCCACCCTGGTTTTACAGATGATAAATCTATTGAATGAGGAAACGGTCTATGTCTCCGGCGAAGAATCACCCGAGCAAATAAAATTGCGGGCGGACCGGATCGGCCTGAAATCCGCAAAATTAAAATTCCTTTCCGAAACAAATATCGATAATATTATCGCCACGCTGGCTTCCGCCCGGCCAAAAGTGGCGGTTGTCGATTCTATTCAGACGATTTTTTGGGAAGATCTGCCTTCTGAATCCGGCAGCCCGGCGCAAATCAAGGTCTGCACGGTAAAATTGATGGAGCTGGCCAAGAAAAGCGATATTGTCATAATAATTATCGGCCATGTGACAAAAGAAGGAATCCTGGCCGGGCCAAAAACCATGGAGCATTTAGTGGATACGGTTTTATACCTGGAAGGCGACCGTTACCATGCTTTTCGGCTTTTGCGGGCCACCAAGAATCGTTTCGGCGCCACTTCCGAAGTGGGCGTTTTTGACATGCAAGCCGGCGGTCTGGTGGAAGTTAATAATCCTTCGGCGGTTTTTTTGGCGGAAAGGCAAAAGTCGCCCGGATCGAGCGTCGTCGCCATCATCGAAGGCTCACGGGCTTTTTTGGTTGAGATCCAGGCTTTAGTCAATACGACCGTTTTCGGGCTGCCCAGAAGAACGGCCAATGGGGTGGATTTTAACCGTCTGCAGATGATAATCGCTGTGCTGGCCAAGCGTTGCGGCTTCCGTTTAGGCAATCAGGATATTTACGTGAATGTGGTCGGCGGTTTTAAAGTGACTGAGCCAGCCGTGGATCTGGCCATTGCCCTGGCAATCGCCTCGGCCTTTAAGAATAAATTTATCCCGGAAAAAACGGTTGTTTTAGGCGAGATCGGTCTAGGCGGAGAGATCCGCACGGTTTCGCAAGGGGAAAAGAGATTGAATGAGATCGAAAAAATGGGTTTTAAGGATGTGATCTTGAGCGCCAATGATAAAATCAGCCGGCCAAAACTGAATCTTCTCCGCGTAAAAAATCTGGCGGAGGTAATAAAGGAAGTGATTGGATATTAATTAAATAAAGAAATTAAATCAGGTTCGGCCTGATTTTTTTGGCGAAAAAAAGAAGCCCCCATTCTAGTGGCTTCAAGATGTTAGTTGGGGGCTTGTAGGAACAAATTATTACCTTCCTCTCTCCTTTGTTTTTTTGCAGCCGGCACAGCCGCAGCATTTATCGGTATCGGGGAGGGCTTCGAGTCTATCGGGCTCGATCTGTTTTCTGCACACGATGCATGTGCCCGGTTTGATACCGAGTTCTCTGCGCTTGGCAATAACGGCGATTTTTTCCCGCCGCAATTGTTCATTGCGGGCCTCAAGGGCCAGATCTGCCGGCAACTGTCGGATCGTGTCTATCGTATCCATTGAGAGTTCCTCCTGCCAGGGAACAACGGTAACTGTAAGGGTTTGGGTGACCCTTCCTTAGAACAACAAAACGAAGCGTAAAACCTCACCTCCTTAACGCGTGAAAAGGTTTCAGGGACATTTCTTTTTTTGCAAAGAAATGATTTAAGATAAATGGAAATGGGGGTCAGGACAGACTTTGAGTGACAATGGTCAAAACGCCGGCCGCAGAAAAGTTGTGGCAGAAGGAACTCCCGAAAGCCGAGAGCAACTAATCCGCAACCGCGTGACCTTGTTCCTACTCAAGACCTGGGTCTTGAGGCAGGGACCTCCCATATTGTCGGAGTCTGGCCGTTTTCCCCCCATTTTGCGAAGGTAATAGGATTGGGAATGAGCAAAAGTACTTTTTATTCTAAAGTATATTTTAAACTATGTCAAGTCTTTGGCTTTTTATTCCCCGTGTATTTCTTTTTGCCACTCGCCAATTTTTTGTAAAAGGAGGGGAAATTTGGCTAGGGACGGGTCATTTTCCATTAAAGATTTGGCCGCGGTTCGGGCTTGGGAAATTAGAGCAACGTCGGCGAGAGTTGCCATCCGGAAATCTGGCAATCCGGATTGCCTTGCCCCTATAAAATCGCCCGGGCCGCGCATTTTCAGATCGAATTCCGCCAGGCGAAAGCCGTCGCTGGTTTTTTCCAAAGCGGCCAGACGGTCGGCTGTTTTTAGGCTATCGCTTTCCGTGAAAAGAAAACAATATGATTGATGATGGCTTCTGCCGACCCGGCCCCGGAATTGATGAAGCTGGGCCAGACCGAATCTTTCCGCCCCTTCGATCATCATGACTGTGGCATTGGCAATATCAATACCCACCTCAATGACGGAAGTAGAAACGAGGATATTGATTTTATTGTTTTTAAAATCAGCCATCACTTTTTCTTTCTCCTCCGTTTTTAGCTTGCCGTGAAGCAGGCCTATTTTCAGATCGGGAAAAACCTCATTGTTTAATTTCTCATATTCCTGTTTTACCGATTTAACCCCCAGTTTATCGGAAGATTCGATCAGGGGACAGATCACAAAGGTTTGCCGGCCGGCTTTGATTTGATTACGGATGAAATCATAGGCCTTAAAACGTTTGTCCGGGCTGACCACTTTGGTCAGGATTTTTCTTCGGCCGGCCGGCATTTCCGAGATTAAAGATAAATCCAGGTCGCCATAAACAGTTAGGGCGAGACTTCTGGGGATAGGAGTGGCGGTCATGGAGAGAAGATGGGGCATTAATTTATGGCCGGAAGAGGATTTTTCCCGCAAGGTTTTTCTTTGGGCCACGCCGAAACGGTGCTGTTCATCAACGACGACCAAAGAAAGATTTTTAAAGGTCACTTCTTCTTGGATCAAGGCGTGGGTGCCGATAACTAACTCGATCTCACCGCTTTTTATCTTTTTTATGACGCCGGCGTGGTTTATTTTTCGGCCGCCGCTTTCTGTAAAATTACGGGTCAGCAAGGCGGTTTTTATCCGGAACGGTTTTAAGAATTTTTTTATTTTTTCAAAATGCTGGTGGGCGAGTATTTCCGTTGGCGCCATGAAGGCGGTCTGAAAGCCGTTTCTGGCCGTATTCAGAATCGCCATAACCGCCACGATCGTCTTGCCGGAGCCGACATCCCCTTCCAATAACCTGTTCATAGGAGAGGATTTTTCCAGGTCCTTTAGAATTTCCCAGGCCGCTTTTTTCTGGCTTAGAGTCAGGGTAAAGGGGAGGGATTTAACAAATTCCCGGGTAACATTTTCCAGGAATTTAATGACCGGGGCCCGGGCTTTTTTCAGATAAATTTTATTCTGCCAGACTTGTGTTTGGATAAGAAAAAGCTCCTCAAATTTCAGGCGATTTTCCGCTTTTACCAATAAATCTTTGTTTTCCGGGAAATGGATCTGTTCTAATGCCTGGGCCAGCGGGATTAGCCGATAATTTTTTTGGATTTCGGCGGGCAGGAAATCCGGGATATTTTTTGCCGCATAGAGGATCGATTTGATGAAAAACCGCATCTGCCTTTGGGTGATCCCGGCGGTCAGTGAATAGACGGGAACGATCCGGCCGGTATGCGTCTGCTCTTTTTTCACTTTTTCAAAAGAGGGGGAGATAAACTCGGGGGTGAGGTAATCCATCTCGACTTTGCCGGAAAGAATGATTTCGTCTCCGGGTTTCAATATTTTGGATAAGTACGGCTGGTTGAACCAGACGATCTTGATTGAGCCGGTGTCGTCAGCGACCAGGCTTTCCGTGATGAACATTCTTCTCCGCCGGAAACTGCGGCGGCCGGTGATCAGTTGCACCTTGCCTTTTATCGTGCAGATTTCGTGGGGTTTGACCTGATTGACTTTGACGATATGCGAAAAATCCTCGTAGCGGTAAGGAAAATAAAAAAGTAAGTCGTGGACAGTCTCGAGGTCTAAACTTTTAAGCTTGGCCGCAATCGCCGGTCCGACGCGCGGTATTTCCGAAATAGGAGAAAGATGGGTCAGCATGCCTTAATTTTAGCACAAAAAATCAATAAAATAGAGGGTGCTTCCCGAAAGAAGCACCCTCTTCAACTTGACGCGCTTTTCAGCGTTTTGACCCTAGATCATCCGTGATTTTCAGGTCGAGCTGTCCTCGGTATCCTTCTTGATGAGGAACGCGCCGTTCATCTCCTGGGTCTGGTTCGCCTTGGGCCTGCTTGCGTTGCCCTCACTGATCGCCTTGGAATTGAGTACAATCATATGGGCAATCCTCCCCGGGTTTCTGGTTGATGATTGCGGTCTCCCCACTGGTTCCTAAGATTATCCCTAGTTCCAACCCTGGCTGGTATTTCACCCCCTTCCTTAGCGAGATTTCTCCTTTCCGGAATAATCTTAAGAAAAAAGCTGCTCAAGCAAAGGTGCATAACTGATATAATTATAACAAATTTTGAAAATAAAAAAAACTGGGGGCGATGGCCCCCCGGTCTTTAAGAGTTTCCGCTTTAAAGCTTTATCTGCCGTCGCCTATGCCCTCGAGGGGAATCGAACCCTTATTGCAGGATCCGCAATCCTGCGTCCTATCCATTGAACGACGAGGGCAAAGGTAACAGCGGATAGATTTTTTTTAATTTCCCGGGTTATCTTTACGCTTATTTTACTAAAAAAATTTTGGCAATTTCAAAAAGCCTAAACTTATATCTTCAGCACGCGGCTTAAGGCATCGGAAGTGGGCTCATCTTCTTTTTCCAGATCTTCATCCAGGTACTTTTTCAGGATCTCCCGGATTTTCAGGGGATTTTCTTTCTCTAAAGGGATGGGCAGGGTCGGCCGGACAGCGCTTTTGAAGTCAAAATAGATGTTTTTTACTAAAGGCGGCTGGTAGATAATGTAGAATTTTTTAAGATCGTGAAAAGGGTAAAAATTCCGGCTTAGTTCGATCCCGTCTTCCTTGATCCGGCATTCGATTAACGGGGGTGATTGTCGGTTTTGGAGGATAAAAATAATGCCGATAATGACGATAATGAGGATAAAAAGATAATTTTTCGCGAAGATCGACCAGATCAAGACCGCCGCGGTGAGGATAAGAGCGGTAAGATACCAGGCCTTTCCTCTTTTATGAACGATAAATTCCGGGAAGATCCAGGCGGCCAAAGTTTTACCATGGTCGATTTTTTCTTTTTGATTGTTATCCGGCATAGATTTTTTCTCCCATGATTTATTTTAATTTTTGAGTTGATGGCGGAGGCGGCAGCCCCGCCATGCGGCGGGGTCTTCGCTTACGCTTCTAAATTCTCACTATGATCGGCGTCAGAACGGAGGGGGTGAGATTCGAACTCACGGAACCTTTTTACGGGCTCAACGGTTTTCAAGACCGTCCCATTCAACCGCTCTGGCACCCCTCCGTTCTGACGCGGAAAACTCAACGCAATTAATAAATTATTAAAGTTTTTCTTCCTTCGGAAGATCACCCGTAGGGTGACAAGACTGTCCGACTTGTCCCGTCGAATGACGGGATTAAACCGCTCTCGCACGCCTCCATGAAACGGAGAGTACAGGATTCGAACCTGTGCGGGACTTTTTAGATCCCCGCGGTTTAGCAAACCGCTGCCTTAAGCCACTCGGCCAACTCTCCAGAAATTATATGAATTGATTGAGTTATTTATCTTTTTAATTCCTTGATTTCAGGATGAAAATCAACTTGATATTCCGGTATGCCTAAAGAAATACCATACTGTCTAGCGTCGTCGTACTGCTGTTTTTTTTGCTTATCAATGAAGAAAAATTTGTCCCGGAAAATAATATAATGATGTGTATCGTTTTTAAAATCGGCGTACCAATTATGCTCCGAATCTAATGCCTTACTAATTTTCTCTGCAAAATTATGTGCCTGATTTTCTGGAATTTCTACAGTATGAAGAGTCCATTGTTTTATCCAGGGCGTTTTGTGCTTTTCCGTTACTTTTTCAACTTTCGTTTTTAAAATTTTAATATTATTTAAGATAGCGTTATTTTCTAAACTTTCTTCAATAATTACCCCCTTATAATTCATAAGTTAACCCTATTTTTTTGATTTATTATCCACGGGCGATAACGAAGCCGGTTACTTCTTTCGCCCCGGCTTTTTTAAGAACTTTAGTTGCTTCCTTCATGGTACTGCCGGTGGTATAAACGTCATCTATAAGAATAACAGATTTGCCTGAAATTTCAAGAGGCTTAAGGAGAAAAAACGCGTCTTTTACGTTATTTTTCCTCGCGGCGGCGGATAATTCCACTTGCGGATGAGTATACCTTACTCTTTGTAGATTATCAACCCGTATGTTTAAACAAAAAATTTTCGCCAGTTCTTCGCCGATGATCTGGGCCTGATTGAATCCTCGCCATCGCAAACGCCTTTTATGCAGAGGAACGGGGATCACCAGGGTTTCGGCGGGAAAACTCACCCTATATATTTTTGTGTAATAAGCCAATAGGCTTGCCAGGGCTGATCTTATGTCTTGGGCAAAATTGTATTTTAAGAGATGGATCAGCTGTTTAACAATTTCGTTTTTATAATCGGCCATAACGACCAGACCGTCCAGACCGGGGCCTTTTTCCCGTTTGGCATCCGGTTTTTTAAATTCGATTTTTTTAAGGCAGTTTTCGCAAAGCCACTGACCTTCTTTATTGCAACTCAAACAAAAGACCGGGAAAATAAGATCCAGAATGAATTTTTTTATTTGGCGGTATTTGAAATGCATAAAAACGGGTCTTTATAAGGGAAAGACATTCATATATTTTTTACCACCAAAAATCTATTTTGTTTTGACTAGCTTAATATTATCTTTTTCCGCGGTAATGTCAAGATCGTCGCCATCCTTAACTTCGCCTGACAGCAGTTTTTCAGCCAAAGGGTTTTCAATCAGTTCCTGGATTAATTTGCGGACGGCGCGCGCCCCTGAATCCGGGGAGAAAGCCTTTTTCGCCAAGATGGCGCGCGCCCTGTTTTTCAGGGAAAAGGTGATATTCTTATCTTTCAATCTTTCTTCAAGTTCCTTAATCTGCCGCTCCACGATTTTTTCTACCGCTTTCTCGTCCAGGGGTTTGAAGACGATGATTTTGTCCACCCGGTTTAAAAATTCAGGGCGAAACTTATCGCGCAGATCCTTTAGTACCTGGTTTTTTATTGCCTCATATTTTTCCGCCCATTGCTTTTTTTTATCCTCATTTTCCGTTTCAAAGCCCATGGCGGCCATCTGGTTCAAATTTTTCAGGCCGACATTGGAAGTCATGATGACAATGGTGTTTTTAAAATTTACTTTTTTGCCCACGGCGTCGGTCAGATGCCCCTCATCCATGATCTGCAGCAAAAGGTTAAAGACGTCGGGATGGGCTTTTTCCATTTCATCAAAAAGAACCACGGCGTAAGGTTTTCTTTTTACCTGGTCGGATAATTTTGTCCCTTCTTTGTAGCCGACATAGCCGGCGGGGGCGCCGATGAGCTTGGAGATATTGAAGCTTTCCGTAAATTCCGACATATCGAGGCGGATGAGAGCGTTCTCGTCTTCAAAAACCACCCGGGCCAATACTTTGGCCATTTCTGTTTTGCCCACGCCCGAAGGCCCCAGAAAAATAAATGAGCCCAAAGGCCGGCTGGGGTTGGCCAGGCCGACGCGCGAGCGGCGGATGAAGTCAGCGATCGCCTTGGTCGCTTCGTTTTGGCCGACGATGTATTCTTCAAGCACTTTTTCCAGATTTATCAATCTTTCCTTTTCGGATTTAACGAGTTCGGCCAGGGGAACGCCGGTAATCTTGGCGATGATTTCCGCGATGTCTCTTTCTGAAATTTCGCCCACAAACCCGGAGGTGGTCTGGGCGTATTTTTCCCGTAATTTGCCCAGGTCAATTTTAAGCTGGCCTTCTTTTTGTTTAAGACCCAAGGCTTCGTCAAAGCTTTCCTTTAAAACAGCCTCTTCCTTCTCTTTTTGGATTTTTTCCCTCTCTTTTTCTTTCTCCTTTATTTTTTGAAAGAAGGGACTCGGTTTGGCGTTGACCTTGATTTTGGCCGCCGCTTCATCTATCAAATCAATGGCTTTGTCCGGCAGAAATTTATCCTGAATATAGCGGGAAGAGAGCTTGACCGCGGCCGCCAAAGCATTTTCGTTTATTTTTACGTGATGGTAAGTCTCAAAATTATCCTTTATTCCGGCTAAGATTTCCAGGGTTTCTTCCGGGCTGGATTCTTTGATGATGATGGGCTGAAATCGTCTCTCTAGAGCGGGATCGGACTCGATGTTTTTTTTGAATTCCTCCAAAGTGGTCGCGCCGATGCAGTGGATCTGCCCTTTTGATAGGGCCGGTTTTAAAATATTGGCCGCGTCCATGGAGCCGGTGGCCGAGCCGGTGCCGATGATATTGTGGATCTCATCTATGAAGAGGATGATGTTTTCATCGGCCTTTATTTCTTCGATTACCTGCTTGAGCCGGCTTTCAAATTCGCCGCGGTAAATGGTCCCGGCCACCACCATTCCTAAATCAAGGGACAGGAGTTTTTTCTTGGCCAGGATGTCCGGCACTTCGCCTTTCAGGATCTTTTTTGCCAAGCCTTCGACGATGGCCGTTTTACCGACCCCGGGATCGCCGAGCAAGATCGGATTATTTTTCGTCCGGCGCGATAAAATATGGATCAATCTTTCTATTTCTTTCTTCCGACCGATTACCGGATCAATGGATTTCTGCAAATTCGGATCAGTTAGATCGTTGGAAAAGAAATCCAAAGCCGGGGTTTTGGAAGGGCGGCGGCCCGTGAATTCTTTTTCCATTTCTTTTTCCTCGGCGAAAAATCCCGACAGATCGGGAAATTTGGAGGTGTTTTTTAATATCATGGTAAGATTTTTTTTGAGGCTTTCAAGGTCGATACGGTGTTCTTTGAAGATCTTTTCCAGAGTCGCATCGCCGATTTCCAGGAGCGAAAAAAGCAGATGCTCCGTGCCGACGTATTTGTGTTTGTAGCGGCTGGCGGTTAAAACCGCTTTTTCCAGGGCTTTTTTGGCCGGGAGGGAAAATTTTAATTGGGCGATATCCATCATGTCGCCTGAAACCGGTTCATTAGTTTGGCGGACGCTGATCTTCAAGTCTTCCGTCTTTAATTTGGTTTTGCCCAGGATGTCGTGCGAAATGCCGCCGCGGGCGCTTAACAGTCCATAGAGAAAATGTTCCGGATTGATATACTTGTTTTTCAATTCCAAAGCCAGCTTGGCGGCCGCGTCAAGCGCGTTTTTAAGATGCTGGGTGAATTTTTTTAAGACCGGTATATCCATATTCTGTTATAGTATTATAGCTTTTTTCCCGGCGTAAATCAAGATGATCGTAGGATATTTTCGATATTAAGAAATTGAGATATCGGGTGATTAAGTCGCATATAAAACTTTGCCTTATTAAGCTCTCAATATCTCAATATCTTGATTTCTAAAACAAAACAGCTCCGGTTAAATAATAATGAAGCGATAATGCCGCCACCTGAAATAACTATGATATTATTCCTTAACGTCTGCCATCCTTCTTAAGGCGGCCACCCGTTCATCAATGGGAGGATGGGTGGAAAATAATCGATTAAAGCCCTTAGCCGCTTTTTCGCCGAAAGGGCTGGCAATATACAGATGCGCCGTCGCTTGATTGGCGCGTTGAAGAGGCTGTTTATACTGGGAAATCTTTTCTAAGGCGGTCGCCAAGCCTTCTGGATACCGGGTAAGAAGAGCGCCGGAAGCATCGGCTAAGTATTCTCTTTTTCGGGAAATGGCGAATTGAAGAAGTTTAGCAAAAATCGGAGAAAGTATCAGAAAGACCAAGCCGATAATTAAAAGGATGAGGCCGATTTGTCCGCCCAAAGAACTGCGGTTGCGCCGGCCGCCGAACAATCTAAAACGGAAAAACCATTGGCCGATTAGAGTAACTGTTCCGACCAGGACAATGACGATCATCATGAGCCTAATGTCATAATTTTTGATGTGGGATAATTCATGGGCGATCACGCCTTCCAGCTCCTCGTTTTTCAGCTTTTCGATAATCCCAGAGGTCAGGGCGATAGAAGCGTGTTTGGGGTCGCGGCCGGTGGCAAAGGCATTAGGCGTGGGATCGCTAATGATATATATTTTCGGCAGGTCCAGGCCGGCGGTAATGCAGAGATTCTCCACTAAGCGATAAACATAGGCGTTATCTTGTTTTTCAATTGGTTTAGCGCCGGCGGTCCAGAGGGCGATCTTATCACCTGAATACCAGCTTATTAAAGTCATCATTCCGGAAATAACCAGGGCGATAACTAATCCGGTATAGCCGGCGTCCGAGAATTGACCGATAAAGTAGCCCAAAACTAATAATAAAGCGATAAAAACAAACATAAGTAAAAAGCTGCGGCGTTTATTTGAATTTATGAAGTCGTAGGTTGTCATGTTTTTACTCGGAACTTTGAACTTTGAACCTGGAACTTATGTTTAAAGTCCAGTGTTCATAATTCAAGCTCTTAGTTTCTTAATAAATCCTGAAAGTTGTTTGCCTAAATTTTCTGCTTCTCCGAGTAATTTTTCGTATTCATTCTTTGTTACGTATTTTTCACCTAAGGCAATATCAATGCAAGCAATAATTTCCTCTAAAGACGCCAAAGAAATATTCAAAAATCGGGCAAAATCAGTATCACTATGTTTATTTGATCCTTCCGCGATATTTAACAGGATAGAATTAACCGCTCGGCGGACTTGTGAAGTCAAAACAAACAGCTCATCTTTAGGGAATTTTCTTGATAATACATAAATTTCTCGCCTAAAAGCTTGCGCGTCTTTATAAACAGGAAAATTTCTGAATCTAAATAGCATATTGTTAATTAAACTTCGGACAATGTACTATGAACATTAAACTTATTTACCTATCACAAAAATGTTCCGAGTTCTTAGTTCCGAGTTAGACTAAAAGTTGACCTTTGGCGCTTCTTTCGCTTCTTCTTGCTCCAGTTCAAAGAATTCTCTGGCCTTGAAACCTAGGCGTTGGGCGAACATGTTATTGGGGAAGGTCTGGATCTTGGTGTTGAAGTCGCGGACATTGCCGTTGTAAAAGCGGCGCGAGGCCTGGATCTTGTTTTCCGTGTCGGAGAGCTCGTCCTGCAGTTTAGCGAAGTTCTCCGAAGCCCGCAATTGCGGATAATTTTCCGCCACCGCGAACAGGCTTTTCAAGGCGCCGGAAAGCATATTTTCCGCTTTGCCTTTTTCCTCCGGATTCTGGGCGCCCATCGCTTTGGCCCGGGCGTTGGTCACGTTTTCAAAGACCTGTTTTTCGTGGGTGGCATAACCCTTGACTGTTTCGATCAAATTCGGGATCAGGTCATATCTCCTTTTTAACTGGACATCAATATCCGACCAGGCTTCGTCGGTCTGATTTTTCAGGCGGATCAAGCCGTTATAAATGGCGACCAGCCAGAAGATGAAAACGAGGATCAGGCCGAGTAAGATGTATACAATATACATTACTTAATTCCTTTCTTTATTGATTAATATTAATATTTAAATTTTATCTGAAGAATATCTTTTTTCCACTTTTTTTACGGAAAATTCCGCTTTGTCTTTTATGTTGCTGGCGGAATAAACGGTCACGGTGTCGCCCTTTCGGATATCTTTAAGATTAATGAGGGTGGTGCCTGTCGTTTCGGTCGCTTTTGGCCCCTGTTTGGACAGTTCATCGATATCCCTTTTAATTATGGCGGCGTCCGGATTTATTTCGGCTTTAAAAACCGCTTTCATGATTTTATCGCCCTGGGAGTAGACGGATTCTAAGTAAAGAGTTTGGTCTTCCAGGGCAACCACTTTTCCGGTGCGGGTAAAGATGGCGGTTCTTTCCGGCCTATTTAGTAAATTATCCGCCACTGTAATCTCGCCGATAACCTGTGGGGTCAAAGAAATATTTAGTTCGCTTTTATTTATGTTCAGGCCAAAATAAAGTATAGCGCCGAAAGAAATGACAAAAATCAGTCCGCTAAAGATGATGAGGGGCCAGTAATAAATATTTAATCCACTTTTAGATCGGGGGATTGGTTTTTTCATTTGACAATATCGGTATAATATGTTTTAATAATACAGTGTTATTTATTAGACAAATACCCTTTTCTTATGTTATTATATGATCAGACAGAAGAACTGTCAAAACAGGATTTTGCCATATTTTTCAAAAATATTAATCTTTGTAAATCTATGCTAAATATCAAGAGCAAAAACAAAAATCCGATCGGTTTTCTAGCCATCCTTGTTATTCTGGGATGGTTTTTTGTGGCGGGAAGAGAAAGTTTGGCTTGGACCGAACCTATGGCCGCCCCGCCCGGCGGCAATGTGCAGGCGCCGATAAATGTCTCGGCCACGGCGCAGGCAAAGATCGGCTCTTTGACTTTGGGGGTTGACAACGCTAACCCCGGTCTTTTAAGGCTTTACCCGGCCGGGCAATTATCTGGCAGTTGCTCGGAAGGGCAGTTGGCTTATTGGAGCGGCTCTGGTCTTTATTATTGCGCCATCAGCGGCGCCAGCACCGTCTGGCGAGGTTTAAAAACGGCCAGCGGTTTTGTACTTGAAGATGACACCCAATTGGGCTGGGGTTATTTAAAAAATGATGATAATCCGGAAGTAGAATATGCCCTTAAGGCGGTTGGTTATAGCCAAGACGGTGGTTTGCCGTACTATACTGGCATTGAGGGAGCGGCCGGCGATAATAGTGAAAAAAATTACGGCATTTATGGCACAGATGCTGGGTTCAATAATGCCTATGCCGGTTATTTCCAGGGCAATGTGGGGGTTTCTAAAAGCACGGGCGGAGAGACAAGATTACAAGTGGGAACGAATAATAGCGATGATCAAGTTAGTCTTTGCTTGAATGATAGCGGTTGTCTCACCAGCTGGCCGTTAGGCGGGGGCAGTTACTGGACGCAAAATGATTATGACACTTATTTGACCAAAACGGATAAGAATTTGGCGCTAGGCGGCAGTGAAGCAAATGAGTCGGCTTTTTACGTGAATGTGGCCAATAATATTGATAATAACGTTAAAACAATAATTGGCCAGCCGGAAGATTTGCTCCAGGAGGATCTTTCGGCCGTGACGAGCTATTTTTGCGGAGACGGCGCCTGTATGGCGACTGAGAATAATACCAATTGTTCCGCTGATTGCCCGCCTGTTTTTGCCGCTAATAACCCGTTCTACAACAATACCAATAAAATAATGATCTGGTCGGCTGATGAAGCTAATTACGGGACAGTTTGTTATGGCGTTAATTCATATGACGAACATTGCGGTGACAATTCTTTAGGACAACCATCAGCGGGTAATGCGGCGTATATCACCGGCTACACCCTGGGTACTTCTTATCACGCTCAAGTCAAGATTTGGGATCAATATGGTAATGTGACGTATAGCATAGATATTCCTTTTACCCCCTCCTAGTTAAAACCGTTTTTTTATTTATGTTTTTGCGAAAAAATCGTTTGAGCCGATTATTTGCCTTGTCAATTTTAATATTCGCCGGATTTTTTCTGATAAGCGAGGAAAGCCGAGCCTATTGGACCGATCCGACCGTCGCTCCGACCAGCGGCAATCTGGCGGTGCCGCTCAATTTTTCGTCTGTGGCGCAAACAAAAATCGGCCCCCTGACCTTAGGCGGCAGCGGCAATGCCGGCATCCTTGGTTTATATCCCAGCACCTTTGATCCGATTAATGATACTTGCACAGTCGGTCAGATCGCTTATAACGGCGGCAAGCAGATGTATTATTATTGCGACGACAGTAACCATTGGCAAAGTTTTGCCAACGCAGGAAAAATTTTTCAATTATTGGATGATAGCCAGGGAGGGTGGGGTTTTATCAAAGTGGCTGATCCGTACGAAAGTTCCTATGGTTTGAGAGGCGAATATTCGTATATACCTTATGGAAGAGGCATAGTCGGGGAAGCCGGTTTTAACCCGACCGATGAGACAAAAAGCATCGGGATTTACGGCCAGGACAGCGGTTTTGCCGACGCCTACGCCGGCTTTTTTGAAGGAAACATAGAAATTCAAAAAAGTGATAATAGCACGGCAGAAAATCCGACAAAGCTGAGCATCGGCACCAGCGCCGAACAGGTAAAGTTATGTTTAAATAATAGCGGCTGCTTGTCGGATTGGTGGACAAGTGGAGAAGGCGATCCCTTTTGGCTGGACAACGGCCCGCAAGTTTATCTCGATGAAGCTTCACCTAACCGGGTGCTTTTAGGCGGCACCACCGCGACCGAGGCGAGATTTATCGTGCGGACCGGCGAACACAAAAGCGTGGTCATCGGCCGGCCGACAAGCGTCGTCCCCTATACCTGCGGTGACGGCATTTGCCAGACCTGGGAAGGCAATATCATAGATTTGACAAGAGTACCGCCGGCGGAGGTCGCTTGTCCCCAAGATTGCGTGCCGGTCATAAAGGATGTGAATGTGACGCCATCCGGAGTGACAGCCAGGGTTTGTTATACGGTGGATGAATTAGTATCTGATACGCACGTTGAATACCGTCTGCCGGCCGCGCCCGCCTATTTAACTTATCCCATTCCCCCAAGGACGAATGTCAGCGGTAATATCTGTATTGATCTGATCAATTTAGCGGCGAACACCGAATATGAATTCCGCGTATACGCCAAGGATAACTATGATAACGAGACTTATACCAATCCTTCAAATTTTCTCACAACGGGTTGCGGGGACGGCATCTGCGCCGCGGGAGAAACCTGCATGGGCTGTAATGAAGACTGCTTGGGTAAAAAAGGCGGGGGCGGCTGTCTGGCCAGTCAGTATTGTTGTGAAGAGGGGTGTACGGAATGTTGTGTTGGCAGTGAAGGCCAGTGCCCGGTCGGCCAGGCGTGCGTCCTTCCGGGTATTTGCCAGCCTACCTGTGCTAATGATGGTCAGTGCGGGGCGGGCCAGGTCTGCTGTTCTGGTTTCTGCAAGTTCGGCCAATGTTGCGTCAATCCTGACCCCGCGCACTGCGATATCGTCCCCTTTACCAAATGTTACAGCAGCACATGCATGCAATGCATAGTGGCCGCGGATTGTAGCGTCTATGGTCTGAATAAATGTTGCACTTCTCCCAGTGGCATGAAGTTCTGCGGCAACTGCTGCTCAAACAAGGATTGTACAAACCCTCTTTATCCTGAGTGTTGTGCTTCTGGTTCTTACTTGAAGTGTCAAAAATCAAGCGCTTGCGTCGGCGGCGGCGGCTGCTTCCTAGCCAAGACTAATATTCTTATGGCTGATAATTCCCAAAAACCGATAGAAGAAGTAAAAATTGGAGATCTGGTCTACGGGTATCAAGACGGCCGGCTGATGTCAGCCAGAGTCGTCCAGACCTTCAAGCATTCCGACGTCAGTCGGTACTACTTATTAACGCTAGAAAACAGCCAGCGTCTTAAAGTGACCGGCATCCATCCTATCTTTGACGGCAAGGAATATATTAAGGTGGAAGATTTGGCTATCGGCGACACGGTGTATATCCGCGATAATGATGTTTTAGAACCGATAAAGATAACGAACATCAGAATTATCGATCAAAGCATTGAGGTCTATAATCTGGAAGTTGACCAGACGAATAATTATTTTGCCGAAGGGGTGCTGGTGCATAATAAAACTTGGCCGGGTACCCCGGGCACAAATTAACGGCTATTAGTTTTGACAATAATTTTCGACCGATATTAATCAAAATTTTATAAAATTAATATGAATAATATGAACTTAAGGAACCGTTTAATTAAATTATCTCTCGTTTTTGTCCTGATGGCGGCCGGATTTATAATTATCGGCCGGGGCAAAGCCGTCCCGGCGGATCCGGGCCAGACTTTTCTCTCGCCGCAGCTGGCCACCCTGCTTGACCCGGCCGATCTTAATCTGGAAAGTGCAAAAAAAACCAGCTGGTTTGATAACATTATCCCGACCGCCCAGGCGGCTCCGCCTTTTAGCAATGATGGCTCTAATCCGAGAAAGCTGACCATTTACGGCGGGGTGCTGACGATTGTCAACGGTACTTCAAACGTGACGCACGCCCTGGAAATCGGACAGGAACGCCTGGGGGCGCAATCCCTCGAAGGCAAGGGATTGGCTTTGGCGACCACTGGTAATCTGTATCTTGTCCCCAATGCCTCACAGGATCTTTACGTCAGTCCGGAAAATCCTCCTCGCGATTTCGCCACCACCACCCTGAATTCCTTGTATATCGGCGAAAGGCCCAATGAATCAAATCTAACCGTTGACCGAAGGGACTGGGAGGCGAAAGTCAATGCCAATAATAAAGTCGGCATTTACGCCAACAACCCAGGCGCTGATTACGCCCTTTACGTCGAACAGCACTGGGCCAATAACCGCGGCGGCGGTGTGAACATTTACGCCGACAACAGCCCTTTAGCTACTTTAAGGGCGGTCAACCGCTACGGCAGCGGCTACAGCGGTTATTTTTTAGGGAAAACATATATCAGTAAACCATATAATAAAAGCGGATTGACCCCGCCGGAACATGAAGCCCTGACTGATTTCAACACCAATGCCACTTTGGTAGTGAGGAATAAAGAGGGTGGCAATATCGCCAATGATGATTTAAGTAAAGGCAGTCTCGGCGACGCTATCTATGCGATCGCTAACAGCGCCAATGCGGCTATCTCCGCCAGTCAGATCGGCACCGGCTACGCCGGGTATTTTTCCGGCCGGGTTTACGCAACTCCGAAGCTGGTAGTTAATCGGGATGGGATTTTTGACCTCGGCACGGATAATGACGCGGTATATATTCGGGCGAATAACAACACTAGCGGCGTTACCGGGGCAGCTTTGCGAGTGGTTCAGGATTTTGCCGGGAGTCGAGCTGCTTGGTTTTCTGGCAACGTGTACATGTATAAAGGTTCAACGCTAGCCGGTCGGACGGAATTAGAAGCCCGCAACGTAATGCTAAAAGTAAATACGTCAGAGGGCCGGGCGAATCTAGTTGGTATAACCAGCCTTGAATCAAAAGTTGGTGACGGCGGCACTGCGATAAAAGGTACTCTTGACACAGTTGCCGATGGCAAAGCCATCTCCGGAGAAGTGACATCCACTGTTCAAGATTCATCCAATCCTGGCATTTATGCCGGTTATTTTAAATGTCCTTCAGGATTATTTACTTATACCAAGCGTTGCCAGGCGGGTTATTTTGAGGGCCCCGTTGGAGTATTTATACCCCCTTCTTACTCATTGGGAGCGACGACAACTGGTCTGAATATTCTTAATGCAGAATACCGCAGGCCCATAGGCCTTAACGTGGAAGTAGGCACTTCTTCCTGGACTTCTGACGGTCCTTTATATGGCATCCGCGTGGTGACTGGAAATCATGATAACAGCGGCGGCACTAATTTATATAATTACGGCATATGGTCTGAAGTCGGCAGCGCGGGCACGTCCGGCACTCGCGCCAGCTACGCTCTATACGCGAAAGCAACCGGGCTTTCTCATGTTGCCTATGCCGGTTATTTTGAGGGCGATGTCAACGTGACCGGTAATTTAACCCACGCCGGTAATAAGGTATTGGACAGAAGTTGTTTTCTGACGAGTAATGAATATGGCGCAGGTATACAAAATCCCTGCCCAATAGATTGCGGTGCTGGCAATACCGCTGTGAGCCGAGTCAATGTGTCTAGTTTTGATAATTATACCTGTGTCGCCATTTGTTGCCCGACTTAAATTTTGTCTTTGATTTATAAATAAGAAACAAATAGTATTTGATGCCTAAGCTAATCCGCGAAAATCCCGCTTATTTCATCGTTCCGATTTTTGTCCTGATCATCGGCGCCGTGTTTTTTTTCGCGGAAAAAGGCGGCCAGGCCAAGGAGTGGGAGCGCCTGGCCTCGCCGGCCGGTTTCACCCAGGGTCGGCTTAGCGGTATTACCGCCTACTATGACACTTCTAGCAACCGTTTAATGCTTTGGGCGATGGGTGGCGGTTATATCGGGGGGGTATCCCACCCCTCTGGTATGCCGGACGTCGCAGCCATTCTTTCTTATGATAGCCTAAGTGGGGACTGGAAGGGCCTGCAAGCGAATAATTCCGGTTTGATAAACGCTGTTTCTAATTATGACCCTTTAAGCAAATATACCTATGCGGTGGGAGACCAGGGAACAATCCTTATGAAAGTCAGTCTTACGAGTGAGTGGCAGATATATCACGAATATAACAATGGTTCAGGCTGGTTTCTTGACCCGTTGAATGGAGACATGTCTTACGCGACACCAATTCCCGTTGAGAATGATAACCTGACCGATGTCAGTTTTTATAGCTCTGGTGACAGCAGTAATTTTAGTGTTAATGCCTGGGCGACTGGCTATAACTATCAAACTAAAAAGGGAAATATCTTTAAAACAACCAGTTCTCTAGGGATAAAATGGGTAAATGACCTAAGTAATGTTGGCTTTCCTTTGCTCGGCCTCCAAATGATTAAAGAGGGCACTAGTTGGGCGGTGGGGGCGAACCACACTATTTATAAGTATTCGGGGGGCGCTTGGACGGAATACACCGCGACTGATCTGTCTTCCTTAAACTTCGACTCTTGCACAGAAAGCGGCAATAATGACTTTTGCTCCGGAAATCCCTCATGGTCGTGCGTCGCCGGTTCAGCTTTAGCCACCGAAGACTGCATCATCGATTTTGAGGATGTCTATTTTACCGATAATAGCCACGGCTGGATCCCGATCTCTAGCAAAAAATACCTTTATTATAATGGAGCCAGCTGGCAAATAAGGTCAACTCTCCGGCCAGGAAGCGAGCCGGAAGTAAAAATGCACGCGGTGGCCGGCGGTCTGGACAATAATGTCCCTTATATTTGGTTTTCCGGCCAGGCGGGCATGACTATTTTCGCTCCCAACGCCACGGAGGCTGTTGATCACTGGTTGCGGCAGTCAACGCCGAATCTAGACACCGGCCGTTTGAACAATCTTTTTGTCCTTGATTCAACCCATGCCTGGTCAGCCGGTTATTTTAATACGGCCGGTCAGCTGCTCAGCGATAATATAGTCCTGAAGCTTTCTTCGGGCAATACGGCCGGCTACGCATATATCGGGGCGGATAACTGCGAAAATACCTGTATTGATAGCGTTGCCGGCGGCGCCTGCCAAACTGATCCTTCCGCCATAAATTGTCCATCTTCCGGCCTGCCCCGTCAGGCGCCTTTGGGCTGGGTGAGTTTTAACTGCGTCAATAATGGATCCTGCGAAAGCAATCCCTTTATTTACGGCGTGGATTTGAAGAAAGAGACAGAAACGACGGATCCAAATGATTCCTGCGTTAACAAGGATCCCGACCCCAGTTTTCAGGATAAAGACGTTGGCGCTCTTTCCGGTCAGGCCTGGCTCGGGGTGACCGATCCCGACGAACGCAGTGACGACACCTGCGCTTTAGACGTTTGTTCAAACAATAATCAGAAGTCTTGTGATGATGACGATGACTGCGCTTTGTGCGGGAATAACCCGGCGAGTTGTTTTTCCCCGGGCTGGCTTTCTTTCGACCGGAATGAAACCAGTAATCCACCCAGTTCGCCATATATAGCAACTATGTCGCCTTTTTATACGCCTTGCGGAAAACCTATCACTGTCTTTGATTACGAAAAATACGCCATGGCCTTTTTTAGTTATGAGGATTACGCCGTGAGAGGGTGGGGGAAGTTCAAGCTCGGGCAATGTTCTGGTAATTTAAGCAAGTCTTGTTATAAAGACGGGGATTGCGAGTCGGGCGATACCTGCAGATTTGATTTTAACGGTATTCATTACTGCAGTTTGGATAGCAGCCTAAGATGTTCGACTAGCGCTGAATGCGCGGCACAGGGCAAGGGCATTTGTGATCAAACCGCCCAAGGCTGGCTTAAATTAAGGGGCGGAAAAAATTACAGCCTCGACAGTCCCAATGGCGAGCCGCCTCCAATTACGGCGCCGACCAACCGGTATATTTACCATAATTGTAATGCCTGCACCTTAGTTGATCCCAATCTCGTCACGGCTTACATGACCTGTAAAATCTGCGATGGCTTGAATATTGATGGCACGGCCGCAAATTACGCCTGTAATAAATGCGGTGAAGGCTCAAACAGGTGCGGCGACGGCCGTTGCGATAATAATACTTTAAAAGTCTGCGTTCAAAATTCAAATTCCAGCCTAGACTCTTGTAAGCCAGGAGGCACCTGCCAGCCAAGCGGTTATTGTTCCGCCGGCTCGGGAGCCCTGGCCTATAAACCTTGCGCCGCCAAAAATGGCCATTGCGGCACCGACGGCATTTGCCAGCGGGGTTATTGCTCGGCTGGATCAAGCAACAGATATAATCCCTGTTATAATGATGAAGATTGTCCGAGTGGTTCGTCATCCGGCTACTGCGAAATTAAGAATCCGGTCACCTGCAATCAGTGCGCTTCCTGCGATGCTTACGGCGTTTCCGTGGATATCAATGCCGGTAATTTTTACGGCTACGCTTGGTCGGAGGATTTCGGCTGGGTGGATATGTCGCGCGTCACTTTGGGCGGGGCGGCCTGGTTGCAGACGCTCTTCGGCGATATTTACGGCCAGCAAGGGGTGGGTTCGACGAAGACGGCGAAAGCGCCGTGCGCGGCAAACACCTATAACGCCACTTATTTGATTTTAGCCGGTGAGGCCGGCAAGATTGTTAACTTCTGTACCGAGTCTATTTCTTCTTCGGCTGAAGGGGAAAGCAACAGATTGGTTCCTTCCGTCGGTCAGCCGCAGTCTACGGCAAACCCTTGGCTGGTGGAGCAATATCGTAAATTTACCCTGCCGAATGCCAGCTTGCCCAATAGTATCCTTGGCCGGGTGGATTATAATAATATGAAAAAAGATTGCGGCGCGCTCGGCACATATTATGACGGAGATCTGACTTTGATCGGGGGCACGTATTTTGATATTGCCAACGGATTAGCCGGCAAGACTTATTGTGTTCGTAAAGCGGAGGGTCACAACGGTGATTTTACTATCTCTATTCCCCTGACCTTTAATAATGCCAAAAATACGGTTACCGACGGTTCGGGACTTTTTGTCGTTGACGGCAATTTAAATATCCAAAACAATATAAAATATATGGATAATGAAGCGGCCATAACCAATCTGAAAAAATTAGCTTCGGTCGCCTTTTACGTCAAAGGAGATATCTATATCAGCCCGACGGTTGACACCCTTGTCGGCACCTATTATGCGGAAGGAAAAATAATCACCCAAAGCATGGGTTCCGCCGATAAAAAACTGACGGTTTACGGGACAATGATTGCCCGCGAGTTTGATCTTGGCAGGCGGTATAAAGGTACGATCTCCAATCCTCAGCCCTCAGAGCTCTTTATTTATGACGGACGCGTGCAACTGAATCCGCCGCCGGGTTTCCGGGATTTAAGTCAGTCTTTGCCGAAAATAACAGATGTTTCTCTTTAGGCCCCTTGTAAAAGTCAAAAAAATCTGTTATAATATAGGAGTACCTGTGATAAATAACAAAAATATAAACTAAATCACCATATGGCCCTTTTTGGGGGTAAGAAAAGTTATCTTGGTCTGGATTTAGGCACTTCTTCCATAAAATTAGTGGAATTGGCCGCTTTTGGCACCGAGCCGCGGCTTTTGACCTATGGATTTATTGAAGAGCCGACGGACATGGTAAAAAGCGACTCGGAGCTGGCTCGGGGTCGTCTGGTCAGTTTTTTGAAACAATTGATCAAAAAAACCAAGGTTGGGTCCAATAAAGTGGTGGCCGCTTTGCCCTCCTTTACCGTATTTTCCTCCATTATCTCCCTGCCGGCCATGTCTAAGAAAGATTTGAACGCGGCCGTGCGCTGGGAAGCGAAAAAATTCGTGCCCATGCCTCTGGAAGAAATGGTTTTGGACTGGCGGCTTCTCAAGGAGACGACAGGCGAAAAGGGCGGAGCGATGGCGGCCATGTCCATGAGATCAAGGGAAATGATCAAGAATTACCGTATCTTGCTGACCGCCGCCCCGAAAAATCTGGTCAAGCGCTATATTGAGTTATTCAAAGCCTTAAATCTGACCATCGTTAGTCTGGAAACCGAGGCTTTTGCCCTGGAAAGATCGCTGATCGGTTCCGATCCCTCGCCGATGATGATCGTGGATATCGGAGCGCTGGCCAGCGATATCAGCGTTATCTACGAAGGCGTGCCGATTTTAAACCGCGGCATTGATATCGGCGGAGAAACGATTACCCGGGCGGTGGCGAATGCCCTGAATATTGATCTGGAAAGAGCCGAACAATTCAAGCGCGATTTTGGCTTGTCCGCCGGTTCCGGCGCGCAGGGTCAAATTCCCAAGACCATTGAATTTGTCCTTTCCTCTCTGATCAACGAGATCAGGCACGTTTTCACCCTCTACCGCAACGTGGAGGAAGCGCCGATTGAAAAAATCGTCTTGTCCGGCGGCTCGGCCTTTCTGCCCCAATTGCCGGAATATTTATCCCGTCTTTTCAACATTAAAGTGATTATCGGTGATCCCTGGTCAAGGATCGCTTACCCGGCGGAACTAAAGCCGGCCCTGGAAGAAATAGGGCCCCGATTTTCCGTGGCCGCCGGTCTGGCCATGCGGGAAATAATTTAAACCCAACGATTTTTTATGCCAGATATTAATTTACTAAAAGACACTCTCGCTTCGCAAGAAGAAAGAAGGAAAAAGGAGGTTTTCTCTTCCCCGGCTTTTAAAAGACCCGAAGCCCCTCCCGAGCCTCCCGAGAACCAGCCAAAAAGTTCTTCGTTTTTTTCTTCTATTAAAAAGATTTTCTCCGGTAAGCGGCGAGATGAGGATGAAGTGACCGTGGCGCCCCTGATCAAGGCTTCAACCTACCAGCGGGAAGAATTTATGAGGACCAAAGCGACCGGTAAAGCCAAGGAGGGAAACGGCAGCCCCGAGGATATTTTTGCCGAAAAAATAACAGAGGGGGGAAATAAGCCGTTTGTTCCGCTGGCCGAGATAGTTCCGCCCGAAGAAAATATTCCGCTAAAGGCAGATAAGAAAACGAAAAAAGAAGAAATAGAAGAGGGAAGCGGTTCATTCCTCGTCAATCTCCTGCCGGAAGAACTTATTGGCCAGGAAGCGCCGCGACAGAAATTGATAGTTATGAGCGTTTCTTTTTTGGCCGCCGTTATGCTGATCGCGCTGGTCTATTATGTTTTATTGTTCTATCAATCAAGCATAGAAACTAAGACCGCCGAGGTGAAAACGCAAAAAATCGAGGTGACCGGTGAAATCAGTAAATATGAGAATCTCCAGAAAGAATCCATCGCTTTTAAGGGGAAAATTGACGCCGTAAGCGATCTTTTAGATACTCACATATACTGGACAAAATTTTTCGAAAAATTGGAAAACAATACCCTGCCGGACGTTTATTACAGCGGAGTTTTTAACGCCTCCAACTCCACGGTTTTATCCCTTAAAGCGGTGGCACCGGATTTTGAAACGGTGGCGAAACAGCTTTTAGTTTTTCAGAACGCGACGGATTTTGCGACGGCGGCGGAAATTACCTCGGCTCGGCGGGTGGCGGCCACTTCTTCTTCAAGTGTTTTAGCCCCGGGCGTGGTTATCGCCAGTCAGGTGGAATTTGACATTGACCTGGTCTTAAATCCGGCAATTTTCTATAGAACCGAAAATGAGCCAGGCGAAAACACCAATACTAACAGTAATCCCCTGAATAACGCTAACGCGAATATTAACGTCAATACTAACGTAAATTCAGCCTCTAATACTAATACTGTAAAATAGTTCTCTTTAGGTTATGACATTTAATTTTTCCGCAATAACTTCAAAATTGAAAAACCTGGTAAGCAAGTATTTTCGTTTTATACTTGTGATAATTATCGCTATTGTCTTGATTATCGGCTACACTTCAGTGATAAAGCCGAAGTGGTCCGAGATACAGCAAGCCGGTATTTTCGACTACAATAAGGAGAAAAAAAGTTTGGAGGAAAACAATCAGTACCTTGATCGCCTTAAAGCCTCTTTGGAAAAATATAATGGCATCAATAAAGCGGAAGTGGACAAGATCAGCCGGATTATCCCTTCAAGTGATTCCGTGTCCGATCTGTTCGTCCTTTTTGAAGAATTGGCCAAGACCAGCGATCTAAATTTGGACAGTATCAACATCTCATCGGCAAAAAGCCTTACCGGGGAGTCAAGCACGCCGACCGGAACTTCGCCGACCACGGAGGTGAAGGCAGTCACCCCCGCTTCAAAGAATATTTACGTTCAGGATATTGCTCTTCATCTTTCCGGGGCGAAAAATTACGAGAATCTAAAAGAATTCCTGGAGATTTTAGAAAAGGAAATGAGACTTATTGACGTTACTTCTTTGAGCTTTGACTCCAAAAATTTTGAAAACAATGAATCTGAAAGCGATATCAGTCTGAATTTAAAGACCTATAACTATCAGGAAAAAGAATAATTTTATATGGCTTTAGTCAGGAAAAAAAACTATAAGAAAATGGTCGTCTATGCGGTGATATTGGTTATCATGATTATTGTCGGCGTTTATTTTCTTATTAATTCTACGGCTAACCCGGCTAATACGAATACCGGTGTCGGAAGCATTCCTACCGGTTACTTGCCCATCGTCAGCGATTATGGGCAGGATTTGTTCACGGACCGGGATTATCAAGATTTGGAAGATTTCGCCGGCAGTAAATTACCGCTTGATCCTGACAGTATTCAAAAAGGAAGAGAAAATCCTTTTAAATAATTTTTTTATAGCTTAAAATGTCGGTTAATTATAAAAATTCGGGCAATTCGGCTCCGGAAGACGAACTTCTGGAGTTTTTACTGCAGGGAAAGTTGATCAACCGGACGCAGTATGAAGAGATAAAAAACGAGATGGCAAAAAGCAACCGGCCGTCAGATAAGATCATTGAAGAAAAAAAATTGGTCCGCGAGGATGATCTTTATCAGATCAAGTCAAAGATTTATAATTTGCCCTATCTGGATCTCTTCGGCCGGATCGTACGGGCCGAGGTTCTGAACATAATTCCTAAAGAACTGGCGGAAAATTATCGAATGGTCGCTTTCAATAAGTCTGACCAGGAATTAAGCGTGGCTATGGTGGAACCGACCAATTTCCGGGCCCTGGAAGCAATCGAGTTTATCGCCCGCAAAAACCACTTTAAGATCAAATATTACATCACTTCGCCCTCTTCTCTTAAATATATCCTTCGGCAGTATGAAACGCTTTCCGCCGAAGTCGAAGAAGCCCTGCAGGGGGCCGAAACGGAAGCCATGGAGGTTAAGGAGATATCTTTGGCGGAAGAGGGTCTGGAGGAAGTGGTCAAAACCGCGCCGGTTTCCAAGATGGTTTCCGTCATATTAAGGCACGCGGTCGAGGGCAAGGCCTCGGATGTTCACATCGAGCCATTCGGGGCGGAGACACGGGTGCGCTATCGTATTGACGGTATTCTGCACACTTCGTTGATTTTACCCCGTCACGTTCATTCCGCCATTGTCGCCCGCATAAAAGTATTATCCAACCTGAAAATTGATGAAACGCGCGTGCCGCAGGACGGCCGCTTTAAGATGACTTACGAGGGCCGAGATGTCGATTACCGTATTTCCACCCTGCCTTTGATCAATAACGAAAAAGTGGTGATGCGTATCTTGGATACCACGTCGAGCATGAGCAATCTGGCCGATCTTGGTTTCTGGGGCAAGTCGATGGAGATTATGAAAGCGAATATCGATAAATCACACGGCATGTTCCTTATCACTGGTCCCACCGGTAGCGGAAAATCCACCACTCTTTACGCCTTGATGAGCATATTAAATCAGGAAGAGGTCAATATCATCACTCTTGAAGATCCCGTGGAATACTATATGAAAGGCGTTAATCAAAGCCAGGTGAATCCGGAAGTGGGGCTGACTTTTGCCGCCGGCTTGCGGTCTATCTTGCGCCAGGATCCGGATATCATCATGGTCGGTGAGGTCCGGGACAATGAAACAGCCGAACTCGGCGTGCACGCCGCTTTGACCGGGCATATTGTCCTTTCCACCCTGCACACCAATGACGCCATGGGGGCGGTTCCCCGGATGATCGATATGAAAGTGGAGCCCTTTTTGCTCACGTCTTCCGTGAACCTGATCATGGCCCAGCGTCTGGTGCGCCGCATCTGCCCCCATTGCAAAAAAGAAATTACCCTGGCTTCAACCCTGGAAGATGAGGTTATGGAGGAATTAAAAGTTATTCCCAAGGAGCATCAACCCACTGATATTAAATTGGTCAGACCATTTAAGATGTTCATGGGGCAAGGCTGCGTCCGGTGCGACAATACCGGATATAAAGGCAGAATCGCCATTTGTGAGGTTTTGGAAATCAACGAACGGATGAAGAAGATAATTCTTGAGGGAGGCGACATGGTCCTTAAGATAAGGGAAGAATTCTTGAAACAGGGCAATTATTTTATGAGACAAGACGGTATTGTTAAGGCTTTCCGGGGATTGACCACCATTGAAGAAGTTTGGGACGCGACCCGATCTTAGTCTCCCCAAAAAGTTAAAAAATTAATTTTTATGCATATGAGCGAAGAAAAAGCGAAAAAACAGGGCAAGCCAAAAGTATTGCTGGTGGAGGACGATACCTTCCTTTCCGGCATGTACGTGACAAAATTGGGTCTGGAAAATTTCGCCGTCAGTTTGGCCTCCGACGGGAAACAGGGTCTGAAAATGATAAAGGACGAACTGCCGGATTTGATCCTTCTAGACCTGGTTTTGCCGAAAATCAGTGGTTTTGACATTCTTAAGGAAATAAAAAAGGATAAAAAAACAAAGGATATTCCGGTTATTCTGCTGACTAATTTAGGCCAAAAAAAGGACGTGGAAAAGGGTTTTGCCTTGGGCGCCAACGATTATCTTATCAAGGCTCATTTCATGCCTTCCGAGGTGGTGGACAAGGTCAAGAATATGATGAACAAAAAATATGCAGGCGAGTGAAAAAATATTTATCGACAAGATCCTTGCTATCGGCGCAGAATACCGCGCCTCGGATTTTCATTTGTCAGTCGGCAACCCGCCGATCTTGAGAGTGGACGGCAAGCTTATCCCTTTGGTCAGCGAACCCTTGCTGACGGTTGATTTTATGAAGAATTTTGTCAGTTCTATCCTGGACAAAGATCAGCAAGCGATCTTGGAAAAAGAAAAGGAAATCGTCTTTGCCTACACCATGGAAAATAAAGCGCGTTTTAAGATCGGCATTTTTTACCAAAAAGGAAATCTTGCCGCCTCCTTGCGTCTGATTGCCAACCAGATCAAATCATTGAAAGAACTGGGTCTGCCCGCCATTGTGGAAAAATTCGCGGAATTAGAAAAAGGCCTGGTCATTCTGTCCGGCCCTTTCGGTTCCGGCCGGACCGCCACTTTAGGGGCGCTGCTTAATACAATCAACAGAAACCGGGCCGAGCACATCATTACTATTGAAAAACCGATTGAATATGTTTACCTGAATAATAAAAGCATTATTGAGCAGAGAGAAGTGGGCAAGGACACGATGTCTTTTGAGCAGGCTTTAGTTACCGCGGCCCATGAAGATTTCGATGTCATTTACGTTTCCGAAGTGGAAAGTCTGCCCGTGGCCGAGAACGTCCTCAACGCCGCCGAATCTTCCCGCCTGGTGCTGACCACCATGAACACGGATTCCGTCCTGCGCACCCTGGAAAAGATTATTTCTTTTTTTCCCGACCAGAGACAGGCTGAAGCGAGGGACCAATTAGCCAGCGTGATAGAGGGTGTCGTTTCCCAGCGGTTGTTGCCGCGGGTGGGGGGCGGCCGGATCGCCGTGGCGGAGGTCCTGATCCCTAATGATGCCGTGCGGTCAGTAATCCGCGAAGGGGCCATTTACCAAATAAATAATATTTTGCAGACTTCCCGCGAGGAAGGGATGATTTCTCTGGACCGTTCTCTGGCGGAATTATTGCGAACGGGAGAAATACTGGCTGACGATGCGCTGGCCAATGCCGTGGATAAACAGAGTTTGAGATTAATGATGCGGCGGTAGGCGGGAGATTTTAAGATATTAAGTTGTTAGGTTGTTGAGAAATTGAGATATTCAGATATTGAGCGATTAAGATATAAAGTTATTAAGATTCGTAATTCGTGATTCGAATCGCGAATCCCTAGTTTCGAAATACATTATTAATAATAAATTAAAACATCGTGCCACTCTTCGAATATAAGGCCAAAAATAAATACGGCGGTTCCGTGACCGGTCGGATCGACGCTCCGAGCGAAAATGTCGCTCACGATATTTTGCGGGAAAAAGAGTTGATAATTCTTACTCTATCGGAAAAGCGGACCGTCACTTTGTTGCAGTCGACCTTTGGCTTCCTGAAAAGAGTGCCGCGCAAACAAGTGGTGCTGTTCTCCCGCCAGTTGGCCGTTTTGATTTCCGCGACGGTGCCCATCGTCCAGGCCTTGCGGATTTTGGTCAAGCAGCAGAAAAATATCAATTTCAAGATAATCCTTTCTGAGATCGCCGACGAAGTGGACGGCGGCGCCCGGCTCTCCCAGACGCTGGGTCGCTACCCGCAGGTTTTCTCCGATTTTTTTGTCCATATGGTCCGTTCCGGAGAAACGACCGGCAAACTGGACGAGACCCTGAATTACCTGGCCGACCAGCAGGAGAAAGATTATGACCTGATGAGCAAAATAAAAGGGGCCATGATTTACCCCATTTTCATTATTGGCGTGATCGGGGTGGTCGGAGTTTTGATGATGGTATTTGTCCTACCCAAGCTGACTGAAGTGCTAAAGGAGGGCGGAGCGCAACTCCCTCTTTCCACCCGGATCGTCATGGGCGCGAGCACTTTTATGCAGAAACAATGGTGGCTTTTGGTGATTATAGTCATCGGCATCGTTTTCGCCTATAACGCGATTAATCGCAGTCAGGCTGGTCACCTGAAGATCGATATGTTAAAAATGCGGCTGCCGATTTTTGGCAGCATTTTCCAGAATATTTATATGGTCAGATTTTCCCGAAGCTTGGCCACCTTGCTGGTTTCCGGCGTCCCCCTCACCCGGTCTTTAGAGATCACCTCGGATATCATCGGCAACCGGGTTTATAAAAATCTGATCGAGGAAACGATCAAAGAAGTGGAGGCCGGTAAATCCATCGCCACGGTTTTCTTAAAAAGCAAAGCTATCCCCATTATGTTGCCGCACATGATGGCGATCGGCGAGCAGACCGGCAAACTGGACCTCATCTTGGATAAGATCTCCGGTTTTTACGCCCGCGAGCTGGAAACGACGGTGGAAAACCTGGTCAGCCTTATCCAGCCTTTGATCTTGGTCTTAATGGGTATCGCCGTGGCGGTAATAGTAATGGCGGTTTTATTGCCCATGTATAATCTTTCACAGGCTATTTAGTCCTTTTCTTTTCCTTGATTTTATGCTATAATTATAATAAGAAGTTTGACAATAGATCTTTTTAATGTTAAAATAATATCAAAATAACATTTAAAATTAGCCATTATTATGGTTATCAGCCCAGTCGATTGCTGGTAACTCTCGTAAATGGCGCAAAGAACTTAAGGAAGGAGGTGAAAAAATGAAAAATAAAAAAAGAGGCTTCACTTTGATTGAACTATTGGTCGTTATCGCCATTATCGGTATTTTGTCAGCCATCGGCTTGGTCGCCTTAAACGGCGCCCGGGAAAAGGCCAGAGACGCCCAGAGGCGGTCAGATATCGCCCAAACGAGGACCGCTCTGACTTTGTATTTTGACGACAATAGTTCAAAATATCCTGTTACCGTAGCTGGCTCCGGCACTCCCGATGTATCAGCTTATGGTACTACGGCGGCAACAGCCCTTGGAGTATGGGCATCAGGAGGTGCTTTAGTGACTGGTTATCTGGCTCAAGAGTTAAAAGCCCCCGGCTCTGAATTAGACCATGCCTATAAGTATGACAGTGCTTCTACTGCTCGGCTTGAATATTATTTATATACCGATTTGGAGGCAGGGGTTGGTACCCATGTTTATGCCATAAATGAGGACGGAACCGTCACGGATTACGCGGACAACATGACGACTGAACCTAATTGCGCGGTTGGCGCCTGCACCGCACCGGCGGCGTAAATTTAATCGTCAGCAAATTATTATAAAACAAGAGAGTTCTTATTTAACATAGGACTCTTTTGTTTGTGTCTAACAAATGCTATAATTATCTTATGTGGCTGAAAACTTTCTATTTTTTTGATGCGCGTTTTTTACTGGTCGTTTTTTGCCTGCTCGGTCTTTGGTTTTTTTGGCAGTACGTAAAATATAAGGAAATAAAAAGACAGGCCGTCATTTTCGCTTTTTTGATTTTTTTGGTTCTTTTTACTCTGTCGATTTTTTTGCCCGCCTGGCAAACCTACAAAAGTTTTGCGGCCAGCGACTTAAACCGGTATTACCTGCCTCCTTATTCAAATTATTATTATCAGATTCTGCAGCGCCAGCTGACCAATTATTTTTCCCATATCCTGGCCGCCCTGATCGCAGGCTTAATTTTTTGGCTGGTCAAGCGTTTGACCCATGGCCTGGTCATTGATCAGTCGGATGTCGGCCTGCTGGCCTTCGGCGCGCTAGTCGCCGGCTGGCCGAATCTGCTCATTTTTTTCGGCTTGGTGTTTCTTTTGGTCATTATCACCGGCCTTGTCCAGCTGGCTGTGATCAAAGAAAGATCTAACGCGCGTTTCATCATCACCCCCTATCTGCCCGTCGCTTTGATTCTTACTTTATTTGTCGGCAACCATCTTTCTCTCTTGATCCATCTGGAAAAAATTCGATTTTAAGCCGTGTTTATGCTACAATTAATTTATGGATCAAAAAGGCTTTAGTCTAAAAGAACTGCTTATCGTTATTTCCCTGGTTTTAGTGCTGATCGTTTTTGGGGTGGCCCTGATAAGCAGTGAAAGAGCCAAGGTGCGAGACGCCCGCCGGATGGCTGACCTGACCCAGGTGCGCTTCGGTTTTGAGGTCCTTTTTCAGGAGAAAAATTCATACGCCGAGGCGGCGGCCGGCTGCAGCCAAGTGGGCAACCTGGTTTCTGCCTGTAGTTTAGGTGCCTATCTGGCCGATATCGCCTCCATCAAGGATCCCGGCCGGAGCCGCTATCAGGTGACCGTGGTGCCTAACGAGGAAAATTACGAAGTGACTTTCTTTCTGGAAAAGGGCTACGATAGCCTTAAGAAGGGCAAGCATACCTTATCGGCGGTCGGCATCAGATAAATTGCTTTCTCCTATTGGTTTTTTGTTCTTGTCTTTGCCTGGAATATCATTAAACAAGGCTGTTTTTTGGCAAAACCGGCTTTAAAAAGCCTATTTTTCGTTAACCAGACCTTAAGCCATAATCCGCTAATTCCTCCCTTTAATTTGGGGTGAGAATTTGTTATAATAAACTCATCATGGAAACCATTTTTTCTTATATTCTAGTGGCTGTATTTGGCCTTATTATCGCCAGTTTCCTTAATGTCGTGATCTACCGCCTGCATGAGAAGAAATCATTTATTAAGGGCCATTCTTATTGCCCCAAATGCCAGCACGCCCTGAAAGCGGCTGATCTGGTTCCCATTTTCAGCTTTATCCGGCTTAAGGGGCGCTGTCGCTATTGCCGTCAAAAAATCTCCTGGCAGTATCCACTGGGCGAAGCGCTGTTGGCCCTGGCCTTTTGCCTCTTGTTTTTTTACTTTAACTGGTCGTGGTCGTTCGTATTTTATCTGATCGATACCTGCTTTTTATTCATGATTTTCCTCTATGATCTTAAATACTTTCTTATCTTGGACCAGGTTAGCCTGCCGGCCATCGTTTGCGCTCTGATTTTCAGCATTATTATGGAAATGCCCCTCTTGGATCTTTTGCTTGGCGGTCTGATCGGCGGCGTTTTTTTCCTCGCCCAATACGTGATTTCCCGCGGCCACTGGATCGGCGGGGGCGATATCCGTTTAGGCGTGCTGATGGGTTTTATTTTGGGCTGGGAGAAATTTTTAGTCGCTTTGTTCCTCGCCTATATCGCCGGTTCCCTTGTTTCACTTATTTTGATTATCGTGAAAAGAAGAAGCCTAAAAAGCCAGCTGGCCTTCGCGCCTTTTTTAGTGGCCAGTACCTTTATCACCCTTCTTTACGGCCAGCGGATTTTAGACTGGTATCTGGCGGGCAATTTAGTTAATTGGCTTCTTTATTAATATGAGAAACAAGGGTCTAAAAAACGGTTTTACGCTCATCGAAATATTGATTTCACTCGGCATATTTGCTTTGCTTTTGGGCATCATCGTGAACGGTTTTATGAGCACGAAAAAAATTGAGAACATAAAACAAGGGGCCTTGGAGCTCGTCACTAATATCCAGAAAGCTCAGAATTTGGCCCTGACCGGCATTTCCCACAATAATGCCGTGCCGGTCGGCGGATACGGGGTTCATCTTAATAATCTTGCCAGTCAATATAATATTTTCGCAGATTTTTATTCCTCAGACGCTAACTGTAATGCCTCACAGCTGGATGGAAAATCGGACGAGAAGTATAATTGCGCTAAGGAAGATTACGCTATTATTAACTTGCCGGCAGGCGTTAGCATCTGCAAAATCGGCTCGGGCGCCTCAAGCGCCCCCAGCCTCGACCTGGCTTTTAAGGCGCCGGAATACCGGCCGTATATCAACGGACTGCTGGGCGGAACAACGCAGATCATATTGAAAATGAACGACGCGAATGTTTGCCGGAAGGTGACCGTGCAGGACATTGCCGGCCGCGCCAGCGAGCAAGTTATTAAATGCACTGATGCGGGCTGCCCATAATTTATTATTCTTATGCTTGATTTTGGAAAAAACAATAAATTATCCGGCCAGTCTCTGATAGAGACTATTATTGCCATTGGCCTGGTGATGACGGTTGTTATCAGTTCGATAACCATGGGTGTTTATGTTACCCGGCTAGGCCGCGGCAGCCAGAACAACCTGGTGGCCGTAAATCTGGCCCGCGAGGGGCTGGAAGTGGTCCGCAATATCCGTGACGGAAACTGGCTGAAAAAAAGCCAAGGGGTGGAATATCAAGCCGGGCCGCCGATAGTATATTATCAATGGGACACGGGTTTAGATGGCTGCAGTGGCGCTAATTATTGTCTTGTGCGACCGGAGTTTACCACCGTTGGCGGTTTTCTCGTTTTTGATAAATGGGCGTTGCATAAAATAGAAAGCCCCTATTGTTTACCTCCAGATATACAAAATAATGCCTGCCGTTTAAAAAGAGCGGTAGGAGTCAACACTTTTACAATCGATGATTTTCACCTATATAATCACAGGGCCACTGTTGTTAATAGAAATATTGCCACTGATTTTTATCGTAGCATCGGCATTTCCGAGCGGGATTTAAGCGGCGGCCGCACGGTTAAAGCCACGGTTAAATGGAGGGAAAATAATATTGATAAAAAAATCATCCTGGAAGAATATTTAACTGATTGGCGCTATGAATAATATTTATCCCCTAAATAAAAAAGGCTTTACTCTGCTGGAATTGCTTGTTTCCGCCGCGATTTTTTCCATAGTCTTGGTGGTCGGGGTAGACTTGTTTTTTACCATCGTGAAAATCCAGAAAAGGACGAGTTACGTGCAGACGATCCAGGTAGACGCGAGAAATATCTTGGAAAATATGGCCCGAGTGACCAGGAACGGGGTCATTGACTACACGTATTACGCCGACCCCAAGGGTGATGGTACTGATTCTACTCATAATAATGACAAGATAGAATTTAGCCAGCTTTACGATAAGACAAATAACAATAAAAAATTGGTGGTTCGCGACCAGGATAATAACCAGTATTTTTTTCAAAGAGTGACGGTGACAGAGTCGGGCAAGGCGCGCGACGTGATCAAGGCTTGCACTTTTATGGTCAATGACGCCACTCAAGCAGCCGGCCGGTGCACAAACCCCGCTGATCCCAACTTAAACACGGCTTGGGAAATAGTTACGCCGAATAACGTGAAAGTGACTAATTTCCTGATTTTTGTCCAGCCGGGAGCAAACCCTTTTATTTTGGATAATAACAGCCTTACTTATTTGTCCAATGAACAGCCGCTGGTCACTATTGTCCTGCATACCGCTTCCACGGCCTCAGAAAAAAGCTATCAATTTAATTCATATCTGCAAACAACGGTTTCTTCACGCCTTTATTTAAGATAAAATCTATGTTTTCTTCGGTTAAAAAAAATACAAAAGGGGTCACCTTGTTACTTTCCATGCTGATCATGACCACGGTGGTGGCGGTGGCCATCGGCGTTTCGGTTTTGATCATCAATGAGTACCAGTTTTCCTCCAACGTGGATCATGCCATCACCGCTTTTTACGCGGCCGAAAGCGGCCTGGAAACGAAACTAGCGACCATTAAAACTGATAGGGATGTGGCTGGCCAGACATTGGCTACCACCCTCGGGGATATGACCGGCAGCGGGTCACTGGTCGATATTCCAAATAACTGGTCAAGCGGCTGGCAGACGACTGCCGAGAGCACTGCGGATTATCTTCTGGGTCATCTAAAAGCGAACGAAAAAGTCACTATCGATTTATTTGATCTGGAAAATTTTGGCTCAGCCGGCGGAGGAGTGGATCGGGCAACCATCAACTGGCGGGACGATTGCAGCGGCAACGGCTTGGCAAACGGCAACGGCTGGCTGAAGGTGAGTGAGACTTCTTTGACGGCGGGAGGCGGTTCTGACCCGGCGACCGGCGCCACTAACCCTTATGAAAATATATATCCCTGCGGCAGCGCGGTTAGCTGCAATCCCATCGATTATAGCCATTTGTCGGTCAATAATAACTACCGTCTGGCGGTCACGCCCATTTATTGTGATGCCATATTTCTCAAGGTTAATGCCTATGATAATGCCAATAATGCCAAGAAAATATCCAACCGTATTCTTTTAAAATCCAGGGGTACTTACTCGACTTCACAAATCGTCCTGACCGCCAACGTGCCCTGGCAGCTGCCGGCCGCCGGTATTTTTGACTTTGTCTTATTTTCAGAGCTGATTATTGAAAAGTAATGACGGTTATGACCAAGCAACAGGCCAAGCAAAGGATTGAAAAGTTAAAAAAGGAGATCAATCATCATCGCTATTTATACCATGTTCTGGACCGTTTGGAGATTTCCGACGCTGTTTTTGATTCGCTGAAACATGATCTTGACCGTTTGGAAAAAGAATACCCCGAATTTATCACCCCTGATTCGCCGAGCCAAAGAGTGGGCGGCCAGGCTTTGGCCGGTTTTTCTAAAGTGAGGCATGAAAGCCCCATGCTTTCCCTGAACGATGTCTTCACTGACGAGGAATTCTGGGACTGGCTAAAAAGGATAAAAAAGCTGGTTCCGTCCGAGCCCCTGGATTTTTACGCGGAGATAAAAATGGACGGTTTGGCCGTTTCTTTGTTTTATGAAAAAGGGATTTTTGTCCGCGGTTCGACGCGGGGCGACGGGGTAACCGGCGAGGATGTCACGCTGAATTTAAAGACCGTGGAAGCTATTCCTTTGCGTTTAGAGAGCGAACGCCTGCCCAGAAGTTTATCGGCAAAAATTACGGGAATGCTTGAAGTGCGCGGCGAAGTATACATGAGAAAGGATGTTTTCGAAAAAATAAACGCGGAACAAAAGAGGAATAAACAACCGCTTTTTGCCAATCCCCGGAACGCGGCCGCCGGTTCTATCCGCCAGCTTGACCCCAAGATTACCGCGGCCAGAAAGTTAAATTTTTACGCCTACGACCTGATCACCGATCTTGGTCAAAAAACCCACCAGGAATGCCATAAATTAGCGGCCAGTTTGGGCTTTCCCGTCAATAAATACAACCAGTACTGCGCTACCCCAGAAGCGGTCATAAATTATCACCGTAAAATCGGGGAAATGAGAAAGCATTTTCCCTATGGGTCTGACGGCATTGTTGTTAATGTCGATGATGTCGTTCTTTTCAAAAAATTAGGGGCGGTCGGCAAAGCGCCGCGGGGAGCCCTGGCTTTTAAATACCCGGCCGAGCAGGCGACAACCATTGTAGAAGACGTTCAGGTGCAGGTCGGCCGGACTGGGGCTTTAACCCCAGTCGCCCACCTAGAGCCGGTTTTAGTGGCCGGCTCCACTATTTCCCGGGCGACTTTGCACAATATGGATGAGATAAAGCGGTTGGGGCTAAAAATAGGGGACACGGTCATTGTCCAAAAGGCGGGCGATGTCATTCCCGACGTCTTAAAAGTGATGACTCATTTGCGCACCGGCCGGGAGCGGGATTTCAAAATGCCTAAAAAATGTCCGGTTTGCGGTTCTCCCGTGGCCAAAAAGGTCGGGGAAGTCGCTTATTATTGCACCAATAAAAAATGCTACGCCCAGAATCAGGAGAGGCTTTATCATCTGGTGTCAAAGCCGGCCTTTAATATCGATGGTCTCGGCCCCAAGATTCTCGATCAATTGGTGGAGATTGGCCTGGTGAAGAATGCGGCCGATATTTTCGCCCTTAAAAAAGAAGATCTGATGCCCCTGGAAAGATTTGCCGAGAAATCGGCGGCTAATATCGCGGCGGCGATTGATCAAAGCCGAAAAATCTCCTTTTCTCGTTTTATCTATTCTTTAGGGATCCGCCACGTGGGGGAAGAAAATGCCCATCTTTTGGCCCGGCGCTTCGGGAATTTAAAGAATCTCCAAAAAGCAAGCTTGGCCGAGATAAACGAAATCCACGCCATCGGCGAGGTGGTCGCCGGCAGCGTTTATGCCTTTTTTCACAACCAGACGGAAATAGATTTGATCAATCAGATGATAAAAAACGGGGTGGCGGTCTTGGCGGAAACCGAAAAACGCTCCTTACCCCTGAAAAACGAAATTTTTGTTTTGACGGGCACCCTTAAAACCATGACCCGAGACGAAGCTAAGGAAAGAATCCGGGACTTTGGGGGGTCGGTTTCTTCCGTCGTCAGCAGAAATACGGATTGGCTGGTGGCCGGGGCAGAAGTGGGTTCAAAGCACGATAAGGCGAAAAAATTAGGGGTGAAAATCATCAGCGAAGAAGAATTTTTAAAGATGATAAGATAATATATGATTATTTCAAAGAAAGAAGTGGCGCATACCGCCGCCTTGTCTCGCCTGAAGTTAAGCGAAAAGGAAATAGAGAAATTTTCCCGGGAATTAACGGCTATTTTGGGTTATATCGGGAAGCTTAAGGAATTGGATACCGATAAAGTTGAGGCTGGCCTCAAGGCGTCAGGTTGGGAAAACAAGGTGCGGCCGGACAAAGTTCTGGCTTTTAAAGATGAAAAAAAAATACTCAAAAATGCCCCCAAGACCTCCACTAATTTTATCGAGGTAAAAGGAGTTTTTAAATAAAAATATGGATTTTGCCAAGCTTACCCTAAAAAAAGCCCACGCGGCCCTTAAAACCAGGGAGTTCTCCAGCGAGGAGTTAACGCGTTATTTTTTAGATATTATCGGAAAGTCGGACCCGAAAATACACGCCTACATCAGTCTTAATCAGGAAGCGGCCTTAAAAGAGGCGAAAGAGGCGGATAAAAAGATCAGAAAAAGCGGGAAAATAAATGTCTTAACAGGGTTGCCTTGCGCGATCAAGGATAATATCATGGTCGAGGGTTTGAAAACGACGGCCGGCTCGAGAATACTGGAAAATTATGTCGCTCCCTATGACGCGACCGTGATAAAAAAACTGAAAGACAAGGAGGCGGTAATTTTAGGCAAGACAAATTTAGATGAATTTGCCATGGGTTCGTCTTGTGAAAATTCCGCTTTTTTCCCGACTAGAAATCCTCTGGATAAGACTCTGGTGCCCGGCGGTTCTTCCGGCGGCTCGGCGGCGGCCGTGGCTTCCGGAATGGCCCTATATGCCCTGGGTTCTGATACCGGCGGTTCTGTCCGTCAGCCAGCCGCCTTCTGCGGCTTAGTGGGCTTAAAGCCCACTTACGGCCGCGTCAGCCGCTACGGCTTAATCGCCTTGACTTCCTCTACGGATGTCATCGGCACCCTGACTAGGACCGTAGAAGACGCCGCTCTTGTCTTAGAGACTATCGCCGGAGACGACGCCTGTGATGCCACGACAAAAAAGATAAAGGCAGAAAATTACTCGGCTTTTATCGGTAAAGATTTAGGCCAGTTAAAAATCGGCCTGCCAAAGGAATGTTTTTCCGCGTCCGCCAGCAAAAATATCAAACAGGCGATAGAAAAAGTGGTGAAAAAAATGGCGGGCCGAAACATTGAAATAGTGGAGATTTCTTTGCCGCACACGGAATACGCGGTGGCCGACTATTATATCATTACTCCCTGCGAAGCTTCTTCTAATCTGGCCCGCTACGACGGAATAAAATACGGTTTGGCGGAAAATAAAAGCGATGATCTGCTTGAGACATACCTTAACACAAGGGAGCGGGGATTCGGGGCGGAGCCGAAAAGGAGAATTATGCTCGGAAATTTTTCTCTTTCCGCCGGTTATTATGAGGCTTATTACCTTAAAGCGTCGAAGGTCCGCCGCCTGATTGCCCAGGATTTTAGTGAGGCTTTCAGAAAAGTTGATTATATTTTGACTCCGACCGCCCCCACTTTGCCTTTTAAATTAGGGGAAAAATTAAGCCCGCTTGCGATGTATCTATCCGATATATATCTTGTTGCCCCAAGCTTGGCCGGTCTGCCCGCCATAAGCCTGCCTTTTTATAACGAGGATAAATTGCCGCATTCTTTACAGCTGATCGGCAATTATTTCACGGAAAGCGGACTTTTGACGGCTGCCAATTTTCTGGAAAAAGAAATTCTTGCGGTCCGTTTTTAATTATGATATAATACAGGATGTTGAAATAATAAATATAACGGCATAAATTATGGTTACGAAAAAAACGAAAGTTCTCATCATCGAAGACGAAAAAATGCTTTCCGAGATGTACCGGACAAAATTTGAGATGGAGGGTTTTGAGGTGGCCCAGTCTTTTGACGGCAAGCAAGGATTGGATAAAGCCAGACAAATAAGCCCCGATATTATTTTGCTTGATATTATCTTGCCCAAGCTTGACGGTTTTCTCGTCCTTAAAGAGCTGAAACAGGATGCGCTCATGAAAAAAATACCGGTCTTGCTCTTAACTAATCTCGGTCAGGATGATGATATCAAAAAAGGCAAGGCGCTGGGGGCCGACGGCTATTTTATAAAAGCGGATCACAGCCCGGCTGAGATCGTGGAAAAAGTAAGAGGGGAATTAAAAAAATAAATCATGAAGAATTTACTGGAAAAGACCGTAGTTTTGGTCAAGCCAGACGGCGTGAAAAGAGGCCTGGTAGGGGAGATTTTGTCCCGTTTTGAACGCGCCGGCTTGAAAATCATCGCTTTAAAAATGGTCTGGATCAGCCGGAATATGGCCGCCAGGCATTATCCCAATTCACGGACGGAACTGCTCCGCGGCATGGGGTCCAAGACCCTGGAGACCTATAAAAAATACGGTTTAGATGCCGGAGAATCCTTAGGCACCATGGATCCCCTGAAAATCGGAAAAATGGTCAATGGCTGGAACATGGATTTTTTGACCTCCGGGCCGGTCGTGGCCATCCTTCTTAAGGGTTTGCACGCCATTGATAATGTCCGGATGATGGCGGGAAACACCTTGCCGACTTTTGCGCAGCCAGGCACTATCCGCGGCGATTATTCCGTGGACTCGCCGGCTTTGGCCAATAACCGCAAGCGGGCGGTGCATAATATCATTCATGCTTCCGGCAACCCCGATGAGGCAAAATACGAAGAGCAGCTCTGGTTCAAAAAGCATGATATCCAGGATTATAAGCGGGCCGAAGAAGACGTGATGTTCTAATGACACGTATTTAAAACCGCCGGTAAAGGCCGGCGATTTTTTATTTTTGAAAACAAGGACAGGGTTTATTTTTCAGCAAGCGCCTCTGGTTTTTTAGGCTAGTCAGATAATAATTTTGTCTGGCCCGGCCGCGGGCTAATTTTTTGCGCAGCGGCGATTGATGTCGATAGCCGCGTCTATTGAATTCCCTGACTTGGTGTGTGTGTCTTGAATACAGCGCTTTTAATTTGCCCTGCCAGCGTAAAGTTTCCGGATGTTTTGAGTAGCCTTTTTTATGTTTCGTTAAGATACTCCAAATGGCATGAAGCTCCCGGTGTTCGCCCAAGAGGTGCAACCGGCAGAGGCTTTTGGGGTTAAGATCCCAGATGCGCATAAATTACCCATAGTTTATTCATCAGTCTATGTCATTTAATTTTCTTACCCTATTTTCGCTGGAAAGCCATAATATTATTTCAGTTGAGGGAAAAAATTTAGCGGGTTTTTTTTATTAATTCCGCCCCCAGATGGCGTCCAAAATCTTCATCCGCGTGATCATGAAAGCCGGAATAAGTCCGGCGGCGATCGCCACCCACATGATAGTTTCCATCCGCACGATATAATCAGCCGGATTGACGACCAGGACGGCGTCGCCAATCGGCAAGACAAAAGGAAAACGCTGGAAATAGGGGACTAAAATCGCGAAGAAGATGAGGGAGCCGAGCAGAACGCCGGACACCGAATAAATTGAGGTTTGGATGATGTAGGTCACGCGGATGATATAGGGTTTTATGCCGATGGCCCGTAAGATGCCGATCTGGCGTTTTTTATTGGTAATATCGATGTAGATAACGATGAAGATGGTGATGGCGGCGATCAACGTACCGACGAAAGTCAGTAAAACGTTGATGCTTAAAAAACTGCCAGTGACCGTATCCATCAGACCAGAGACATCCTCCCAGGTGACGAATGTTTCATCAACACCGGCCGCTTTTATGCTTTCTATGGCCTGCTCGCCGTCTCTTTTTGCTAGGCGGACGATAATGGCCGTCGCCTTGTCGTCGGCTTGAGGGTTTATTTCTTGCCAGGCTTTATCCGTGATAAAAGCCCTTTGATCGGTATCGATAAATTTCGTGTAGAAGATACCCTTAATCGTAAATTCTTTAGTTGTCTGGCCCAGGTTAAGTGTTACCCTATCTCCCACTCGGGCATTTTTAAAAGAAAAAGCGTCCATTTCTACGTCTTGGCCGCCGGCAATCTGGCGGCCGATGATTATTTTATCCGTGTCGTCCGAGTCCAAATATTCTCCGCTGGTCATTTTTTCTGAAACGTTAGTCACTGTTTTTTCGGCCGTTGGGTCGATGGCTAAAATCGGCCAGCTGCCTTTAATGCCGTTGTATTCTAGGTTGCCTGAAACATAGGTTTGGGCGCTGACACCGCTCACGTTCTCCAATTTTTTGATTTTTTCCGTCACCGCCGAAGCGTCGGAAATAAAATCGTGCCCGGTCAGCGGCGTGATCATGATGTGGCCGGTATAGGTATCGATGATCTGGTCTTCGGCGGCTTTTATTATGCCGTTAAAAAGAGAGGTGATAAAGACGAGATTTATGAAAGCAATGGCCATTAAAAATATTATAAGAAAGAGGGTCCATTTATTGCCTCTTCTCAAATATTTCCACATCAGGAAAAAGGGTATTCTTGTTTCGTAAATGGTCATATTATTTTGCCGTCTGCCAGTTTAATTAGACGATTCGCGTAAACTTCTTCTTCAGTTTCATGCGTGACCATAATAATGGTGTGTTTGTCGTGTTCATTCAGGTGTTTAAAAATTCCCAAAACTTCTTTTGCCGCCACGGTGTCCAGGTTGGCCGTTGGCTCATCGGCAAAAAGCACCTCCGGGTCGTTTACGAGGGCCCGGGCGATCGCCACTTTTTGCTGTTCGCCGCCGGAAAGCTGGGAGGGGAGATTGTCAAATCTGTGCCCTAAGCCGACTTTATCCAGCAGCTCTTTGGCTCGGCCGCGGCATTCTTTGGAACTTTGAAGCATCATGGCGGGGATCATTACGTTTTCCAGAGCCGTTAATTCCGGGATCAGGGCATATTCCTGAAAAATATAGCCCAATTTATTTAAGCGCATGGCCCGCCTTTCCTTCGTGGACATCTTAGCAACCTCTTTGCCGCCAATATAAATTTCTCCCTCATTTGGTCGGTCGACCAAGGCGAGTTGCCGCAACAAAGTGGATTTTCCCGAGCCGTTGCGGCCGGTAATAATCAAAAAATCCCCTTCATTTATTTCCAAAGAGACGCCGCTTAAAGCCGGCACTCTGACTTCGCCTAATTTGTAGGTCTTGAAGAGATTTTTGACTTTTATAATGGGATCGCTCATAGAATTTATTTTATTATAAGGGAAATAAAGCTGATTGTCAAAGCTAAAAAAAGCCATCCGATTTGACTCAGATGACTTTTGTTGACTGGTTAGGGTGTTTTAGGCACCGCAACCGCCGCACGGAGGTTTTTGCATATATTTGTCCTTGTTATTAATAAGTACTCTTTGGCTACTACAATATATTCTTATCGGACTAATTTGTCAAAATAAAAAAACCGCTCCTTTTTTAGGGAGCGGTTCAAGGTTCGTGGTTCAAAGAAATTTCAGTCCCTCTTGGCGAAGGGACGCATGAATTTACCGCAATCCGGGTGTCCACACTCAACGAGCATTTTCGCGCCCTCGTCGGTTTCCGCCCTGCTGATATGATTCGGTTCGAACCCGCAGAAATAGCACCCCTGCTTGTGGGTTACGGCGCGGACGAGCTTGGAGAAAACTATACCTTTGGATTTCTTCGGCTTGGCGGTTTTCTTTTGCGCCGGCTTCTTTTTTTCCGGCAGGGAAGGAAGGAGCGCTTCATCCGAAAGGATGCGTTCTGCTATTTCTTCCGCGGGTTCCGGTGTTTGGCTGGGCTGGTGCAGAGTGCCGCACAAGCGGCACTTGGCGACTGACATCATGCCTCTGTCCGCGGTAAGGATTCGGACGATCGGATTGTTGCCTTCCAAGCAGCGATAACAGGCTTGGGAGCTACTCACGGCTTTGGGAAGTTCCGCATAGACGACGTTCGGGATCGTCGTTTTCCGAACCACGGGTTTGGCCGGAACGAACAGGGCGCAGGCTTGAGCGCGAGTCAGGCAGTTACTCGTTCCCCAGGGAAAAAAAAGGTCGCCGACCAGATAGCCATAGCGCTTGCCGCCTTCCGCCGGCGGTTTTCCATTGTGGGTGATAACCCGAATGGACATCGTATTCCTCCTTTGGTTAGAGCTCTTTCTTTGACTCTCTTTTCCAGACAACCGCCAGATCGTCGCTGCCGTTCCTGACCAAAAGGCAGAATGGGCAGCCTTTTTTCCAGAGGCGTTCGATCGGACCATCCAGAGCGTTGAAATCCCGTATTGTCTCGCCGGTCAGCCGGACGTCTATTTTATCCGGCTTGGCCACTTTCTCGGCGACAAAGACACTGTTGCCCGTTTCTCGGGTTACTCGGAGAAGAACACGATCCGTGCTGGCATAGGAGGAGCGGTCAGCCGCTATTTCCGACAGGTCAAAAGCCTTCCAGACGTTTTTGAGTATGGCCATCAATTCCCCCCCCTCTCTCGTTACAGGTGAAAAGAGCAAAAAAAATTAACAAACCAACTATTTGTTAACATAACTTAACATATTAAATAAAAATGTCAAGGCTGAACAAGCGGAGATTGTTCTAAGTTATTGCTTTTTCAATATTAAAATGGTTATCGGATTTTCTTTTACGTTTTGATTTTCTTTGCTATCTGGAGCAGTTTTTTATCCTGCGGCCAGCGGCATTTTTTTATCGCTTCCGAGGCCGTGAAAAAATGCGGGGAATATTTTCTGTCAAAAGACGTTTTGCTTTTCATTTTTTTCAAATCTTGGAGTCGGGCCAGAAAAACATGGACGGTTTTATAGGTTTTTACATTATTTCTTAAAAAGTTATATCTATATTGACCGATTTTCCGGATGATTTCTATATTCTTAAAACCGGTTTCTTCGCGTGCTTCCCGCCAAGCGGTTTGCCGGTAAGATTCGCTTTTGCGCGTGTGTCCATACGACTGGACGTAATGCTTATAATGGCCGTCATAGAGCAATAAAAACTTGCCGCGGTAGGTGATGACCAGGCCGGCGGTAATGACACGAATTCGATGAACACCGGATTTCATATACAATTATAAGTCGCAATTTATAAATTTTGCGGACAAGCAGGCACCTCTAGTAATATTGATTAAATACCCGGGTCGGGGTAGTGGGATTTGAACCCACGACCTCATGCACCCCATGCATGCGCGCTAGCCAACTGCGCTATACCCCGCTAGAAATTCTTGGAATTTTTGGAGCCCCGTTATGAAAATGATTTCTAACGGGGATACCCCTTAAAGCCCCGACCCGGGTATTTAAAGTCTCAGACCGACGTTTTATTTCTGTTTGGCCGCCGTCTTGATGCAGGAGGTGCAGACACGGAGTTTTTTGCCGTTTTTTATCAAAGTCTGAAAATTTACTTTTTGTAATCTTTTTGAGGCTATGTTAGAATGACTGCGGGAATTGCTTTTTTTTGCGGTTCTGCCGCAGATTTCACAAGATTTCGCCATAACGTTTTTTCTTTCCTAATTTTTAAATAAGTAATCTTTTACCAGCATAGCACTTCCCCGGATATTTTAAAAGGGTCATTCCATGATTATAAACTATCTTTTTACCGAGCCGTTTTTTTTCCTGATCTGGTTGCTGGCCATTTTCGTCGGCATTACCATTCATGAATTTGCCCACGCCTTGGTCGCTAACTTGTCGGGCGATCCGACCGCCAAAAATATGGGCCGTCTTACCCTGAATCCTTTGGCGCATATCGATTTGATGGGTCTTTTATTATTGCTTTTGGCCGGTTTCGGCTACGGCAAACCGGTGCCGATTAATCCCTACAATTTCCGGAATCAGAAATGGGGGACGATCTTCGTTTCGGTCGCCGGCCCCTTGTCCAATCTTTTGCAAATTGCCGTTTTCGGCCTGGCCTTAAAATATTTGTCATTTTTGGGGCCGACCAATTTTTTGGTGAATTTCCTCTTTTCGCTGGTCTATGTGAATATTATTTTAATGGTTTTTAATATTCTGCCTATTCCTCCCCTGGATGGGTCAAAGATCTTCTTAAAGCTGCTGCCGGGCTCCTTGGACAGTTTTAAGCTTAAGTTGGAGCAATTTGGCCCCGTAATTCTGCTCTTGCTTATTATTTTTGACCGTTTATTTAACCTTAATATTTTTGCGACCATCTTTACCTATATTTCCAGTCTGATTTTTAGCCTTTTTTGAACGTATTTGACAAGTAAAGCCCACCTCTGCTATATTTTAGCCAAGGAATCCTCGCTCGCTTATATGAGGTTTTTTTATTGAAATAATCGATAATTTCTGTTAAAATTAAAGCAATCATATGCCCACTATTAATCAACTGGTGAGAAAAGGGAGAAAAAGCACACCTGGAAAAAGTAAAACTCCTGCCCTGGAGACGGTTTTGGATACCATCAAGAGGCGTCAGACCAAGCTGCCGATGGGCAGTCCTTTTAAGCGGGGCGTTTGCCTGAAAGTGACGACCGTAACCCCGAAAAAGCCCAATTCGGCTTTGCGTAAAATAGCCCGTGTCCGGCTTTCAAATAGCCAGGAAGTGACGGCCTATATCCCGGGTGTCGGCCATAATCTCCAGGAGCACTCGATCGTTTTGGTCAGGGGCGGGCGCGTCAAGGATCTGCCCGGCGTGCGATATCACATCGTCCGCGGCGTTTATGATTCTTTGGGCGTGGAGGGGAGAAAACAAGGTCGCAGCCTTTACGGAGCAAAGCGCGAAAAGGAGAAGAAATAATATGAGAGGAAAAGGAGAATATAAAAGAAAAACAAGTCCGGACCCCAAATTTTTTAGCGGGACGCTGGCCAAGTTTATAAACCAGGTTATGCGTTGCGGAAAAAAATCGACCGCCCAGCGGGTTGTCTACGGTAGTTTTGAAATCATCAAGGAAAAAACCAAGAAAGACCCTCTGGAAATTTTTGACACTGCCTTAAAGAATATCATGCCGGTAGTGGAGGTAAAATCGCGCCGGATCGGCGGCGCCAATTACCAGATTCCCGTGGAAGTGCGAGGCGACCGGAGACTGGCCTTGGCCAGGCGCTGGCTAATCGGGGCGGCCAGAGAAAAGAAAGGCAAGCCCATGGCGGTGAAATTGGCCGATGAAGTGATCGCCGCGTCGCAAAAACAGGGAGCGGCCATCGCCAAGCGCGAGGATATGCACCGGATGGCGGAAGCCAACCGCGCTTTTGCTCATTTCGGTCGCAGTTAAAAACCCGTCTCTTAACATATAAAATATATGGAAGAAGAAAAGAAACTAGAAAATCAAGAGTTTGCCCTAAAGGGCCTTTTGGAAGAATCTGAACGGTTAGTGGCCGCCTATAATGAGACACTGCAAGGAGGGAGGGATTTTCCTGAAGTGCAGGCGACAATCAAAGAAAATTTAGCCATGATTATCGGAGAGATCGAGAAGATCGATCCGGACAAAGTGCCGGTTGCGGCAAGGGACATTCTTGAGGGTCAGGAAACAAGTGCCAAGCCGTAAATAAGCGGAGAAGAAAGAGCGCCTCGCTTTCACTTATTTTAACCATAAATTATATATTTTTCATTATGCCCCGAGAGATTAGTTTAGAAAAAACGAGGAACATCGGCATCATCGCCCATATCGACGCCGGAAAAACCACGGTTTCCGAGCGCATTTTGTATTACACCGGGAAAAAGCACAAAATCGGCGAAGTGCACGACGGCGCGGCGGAGATGGACTGGATGGAGCAGGAAAAAGAACGGGGCATCACTATCACTTCGGCCGCCACCACTTGTTCTTGGAAAGATCACCGCATAAATATTATAGATACGCCTGGCCATATTGATTTTACGGCGGAAGTGCAGCGTTCTTTGCGGGTCTTGGACGGCGGAGTGGTGGTTTTTGACGGCGTGGCCGGGGTGGAGCCGCAGTCGGAAACCGTCTGGCATCAGGCGGAAAAATTCAAGGTGCCCCTGATCTGTTTTGTCAATAAGATGGACCGGATGGGCGCTAATTTTTATTTTGACTTGGATTCCATTCACGAAAGGTTGAGCAAAAATGCCGTGCCGATTCAGCTGCCCATCGGCGCCGAAAGCAATTTTGCCGGCATTGTTGATTTATTCGAAAGAACAGCGAGAATTTATAAAGATGATATGGGCAAGGAATGGGAGGATACGGAGGTGCCGGCCGAAATGAAAGAAAAGGTGGAAGAATATCGTCATCAAATGGTCGAGCTGATCTGCGAACAAGATGATAAGCTGCTTCACCAATATCTAGAGGGCAAGGAACCGACTGTGGCAGAGATGAAAAAAGTATTGCGCCAGGCGACTATCGCCCATAAGCTTTTTCCCGTATTATGCGGCACGGCCTTAAAAAACAAGGGCGTGCAATTTATGCTGGATGCAGTCAATGATTATCTGCCATCGCCCCTGGACGTCCCGGCCGTGGAGGGGTTTGAACCCCGGACGGAAAATAAGATTACCCGTCAGGCGAGCGACACGGCCCCTTTTGCCGCTCTGGCCTTTAAAGTAGCCACTGATCCGTACGTCGGAACGCTGACTTTTTTTCGGGTTTATTCAGGAATTTTAACCACCGGCTCCTATGTTTTGAACGCCCGGACCGAGAAAAAGGAAAGAATCGGACGAGTCGTCCGGCTTCACGCCAATCACCGGGAGGAAGTGAAAGAAGTATACGCCGGCGATATCGCCGCCGCCGTCGGCCTGAAGAATACGACGACCGGCGATACGCTTTGCGATGAAAATGAGCCCATTGTTTTGGAATCAATTAATTTCCCTGAGCCGGTTATTTCCGTGGCCATTGAGCCGAAGACCAAAGCCGATCAGGAAAAAATGGGCTTTGCCTTGGCCAAATTGATGCAAGAAGACCCGACCTTTAAGGTCAAATCTGACGAAGAGGTCAGCCAGACGATTATTTCCGGGATGGGCGAGCTGCATCTGGACATATTAGTCGACCGCATGAAACGGGAATTCGGAGTGGCCGCCAATGTCGGCCAGCCGCAAGTGGCGTATAAAGAGACGATCACCCAAACCGCGGAAGCGGAAGGTAAATATATCAAACAATCCGGCGGCCGCGGCCAGTACGGCCACTGTTTTCTGCGGGTGGAAAAACAGGAAAGCGGCAAGGGTTTTGAATTTGTTGACGAAGTGAAGGGCGGGGTGATACCCAAGGAGTACATATTGCCGATTCATAAGGGTGTGAAAGAGGCCATGGATAACGGGGTTTTGGCCGGCTACCCCCTGGTGGATATAAAAGTGACGGTCTATGACGGTACTTACCACGAGGTTGATTCAAGCGAGGCGGCTTTTAAGATCGCCGGCTCGATGGCGCTGCAGGCGGCGGTAAAAAGAGCGAAGCCTATCTTGCTTGAACCGATCATGAAGATTGAGGTGGTGACGCCGGAAAAATTCATGGGCGATGTTATCGGCGACTTGAATTCCAAACGGGCCCATATCAAGAATATGCGCGATCGCGCCGCCTCGAAGATAATAGACGCGGACGTGCCGTTGGCCGCGATGTTCGGCTATACCACCACTCTGCGTTCAATGACTCAAGGAAGGGCTTCGTCATCCATGGAATTTTCTCATTACGCCGGCGTACCGCCCCATATCGCGGAAAGTATAAAGGAGGGAAAGAAAAAATAATGCCGTATCCGGCTGGTAAAAAAAACACAAATTTTCTGGCGGGAGTGATCGTTCTAGTTTTCGGCCTGGCGGTTATTATCGTCGGGGGTTTTTTATATTTTAAATTTCACGGGGCTAAAACTCGCGCCGACAATGCGCTTCAACCAGCCATTTCATTTTTTGAAAGCGCGGGCAGGGAAGTGACCAGCCAGGCTGAGATAACTTCGCCGATTAAATTGATTTATGCCGAGCGGATCGTGACCGAAGTGGGGCAGACGGGTGACAATAAATACACCACCAATTATTATCTCACCGATCTTAAGGGCGAAAATAAATATCGGTTTTATCAGGCCGGTGATTTAACCCTGGAAAGCGCTTATCCTTATATTGACAATTCCCTGATAATCTTAAAAGAGTTTGGTCAAGCGGAGAACCGGGCTCTCGGTTTAGACGGTTTGCCTAAGGATGTTTTTTTACCGCCGGTTTATTTCGGCACGGACTTTATTTTATCCGATGATCACAAGAATATCGCTTATTTGGAGAGTAAAAAGGCGGACAAGGAAGATGTTGCCAGCACAGATTTCAAATACTTGATAAAAATAAAAAATTTAACCGATAATACGGTAAAAGAGTTTGATCCCCTGAAGATAAAAAATAACGACCAGAGTTTTTCCCAGTATTTTCCGCTGGCTTTCTCGGCGGATCAAAAAATATTATATATTTACGGAACGGACGAAATTTCGGACAACATGTGGCAAAATACAACCGGTCTTTACGCCCTTAATATATCTTCCATGGAAAGCGAGGAGGTCTATTATTTTTCGCCGGAAGAAAGCGAAGAAAAGGATCGTTTTATGCTCCTGGCGGTTTATCCGATCCTTGATCTTGCCCTGGTCAGCCGGGCGCCGCAGATGATCAAAAACGACGAACTGGTTTTTCGCACCCAATTACAGACTCTTAATCTTCAAACAAAGAAATTTTCCGATCTCTATATTGATGAAACAGCGGACCATGTGGGTATGGGGGGCAAAATATTGTCTCCCGACGGTCAAAAACTGATTTTGCTGAAAGACGCTTTTTATGATCAAGGTTTAAGTTATTACGATATCAGCGCCAGAAAAACCTATAAACTGACCGATCAGGGCGAGTTTATCGCCTGGCTTTCAGATAACGAGACTGTAATATATCAAAAATTATTGAGCAATCAAGAAAATGAGACCATTCTTAGCGAAAAAATCGAATTGCATGCCCTAAATATCCGTACTAAAGAGGATTACAAGATTTATACCCAGAATGTTCTTTATGAGGGCGCCAGCCTGAACCGAGCGGGCGACACTTATTATTCATGGATAGGCAGTCTGTAGGGGTAAAATTCTCCGCGCCGCCAAGAGATCTTAGCGCAAAAAACTCTTGATTTATGAAAATGATTTTTGGCTAAAAATAGCCATTTTATTTAGAAAATGATAACCTTGTTGCTCTTTTCCCTTGTCAAAAAATATGTTTATTGCTATAATCAGAGTTGCCTATTTAATTATTTTTTATTAATATTGTAGGATAAGGATAATTAAAATATCGGCATTTTTTAAAAATTAGCTTACTTTTTAGAAAGGAATAAACAAAATGACGGAAAAATTTGAACGGACTAAACCTCACGTGAATGTGGGCACCATCGGTCACGTCGACCATGGTAAAACCACCTTAACGGCGGCCATCTTAAAAACCCTGAAAGCCAGAGGTTTTAAGGCCCAGGATAAGAGCGTGGATGACATCGATAATGCTCCGGAAGAGAAAGAAAGAGGCTTGACTATCGCCACTTCTCACGAAGAGTACGAGAGCGAAAAAAGGCACTATGCGCATATTGATTGTCCGGGTCATGCCGATTATGTCAAGAACATGATCACCGGCGCGGCTCAGATGGACGGGGCAATTTTAGTCGTTAGCGCGGCGGACGGTCCGATGCCTCAGACGCGCGAACATATTGTGCTCGCCCGTCAGGTCGGCGTACCGGCCATTGTCGTCTTTTTGAATAAAATAGATCAGGTTGAGGATAAAGAGCTGATCGATCTGGTGGAAGAGGAAGTGAAAGACCTGCTTAATAAATATGAATTTCCCGGCGACAAAACGCCTTTCATCAAAGGCTCGGCCCTAAAAGCCCTGGAAGGCGACAAGGCCGCCCAGGATACTATTATGGAACTGGTTAAGACTTTGGATGAATATATTCCCGAACCGAAGCGCGAAGTGGATAAGCCGTTCTTGATGCCGGTGGAAGATATTTTTTCCATTGAAGGCCGCGGCACTGTGGTCACCGGCAGAATAGAAAGAGGCGTGGTTAAATTAAACGACGAAGTGGAAATTGTCGGCATGGGACAGACGAAGAAGACAGTTGTGACTGGCATTGAAATGTTCAATAAATCATTGGACGAAGGGATGGCGGGTGATAATGCCGGTGTTTTGCTGCGGGGGATAAAAAAAGAAGAAGTGCAAAGAGGCCAGGTGGTGGTGAAGCCTGGTTCGGTCACGCCCCATACGGAATTTGATGGCGAGATCTATGTTTTGACCAAAGAAGAAGGCGGTCGCCACACCCCGTTTTTCAAGGGTTACAAGCCTCAATTTTACATCCGGACGACCGATGTGACGGGTGAAGTAGAATTGCCGGAAAAAACCGAAATGGTCATGCCGGGCGATACCATTAAATTAAAAGTTAAACTGGTGCAGCCGGTCGCGCTGGAAGAAAAACAGCGTTTTGCCATCCGTGAAGGCGGTCATACCGTCGGTTCGGGTGTTGTCACTAAGATAATTAAGTAATAACTAAAATATTATAAATTAAATTTCGATCTTTCCATGCCCGTTAAAAACAATGAAGAAAATGCGCCGGACAAGGGTGGCCATGATGAGGAAGTTCATCAGCGTATCCGTCTGAAAATTCGCGCCTATGACCATAAAATCATTGATCAGTCGACCCGTAAGATAATTGACACGGTTTTTCGGTCGGGAGCGAAAGTTCGCGGACCGGTGCCTCTGCCGACCGAAAAGAGCCGCTATACGGTTAATCGTTCATCTTTTGTCCACAAGGATTCGCGCGACCAGTATGAAATGCGCATTCATAAGCGTTTGATCGATATTATCGATCCGACGCCGAAAACGGTGGACAGTCTGATGAATCTGAATTTGCCGGCGGGAGTGGATGTCGAAATAAAAATGTAATTTACAAGCAAATATTTACGTAAATAGGTTCTGGGGATGATAATAAAGATTTTGGCCGTTAATCCCCGGATAACGATTTGCGAGACAAGATAAAAAACCGAGAAATCTATGCGGAGTTTATTTTGCTGGCAGTCTCGGTTTTTTGATTAATTTATTGGCAAGCATCCAAAAAAGATGAAATTCATACTCGGAAAAAAATTAGCCATGCGTAACTTTTTCAGCCCGACCGGCGAAATGACGGGCGTGACCAAGATTCAGGCCGGTCCCTGCTTCGTTACGCAAGTTAAAACAGGCGAGGTGGACGGCTATCAAGCTGTTCAGCTGGGCTTTGAAGAAAAAAAGAGGAAGGAAAAAAATCCGGTCAAAGGCGATGCCAGGGATCGTAAAACTTGGCGGGCCCTAAGGGAGTTTCGGGTGGAAAAAACGGCTGATTATAAAAAAGGTCAAACCATGGATGTTTCCCTCTTTTTGCCCCAGGAATTAGTGACTGTTGTTTCTTTTTCCAAGGGAAAGGGATTTCAGGGCGTGATGAGAAGACATCATTTTCACGGCGCGCCGGCGACCCACGGGACAAAAGATCAGCACCGGATGCCGGGTTCAGCCGGCCCCACTTTTCCCCAGCACGTGATTAAGGGCCGGCGCATGCCTGGACGGATGGGTTTTGACCAAGTGACGGTCAAAAACTTGGAGATTGTAAAGGTAGAGCCGGAAAAAAACGAGATGTGGGTGAAGGGAGCGGTGCCCGGGCCATATAAGAGCTTGTTGCTTATTTCGGGAACCGGCGAGAAGGCTAAGGTCAAGCACGTAATAGAGGAAGTCGCGGAAGAGAAAGAAAAGAAAGAAAAAGGCAAGAAACCGGCAGCCAAAAAATAATGATAATATCCTAAATACTATATGTTAAAAATAGAGGTTCTAAATACAGAGGGAAAAAAGGTAGGCGAAGAGAATCTTGAAGCGAGGATCTTCGGCGTTAAACCTGACCCGGCTCTGATCGCCCAGGCGGTGCTGACGCATCAGGCCAATGCCCGAAAGTCGCTTGCCCACACCAAGACGCGCAGCGAAGTCCGGGGCGGCGGCAGGAAACCTTGGAAGCAAAAAGGGACCGGCCGGGCCAGACAGGGCTCTATTCGTTCTCCTCTCTGGAAGGGGGGCGGCGTCACTTTCGGCCCCCGGAGCAACCGGAACTATTCCCTGAAAATGAATAAAAAAGCGAAAAGAAAAGCCCTCTTTATGTGTCTGTCGGATAAGTATAACCAGAAAAGAATAGTGGTTTTGGAAAAATTAAAACTTGAAAAACCCAAGACTAAAGAATTCATCAATATCATTAAAAATCTTCCGCTAAAAAATAAGTTTATCATAATTTTGCCGCAAACAGATTTTAATATAATCAGAGCGACTAATAATATCAAAGTAACGCGATGTCTAAGGGCCGACAGCCTCAATATTTACGATCTTCTCCGTTTTGACCAGGTTTTAATGCCAAAAGAGAGCCTATCGGTCATTAATAAAACTTACTTAAAATAAGCTATGGGACTATTTGATAGGTTTAAAAAAGAAAAAATAACGAGCGGCGCTAAAGTTACAGATGATAAAAAGGAGAAAAACAAGGAGCGGGTGAAAAAGATAAAAGAGCAGGAAAAAGAACGGAGGAAGAAAGAGGAGGAAGCCAAAAAAAGACAGTTCCAGGCGGTCGGTTCCGCGGCCACGGGAAAAGTAGAGAAAAAATCCGCCGATAACAAGTCTTTGCGGCCGGAAAGCGAAAAAGGCGCCGGTAAAAAGACGGAAAAGGGCGAAGGTAAAAAAACGGTCAGCAAACTTGACACCAAGCAGGCGCCGCGCATCCTGATCAAACCAATAATTTCTGAAAAAGCCACCTCTTTGGGCGTTTACAATCAGTATGTTTTCGCCGTAAGCGCCGCCGCCAATAAAATTGAAGTGAAAAAAGCGATCAAGAACTTATACGGAATAACGCCTTTTAAGGTAAACATCATCAATATCGGCGGCAAGGCCGTCCGCTATGGCCGAAGTTCCGGCCGGACAAAAAATTGGAAAAAGGCCGTGGTCACATTGACGGCCGGGCAGAAGATTGATGTTTACAGCAGCTAATTTTTAGACAATATTTTTACGTAAATAAAATGGGGATAAAATTATACAAACCAACAACCGCTGGCCGAAGAAAGGGTTCGGTCGTCGATTACAGCGAATTGACCGCCAAAAGGCCGGAAAAATCTTTAGTGAGGATTTGGAAAGAAAATGCGGGCCGCAATGCCCAGGGCAAAATAACCACGCGTCACCGCGGCGGCAGCCACAAAAAATTCTACCGTTTGGTGGATTTCAGCCAGTTAAAGTTCGATGTGCCCGCCAAGGTTTTGAGCCTGGAGTATGATCCCAATCGCACCTCTTTTATCGCCCTTATCCATTATCAAGACGGGCCGAAAAGCTATGTTTTGGCGCCCCAGGGCTTAAAAGCCGGGGATCAGATTGTTTCTTCTTTGCGGAAAATTGAAGCCAAGACCGGCAACCGCATGCCCTTAGAATATATTCCGACCGGTACCTTTATATATAATATTGAATTGGAGCCGCGGCATGGCGGAAAATTAGTCAGGGCGGCCGGCACGGCCTGCTCGTTAATGGCCGTGGATAAGGATTTTGCCCAAGTGAAAATGCCATCGGGTGAAATTCGCTTGCTTCCCAAAACTTGCCAGGCCTCGGTCGGGCAACTGTCAAATATTGATCATATTAACGTCCGTTTAGGCAAGGCCGGTCGGATGCGATGGTTCGGCGTCAGGCCGTCTGTCCGGGGCAAGGCGATGAATCCGGTTGACCATCCGCATGGCGGCGGCGAAGGGCTTTCGCCTATCGGCCTTAAACACCCCAAAACACCTTGGGGAAAACCGGCGCTAGGAGTGAAAACGCGTAAGAAACACAAAAGGTCTCAAAAATTAATTATTCAGCGAAGAAAGTAGAAATATTATATATGTCACGCAGTCTAAAAAAAGGTCCCTTTACCGATCCAAAATTGCTCAAAAAAATGAGCCGTTTGAGGGTGGGCGACAAAACCGTGATTAAAACCTGGTCGCGCGACTCGGTCATTACGCCGGAAATGATCGGTTTTACCTTCGGGGTCCATAACGGCCGGGAGCATCTGCCGGTGACGATCACGGAAAATATGGTTGGTTATCGTCTCGGTGAATTTGCGCCGACCCGCAAATTTGTGAAGCATGGTGGCCGCATTCAAAGGGAGGCGGAGGCGGCTATAGCGGAAACAGAAAGACAAAAGAGCTTAGCCGAAAAAAATACAGAAGAAAAGAAGTAAAAATTTATGGAAGTTAACGCCCAACTAAATTTTTTAAGGATTCCCCCGCGCAAAGTGCGCCTGGTCGTCGATTTGGTCCGAAATCTTCCGGTGGAAAAAGCTATTGCGATGTTGCCTTTCGTTTCCAAGCGGGCGGCGCGTCCGATTTTAAAGCTTTTAAAATCAGCTTTGGCCAACGCCGAAAATAACCTGCATCTTAAAAAAGAAAATCTTTACATAAGAACCCTTACGGCAGACGAAGGCCCGAAATTGAAGCGCTGGAAGCCGCGCGCTTTCGGCCGGGCCTCGCCTATCTTAAAGCGTTCTTCTCATGTTGTTCTGGTTTTGTCCGAGATAAAACCGACGAAAAAAATTATTAAAAAATCTAAGGATAAAGAAACGGCCGTAAAAATTTTGAAGCCGGAGGAAGTAAAGGCGACCCTGCCGAAGAAAGAAAACCGCGATTTCGAGCAGAAATCCGGGCGCCCTTCTTTCAATTTTAAATCGATCAGAGATAAATTTAGGCGTAAAACCGGGGAGAAATAATTATGGGACAAAAAGTTAATCCAAAAATATTCAGAGTCGGCATCACCCAGGACTGGAAGTCCAAATGGTTTTCTCGTAAATCTTACGGCCAGTTTTTAGAGCAGGATATTAAAATAAGAAAATTCATCAAGAATAAGCTGAAGGACGGCGGGCTGGCCGATATCGAGATAGAAAGGTCGTCCAATAATATCAAAGTCAACATTTTTACCTCCAAGCCGGGCGTGGTGATCGGCCGCGGCGGGTCAGGCGCGGAGGTCCTGCGCAAGCAGATCAAAAAGGAAATCATAAATGACAATAAGGTCGGTTTAAATCTCAATATTTCCGAAGTGACCAATCCCTCACTATGCGCCCAAGTCGTTTTAAACAGCATGATCGAGCAGACGGAAAAAAGAATCCCTTTCCGCCGGGTCCTAAAACAGGCGATCGAATCAGTAATGAGGGCGGGTGCCAAGGGAGTGAAGGTGCAAATCGCCGGCCGTCTTAACGGGGCGGAAATCGCCCGTACGGAAAAACTGGCCGCCGGCCGTCTGCCTCTGCACACCATAAGAGCGGATATCGACTACTCACGCGGTGCCGCCCATACCACTTACGGCGCCGTCGGGATAAAAGTCTGGATTTACAAAGGCGAGGTTTTTAATAAGGATTTAAAAGAAAAAAGCGCTGGGGTCAGCCGCCAGGAGAAAAAATAAATGCTTATTCCGAAAAAAGTAAAACACAGAAAATGGCATAAAGGAAGACAGAGGGGTCGGGCTACCTCCCGCCAAAATATTTCCTTTGGCAGTTATGGTTTGAAATCGCAAGAAACCGCCTGGCTGACCGCCAGACAGCTGGAAGCGGCCCGCCGGGCCATTATGCATTTTTTGCAGAAAGGCGGAAAGTTGTGGATCAGGATTTTTCCAGACAAGCCGGTGACGGCCAAGAGCTCGGAAATACCGATGGGTATGGGCAAGGGTCCGGTCGACCATTATGTGGCGGTGGTGAAACCCGGCACGGTTATTTTTGAACTGGACGGCGTTAACCTTGAGACCGCGCGGGAAGCCCTTCGCTTAGCCACTTATAAGTTGCCGGTAAAGACCAAGTTTATCGCCAAATAAAAAAAACAGCCATGAAATATAAAGAAATCAAGGAAAAAACGACCCCCGACCTGGAAATGATGCTTCGAGCGCAAAGGGAGAAGCTCCGCGAGCTAAGGTTCAAGGTGTCGGCCAAGCAGTTGAAAAATATCCGGGAGATAAGGGTGCTTAAAAAAAATATCGCCCAAATCCTGACAATATTAAGGGAAAGGAAAAATAAGTCATAAATTTATGGATAAAGCCGAAAAAAATAAGAGAAAATTGGTGGGAACAGTTGTCTCTGACCGGATGGACAAAACGGTCGTGGTCAAGGTGACCCGTTTTAAAAAACATGCCAAATATAAGAAGAGTTTTCACGTCTATAAAAACTTTAAAGCCCATGATGAGAATAAAGAGTACCACACGGGCGATTCGGTGGTGATTGAGGAAACAAAGCCATTTTCGAAAGATAAGCGTTGGCGGGTATTAAGTAAGATATCTAAATCTTAAAATATGATTCAACCACGCACCATTTTAAAGCTGGCCGACAACACAGGCGCAAAAAAACTTATGTGCATCCGTGTTCACGGCGGTTATAAAAAGAGATACGCGCGCATAGGCGATATTATTACGGGAGCGGTCAAACAGGCAGAACCCTACGGGATGGTGAAAAAAGGCGAGGTGGTCAAAGCGGTCATTGTCCGGCTCCACAAAGAGACGCGCCGAAAGGACGGCAGCTATATCCGTTTTGATGATAACGCGGCGGTGATTGTCGATCCCAAAACGAAGGAGCCTAAAGGGACGCGTATTTTCGGACCGGTGGCCCGGGAACTGCGTAGCTTTGGTTTTATCAAAATTATTTCATTAGCGCCGGAAGTCTTATAATAATATGAAACTAAAAAAAGGCGATCAAGTAAAAATCATTCACGGCAAGGACCGCGACAAAAAAGGCAAACTCATCCAGGTTTTAGTCCGGGAAGAAAAAGTGATCGTGGAAAGCCTGAATTTGAGAACCAAAAATGTCCGGGCCAAACGAAGCGGCGAAAAAGGCCAGCGGGTGCAGTACGCCGCCCCCATGGATGCTTCTAATGTGATGCTTGTCTGTCCGAAATGCAGCAAACCGACGCGGATAAAGACAAAAATATTTAATAAGAATAAAATTAGGATTTGTCAAAAATGCCAGCAGGAAATCTAAACTCACGGCTAAAAGAGAGATATCGGCGGGAAATTGTGCCTAAAATGCGCGAAATTTTCGGATATAAAAACGATCTGGCGGTGCCGCGCCTCCTGATGGTAAAAATAAATGCGGGCATAAGCGCCAAGTTTGGCAAAGAGGATAAATATATGGAAACGGTGGCTAAAACCCTTGAGCGCATTTCCGGCCAGAAACCCGTTTTGATGAAAGCAAGAAAATCCATCTCCGCCTTTAAAATCCGTCAAGGCATGACCGTCGCCGCCATGGTAACCTTGCGCGGCAACAGAATGTATGATTTTGTCGATAAGCTAATAAACATCACTTTAGCCAGGGTCAGGGATTTTCAGGGTATATCGGTCAAATCTTTGGGAAATTCACGGAGTTTGACCCTGGGTTTCAAGGAGCATGTGGTTTTTCCCGAGATCCAGTCTGACGAAGTGGAAAAGATACATGGTTTGGCGGTGAGCATAGCCACCAACGCCAAAACAGGCAAGGAAGCCCTGACTTTATTAAAACTTTTCGGCTTTCCTTTTCAAGAAGATGAATCTAAGTAATATCACCTAATTTTTATGGCGAAAAAATCAGTCATAGCCAGAGCAAAAAAAACCCCCAAATATTCGAGCCGGATCGTCCGGCGTTGCTGGCGCTGCGGCCGAAAAAGGGGATATCTCCGCAAGTTCAACCTTTGCCGGATTTGTTTCCGCGAACTGGCCGACAAAAACGAGATTCCCGGCCTCAAAAAAGCTTCCTGGTAAGTATAATAATTAATTACTTAAATAATTAACTAATATTAACTCATTAAAGCCATGCATGACCCGATTGCCGACATGTTAACAAGAATAAGAAATGCCTATATGGTGAAAAAGGAGGAGGTTTATATCCCTTATTCCGGGATAAAATTTAGCATTGCCAAGATTTTGGAAAAGAACGGCATGGTCGGTAAGGTGGAGAAAGCGGCCGATAAATCGGCTGGCCTCAAGATCGTTTTGAAGTATAATGAGTCAAAAGAGCCGGCGATCACCCACGTTAAAAGGATCAGCAAGCCCGGCCGCCGCCTTTACTTAGGGAGGAATCGTTTGCCGATTATTTTAAATAATTATGGAATAGCGGTTGTTTCCACCCCGCAAGGATTGATGACTAACCGTGAAGCGAAGAAAAAGGGAATCGGGGGCGAAATAATCTGCGAAGTATATTAAATTTATGTCCAGAATCGGAAAATTACCCGTTAAAATTTTACCCGGCGTCAAAGTGGCTTTGGCCGACGGCTTGATCAAGGTGACCGGCCCAAAAGGTGAATTAACCCAGGTTATCCACCCGCAGATTAAAGTTGAGCTGAAAGATGATCAGATTACGGTCACGGTGAAAAACCCCGAAGATAAAGACGATCGGTCTTTATGGGGGCTTTTTCGCGCCCTGATCAACAATATGGTGGTGGGAGTGACCAAGGGTTATGAAAAAAAGCTGGAAATAAACGGCGTCGGCTACAAAGCCTCTGTCACCGGTCGCAAATTGATATTAAATGTCGGGTTCACCCACCCGGTGGAATTCGCTATTCCGGATCAGATCGAAATAAAAGTGGAAAAAAACGTCATTACCATTACCGGGGCGGATAAACAGAAAGTCGGCCAGGTCGCGGCGGAAATCCGCGCCGTTCGGAAGCCAGAACCCTATAAAGGCAAGGGGATCAAGTATCTTGAGGAAATAATCCGCCGGAAAGCGGGTAAGTCCGCCAAAACCGGTCCGGATGCCGGAGCCAAATAAACGGGAACATATAATATTAAAAGTATGAAAAATATAATTAAAGTTAACCAGGAGCGGCAGCTAAGAAGGCAACGGCGAGTGCGGGCTAAAATAAGAGGCACGAAAGAAAGGCCTCGTCTCGCGGTTTTTCGCAGCCACCAGCATATCTATGCCCAGCTGATTGATGACGATAGGGCAGTGACCCTGCTTTCTTTTTGTGACCGGGAACTAACGGGGAAAGAAACTGATTTGCCCGGCGGGAAGAAAGAAAAGAAAGCTTACGCGGTGGGCTTGGGTCTGGCCGTCAAGGCCGAAAAGCAGAAGATAAAGCGGGTCGTCTTTGATCGGGGCCGCTACAAGTATCACGGCCGCGTTAAGGCTTTGGCCGAAGGGGCGAGAAAAGGGGGCTTAAATTTTTAAGCAAATAAATCAATTATTATGGCAAGAGATAATTTTAGACGTTCAAAACCCAAAGAAGACCGGGAATTTGAGCAAAGCGTGATTGATATCAGCCGGGTGACGCGCGTGGTGGCCGGCGGAAAAAGAATGAGATTCCGGGCTTGCGTGGTGATCGGTAATCTTAAGGGTAAAATCGGGATGGGCGTGAAGAAGGGAGCGGATGTTTCCGGGGCGGTGAATAAAGCGGTGGCGGTCGCCCGCAAAGATCTCTTTGAGGTAAAAACAATCAATGAAACGATCCCCCATCGTATAATAGAAAAGTATAAAGCGGCCAAGGTGCTGCTTAAACCAGCCCCAAAGGGAACCGGGCTAAAGGCCGGCGGCCCCGTGCGTATGGTTTTGGAATTGACCGGGATAAAAAATGTCGTTTCGAAAATGATGGGATCAAAAAATAAAATAAATAACGTAAAAGCGACTTTCCAGGCCTTGAAGAGATTGAAAGCCCCCAAAGTATATCCGGTTAAGAAAGAAATTATAAAAGAGGAGATAAAAAAATGATTTCCGCGCTACATAATTTAGTTAAAAGCCAAAGCAAGAGGAAAATAAAGAGAGTTGGCCGCGGTGATTCTTCCGGTCACGGCACTTATGCCGGCCGAGGTTTAAAAGGCCAGCGTTCCCGCAGCGGCGGTAAAAATGGCCTTTTCAAATTAGGCTTGCAGCCGACTTTAAGGGGGATTCCCAAGAAGCGCGGTTTTAAGAGTCTCTATCCGAAAAAAGCAGTGGTTAACTTAGACGAGCTTGATAAAAATTTTAAAGAAGGTGAGAAAGTAACATTTGATATTCTATTGGAAAAGAAGATCGCGACTTACAGTCCGATGGGCCTAAAAATCTTGGGTTCGGGAAAATTGACGAAAAAGCTGCAGGTTACGGCGTCCGCCTTTTCTAAAAAGGCAAAAGAGGCTATTGTTAAAGCCGGGGGCGAGGCCAGGGAGGTCAAATAATTATGCTTGAAAAGTTAACGCAAATCTGGCGGGTCAAAGAGATAAGAAACAAAATATTCTTTGTTTTAGCCATTCTTATTGTTTTCCGGATTCTCGCCCACATTCCCATCCCCGGCGTCAATCTGGATAATTTAAGAAATTTTTTCAATTCCAACCAGCTTTTGGGCCTGGTCAGCGTGTTTTCCGGCGGCGCCATTAGTAATTTTTCCCTGGCCATGGCCGGGATCGGTCCCTATATCACCTCGACGATCATTTTCCAGCTTTTACAGATGATCATACCGCGGTTAGAAGAACTGGCCAAGGAAGGGGAGTCCGGCCGCCAGAAAATCAATCAGTGGACGAGAATATTGACGGTTCCGTTGGCGGTTCTGCAGGGTTACGGTACGATCACCTTGTTGAAACAACAGGGCCAGGGCATTATCACAAATATGTCGAGTTTTGATTTTATCACCGCGATTGTCGCTATTACGGCCGGTTCCGTTTTTTTGATGTGGCTGGGTGAGATCATTTCCGAAAAGAAAATCGGCAACGGGATTTCTTTGATCATTTTTGCCGGTATCGTCGCCCAGCTGCCTTCAAACGTCACCCAGACTCTTTCGGTTTTCGACCCTTCCCAACTGTTCAACATCATTATCTTTATAGTCATCGGCTTAATAACGATCGCCGGGGTGGTTTTCATCACCGAAGGCCAGAGGAATATTCCTGTTTCTTACGCCCGGCGAATCCGCGGCAACCGGGTTTATGGCGGGACTAACACTCACTTACCCCTAAAGGTCAATCAAGCCGGGGTTATTCCCATCATCTTCGCGATATCTCTGGTGCTGATACCGCCCTTGATCGGCCAATTTTTCGTCAACAGCAGCAATTATTGGCTGGCTCATATCGCTGCCTGGGTGGTCGCGAATTTCCGGGGCGGCTTGATTTACGGAGTCCTGTATTTTATTCTGGTGGTCGCCTTCACTTATTTTTATACCACGGTAATTTTTCATCCGACGCAAATTGCCGAGAATCTCCAGAAACAGGGGGGCTTTATCCCCGGAATCCGGCCGGGCAACAATACGGCGGAATACCTTAATTATGTTTCCAACCGCATTATTTTAGCGGGCGCCCTTTTTTTGGGCCTTATTGCCGTGCTGCCGACGATCATGCAGTCAGCCACCAAGATAAACTCCTTGATATTGGGAGGGACCAGCCTTTTGATCGTCGTCTCGGTGGTCATTGAGACGGTCAAGCAAGTCGATTCCCAGCTGATTATGCGGGATTACGAAGGATTTTAGCCGGGTTCAAATCGTTCTAGGCTCGAGGTCGTCTCTTCGGGACTTGAATGTGTTTAAAACGAACGAGATAGGGCAACGGTGAACTGAAGCCGAAGCGATCAAGCGGGCGACCGCTTTTTTTATTTGGTCAATTTTGATATAATAGAGGCATGAAAAAAATCAAAAATATACTCCTCATCGGCCCTCAGGGCAGTGGCAAGGATACGCAGTCAGAAATGCTGGCCAGAAAAAGGAAGGTTCCGTTCATCGTCATGGGCGATCTTTTTCGCCGGGAAATAGAAAAGAAAAGCCGCCTGGGAAATTTATTGGCCAACTTGATGAATAAAGGCATTTTAGTTTCCGATAAAATTACCTTTGCTATATTAAAAAACAGGCTAAGAAAAAACGACGCTTTAAAAGGTTTTATCCTGAACGGTTTTCCGAGAAATTTGAAACAAGCAAAGATGCTGGGTAAGCTGGTCAAGATCGATCTGGTAATCGAGCTTTGGATCTCCGATAAAGAAAGCCTGCGCCGGCTGGCCGGCCGCCGGTTTTGTCCTGGCTGCTCGGCGACCTATCACCTATTTTATAAAAAACCAAAAGAAAAAAACATATGCGACAAATGCGGGCATTCCCTTATTACCCGAAAAGATGACAAGATTCCGGTGATCAAAAAAAGACTGGGCATATATCATCGGCAGACCGAGCCGATTTTCCGCTATTATAAGAAAAATAGTCGTTACTTGAAGACAAACGGTGAACAACCGATAAAGAGGGTTTTCCTCGATATTGGCAGAGAGATTAAAAACTTAGCCAAATGATAATAATAAAAACCCAGAGCGAAATAGAAATAATGCGGCAGGGCGGCAAGATCCTGGCCCAGATCGTAAAAGAAGTGGGCGAGGCGGCTAAACCGGGTGTTTCCACGGAGGAATTGAATTATCTGGCCGAGAAGCTGATGAGAAAGTATAAGGCCGAACCCTCTTTTAAAAATTATCGGGGCTACCCCAAGTCTATCTGTACGTCCGTAAATGACGTAATCGTTCACGGCATACCCTCGGCGGAGGCGGTCTTGAAAAACGGGGATATATTGGGCTTGGATATCGGCCTGAAATACAAGGAACTTTACACGGATATGGCGGTCACGATACCGATCGGCCGAATAAGCAAAGCGGCCAGGCGCTTGATCAATGTGACCAAAAAATCCCTGGAGCTTGCCTTAAAAAAGGTGCGGGCCGGCCAGGCCCTGGGTGACATCTGCTATGCGGTTCAAAATTACGCCGAAGCCAACGGTTTTGACGTCATACGCGACTTGGTCGGGCACGGGGTGGGCAAGCAAGTGCATGAAGACCCGAAAATTCCGAATTACGGGGAACCCGGCAGCGGCGTTATTCTGGCCGAAGGAATGACCTTGGCCATTGAACCGATGGTGGTGGCCGGTTATCCGGAGATCAGCGTGGACGACGATGGCTGGACGGCGCGGACCAAAGACGGCGAACTGGCCGCCCATTTCGAAGTGACCTTGGCCGTGACCAGGGACGGCCTTCAAATTTTAACGAAATAAAAAAATGGGCAAATTATTGGGCTTAGACTTCGGCAGCAAAAGGGTGGGACTTGCCTTGTCAGACGAGGAGAAAAAATACGCTTTCGCCCAAGACACTCTTGAATATGAAGAGGAGAGCGTACTTTTGGAAAAATTAAAGGAGATAACGGATATTGAAAAGGTGGAAAAAATAATCATCGGCTGGCCCCTAAACCTGGCCGGCGGTAAGACCGCCCAGACGGAGAGAGTGGAAAAATTTGCCCAAAAATTAAAGAACAAGCTTAATATCGGCCTGGTTTATGGCGATGAGCGCTTGACTTCGCAGATGAGCCGGAGCCTTTTCGGCGATAAAAGGGGCAAGGGCCGGGCGACAAAGAACGAGGTCAACGCCCAATCGGCCCGCATTATTTTGCAGGATTATATCGACCGCAAAAGCTTGGGCAAAACCTAAATTTATGACCTACTCTAATTATATTTTTGCTTTCCTAACGGCCTTTGCGCTCGGCCTGGCCGCCACTTATCTGGTCAGAAAATTGGCCATCCGTTTGAATATTTTGGACAGGCCTAATGTCGCGCCGGAAAGAAAGATCCAAAAAAGCCCCGTCCCCCTGCTGGGAGGCCTGGGTATCTTTTTCGCTTTCTTTTTAACCCTTTTGATTTTTAAAAATCAGATCATCACCGGCTATATTATGCCTAAATATCTTTGGGGGATATTCCTGGGAGCCTGCCTCATCATGGTGGGCGGCTGGCTGGACGATAAATACAATCTAAGGGCCAAGAAACAGTTCATCTGGCCCTTGCTGGCCACTTTGGCAATTATCGGGGCCGGCATTGGCGTGAAATACCTTACCAATCCCTTAGGCGGGTTTATTTGGCTTGATACCGTAAAAATCGAGATCCTGTCTTGGAACGGAGTGCCTTATTATTTGACTCTTTTCGCCGATCTTTTCGCTTTGGCCTGGCTTTTGGGCATGATGTATACCACTAAATTTCTCGATGGTCTAGACGGTCTGGTCTCAGGTATTACGGTCATCGGCGCGGTAGTGATTTTTTTCATGAGCCTGACCCATGACGTCAATCAGCCGGCGACGGCCCTGATGAGCCTCATTTTGGCCGGGGCGGCGGCTGGTTTTTTGGTCTTTAATTTTCATCCGGCCAAGATTTTCCTAGGGGAAGGGGGATCGCTTTTTTGCGGTTTTTCCTTGGGCTTTCTTTCCATTATTTCCGGGGGTAAGATCGCGACCGCTCTGCTCATCATGGGCATTCCTATCCTGGATGTCATCTGGGTTATCATCCGGCGGAGCTTATTGGAAAAAAAATCCCCTTTTAACACTTCGGATAAAAAACATCTGCATTTTCGCCTTTTGGATGTCGGTTTTTCTCACCGCGGCGCCGTCCTATTTTTATACGCTCTTACTGTTATTTTTGGTTTTACCACTCTTTTCTTCAAGGGTTTTGGTAAATTGATAAGCTTGGCGGTCTTGGCTTTTGTCATGGTGATTTTGGGTTTAGTTTTGGTCCTTATTTACAAAAATAAACAAAAGAAAAAGGAGGCTTCTTAGGTCAGCCTCCTTGTCGTGCTCTGTTGTGGTTAGAAACGCCCCCTGTGCGAGATCTCCCAGGCGGGTTCTCCGTTTCTGGCTTCCAGATCTTCTCTGGAGGGTTGGTCGGGGGAACCATCGGGGATAGTCCCGAAAAGAGTACCGCGAGCCAGATCGATATTGGGCGCTTCGCCGGCTCTCTGAAAAACGTCAACCAGGTGTTCCTGCTCGTCGCAGTCGCAGCTGGTTTTGTTTATCGACTCCGCTCCCTCGATTTGGAAACCACCGCCGATTTCCTTGAGCTCTTGCTTGGTCACGGGAATCTCGATCCCGTTCCACCGTCTTGCCCGGCGCATGGTCTCAAGGCCGGCCGCTCTCATGATGGTCTCGTGTCGCCAACGGGTCATTCGTCAGTCCTTCCGTAAAGAAAGTGGTTGTTTTGCGGCTCGTTCTTTAAGGTGCTTAGCATAACTGTCTAATATAGCGCATTTTTGTGGATTTGTCAAGACCGGCAACAATTAATATAATTAAATCATATGCGTTGGGCCATCTTTCTCGTTTTAGCCATGATATTGGGGGTATTTTTTTGGATGTGGGGCGGTTCGGATATCCAGAAAGAAATACCATTTTACTACAAAAAGATCATGGGAAAAACAATAGAAATCGAAATTAACAACACAAAGATCACCGCGGAAATCGCCAGATCTTCCGGAGAAAAGGCAAAAGGATTGTCGGGCCGGGAGTATTTAGAGGTTAACCGAGGCATGATTTTTCTTTATGCTGAACCGCTGATCCCCAATTTTTGGATGAAGGAAATGGAAATTCCCCTGGATTTTATTTGGCTGATGGACGATAAGATCGTCGAGATCACGCCAAACGTGCTACCGGACAAAGGACCGGATTATAAGCTGTATTCGCCCAAGGTTTCCGTAAACAGGGTTTTGGAGGTGAACAGCGGTTTTTGCCAGAAAAACGGGCTGGAAATCGGCCAGTCCGTCAAATATGGCAAGGACTTAAAATAGGCGGTCTTGACGGCAGGCGCAATAGGGTGTATTATTTTTGCATACTCATAAATAAAAAGAATCTATGTTTGCGATCATCAAGACCGGCGGAAAACAATATAAAGTGAAAAAAGACGACATTTTGACCCTGGAAAAGTTGCCGCAGAAGGAAGGGGCGGAAATTGCCTTTGATCAGGTTCTACTGATCTCCAACGGTCAAAATTTAGAATTGGGCAAGCCTTATTTGAAGGGCGTTAAAGTCGGGGCAAAAATTTTAAAGCAGGGTAAGGCCGAAAAGATAAATGTCATGAAATTCAAAAATAAGGTGCGTTACCGCCGCAAACGCGGCCACCGCCAACTTATCAGCCAGGTGAAGATTTTAAGTATCGGTAAATAATTTAATAATAAAAAAACGCGGGCTTACTCTAATGGCGCGTGTTTTTTTATCAGATCTCTTTTCGTCCGGCCAAAGCGGAGGCCAGCGTGATTTCATCGGCGTATTCAAGCTCGGTGCCCATGGCCAGGCCTCGGCCCAAGCGGGTGATTTTAAGGCCGAAGGGAGAGAAGAGTTTTTTCAGGTATAAGGTGGTTGACTCGCCTTCCATGTCCGGATTTAAGGCGATGATCAATTCTTTGATATTGTTTTTTTTGACCCGGGTCAGCAGCTCGGCCACTTTTAGCTTATCCGGGCTTATCCCTTCAATCGGTTTTAAGACGCCGTACAAGACGTGATAAACCCCCTTGTATTCCCCGGTTTTTTCCAATGAGATGACGTCGGAGGGTTCGGCCACCACGCAGATAGTCCGTTGGTCGCGGTTTTTATCGCCGCAAATGGGGCAGGGGTCTTTTTCCGAAAAGTTCTGGCAGAGAGAACAAATTTTTATCTTGTCTTTGAGATGCTCGATGGCCAGGCCTAATTTTTCCAGTTCGGTTTTTGGCTGTTTTAACAAATAAAAGACGAACCGCTCGCTGGTTTTATCGCCGATGCCGGGCAGCTTGTTGAATTCACTGATTAAATTTTGGATTGTCTCTGGATGATTAGGCATTTTGTTTTTGGCTATTGTTTTTTTAAAGCCGGGTAATTGATCGGGTGATTGGGCAGAGTAAAGGTTGGTTATTAAATTCCAAGTACAATGACCGAATGGCTGAAACCGACTAGCGGTTTGAAATTTTGGTTATTGGGATTTATTTGGGATCTGGAATTTGAGATTTGGAATTTTTTAAGAAAAACACTATCCGCCAAATCCCGGTAAATTCATACCCCCGAGTCCACCCAGGCTTTGCATTTTCCGGGCGGCGGCCATTTGGGCCTTTTTTACCCCTTCGTTGAAGCATTCGGCAAGACCCTTCTCCAGTTCATTCTTTTTTTCCGGGGCCAGCATCTCCGGGTTTATCTCCAAGCTGATTACTCTTTGATTGCCGTCCATGACGAGACGGATCCGGCCGCGCCAGTCCTGGTAAACGGTTTCGGCGGCGAGGCTGTTCTGCATTTTTTTCGCCTGGTCGCGCAGTTCTTTGAATTGTTTCAGTTTTTCAAACATGATTGTTTGTTAATATTTATGTTGTTATTATATCATATTATTACGAAACAAAAAAAGCGGTTTATTAACGCTTAAGCCGTTGAAGTTGTTCAATCGCCCACTGGGGCTTGTTGAAATTGTTAAAATCGCACGAATTTAACAAGCGAAGCGATTCAACAATATTAACATTTTTAACAGTCTAGAACGGCGCTTCTTCCAGTTTCTTTTCCAGGTTCCGGAAAGAAACTTTGTTCTCGTCAAAGTAAAGCTCGATCTCGCCGGTCGGGCCGTTTCGGTGTTTGGAGACCAGGATATTGGCGACATGCGGCCGGTCGGTGTCTTTCTTGAACATTTCTTCCCGATAGATGAAGAGAACAACATCGGCGTCCTGCTCAATTGAACCGGATTCGCGCAAGTCGGCCAGTTTGGGGATGGGCGGCGTGCGTGCTTCGGTCTGCCGGGAAAGCTGCGACAGGACCAGAACGGGAATATTAAGCTCTTTGGCGATGCCTTTCAGGGCGCGGGTGATCTCGGAGATCTGCTGGACGCGGCTTTCCGCCTCAAACCGGCCCTCCATCAGCTGCAGATAATCAATGACTAAAAGGCCCAGGCCCTGCTCGGTCTGCAAGCGCCGGGCTTTGGTCCGGATCTCCATGATGGAATTTAAGGCCGAGTCATCGATATAAATGGGGCTTTCGGCCAAGATTCCCATGGCGTGGCCGATGCGGGGGAAATCGTCGTCTTCATCGCTTTCCGAAAGACGGCCGGTCCGCATTTTCCAAAGATCCACGCCCGCTTCGGCGCAGAGCATCCGGTCAACCAGCTGTTCCTTGGACATTTCCAAAGAAAATATGCCCACCGGAATTTTTTCTTTGGTGGCGATGTTCCTGGCGATGTCCAAAGCGAGGGTCGTTTTGCCGACCGAAGGCCGGGCGGCCAAGATCACCAGGTCGCCTTTTTGCAGGCCAGCCAGGATACCATCCAGATCGGCAAAGCCCGTCGGCATGCCGCGCAGCTTCCCTTTTTCCTTGTGGAGTTCGTCGATCCGGTCAAAAGCCTCGGTCAGCACGTTCTTGATGGGAACAAAGCGCTGGCTCAAATATTTTTGGGAAACACTGAATAAGGATTGTTCGGCCTTGTCCAGGACATTGTCTATCTGGTCGCTTTCGGAATACCCCAAAAAGGCGATCTGCGAGCCGACGTTTATGAGCCGGCGCATGGTCGCTTTGCGCTGGACAATGCCGGCATAATAGGCGACGTTGGAGGCGGTGGGCACTTTATTGGCCAGGTCCGCCAGATAGCTTCGCCCGCCGACCAAGGCCAGCTGGTTTTTTTCTTCGAGTTTGTTGGTCAGGCTTAAAATATCCACCGGTTCGCGTTTTTCGTAGATCTCCAGCATCGCTTCAAAAATATAACGGTGGATGTCCTTGTAAAAATCATCCGGCCGGATTAGGTCGGCCACCTTGACGATGGCGTCTTTGTCGATCAAAAGCGAGCCCAGGACGGATTGCTCGGCTTCCACGTTCTGGGGCGGTATTTTCTCCAAAGGAGCGGTGATATCACCGGTAATCGCCTCTTCTTTCGCTTTTTTTCTGGCCACCATTGGTTTGTCTTTAAAATTAGTACCTTTAATTCTATCAGAAAGGTCAGACTTGCGCCAACCCTTTTACCCACAGGATTTCCCCCGAGTTTATCCCCAAAAGTAAATATTAGATATTAACCAGTTTTTCTGCAGTATTGACATAAAAAGAAATCTGTGCTAATATAGTACGTTCACAAACCCTGAATGTATGTTTTGAGTCGAACTTTCAAATCGCGGGATGTAAATAAGCCTTTATGGCGGATGGAGGAAAAGTGCCTCAATTACTGTTGGCCTTGGCCGCTCACTTCATTGGCGACTTTCCCTTTCAGCCGGAGTTTCTGGCTATGGGGAAAGGAAAGAGCTGGGAACTGAATTTCTATCACGCGGCCGTCTACACGGCTACATTCCTACTTGTTCCTGTCGGATTATCTCCATTGTCCTTGGGGATCATCTTAGTATCCCATTTCTTCATTGACCCGTGCAAGGCAAGATACGGGTGGGTCAAGAAGATTTGGCAAGATCAACTCATGCACATGATCGTCATCGCTTTTGTGCTTCTAGTGACAAAGTAGAAAACCCCTTCTGCAGGGAGGATGTATTATGGATAGGTTAATTGGTACCACAGTATTCTTCGCTCTTTACTTTGCTGTCTGCTATATAGGTTTCCTTTTCAATAAGAAGCCTGGACAGACTTTCATCAGCTATCTGGGTGGATGCTCGGATTTCATGGATCCACTCTTGGATGACCTTAGGGAGTTGAACCAGGGTCACATTAGACGAAGTATCCATTAAGATTGAACCCTAACCCAAGCGACCCGAGCAAGTCATTAAACTGCTCATTTTTTTATTCGTATTTGCGGGATTCCACTTTGCATAATTTAAAACAGCGCCAACTCTTGATAATTGAGGCCGGATATGATAATATATTTAAAGTAATTAGGGGCGCATAGCTCAGCTGGTTAGAGCACCTGCCTTTTAAGCAGGGTGTCGGGGGTTCGAATCCCTCTGCGCTCACCATATTTAATTTATATTTTCTCATTTAGCACAAAACTACCGTTTTACCGGTAGTTTTGTTTTATCTAAGTTTTCTTTATTGAGCCTTATTTCCCGAAATTCACGCCGCCGCGGAAACCGATGGGAAACGCCCAGAACCAGCCTTTCAAAACGGATATTTCCGTGTCTAGGTCATAAACTCTGACATTGGGTCCGCCTCTTGAGGCCGGAGAGGTCATCACTTCGGCGTAAGTGTCGCCATCCACGTCATTGACGAACAGATTTACGCCGCCCAGAAAATTGGCGTCATAGGGATAGAAGGAATCAACCAGCCCCAAGGCGTGATTTTCGTAGCGGAAAATTTTGACCTTTGAGTCGCTTAGGGTTTTAGCCGCTAGGACAATTTCACCCAGGCCGTCTCCTTCCAGATCGCCGACCCGCATGGAAAGGGTACCGCGATAGGTGCTTGGGTAGGCCATGACCCAACTGATGAGAGAAGCGCCGCCGTAATTATAAACCCGGACATTGGGGCCGCCATTCAGGTAAGGCGAAACAATAATGTCATCTTTTTTATCGCCGTTCATATCGCCGGTGGCCAGCTGAACGCCGCCGAGGTAGGTCGTTTGATAAGCCTGAAACTCGTTGACCAGGAGCAAGCGCCCTTCCGACGCGTCATAACTGTAGGTTCTGACCAGGGGGGAGTGGCCGGAAATCGGAGCGGTGACCAGTCTGTCCATCCCGTCGCCGTTTAAATCGCCGGTCGCCAGGTTGACGCCGCCTCGAAAAGTCTGGTCATACGGGAAGAAACTGTCTAAAAGAGAAAAGCCGTCGCCCGTCTCATTGAGGGTGTAGATTCTGACATGCGGGCCGCCTAAGGAGGTGGGAACTAAAGCGATGTCTTCTTGATCGTCGCCGTTTAAATCGCCGGTTGTCAGGGAGACTCCGCCTTTGAAATTAAGGTCATAGGTGGTAGCGGAGGCGATCAGCGTGCCGTCTAATTCAAAGGCTTTCAGGACGGAGGTGACGCCGCCCGCCGGGGCGACAATGATCTCATTAGTACCGTCGCCGTCGATATCCGCCTGTTCTACTTCCAAACCTAGGCGCAAACTCTGATCAAAGGCGAAAAAGGAAGAGATCTGCGTTCCGGACGCGTCTACCACCCGGATATTGGCCCCGCCCGCCGAAGCGGGAGTCATCACGATGCCCAAGGAGGGGATAGAAGCGGAGGCCTGCCAGAGTTCCGCCCCGGTGTTCTCATTGAAAGTACCGGTATAGAGTTTATGGCGGAAAACGGTTAAAGAATAAGAGCGTGAATTATTAGCATCGCCAAAACCGTCGGTATTTACCCGGTCCCATTCCGTGCCGTCATATTTCCAAACTTCACCGCCGGTCGTTGTATTTTTAGTGCTGGCATAAATATAATTATCAAATTTTGCCAATGAAAGGCCGGTCTCATTATTAATGTCGCCGAAGCCATCCGTGTTTATTTTCGACCAGGTGGCCCCGTCATATTTCCAGATTTCCGTTCCCGTCGTCAGATTCCAGGTGCCGGCATAAAGCAGGCTGCCGTCAACCAATAAGGAAAAAGGTTCAAGGTTCGTGGTGTCGCCAAAACCGTCGTTAACCAGATTGGTCCAGCTTGTCCCGTCATATTCCCATATTTGACCGCCCGTCGCGTAGTTGCTGGCGCCGACCAGAAGTTTATCGTCATAAATAACCATGGCATCGGAGTAGAGGCTGCCGGCATCGCCGAAGCCGTCGGTATTTACCTGAGTCCAAGCGGCGCCGTTATACCGCCAAACTTCGGTGCCGGTAATGAAATTATAGGTGGAGGCGTATAATTTGTCTTTATATTCCATTAAGGCATTGACGGACATATTGTTGGCATCGCCGAAGCCATCCTGTTTATCTGCGTCCAGGTGGTGCCGTTATAACTCCAGACTTGCGCTCCGGCCGTGTAATTATTCACGCCGGCGTATAATTTTTCGTTATAGACGGTCAGGCTGGTCGTTTGGGTGTTGAGGGCATTGCCGAAGCCGTCGGTATTGACTTGATACCAGCTGGCGCCGTCATTTTTCCAGATTTCCGTTCCCGTCGTCAAATTAGAGGTGCCGGCATAAAGAGCTTGATTAAACTCCATCAGGGCATAAATCCTGGAATTGTTCGGGTCGCCGAAGCCGTCGGCATCACCTTGAGACCAGGTTAATTGTTGGGCCCAGACAAAGCGCGGCGCCAAAACAAAAAGACCGCCTAATAATATAAAAGCGGCCAATTTGACTAAACTTTTCTGTTTGTTGGTCATGATTTTTTTATTAATTGTCTAATGTTAATATTATAATACAGCCGGGATATTTAATAAAGAAGGCGAAAAAACCCGCCAATTTTTATTTTGGCGGATTATTGTTATAATTATCCCATGAAAAAGGGCCTGAAAATTATCGCCGTGATCGCGGCTTGGCTTTTAATCTGGACCATCGGCCGGCTCTTCTATTATTTCAATTTTATTACCCGTATCTTTCCTTTTCTGGAAGGCGACGAAGATTATAAATATCTTTTTTTCTGCGGCTGGCTGATCTTGGCCGGGGTGATCGTCGTTTTTTTCTGGCGGAAAAAAGGGCTGCCTTTTTATTTTTTGAACCTGAAAAATAAAGTTTGGTTGTTTTTTTATTTGATCCCGTTATCTCAGCTTATTTATTGGTTTTATCAAAATAATTCGCCTTTCGGTTTAGCCGGCTGGCTTTACGGTTTTCTGATACTCATAACGACGATGGCGCAGGATCTTTTTACTTTCGGTTTCTTGCAGACCGGTTTGGAAAAATTAACCAAGCCCTGGCTGGCGGCTTTGCTTGTCGTCATAACTTTTTATCTCGGCCATTTTTATTTCCAGGCCAGTTTCCTGACCCTGATATTCTTCGTCGGTTTCTCCGGCTTTGCCTGGCTGCGGGCAAAATACCGGTCGATATACGCCATTAATATCATCCATCTTATTTTTTCTTTGTTGCCCTACCAGTTTTAATAACCAAAAATCCACCCCTCTTTTGGCTTGACCTTTTTTTAAGATCCGGTCAAAAGAATTTGGGGTGGATTTGTTTGGTGGCATTACGTTTGATAACGTAGGCATCGAAAGGGCTGCATTTCGCTAAAACGAAACGTTAAAGCACATCCGTTTTTGAAAACGGTATGCGAATCGCTTATTCCTTGAAATTGATAACGAAGAAATAAGAGAAAGATTGAAAATTGAAAGGGGAAAAGAGCGGTATTGATTGATAAATAATAATAGCATATATCAGAATTTTGTCAAGACCTCATTTGTGGATAAGTTTTTGGCCGTTTTTTGGATAATATCCCGGTTGAACAAATGAAACAGAACGGGATGATATCGCCTTTTTCAAGGTTGAGACTCGTCTCTCTTTTCATTTTGTGCTAGTATTAAACTATGATTTCAAACCGGTCAATTAAAATACTGGCCATTGCGGCGGCTGTGATTCTGGCCGGCGATGCGGTATTATGGTTTAGCTGGTCGTCAAAAAAAGATCTCCCGTTGAAAATTAATCTTGAAAAAAGCATTTTTTCTCAGAGTGAAAAGATATCCTTCAGTATAAAAAACCCCAGTTCTTCGATTTATTGTTTGTCGCATGAATTCACTTCCGAAGGTGATTTATCCGTCCTGGATTCAGTTATGTACCGCGGCCTGTCATTTGATTTAGAAAAACATGAAGCGACGGGCTGGAAAAAAATTCAAAGACCAACTCCGGAAGGTTTGAACCAAATCCTTCACGAAAAATGCGGTTACTATTCTATCGAAAATTTGGGGTATGCGTTGATGGCCTATGACCATAAAATTAAAGTTTTCACTCAAGAAAAATACGCCATTATTCAACAAATAACCTGGACCCAAAATTGTTCCTATACTTGGTCTTTGCCGTCGGGTACCTACCGCTTGAAAATCTACTATGGTTTTTGCCAAAAAGAGCCTTCATATTATGGGTTAGAGCCGGGGTTGCTTAAATCAGTCTATTCCTCAAATTTTGAGATAAGGTAAGGAATTACTCGAATAACCCCCCAAATCCGTTAGCGGATTTTTTTATTTTATGATAAAATAAAGCTAATATGAGCGAAACAGCCTGGTACAAATTGAGCGGGGAAGAAGCCTTAAGGAAGCTTAATTCCGGGGTTCACGGTCTTGGCGAAGAAGAGGTGAAAAACAGGCAGGCGGAATTCGGGTTGAACGCTTTGCCCCAGGAAAAAGGGACAAGCCGTTTCACTCTTTTTTTAAACCAGTTCAAAAGCGCCCTGGTCTATATTTTATTGATCGCCGCCATCGTTAGTTTTGTCCTGGGGGATTTCCTGGACGCTTACGTGATCCTGGCGGCGGTCGTGGTCAACGTGATCATCGGTTTTTTTCAGGAAGACCGGGCGCAAAACGCCTTGAAAAAACTTAAGGAAGTGATCAAGGTGATGGCTTTGGTTTTCCGCGGCAACCAGGAAAAACAGATCCCGGCGGATAATCTGGTGCCGGGCGACATCATTTTGCTTTATGCCGGTTACAAAGTCCCGGCTGATGGCCGGATCATCTCCGCCAAAAATTTAAGGGTGAACGAAGCGAGTCTGACCGGCGAATCATACCCGGTGGAAAAAGCCAGCCATAAACTGGAGAAAGACCTGGGTTTGGCCGACCGGAACAATCTGGTCTATATGGGGACGGTCATTACCGAAGGGTCGGGCCGGGCCGTGGTCACCGAAACAGGCGACCGCTCAGAGATAGGGAGGATCGCCGCTTTGGTCCGCGAAACGCCGGAAGACAAAACGCCTTTGCAGGTGAAGCTGGCCCGTTTTTCCCGGCAGCTGGCTTTTACCGTGCTTTCCATCTGCGCCCTGTTGTTGCTTATCGGTTTGCTGAGCGGCAAGGAATTCGTGGAGATGTTCACGACGGCGGTAGCGGTGGCGGTCTCCGCCATCCCGGAAGGACTGCTCATCGCCGTGACCCTGATCTTGACCGTGGGCATGCAGCGGATCTTAAAACGCAAAGCCCTGACCCGTAATTTGATGGCCGCGGAAACCTTGGGTTCCACCACGGTCATCTGCACGGACAAGACCGGTACTCTTACCTTGGGGATGATGAATGTTTCCCATATCATCACATATAATCACGATTTGTCCACGGATAAGCAGGAAATGGCCCTGGAAAAAGACGGGGTGGAAAGCTATATGCTGGCCCTGAAGATCGGGATGATCTGCAACGATGCCTTTGTCGAAAACGAGGCAGATGAATTAAAAGACTGGCGCCTGGTGGGTAACCCGACGGAAAAAGCCCTGCTTTCGGCCGGCATCAAACTGGGTCTGCGCAAAAGCGAGCTGGAGAAACTCTACAAAAGAATCGACGAGATCCCTTTTGATCCGGCCATAAAATACATGGCCACTTTACACCATTATCAGGCCGGCAAAAAGATCATTTTTGTCAAAGGGGCGCCGGAGAAGATATTCGCGATGTCGGCCTATATCGACCGGGACGGCAAAAAAGAAAAGTTGACCGCCGAGCTGATCGCCAAATTAAGCCGGCGTTATGAATCGCTGTCCAACAAGGGCCTAAGGATCCTCGCCTTTGCCTTTGAGGAAGTGGGCCTGGAAGAGATGAACCTGGAAAAATTCAACCAGGAGAAAAAAAAGCTGATCTTTGTCGGGCTGGTCGCCATTAAAGACCCCCTGCGGCCGGAGGCCAAAGAGACGGTGAAGCTGGCGCAGGAGGCCGGCATCAAGGTGGTGATGATCACCGGCGATCACAGATTGACCGCCCAGTCGATCGCCGAAGAACTGGGCCTGCCCGCCAAGTCCGAAAATATTATTGACGGGGAGCAATTAGATAAAATTTCCGAACATGAATTGAAAAATCGCGTCCGGGATATTTCTGTTTACGCCAGGGTTTCGCCGGCCCACAAGATCCGGATCGTCGATGCCTGGCAGGCCTCAGGTGAAGTGGTCGCCATGACCGGCGACGGGATCAACGACGCCCCGGCTCTAAAATCCGCCAATATCGGCATTGCCTTGGGCTCGGGTACGGATGTGGCTAAAAGCGCTTCTGACCTTGTCCTTTTGGATGACAATTTCCGGACAATTGAAAAAGCGGTGGAGCAAGGCCGGGTTGTTTTTGATAACATTAAAAAGGTCATTTTGTATCTTCTTTCCGACGGCTTTGCGGAAATCACGCTGATCATGGGCAGCCTGATCTTTGGCTTTCCTTTGCCGGTCTTGGCCGCTCAGATCTTGTGGGTAAACCTGGTGGATGATGTTCTGCCGGCTTTGGCGATAACAATGGAGCCGGGAGAAGCGGTGATGAAGGATAAGCCCCAGGGGCTTAAAGGCCAGATATTCACCCGCGAAATGAAAGTATTAATCGGTCTGATAAGCGTCACCTTGGGAATTTTAAGCCTGATCTTTTTCTATTATTTTTGGAAGAAAACCGGCGACCTGACCTTGGCCCGGACCATGGCTTTTGTTTTGCTCGGGGCCAGCACACTTTTTTACGCTTTCAGCGTGCGCAGTATCCGCTACCCCATCTGGCGGAAAAATCCTTTTTCCAATCTCTGGCTGGTCGGGGCTTTAGTCATTAGTTTCGGTTTGCAGATCATGCCGGTCTATATCCCGTTTTTGCAAGGAGTCATGCGTACGGAAAGCCTTAATATTTTTCACTGGCTGGATATCCTGGGGGCCTCGCTTTTAATAATAATCGCGATTGAAATCGTCAAATATATCTTTTTAAGGAACCGGTATAAAGAAAAAACCTCATGAGCGCGAAGACCAATAAAATCCTGTTTTTCGTCGGCATTTTTTCGCTCCTTGTTCTGCTGCCGCTGGAAATATTCCTAGATTACGACACGACTACCCGGCAGCTGGCTCTGGCCCTGACTAATGTGGAAGTTCTTCTTATTATTCTTATTTTCTACTGGTATTATAAAGCCAGGCAGAATATTGTCCTGCCTTTTTATGTCGTTTGGTCGGTCTCTTTGGGCGTTTGGTTTGACGCGGCGGGCAACTTCGCCAATCTTTACCATTCCGTCCTCTGGTGGGATGACCTGGCCCACATGGTCGGCTCGGCGGCTTGCGCCTTGGCCATTTTTATCATTCTTTATGAATTGAACAGGCAGGGGAAAATCCGCTTGGGGATTTTTAGCCTTTCACTTTTTTCCTTGTCGGTGACTGTTTTTGCTTCGGCCATGTATGAGGTGAGCGAATTTTTAGGCGATCTGATCTCGGAAAGCCAGCGGGTGGTCGATAAGTTTGATACGCCGAGCGATTTGATGTGGAATACCATCGCGGCCTTAACTGTTGTTTTGTTTTCGGGATTGGTGGTTTATTATAAGGCAAGGCGGTTAAATGACAAATAAGCACTGTAGATTTTGGTGGTTAGGTTTTAGGTTGTAGGGCATAGCGGCCGGTATAGTTATAAGTTAAAGGTATTGGGTTAGATACTAAGTGACTTATAACCATGTTGAAAACAATACCGGCTGCCACCCCATATAACTTATGACCTAAAACAAAAATGTCTATAGGCAATTTGATAATCTATTTCTTTCGTAGTATATTTAAAGTAGAAATAGTTTAATTATTTAAAACAAAAAACTATGACGCACAAAAAAATCTTACTGGCGGGTGTTGTTTTTTTGCTGGCGGTAAGCCTTGTTTTGGCCGGCTGCGGTAAAAAAACGACGACCACCTCCAACACTAATACCAGCGCCCAAAATGTTAACACGAAGACGGACGAAGCACCCTACACTTTGGTCGGCAACACCAAGATTTTTGCTTTGTTGCTGGTTAATGGAGTTTTTGAATACACGAAAATGACCTTTTTGGCCGGGGATACGGTCAAGGTGACCTTGACGGAAAACGGCGCGCCCGTGGATTTTGAATTCGTCAATCCGAATGTGAAATCCACCAACGGCCAATTCGTCACCGGCATCCAAAACAATGATCAGGGCGGCACTTATCAGTTGGTTTGTACCGGTCGCGAGTGCGGCACGATTAACGTGACGGTGGTTCCGGCCGCCACTACCAATACCAACGCGGCCGCCAATACCAATGCTTCTTACGGCATTACCAAGGTGGAATTGCAGCGTCTGCCTAAAGGCATCACTTTTTCACCGAATGTGAACATGGCCACCACTAATTCTTTTTCCGTGGGGGATAATTTCGGCTTTGGCGTGACCGGCACTTTTGCCACTGGCGCCAAACTGACCTTTGCCATTCTTGATTCAAGCGGCAATATTGTTGAACCCCAGGGTATGGCCTTTAATCTGGTAAACGGCACGAATGGCAACTGCTGTTTCGGTCTGCCAAATTCGGCCGGCAGTTACAATGTGAAGTTCTACGTCAACGGTACGGAGGGCTACAGCGCGCCGATCACGGTGACCGAGTAAAAGTTCCGTTATCAAAAATATAAAAGCGTTCCATAAGATGGGGCGCTTTTTTTTAAAAAATGCTAGAATAAACAGGTAAATTCCGTGACTTTTTGCCGTCTTATACGTTATATATTATGGAGGCTAGAGACCTTAGCTAAAAATAAAAATATGCCCGGGTTAAGCCAAGAAAGGGAGGATTTCAGCCTGCTCTACGACCAGTTCTCCCCGAAAATCTACCAGTTCATCTATTTTCGGACCTTTCATAAGGAAACGGCCGAAGACCTGACCAGCCAGACCTTCTGCAAGGCCCTGGAAAGATACGATCGTTTCAGACCGGATAAAGGGGGTTTTTCCGCCTGGCTTTACGCCATTGCCAGAAATACCCTGATCGACCACTACCGGTCTTTCCGGCCGGCGGCCAATATCGAGGATTTTTTCAGCCTGTCAGACAGGGCAGACGCGCCGTTGGATATCTCTTGCCGGCAGCAGCTTTTAAAGGTCAGAAAATATCTGGATCAGATAAAAAAAGAGCACCGGGATGTCGTCATTATGCGCCTTTGGGATGACCTGCCTTTTGCCGAGATCGCCAGGCTGGCCGGCAAAAGCGAAGGAGCCTGCAAAATGATCTTCAGCCGGGCGATAAAGTCGATAAGAAAAGAGGTAATTATTTCATTAATCATAATTTTATCAAGTTTAATCAAAACCTAAAAATATGAACAAGGAAAAAATCGAAAAAATATTGCAGGAGCTTTATCAATATGACCCTTCTTTTAAAGAAGACGAAAGAGGCTTACGAGAGATCCTGTCTCAGGTCTTGGCCAGCCGGCCGGAAGTTAAGATCGACAGGAACTTCCAGACCTTTTTGCGCCAAAGGCTTGCCCAAAAACCGGCGCCGGAAAAAGTTTTCCGTCCGGCCAGTATTTTTCCCTTCCATAAACTTGTCTGGGGAGCGGCCGGTCTGGCCTTAGTGGCCGTGATCGTTCTCCCTTTATATTCTTATTTGACCAAAGAAGAAGAACTGGTGCCGGATTCCAATATGGCTATCAGCCGGGTATCGGATGAGGCTTTCGGCGAGATCACAGCCAGCGCGACCAATTCTTCTCTTCGGGCGGAAAGCGCCACTGGCCTGGGCGGCGGGGGTCAGAGCACGAAAGACAGTACCGGTACTTCCCTGATCGCGCCGGATTTCGCCGGCTATAAATATGTCTATTCAGGGCCGCTTGCCCTGGCCGGTTTGGACAACCAGGTTTTAAAAAGAGTCTGGCCGGAGGATGATAAAAGCGTGGATACCTATCTTTCCGGATTGAACTTCAACCTGATGGATCTGTCGAGCTTCGCCAACGCCCAAGTGACGAACTTTACTTTACGCCAGGACCGTGACCAGGGCTATGAGATAACCGTTGACCGGAAGCGGGGGACCATTTCTTTGGCGGAAGCCTGGGAATATTGGTACGCCGACACGGTGGCGAGCAAAGAGATCGAGAATCTGACGGCGACTGACGCTTTAAGCGACAGCGAAGTCCTCGCTTTGGCGGACAAATTCATCAAAGATCATCAGGTGCGATTGACCAATTACGGTTCGCCTGAGATCGTTTCTTCTCCTGCCGGCGGCCTCATGGCGGAAAACTATGTGGCCGAAAGCGTCAGTGTCATTTACCCCTTGGTCGTCAACAGCCGATTCGTTTATCTTGCCAGCGGCGAGAAAGCCGGCCTGACGGTCAATGTCAGCCAGCGTTACGGGCGGGTAACCAGCCTGATCTCCCTTTCCAGCCAGTCCTACCAGGCCTCGGCTTACCCCTTGGAGACCGAAACGGCCAATATTTTGAAACTGATCGAGCAGGGCGGGATCTATCCGACCTATTACGGCTCGGGCAGCGCCACCGAGTATCCATTGGGCGAGCCTTCGTTGGGCTATCTTTTTATCAGCCAGGAAAACGAAGAATTGCTGGTGCCGGCCCTGGTGTTCCCCGTGGAAAACGCGGAATCATACCAAAAAAATGTGGTGGTGCCGATCGTGTCGGGCCTGGTGGAAAATATTTTGGGTGAGAGGATAGCGCCGGCGGTATTGGAAGGGAGTAGCGGCGTTGATGGCGGGCAAGGGACAGAACCCGGGTCCGTCAATGCAAGCATAGTGCTGCCGGATTAATATCAAATATAATTGAATAAAAGAAAAAGACCGTTTTCCCGGTCTTTTTCTTAATAATATAAAAAACCCTTCGGATTGAACTTCCGAAGGGTTAAGGCTTTAACGCCATTAATTAACGGAACAAACTCTTGATGCCGCCCCAAGTGGCTTTCTGCACCGAGATGGTATGGCCCGGATAGACAAAGGCCGTGATGATGACTTCGACTTCCTGTCCGTCACCCGGCGCTTGGCCGTTTACCAGCCAGAGGTTGAAGTGGAACCGCTTGGATACCTGCGGGATATCCGGACCGGTATAGGTCCATGACTGGATAAGCGGTCCGAGTGCGCTGAAACGGCCTTGGAAACTGGCAAAAGTGACTTTGTTTGACTGCCAGTTTATTTCGTGGCTGGAATACTGCCCAGTTAGGCTGAATTGAAAACAAAGACAGTTACCGGCGACATTCCAGGGTTGGCTGCAAAACTGCATGTTGTGGGGGCAGGTAAGGCAGTTCTGCGGCAGGCACGCCAGTGACTTCGACCATTCAATGTCATACTCATCAACCGTCGTGTTGTAAAGAAAACCGGAAAAAACGACATTAGCAGCCAGCGCATCCACCGGCGAAGCCAGTTCGTACTGAAAGATGCCGTTACTCAGGAAGTCAGTGGTCATAACTTCGGGGCATAACCTTTTGCCATCGCGGAAAGTAATTTTAAGATGCAGTCCTTGCCCATCGACCCAGACGTTTTCTTCAGAATCCGACCAGTAATTCGGACCGGGCTCAAATTTAGTGTTGCCGAATTCTTTAACTTGCCAGCGATAGCCGCCGAAGTCAATGTAACGCGGACCAAGAGTAGAGCAGGCGATGGCCACGATGGGTTCGGAAACCGCCGGCAGATAATACAGTATCGCTGACGGGTTCCAGGACTTTTTGGCCAGGAAAGCGCAGTAGTATCGTCCGCCGTAAGTGCCGCCGGAAAAGTTACCGTTGCAGTCAGGCGTGAGCCAATAGTAACCAAATGGTTTCTGGGGGTAATAATAGTCGGTCTTGGCAAAGACGACCACGCCGACGGAGTCTGTGTTTACGTTGTTGACTTTGCCCGTGACATAGCCGGCCCAAGATCCATAGCAACAGTTGCCCGGGTCGGAAAGAATTTCAATTTCCGGGGGCAAATTCGGATCGCCGATGATACAGGCTTTGGCATTGGGCGAAAAGAAAAGACCGGCGAAAAACAGGCAAAAAACCGCATGCAGAAACAGCTTCTTCATACTCTTCCTCCTTTAAAGGGTTGGAGACGTTTTTTGGGTTTTCAGGGAACTAAAGCTTTGCCTTTGAACTTAACACTTAGCTTGGTTTTGTCAAGTGCATAAGTTTCTGTTTCATTATATTTTTAAAAACCCCGCTGGCAAGAACCAGGCGGGGTTTTTCCAAGAGAAAGGACTTTCACGGTTTAATATCCAGATCACCGCTGGCCAGCGACTTTTCCAGAAACAGATAGTCTTGGCCTTGCAGAGTCACCCAGTGCAGGCCGTCGGAGCCGCGGGCGACGAGCGCGTCGCTTGACGGCGTCCAGACGTAAACAGACAAGCCGGAAATATCGGCAATCTTGGTGTGAGACCAGACGCCGACCTGGCCGAAATAAAGGTCATATCCGTAGTTGAAGGCATAGCGGGTCTTGTCCGGGCTGATCGCAAAGCTGCTGACCATTCCCTCGATGACCAGAGTCGGATCTGCCGGGCTGGTTCCCGTCAAATCCGGCACACTGACATAAAGATTCCAGCCTGCCTGCAGAGCCAGAGAGGAATCCGCCAGCCAGGTGAGGTTGGGGTACTGGTCATAGGCGGTAAAGATCAGGCTGGCGATCTGCCCGTAACCGCCCCGGATGGTGGTGATCGAGGGTGTCATCTCGCCGCCCCATTGGTGGTGGACAAAGACCAACCGGTCGTTTCCCGCCATATACACCGGGTTATGATCGTAGCAGAAGCACCAGGTGCCGAAAATCCGGTTCAGCGTTTTGCCGGCCGCATCGTAGCGGTAGAGACCGTCGTTGTACGAGCCGAACAGGAACGACTGGCTGTCCGTGGCCCAGGAAACATCCGTGGAACGGTTATCGGCACCGCGCGGGAGCTGGTCATAGAGCGTGCCGTCTTTCCGGTAGATCCGCATGTTGTCGGCGCCGACAGTCACCAGCCATTCGCCGTTAGGCGAGACGACCAGACGGGGATTAGTTTCCGCGACAAGCGGCCTCATCTCGGGATCATTCACGCTCAAGACCCAGAGGGTGTCCGAAGAGGTGAGGTACAATTCCCGGTTCGGCGCCGGGATCAGGAGGATGTCCAACGTGACATGCTGCCCCAGGCCGATATCCACATCATTCTGGATGAAGGGCAGGTAGCCTTCCTTTTTCAGCTTCACGTCGTAGAGCCGCGGAAAGATGCCGGAAAAAGTGTAAGGCGTCACTTGACCGGTGGGTTCGTTGTTTAGGAAAATTTCCGCTCCAAACGGACTGGAATTGACGGTCAGATAAGCCGGATTAGCGGTCAGGGTAGCGGTCACATAGGTGGATGAGTTTTCTTTCACCTCCACGCTGTCCTGCCAGGCGGCGTAGTTTTCTTTGAGAAGCTTCACCTCGTATCGGCCGCAATCGAAGCCGGAAAAAGTGTGAGGGGTGACGCAGCCCTGGTCCGCACCGGAAATGACGATCTCGGCGCCGACCGGGCTGGAGTTAACCGCCAGAGTCCCGTGGGCTCTGTTCAGACTGACGTTCACCGCAGTGGTCAGGCTGGGAGTGACCGTGACCGTGCTGTCCCATTGGCTGTAGTATTTCAGTCTCAGGGAAAGCGAGTGGCTGCCGGCGAAGACTCCGGAAAAAGTGCAGGGCGTCACGCCGGTAGCTTGGTAGCTGTCTAGGATCACTTTGGCCCCGGTCGGGATCGAGCTGACGGCGATCGACCCGATGACGTAAGTCAGGTCGATGTTCAGGGTCAGGAGGGAGTCCGGATAAAGCTTCAGATAATTAAGCTTCCAATCCGAATAGCCTTCCTTCCGGAGAATGAGATTATTGAGATGATCTTCGCGGAAAGTAAGCGTGTCGGGAGTGGTGCCGACTGTTTCAAAACCGATTATGATCTGGGCCCCGACCGGATTGGTCAGAAGGGCCAGCTGGCAGAGAGTCGATTTCAGCTTGGCCTTGACCACCGCCGTCTGGTTTTCCTTCACCTCTTTCTGGCAGGTATAATCCTGGTAATCCGTCTTGGTCAGCTTCACGGTGTAACTCCCGACCGCCAGGCGCAGGGTGTCGGGCGTGAAAAGATTTTTGTCCTGCCAGTTCAAAAAGAGGCGGGCCGAGTCCGGCTGACTCTCAATGATCAGCCGGCCGTACTTTTGTTCGGGCGCCGTCGGATCATCCGTGCAGCCGAAAAGCCACACCAGGCTGAGAACGACCAGCAGAGCGACCAATGACCATTTCATGACGAAACCTCCTCTTTGTTTATGGGACACGAGAAAAAACATTTAAGCCTCTTTGGCTTCTTCCGGCGGCTTTGTCGCTTCTTTAGAGACCGGATGTAAGCGATAAGCAGATAATTATCTTTTTCATGGGCATCAGGCCTCCTCTTTTTCTATTTTTTGGGTTTTCAGGGAACTAAAGCTTTGCCTTTGAACTTAACACTTAGTTTGGTTTTGTCAAGTGCATAAGTTGTGCGCCTTTTTTATTCTTGACCCCGCTCTTCGCAAAGGGCGGGGTTGACAAATTTTTTTAAAAAGGTATACTGGTATACTACGAAAGGAGGGAGAATGAGCACTTTAAAAGAAGTGAAGGGCGCTTATGACGCCTTCAAGTTCGGCACGAAACTGTTCGGCGCGACAAAGGAAGCGAATGCCTTTTTTCAGGAAAAGCTAAATGCAGTCGGTCAGGCGATATGCCTGGAGCGGCAGATCAAGGCCGAAGAGGCGATGTTGCTGCCGGACGAGACTTTGCTTGGCGAACAGTCAGAGGCCAAATTTCAGGAGCTGAAAGACTGGATCGCCAGCCTGAGGAGATGAAAGGTTTTTTTGCCAAGCGGCTCGCCTCTTTGAGGGGATTGGGCCGCTTTTTTTATTTTAAAAAAAGATTGACAGCCGTCATTTCTTTTGATAAGGTGGGTTAGCCCTTTAAAAACTTTTCAAAACAGGAGGAAGGAAATGAATATTAGCCAGGGCCGTTACATCCATCTGGAGCCGATCTTGGCTCTTGATATCCCCGCGATGGCAAAGGCGATAATAGATGGCGATCCGATGGTCATCCCGGCCGTCTTGAAAGACAGCAAGATTCCTATTACCATAACCGGCCAGCTTTCCGGCTTGCAGCGCATTTTGAAAGGAGACAGGAACCACCGGTTCGTGATCATCACGGTAGATATTGACAGCGTTAACGGCCTTAAGATAGAGGAACTTGGGCAAAATGAGAAAATGGTTTATCTTCAGCTCTTTCACTTTATCGACAAGGAAGGCGGCCAGGATTGCGCCCATATCTATGTTTGCCGTGATTGAGGACCGTCCCTTACGTGGCGGCTCTAGGTCTTAGAGCCGCTTTTTTTATTTCCGAAAGATATTTCTACTTTTGTAACCCCTTCGGTGTCACTCAGGGCAGGCTCCAGTAGCAAAAGTTCCGGGGGCAATTATTGCCTAAAGAAAACTTTTTATATACTGCTAACCAAAGGGTCGAGGAATTGCCCCCGGACCCCCTCGTTTTGCTAATAGCTTAAATCATTGCTAAATAGAAACGACGGTTTTCTCTTGGGCGCCTCGCTGCGGCTCGGCGCCGTGTTTCCCCGTTAGAAACCGGTGTTTCTAAGCGGGGTTTCGAATTTCCAATTCTACGGCTTGACCGTTTCTAAAAGCAGGCTTTCCAAAGGAATGCCGTTGTACTGCTGTTTGGAAATGCCTTTGTTTTCCGAAAGAATATTGATTTTGAAACCGGCTTTCCTTGCCAGCTCAATATAGTCGTTTTTCAAAAGCGCGCCGCCAACGCAGCCCGCGATCAGCTCCTCGTTTTGTCTTAACTTGTCGGAAAGCTCTTCCAAAAGCACGATGTCGGAAACATACATTTTTCCGCCGGGTTTAAGAACCCGGAAAGATTCTTTAAAAACCTTTTGTTTGTCCGGGGCCAGATTGATGACGCAATTGGAAATGATGATATCCGCGAAATTTTCCGCCAGCGGCAGTTTTTCAATATCCCCCAAAATAAACTCCACATTTTTATAGCCGCCTTTTTGGGCGTTGGCTTTCGCCCTTTCGATCATTTTTTCCGTAAAGTCAATGCCGATGACGCGGCCTTCCGGTCCGGTTTTTTTGGCCGCCAGGAAGCAATCAATGCCACCTCCGCTGCCCAGATCGACCACGGTATCGCCGGGTTTTATATGGCTGAAAGCGGTGGGATTGCCGCAGCCCAGGCCCAGATCCGCCTCGCCGACGCTTTTCAGCTGTTCTTCCGTGTAGCCCAGGTCCTTGGAATTAGTCTGATTGCCGGAGCAGCCGCAGGCTTTGCCGCTTGAGTCCGCGATGGCCGAATATTTGTTCTTGACGATTTTTTTGATGTTTTTCATAGAGATATATTATAGCAAAAAAAGCTAAAGCGGAAAAATAGGCGCCTTCTTATTTGCTTTGGGGGCGTCTCGCCCCTTGAGGGGATTGGGCCGCCTTTTTTATTATTGACAAGAATATAATATTAATATAAGTTAAATACGCTCTTTTTGTTTTTGAGTAAACCAAGGTTTTAACCAGAGGAGGGTGTATGGCAGGAAGACGTCGTTTTTCTAGGGAACAGATTGAGGCTTTGGAAGATCTGTTGCTGCTTTCCAAAGACCTGGGGTCTTTCGGCAAGCAATTCGCGACCTGGCTTCTGGCGCAGTCCAAGGGTTTGACCCACAATATTTGTGTGGCTGTCCCTTCGGATCTGCCCAAGGAAGAAAAAGACCAGATCGGTTACGGGCTTCATGATATCGCCAGTTCAGGCTGCGCAACCCACATCGACGATGTCATGAGGGCGATGGGCACCAAGAAACGTTTTCACGTGGCGGGCTATCGGCAAAGCTACAAGGCGTGGCTTTCCGCGAAGATGTTCGATCCGGAGGCGACCCCGATCACCTTCGATCTGGAGGCGATCAAGCGTCAGCCGTTGCTGACCAACTTTGATCGACGGCACGGCCACGGCTGACCGCCGCAAAACAATACGAACACGAGAGGGAGCTGACCTTCAGCTCCTTTTTTATCCCGTTAGAAATCGGATATTTCTAACGGGATTATTCTTGACAAATATTAGGTATTTGATAAGATAGATATAGACAAATTTTGGGCGACTCAAGCGAGTCGTTTTTTCGTTGGAAAAATGAATAGTCAGCCCAATAATTACGCTTTTATCGACAGCCAGAACCTCAATTTAGCCATCCGCGAACAGGGATGGATTCTTGATTTTAAGCGTTTCCGCGTTTATTTGAAAGATAAATATAAAGTCACAAAAACCTTCTTATTTATCGGATATGTCTCCACTAATGAAAGTCTTTATAAATCCTTGCAGCAAGACGGCTATATCCTGATATTTAAACCGACTTTGAAACTTCCTTCCGGCCAAGTGAAAGGCAATGTGGACGCCGAATTGGTTCTGCACGCCATGATAGAATATAACAATTATGATAAAGCTGTAATCGTGACCGGCGACGGAGATTTTCATTGTCTATTGAGTTATTTAAATAGCCGTAATAAGCTGCTTAAACTTTTAATTCCCGATGTATACAAATATTCTTCTCTTCTACGCGGCTTCCACCCGGATTTTATGAATAAACTGAAAAATAAGCTTTCTTACCGAATAAAAAGCTATAGGTCTTGACAACAAGTACGGCCCGTGATACTCTTTAAATACAATCACGATGAGAGGCAAACCAAAGGAGTTAGTTCCGCGGCAATGCCTCTTTTTAGTTATTGAGTTGCTGAGGAATTAAGGAATTATACCTGCTTGACTAGTTGAGATTGATGGCTTAAAATATATAAAGACAAATGGTGGCTTGGAAGGGCCGCTTTTTTATGTATATAAATCCTAAATCCCAAATCCTAAATCCAAAACAAGATCCAATGACCAAAATCCAAAATCCAAAACAATATGATCTGGAAGACAGAACATATTTATTTGCCAAGCATTGCCGTGATTTTATCAGCCGATTGCCTAAAATGACGGTTAATTTTGAATACGGCAAACAACTGGCCCGCTCCGCCGGTTCGCAAGCCGCCAACTATATAGAGGCGAACGAATCCATCAGCCGAAAAGATTTCCTTCTTCGTCTCAAGATTTGCCGCAAGGAAGCCAAAGAATCCCGCCTCTGGTTAAGACTGGCGGAAGTGGGGAATGATGCGGCAAGCAATAAAACAAAGAATGAACTCATTCAAGAGGCCATGGAATTAACCCGCATTTTCGGCGCCATTCTCGAAAAAAGCAAATAGCGGGTTTTGAATTTTGTGCTTTAAGTTTTGAATTTGTTTTGGATTTGGTGCTTAGAATTTTGGATTTCAAGTCAACCTTAGCTATATACCTCCAAAATCACGCCAACCACCCCCAAACCGCCCCCACCCAGCTTCTAGCAGAGTTAAGCCGAATGTCTCTTGGAAACGAGTGATTTTTTGGCTTGAATAAAAGCAGGAAAAATGCTAAGGTAGGGGAGTAACATATACGAATTTCGGTGGCTGGGAGAAAAAATATATGGAAAAACAGATCATTGTCCGGCTGCATAAAAATTTCGAGGATTGCGCCCGCGAAAAAGACGGCGTGGAATTTTGGTATGCCCGCGAATTGCAGGAATTGCTCAACTATGACAAGTGGGGCAATTTTGAGAATGTCATAAATAAGGCGAAAATAGCCTGCCGGAACGCGAAACAAGAGGTCGCCGACCATTTTGCCGACGTCGGGAAAATGGTTGATTTGGGTTCCGGAAGCCAGCGTGAAGTGCCTGATATTATGCTGACGCGTTATGCCTGCTACCTGATCGCCCAGAATGGCGATCCGCGAAAAGACGAGATTGCTTTCGCTATGACCTATTTCGCGGTGCAGACGCACAAGCAGGAAATAGTCGAGCAGCGCCTGGTCCAGTGGGAACGGGTGCGCGACCGGGGAAAGCTTTCTACTTCTGAAAAATCTCTTTCCGGCGTGCTTTTTGAGCGCGGAGTGGACAGCCAGGGGTTTGCCCGGATCAGGAGCAAAGGTGATGCCGAGCTTTTTGGCGGATTAACAACTCAGGATATGAAGCAGAAATTAGGCGTGCCGAACAGCCGACCGCTGGCTGATTTTTTGCCCAGCGTAACCATTAAGGCCAAGGATTTGGCGAATGAAATAACTAGCCATAATATCCGGAAAGATACGGATTTGCGGGGGGAAGTTCCCATTACTTCAGAGCACGTGAAAAGCAACCGCAATATGCGCCAGATGCTCGGCAAGAGCGGCATTTACCCCGAAGACTTGCCGGCGGAGGAAGACGTGAAAAAGCTTGAACGCAAGCTTAAGTCGGAAAATAAAAAATTGCCAAAGGCGGTTAAGAAGCTGAAAGATAGCAAAAAATAATCCCACGTTGAGACATTAGAAAAACAGCCCAAGCTCTAAAGTGCCGCTTAAAGATTGAATTTGTTAAATAGATAATAATAGGCTTTGTGGCGCCTCGCTGCGGCTCGGCGCCTTTTTTGGCTTGAATAAAAGTAAGAAAAATGCTAAGGTAAAGGCATAAAATAACACAAATTTTGGTGGAAAATAGATTATAATACGGAGGTAAATTAAAAGAATTTTTGGGCAATTAAATAAAAATATATGAATAGAAATGTAGTTGAAGAATATTTAAAAAAACAGAAAATAAAAGTCGTTGAGGAATTTGATTTTGAAAAAAAGAAAGTAAAATATTCCGAAAAGATAAGAGGTTGGAAGATTGATAAATTTAGGGGCGATGAGGAAATCGTTAGAGCTTTTGTTCTTGCTAAACTTGTAAACGAATTGGGATATAAACCTGAGAATATTGAATTGGAAAAAGAATATGATATTGGTAGACCAAAGGTAAATAAACCCAGAATTGATATTATAGTTAAAGACGATAAAGACAACGTTTTTTTGTATATTGAATTAAAAAGCCCCGCAGATTATGAAAAAGATAAGGATGAAGTAATTGAGAAACAACTTTTTAATCTTGCTTCACAAGAACAGGGCCAAGGTAAAAAAGTAAAATATCTCGTATTATATACAATTGAAATTGTTGAAACCCAGATAAAAGACAAATGTATTTTGATTGACTATGAAAAATTTAATTCATTCAACACGTGGAAAGAAGTACGAAATTACGCAGATGAATTACCCGAAAGATATGAAAAAGCTCAAAAAGAACCATACGTAAAAGGTGGAAAAAAAGATTTAGAGACAAACTTTTCATATGAACAGCTTGATGGGCTGAGAAAAAATCTACATAATGTACTTTGGGGAGGTGGTGGAACAGATGACAACGATATTTTTTCGTCATTAGTAAATATTATTTTGGCAAAAATTCAAGATGAAAGCGAAAAAGAGGAAGGCGGAGAATATGACTTCCAAATTCGTTCATTTAAAGATGGCGAAAGTTTTGAAACCAACCAGCAACTTTTTATAAAAATAAATGATCTTTATATAAGAGCGTTAAAACAAAGATTAAATATTATTGACGAAAATGAGTTAAAAGAAAGCTTTGTAATTGATAAAAAGAAATTTTCTCTTGCAAAATTAAAATACACTATAATGCAAATCGAGAGATATTCATTTGTGGACGGGAAAAACAGCTTTGACGGTAAAGATATTCTAGGAGACTTTTTCGAGGGTATTATTAGAGAAGGATTTAAACAAACAAAAGGTCAATTTTTTACGCATGTTAATATTGTAAGGTTTTTGCTTTGGGGGTTGCAACTTGATAAGCTAGCAATTGATAAAGTGAATAAAGATTTAGAAATTCCCTACCTAATAGATCCAAGCGCCGGTAGCGGCACTTTCCTGATTGAATATATGAAGTTTATTACCGAAAATCTCAAGAGAAGATTTAAAAGTAGACTAGCAAAAAAAAGAGACGTAGAGGACAAATTTAATCAATGGTTTATCCCTGACCACCGAGAAAATAAATGGGCACAACATTATATTTATGGCATAGAAACTAATTTTAATCTAGGTACTGCTACTAAAGTAAATATGATTTTGCATGGGGATGGCTCAACTAATGTTTTTGTTAAAGACGGACTATTACCTTTTAATTATTACGACAAAGAAACCGCGCCGAACTATTTGAAGCAAAGCGAACAAGACAAAAACTACTTTAATAAAGAAGTAAATAAGCAATTTGACGTGATTATAACTAATCCTCCATTTAGTGTCACTTTGGATAATGAAACAAAAGAGCATCTTACTAAAGAGTTTATTTTTGGAAGCACAAAAAACTCGGAAAATTTGTTTGTAGAAAGATGGTATCAATTATTAAAACCTAACGGAAGATTTGGGGTAGTTTTGCCAGAAAGTGTTTTTGATACAACAGAAAATAAATACATTCGTCTATTTATTTACAAATATTTTAAAATTAAAGCAGTAGTTTCTTTACCACAACTTACTTTTCAGCCGTTTACAAGTACTAAGACTAGTCTTTTATTCGCTCAAAAGAAAACTGATAAGGAAATTGAAGAATGGAATAAACTTTGGAGTAAATATAGTAGTGAATGGAGTGCTCTAAAAAATAAGTGTAAAAATTTATTATTGGTCTATTTAGAAAACAAAGACAAAAAGAAATTATCTTCAATCAAAGATTTGTTAGAATCGGAGAAAAAAGAGATATTATTAAGAATGCTTAAAGATAATATTGAAGAAGATGATAAAAAATTATTAGCAAAAGAGCTGATATATAAATACAAAAGTGAATTAGTTGAACTTTGTGAATATGATAACGATACTAAAGATGTTTTTGGTTTTGTCAATACCTGGTGGGTTTTTAGTGAGGTAGCAAAAATACTCAATTACAAAATTTTTATGGCAGAAGTAGAAAATATTGGATATAAAAGGACTAAAAGAGCTGAAAAACCTATGCCAAACGAACTTTATCGCGTAAATGATAAAGGAGAAGTTTTAGTTGATGATGGCAGGATAGAAACTGCTTTAGATTATTTAAGAAAAGTGATATGGGATTAAATAAATTTACAGTTGATTTTCAAAATATTGGTGAACAACAATTTTTAAGACCCAATTTTGGTTACAGGTATTTTTTTGATATTCAGAATGCGGAAATTTATCCTACAAAAGATAGTATTAAATTAAAATATGTCTTGAATGAGATGCCGATGAAGAAAGTAAGCAAGGGTGAATTAGAAGAGTCAGAAATTCTGATTGATATAGGAAATATTGAAAGAAGATTTAATAATTTAATAAATTTAGTAGAAGTAGATAGAATAGGTTCTGATAAAAATATAATGCAATATGGAGACATCATTATACCTAAATTGCAACCACAAATGGGGAATATTTTTTTAAATTCTGGTCATAAAAGATTTATAGGATCTACCGAATTGCTTGAATATAAAATTAATGAAAATTATAATCCCATATTCATTTATTACTTAATTACTTCTAATAAATTTCTTTTTGATCTAGCAAAATTGGAAAGTGGAAAAGCGCATAGAAGGGTAAATTCAGTAGATCTGTTAAAAATTAGAATTCCCTTAATATCTAAAGAATCGCAAGATTTAATTGTTGCTCAAATATGGCCGATTGAAAAGAAAATTAATGAACTAAAAAAACAAATTGAACAACCTCAAAATGTTATTAATAAAGTTTTTGCAAGAGAATTTGGTTTTGATTTAGAAAAATATGAAAAGTTAAAGAAAGATAAGTTTTCCGAAGTAGATTTAAAAGATATTTTGAGACATAATTTTGTTAGAATAAGTTTTCATTTTCATCATAAAACTCTTATTGCCATTGAAAATAAATTAAAAAATAAGAATTATTGGGCGCCGGTTAATTCATTATTTAGTTTATTCGGTGGAAAAAGAATACCAAAGGGTAAGAGTTTTTCGAATATCGAAACGGACTATTATTATTTAAGACCTACGGAAGTAAGTATTTGGGGTATTGATAAGATTAACGTTCCATTTATCCCTGTATCAATTTATGATCAGTTAAAGAGATATAAAATAGTAACGGATGAATTTTGTATTTCAATTGTCGGTACTTTAGGGAAAACCGCGTTAATTAACACAGATATTTTAGATATAGGAAAAGATAATTTAATATTAAGTGAAAACTTTATTAAACTAAAACCTAAAAAACATATAAATAGTTTATTTTATATTTACTTTTTTTATAGTTTTATTTTTGAAGCGCAAATTAATAGAGAATATACCATAACATCAATAAAAAAATTAGGTATTGATAAATGGAATAATATAAAAATTCCATGTATTTCTATTATAAAACAGCAAAAAATTGTTGATGAAATCAAGGGTGAATTAGACAAACAAGAAAAATTTTATAAGAAAATTGAAATGGAAAGAGATAAAATTGATGAGATTATTGAAAAAGTGATTATTCGTGAATAGACTCATATTTAAGTCATTTTTACAATATCCATTGACCTAATTTATTTCAATTAATAATTATTAATTAAGAATATTATGGCAAATCTCTATTGGAAAAAGAATAAAAAAATATTAGCCGCTACCGAGACACCATTTAAAACAGAAGATGAACTTGAACGTTATCTATTAGATACCCGGGGGATTTTAAGCGAAATCAATATAATAAATAGGCAAATTAGGTCCAAAACGGTTTCAGGAATAGAAATTCCAGATATGATCGGAGTTGATAGCGAGGGTTCCATTGTTATTATTGAAAATAAAAATGTTCCGGTTGATGAAAGGATTATTTCTCAGGTACTTAATTATGCTCTTTGGGCAGAATCTAATCCAGATTCAATAAAGAATTTATGGCTTCAAGCTGATCAAGAAGGCGTGGAACCAGAATGGGACAATTTACAAATTCGCATAATGATAGTTGCCCCAGAAATAAAACCACATTTAGCAAAATTCATTTCAAAAATTGGATACCCAATTGATTTATTAGAGATAAAAAAATTTAATATTAGTAAAGATGAATTTATTGTGTTAAATAAAATAGAACCAAATATAATTGATACAAAACCAGTACATGCAAAAAGAAATTATGATTATTCATATTATTCAACCAATCATAATAAGGAAAGTGTAAAAAAACTTGAAAAAGCTGTAAATAGCGTTGAAAATTATGTTAATAAAAACAAATGGAAATTAGAAAAAAAATTTAACCAAGGTTATGTGGGCTTTAAATATGGTTTTCCCTTAGTTTTTGGCATACAGTGGTTAGGAACCAGATCCTTCGGGTTTTTTTTCAAAATGCCTAAAGCAAAAATGAAAAAAATTATTGTTCCGGGCCTTGAATTTAAGGGTTATAATGATCGGTGGGATCAAGTAGAATATAAAATTATTTCACCTACTTTTGACGTTAAAAAATTAAAACCAGTGTTTCTAGCTTCATACAATTATGTCAAAGGAGAATAACATTTTTTCTTTAAAAGTTGCGCTATAATATAATAAGATATGCAGCATGAGTAATCTTGAAACATTTTTCGAACAATTCGAAGAATGGGTGCTAAAAGATATTAAAATAGTACTAGAATTAGTAAATAAAGAAGGTAATTCATTAGCCCCTGATAGAAGAGTGGTGGTTTGGCGGCGCCCGCTTGTCGCCGGAGTTATATTAATATGTTGCGCTATCGATACATTAGCCGCATTTCGTTATGGCCGAACTAATAATAATGTGGGAACATATTTTATGCGCTTTGTTAGAGATTATTTTGCGCAAAGCCGTGACACTAGATATAATGATGAGCAAATCTATAAGGGGTTACGTAATGCATTATTACACGGCTATTCTCTTGGATCAGATTTAGCATTAAGTCATACTAGCGCTTCACGGCATTTGACGAAAGAAGCAAACAAAATAGTTATAGATGTATTTTCACTGCAGCAAGATTTAGAAAAAGTATATTCTATCTATAAAAGTGAATTGAAAAATGGACAACATATTCCAGAATTTAATGATAGATGGAATTACGCACCTCTTATTCAATATTTTCCTGATATAGATTTAAAACTTAATAGCAGAAATTAAAGTAATTCAAACATAAGCTCATTTTTCCCTCCCCACTGGCGGTTTTTGCCTAACAAAAAAATCCTCAAAAAAGCTGACGAGGATTTTTGACTATTAAATAGTCAAATCGTGAATAGGTACACTAGCTGCCCAACGTTTTATCCATTGAACAGAATCTATAGCATTTTGTTTTGAGGAATAACCCTCACTCCAAGCAACGAATTCGTTGTTTGCAGCAACAAGACGCCATCGGTACTCATTTGCGTTATCACGATAGATTTCGAATCTAATCATGATTTTTTTCCTTTGTTAGACTATACTTAGGAGTCGACCTTTAATTTACTCCCAGGACAAAAACCAAATAATTTAGTTCCTATCAGGGGAGAATTAAAAGCGACTTAATCTAGATATAGAATAAGCGCCGGATTTTACCTCGCCAGCTTTTTCAAAGAGTTTTTAACAGCTACATACTAACGAATAATAATGTCTCTGTCAAGTAGGTTTATTATTTTAGCTAAAAAGCTTATAATAAATCCATGTCCAAATACTACAACTCTAAGCGCACCAAACATCTTTTTGACCCTACCTTTTTTAACGCTATTTGTTATAAGCACTAAATCCGAAATACGAAACTCTAAACAAATTCTAATTTCTCAAATCCGAAATTCGAAACTGAGGGTTTTAAAAGCCAAAGACGATAACGAAAAACAAGCGGTAGAGGGGGTCCGGGGGAAAAACTGAAAGCCAAACGGCCATACGGAACAACCTTACCCACCTCTCGCGGTTTTTTTCCCCCGGAACTTTTGCTACTTTTAGTTATAAAAGTAGAAATATATCAGTACAGACAAAAAAGTAAGTAGGGGATAATCAAAAAAGACTGTCTACCCTTCGAGGCTCAAGCCTGTCCTGAGTGGCATCGAAGGACACCTCAGAGTGACAGTTTTATTTTGATTCTTTTTCACCAAAAAAACAAACAATCAACCAAGACATTTTTTATCCGCCCGCTAGCCTTAGCGTGTTTTTTGTATGAAGAAGTTTATCCACCTTGACTTAGAAAGGTATATATATTAGTGTTAAGTTAGTACTAATTCAGTAAATTAGCACAATCTACTAATTTTATGAAATGGCTAGATTTTGAGCGAAAAATTAAGAGTAAAAATATTAAGCTGTTCACGCCGCTTGATGTGCAGAGATTTTTAGGCCGGTCTAAAATAGCCGCCCGTTTTTTGATCCATCGCCTGAAAAAAAATGGCTATATTGTGAGCCTCAAACGCGGTTTGTATAAGCTGTCCGATGAACAAATTCCGGATCTGTATCTGGCCAATAATATTTACGCCCCCTCGTATGTTTCCCTGGAATTCGCCCTTTCGTACCACGGAGTCATTCCCGAAACTGTCTATGAGATAACTTCGGTTACCACCAAGGCCACCCGCCGGTTTGAGGCGCTGGGAAAAGTTTTTTCTTACCACAAAATAAAAAAACCGGCTTTTACCGGCTATGTCATCCAAAAACAGGGCGGGTTGGGTTTTCACGTCGCCGAACCAGAAAAGGCTTTCGTGGATGCGAATTATTTTCGGCTCTTGGACGGCCGAAAACCGCTGTCCCGCTTCAACAAGGATAAAATTGATTTAAAAAAGGCCTTGTTTTATGCCGCTCTTTTCGGCAATCAGAAACTTAACAATATAATTAAAACAACGCTTCAATGATTTCCCAGGAATTAATAAAAAAAATAGCCAGTCAGAATAAAACAGCGGATTTTCCCAATATTGTCCGCGAGTATTTTCAGCACCTTTTTTTATCCGAGCTCTATAGATTATCCGGCGCCGAGAATTTGCTTTTTAAGGGCGGGACCGCTTTGCGCATTATCTACGGCAGTCCGCGCTTTTCCGAGGATTTGGATTTTACCCTGATCGGCGTTGAAGGTTACCGGAAAAAGGAATTCGCGGAAAGCCTGTTTCTCAGCGTTTTGACCGAGATTGAAAAAATCGGCATTAAGGTGGAGATAAACCGGAAGTCGGATGAGACCCGCGAGGGTTATTTTGGCGATGCGAACTATCAGGTTTATGATTATCCCGAAACGTCCGTGAGTATAAATATATCCTCAAGAGAGGGAAAAGATATTAAGGGCGAGATTGATTCCATCGCCAATGATTTCATACCGACTTATAATATTCTGCATCTGTCAAAAAATGTGTTGGTGGAAGAAAAAATAACGGCCGCGATCACTCGGGCGAAACCCAGAGATTTTTACGATGTCTATTTTATCCTTAGAAAAAATTTGCTGGCGACAGAAAATAAAAAAATACTCCCTGACATCCTTGATAAATTGAATAACACTGATATTAATTTTACCCAGGAATTAGGCATTTTCTTGCCGAAGGATCAGCAGCAAATAGTGAAAGATTTCAAGAATATTTTAACTTCTGAAATAAAGCGTTATATTTAGCCTTAACATATTTATGGAAACCAAAAATCCAATGAAAACCAAAAAGTGGCTCTGGTACGCCGCAGCGGCTCTTTTATGTTTTATCGCCATCGCCGCTTTTGCCTGGAGCGCGGCCAATAAGAGCAAGAATACGAACGCGGTGGCCGTGGCCAATAAAAACGTAAATTCGGCTGCTAATTCCAACGCCGCAGCTGGTCAGAACGCCAATAGCAGTCTGGCCAATACCAATACGAACACCAATAATAATACTAATGCCAGCGCCAATACCAACGCTAGCCAGATCGTGACCGCGGCCAAGACCATTGATGAAACAGCCATTACGCTGGTGCAAAAAAGTACCGGCCACTGCGAAGCCTTGGCTCCTTTGGACTGGTCTTTTGTCACCAATGCCGAAGGGAGCGGCGCGGATCTTTATTCCGCCGATAAATCCTTGAAAGCCGCCATGCACGCCGGCTGGGGGATCTCGGCCGTCTATACCTACATGTATCCGACCGTGGATTCTTTTCTTTCCGCCTGGCTCGGTTATGCTTATACCGGTTCATTTACCAACGGAGGCATTACCTTGGCCGCCGCCCAGGATGTTTATGAAGGTTTTATCCAGCGGGAATTTACCACCTCAAACGGCCGCAAAGGGGTGGCGATATACAAGACCTACAATTTCGGCGACCCGACCATGTACGTGGTTTCCGTTTATATCGCCGATACGGCCAGCGACAAGTGGGAGACCAGCGGCGCTCAGCCATTTTACGTCGCCCTGACCATCCGCTGCGTCACCCAGCTCCGGCCGGTAACTTCCAGCGTTGATCCTTACACTTCTGATCCGGGCAGTTCTTCTGACAATCCCGAAGTGGGCCTGTCTGACAAATGGACCGAAGCCATTATGGGTTATGAAAATGTCTATTCCCCGACCACGGGGGAGCATTACGAAGCGCCCCTTACTTCCGAGTGGCAGGGCGGTCCGCAAGGAACCGGTTATTACCGCAGCCTTCCCAATGGCGGTTATGAAAAACTTGAACCGGGGTTTGGAGAGTACTAGGCAGATAATATTATTGTCATACTGAGGAGCCATGAGATCCTGAGTCGCATCGAAGGACGAATGGCGTCTCGAAGTATGACCGTTTAGACACATAAAAGCCTGTCTATCCTTCGAGGCTCGCATTGCTCGCACCTCAGGGTGACAGTTTTAGTTTTATTTGAAATTCGGTGCATCGGATTTAATCGTCAGGCGGCGAAGCGTTGACGAGCCGCCACTAAGAAAAAGTTAGCAGTAATTTAAGCTTTCAGCAGGCTGGGGTCTCTGCCTACGGCAGACAGGTGGGGGCTTCATCGCCTTAAATATTTTACAGCGTTTTTTGCTATTAAAAATAACGAAAATTTAATGGGCGAGGGGGTCCGGGGGAAAAACTGAAAGCGAATGGGCTACGCGGTAAAACCAACCCCCTGTGCTCGCGGTTTTTTTCCCCCGGGGCTTTTGGTTCTTTTGGCCTCAAAAGAACAAGACAATCAGCCTTGCCCCCTAAAATAAAAATTTTCTAAAGGTAAAAACTCACCCTTCGAGGCTCCCATTCGACGCGGCTCATGCTCGCACCTCAGGGTGACAGTTTTATTATTTTGGTTTTTGGAGTCTGCCCTGAGTGGCAACGAAGGGGTTACAAAAGTTGAAATACTTCGGCACAGACTAAAGATTGAGTAAGGGATAAACAGAAGAAACCGTCTACCCTTCGAGGCTTAGGCGTTGCCTTCGCACCTCAGGGTGACAATTTTAGTTTGCATTTATCAACTTTATAAGATTAAAATAAAAGACCCTTTTGTTCAAGCAGTGGGTCTTTAGGCATCTGCTAGCTTGCGGATGGGCGCTACGAGAGGAACTGGATCCAGCCATGGCGGGTGCGAAAATCGAATTTGATGAGATGATCGTGCGGTCCCTCCCGGTCAACCGAGTAGGCCTTTATTATCCAGCGTTCGCCGGAGACGTCTGCCCGCTCCATCCCTCGGATAGCGGCGTTAACGGCGGTTTGAGGCGCCATGGGCGGCATACCTCGTTTCCACGGCTTCGGCGTGATCTTGAATTCTACCCATTTCTGTTCGTGATTCTGGCCCACGAACAGAGCGATGAGGGCGTCGAACTTCGACGGCCCGTCGAGGATCTCAATACGCTGTGCCATCCGGCACCTCCTGGGAAAAGAGCGGATTTCCTTGGGCTAGGCGGAAATCACCGGCCTACTTATTCCCGTTTTTGCCCGCGGGAACGACCTGCTCATCCGAGACAGGAATTACGGATATTACAAATTAGCATAGAGACAAAACTTAGTCAAGAGTTTTTATTTTTTTCAATTAGAGTATAATAAACTTATGGAAACCTCTAAAATCGAATCTTTTGCGCAAGCCATGGCCAGAGCGGAAACACTGGAAAGGGAAGGCGGTTTAACTGACGAAGTGATGGCTATAAGGATGTGGGTCAAAGAAAAATATCCAACGGAGTTTGCCGGATATCTTAAGAATAAAACCGATAAAGCCGGCAGCGCCGGCGAAACCATCCATTCCAATGTCTACGGGAAAAAAAGAATGGATGACCTGAAAAATAAAAGAGAAATTAAATTCTAAAAATATCCATATGCAAAAAAAATCCTGGCTTAGCCTCATTTATTTTCTGGTTTTTGGCTTATTAATAATTTTTACTTTCTTATTCAAAAGCCGTTCTCTGCTGTATGTAGTAATTCCCATTTTTTTTGGTTTTATCGTGGTTTTGAGTTTGATAAATGTTGGAGGCAAGATGTTTTCTTTTTCCAAAGGTTTGATGACCATGAGTAAAACCGGGCCGGTTTTTACCTCTAAGGTCTGGTCTTGGCGGGAAGGGGAAACGATTGATTTCGCCGATATTTTTCCGGGGTTGAAGGACGTGACCTCATTTTTCAGTGAAATGCCACTGCCGAAAATAAAACCGGAGAGAGTGGCGATTGGAGAAAAAGAGGGGGTGAATTATAATATTTACCGGCTTAATTTCACGAATATCGTAAAAGTTCCGGCCAGCCGCAAACCGGGCTTCCGGCCGCTGATAATCCACGGGGTTAAAGCGCCGGGAATGAGCGGGGGCTTGAATTCAAGTGTGAGCCAGAGCTTTAATATTTTGCAGGCCAGATTGACTTTTCCTGGATCTTTCCCCGGCCGTTTGATTATCCAAAGAGTTGCCGGGCCGACCTTGGGCCGTGATATTGATCTGGAAAGCGTGGAATTTAACAAAAAAGTTCAGGTCTATACCAATCAGGCCAAAATCGCTTACCAGATTTTATCCCCGGATTTTATGGACTGGTATTTGAAACTGCCTGATCAGCCGGTTATCGCTTTTGACCAACAGATATGTTATTACACCCTGATCGGATTCAGTAATAAGGGTGAGGAAGAGATTACCGCCGATATTGAACAATTGATTGACCGCGTCCTGCATTCAGGGGCTTTAACCTTATCCCAAATCCCAAATCCTAAATCCAAAACAAATCCCAATATCTAAATCTGAAATTCGAAACACGGCGGCGTCGTCTCATTTTATGGTGAACAAAAGTAATCAGAAAGCGTGGGGGCTCCGGGGGTTTTCCTCAGTCCGCAGGGGTTTTAGCGTCTATTTACGCAAATCTTGAACGAATTAAAACCCCCGGGGCTCTTTGGTACTTTCTGGCCCCAGAAAGTACAAGCAAACAGCCTTGCCCCCAAAAATAAAATTTTCAAAAAAGTAAAACTAACCCTTCGACGCGGCTCAGGGTGACAAGAGGAGAAAGGCGGCGAAACCAGGGGCGAGCCGCCTAGTGAATAAAAATTAGCAGATACTTTATGCTTTCAGCAAAACAGGGGTCCGGGGGGAATGCTCGACTTTGCGGCTTTTAGCATTTATATGAGTTTTAAGGGGGCAATCATTCCCCCCGGAACTTTTGCTACTGGAGCCTGCCCTGAGTGGCACCGAAGGGGTTACAAAAGTTGAAAGATAGCATCTAAAAAAACAGCTAAAGTAAAACAAAATAATAAACCAAAAAATTACTCTCGCCCGTCTTACGCATAGGTCGATCTTTTTGGCTAATTTAAGCAGAAATAACAAAAAGACGTTAATTTTGACTAAATCGGCTAAAATCGCTATAATAAAGTTAAATACAGGAGGGGAAATTGAGTAAACAAATGCCGTATATTTTGTTATCAGACATCAAGCAATATTTAGGCCAAGAGGTGCTTCTTAAAGGCTGGGTTTTTAACGCCCGGTCTTCCGGAAGCCTCTTTTTTTTACAGCTGCGGGACGGCTTGGGAGAGGTTCAGGGAGTAGTTTCCAAAAAAGAAGTCAGCCCGGAGGTTTTTGACGCCGCAAAGAAGCTTCAGATAGAATCTTCCGTGGAAGTCACCGGGATTTTGAAAGAAGAGGCTAAATCGCCCTCGGGTTTTGAAATTCAGGTTAAGGATTTGAAAGTCATTCAGATAGCCTCCGATTACCCGATCGCCAAAAAAGAGCACGGCCCGGATTTTCTGATGGATAACCGGCATTTGTGGCTTCGTTCTTCCCGCCAGCGGGCGATTTTAAAAATAAGGGATTCGGTTATTTGGGCCGCCCGCAAATTTTTTAAAGACAATAATTTTACGCTGACGGATTCGCCGATCCTGACGCCGACCGCCTGCGAAGGGACGACCACGCTTTTTAAAACCAAATATTTTGAGGAAGACGCTTATCTCGCGCAGTCCGGACAATTATACATTGAAGCGACGGCCGCCGCCCTGGGCCGGGTTTATGATTTCGGGCCTACATTCCGGGCGGAAAAATCCAAGACCCGTCGTCACCTGATGGAATTCTGGATGCTGGACGCGGAAGCGGCTTTTGTGGAGCATGAGGAAAACTTAAAGATCCAGGAAAATCTGATCAGTTCCATTGTTAAATATGTTTTGGAAAATAATAAAAAAGAGCTGGCAGTTTTGGAAAGAGACATAAAACCTTTGGAAAAAATTAAGCCGCCTTTTTACCGCAAGAAATATGAAGAGGTTATTAAGGATCTGCAAAGCAAGGGAAGCCCGATAAAATCCGGGGATGATTTCGGCGGAGACGAGGAAACCCTGATTTCCAAGGATCTGGACAAACCGGTTTTTGTCACGCATTGGCCGAAAAGTATAAAACCTTTTTACATGAAACAGGATCCCCGAAATCCCAAATTAGTTTTGAATGCTGATTGCCTCGCCCCGGAAAGTTTTGGCGAGATCATCGGCGGTTCGCAAAGGGAAGATGATTATGAAACTTTGAAAGCCAACATGGAAAAAGCGAAAATTCCCATCAAGGATTACCAGTGGTATTTGGATTTGCGCCAATACGGCACTTTTCCGCACTCCGGTTTTGGCTTGGGAATTGAAAGAACCGTGGCCTGGATCTGCGGATTAAAGCATATCCGCGAGACGATACCGTTTCCAAGAATGCTGAATAGACTTAGGCCATAGTTGGTATTAATTTGTTATTTTTAAATCCTAAATTCTAAATCCGAAAATCTAAACAAATCTTAAATTCTAAATTCCAAATTCAAAACCGGTTTGGAACATTGGAAAATTAGGGCTTCGAATTTGTTTCGGATTTAGGATTTCGCGCTTCGAATTTATCTGAATTTTGGTGCTTGTAATTTGGAATTTTGAAGAATTATATCGTATAGATTATTAATTACCATGCCTGAAACAATTTTCAACCCCCCTGGTTATCAGAAAAATAATAAATCAAAGAAAATTGTGATCATTGTTCTTGTCATTCTTGTTTTGTTAGTCGCGGCTTTCTTTTTCGGCTATTTTTACCAGAAAAATAAGTGGAGTGTAAGCGACATATTTACTTTTGAATCAGATTGCGCCAAAGAAGGCGGGAGTATTTCCGTTACTGGTAAGTTCAAGAAGTGCTGCGGGTCTTTAAAGCCAGTCCGCCCATATAGGATGATAGATACGGCGCAAGACACAAAACCACTTCTATTAACAGTTGATTTCTATAAGGGAGACATTGCTTGTACCGGTCTTCCTGGCGGTATGGATTGCGTCCGTTGCGGGAATGGCAAATGCGGTAAAGGCGAGAATATCTGTAATTGCCCGCAGGATTGCAAGGAATGAGAATATTAGTATTAAAATAATATGGAAGATCAAACTCAACCCAATCCGACAAAGGAAAAACGCCCTCAAAAAACCAGCTTGCTGGCCATTCTTATTTTGATCGCCGTCCTGCTCGGGGCGATCATTATCGCCGGCTACTTCTATTTTGTTCCGGCGGACAGGGAGAATAAAAACACCAATCAGGTGGCGGTCAGTTCCAATTCTAATGAAAATCAGAACACCAGCCAGCTTTTAGGCGGAGATGAAGATGAGCACGGCTGCAAAGGTTCGGCCGGCTATTCTTGGTGCGAAGCTAAGCAGAAATGCTTGAGAATTTGGGAGGAGGTCTGCCCAAGTAGCTTTAATAATTTGGGAAATAGCGCCCCCACTTTATCGGGCGAATTCTGGATGATTCAAAATTATACCGCTAAATTAAAGAGTATTAATATTGCCAATAAAGAGATTAAAGAATGGACGGAATATCCAAATCAACCTCAAAATAGCGAAAATGAAATACCGGCGCCAAAAGGTAATCACATGTTATATAATAAAAAAGATACTGACGGAAATTGGGCCTTGTATGTTTCTGAGACCAATGGTAAAAATGAAAAACTTATTACGACTGGCGGGGTGTGTACAGATGGTCCGTGTTCCAAAGAAAATACTTATGGAGTGGGCAAAATTTCTCCGGATGGGCAATATGTTTCATTCAGAAAAGGAGAAAATAGCATTGTTAAAAATCTTGTCACTGATAAAGAAACCATTCTGCCCTTAAAACTGACTCTCGCTCCTGCGGCTTTTACTCCTCTTCAGACATATGTTTACACAGTTTCACAAAAGGAAAATGAGGTTAATTATTACCTGGAAATCGGCAAGTTATCAGATACTGAATTTCGCTTGATTAATCCCGCACTTTCCCTTTTTTATGCCATTGATTTTTCGCCGGACGAAAATTATTTTGCCATTAGTGGTAATCAGGGAGTTTGCATCTATGAGACAAAGACCGGCCAGTTATTAGACAAAAAAGAGAGTAATGATATGTCAGGAATTTACGAAATAGTTTGGCTATCAAACAATAAGCTTATTTTGCGGACTCATAATTCAGTTTTGCATCAATTTACTTTAATCGATCATAAAATTACCGAAGAAATAATATACAAAGCCGAATATTTAGACTCCCTTTTTAGAATAGATGACAATAATGTTCTTTTGCGATCCGGCGGTAATGATTTGATAGTGATTAATACGACTACCGGAACTATAACCGAAGTTTATTCAAGTGACGATTATTTCGCTATTTTAGGGTCAAAGGAATAATTATATTAAATAGTCGAAAAAAATAAATGCCAAACCAACCTCAAATTAATCCGCCAAAGGAAAAACGCCCTCAAAAAACCAGCTTGCTGGCCATTCTTATTTTGGTCGCCGTTCTGCTCGGCGCGATCATTGTCGCCGGCTATTTCTATTTTGTTCCGGCGGACAGGGAAAACAAAAATGCCAGCCAGGCGGCGGAAAACTCTAATATTAATGTAAATTTAAATAATAATGAAAATCAGAATAATAATTCAAATAATAGCGCTAGCGCAAATGAGGTAAAGACAGCCATTGGCTTGGTCAGCTTAAGCTGTGCCACGAAATCTGACTGTGTGTTAATTGGTAAAGAGAAAGATTATGATTGTTGCGGCATTGGTAGTTGCCTCGACTATTCTCAGGGGATTTGGGTGGCGGTGAATAATCGTTCTTTCCAAGAAATTATCGAGCGACATAATTGTAATATAGCCTGCCCTGATAATATGGAGGTATGTTTTTATAATGATTATTATGAAGTAGGATGCCAGAATAACCGCTGTCAAACGATAAAAGTAACTAAGACTACTGAAAATTCCGATTCAAATGAAATAAGTGTAATCGGCGGTCAGGTGAGTTTGAGTTGTTCTTCAAAGCAAGATTGTCGATTGATTGACAAAGAAAAGGACTATACCGTTTGTTGTTCTCAATATTCTCAACCGGACTATACCAAAGGGATTTGGGTAGCGGTCAATAGTAGTTCTTTCCAAAAAATTGTTGGCTCTAACAGCGCCTGCAAATTGAAAGTCTGCCCGGATAATATGGAAGTATATTATAGCGGTAATGTTCCGTATGAAGTGGCATGCCAGAATAACCGCTGTCAAACGATAAAAATAAACAGGACTATTGTTGAGTATTAAAGAATATGGACCGAATATTCACTTCGCAAACCTTAGACAAGGTAGACAAAAAATAAATAAAATTTATGTTAAATCAAATTCAACAAAATCAGCCTAACCAAAAGAAGCCGAAAAAAAGTCTCGCTCCAATATTAACTCTCGGTTTCATCGCCGCCCTTTTAATAGCGGCCATGTCTTTTGGGTACGTGAAATACATCAAGAATGGGAACGAGAATGCGAACAATTCAGTGGCCTGCACCATGGAGGCCAAGCTCTGTTCGGACGGCTCGGCCGTTGGCCGCGTGCCGCCTACTTGCGAGTTCGCGCCCTGCCCCAATGAAAATGGGAATTCAAATGTTAATTTAAATGCCAATGTCTCGGTCAATGCCAATGAAAATTTGAATACCAACACAGCGGTCAGCGAAGTAGAAAAATGGCAGAATTATCAACTGGAATACGATAAATTTGGCAAGCTCACTTCTTTTTCCTATAAGTATACCTATAATCAACAGACAAAGATTGTTACTCCATTTGATATCGCATTATATCGCGGCTCGGTGACTCCTTATGGTGTTATTTTTTTTAAAGTCGGAGAAATGAGGCAAGCCACGGGTACGAATATCGGAGAATTTAGCTATGAATACGGTATCAATCCGGATTTTCAATTGTTTAATTATCAGACCCAGTCTTTTAAATCATTGCCGGCTTTTTCTTTGAAACTGGCCGGAAGCCAATTTGAAAGAATTTACGCCCTGCATTTTTCCGCGACCGAACCAAAGATATTGGTTGAAATCGGAGAATACGATACCAGTAGCTCTCATTTCGAGCCGGGACTGGTAGAAAGCCAGCCGGTGAAGACCCACGGGGTGGTCTATGACGTCGTCACCAACCAGTATTTGACCGGCGACCCCTTGACGATCTATTTAGATCTGATCGGCCAAACCACGACATTGTGGAACGGTATGTCCTGGGATAGTCTGCACCAGATCGCGGTGGCGGCGCCGGGCGGGGAAGGATGTGGCGCTTATAATTCTTTGACAGTTGTCTACCTGGATCAAGAAAGAGCCGTGACCGTCGGCGGTGAAGGCAGTTTCAATTTTAAAAAAGAAATATGCAACCCAAGTAACGGGGTAAGCCCTGATCGTAAATGGTTTGTTTTAGATGGATGCAATAACGAAAATAAATTCGACGTCAATCTCTTTAATTACGCCAGTTTTCCTGAGCCAATTCTAAAAAAACTCTCCATCTCGGTTTCGAATAATAATGTTTGTCATGTTTATGTGAAAGAATGGAATATCAGTCAGACCTACCCGATCATTACTTTTAATGACGGCACGATTATTAATTTTAACGAATAAAATATAAAATAATGGACCGCATTTTCACTTCGCAAACCTTAGACAAGGTCGATAAAAAAATAAAGCTGGCCGGCTGGGTGCACCGGACGCGCCGGATGGGCTCGATCGTTTTTATTGACCTGCGCGACCGCGAAGGCCTGATCCAGGTGGTTTTTGACAAGCATTTTAAAGAAGCCCGGGAATTGCGGCCGGAATTTGTCATTGAGTTGGAGGGTAAAGTAGTCAAGCGCGAATTAAAAAATATCAATACGGATTCGCCGACCGGCGAAATAGAGGTGCAGGCCACAAGCCTGAAAGTGCTGGCCAAAGCGAAGACTCCGCCTTTTGAAATTGAAAATGAAGAGCGGCAGGCCAGCGAGGAATTAAGGCTTAAATACCGCTATCTGGATCTGCGGCACGAAAGAATGAAAAAGAACCTGATCTTGCGCCACAAAGTGATCAAATTCATCCGCGACTGGCTTTCTACCTCCGGTTTTATGGAAATTGAAACGCCGCTTTTGACCAAGGGCACGCCGGAAGGGGCCAGAGAGTACATCGTCCCTTCCCGCAATTTTGCCGGCCAATTCTATGTCCTGCCGCAAAGCCCCCAGCAGTTCAAGCAATTGCTGATGGTGGCGGGCTTGGAAAAATATTTCCAGATCGCCAGATGCTTCCGCGATGAAGACGCCAGGGGAGACCGGCAGGCGGAATTTACCCAATTAGACTTGGAAATGTCCTTTGTCTCCCAGGAAGATATATTGAAGCTTTCCGAGGAATTGTTCATTCAGCTGGTCCAAAAAATCTGTCCGGAGAAAAAGATCGCCAAGATTCCTTTTCCGCGCTTAAGTTATGATGAGTCCATGAAAAAGTATAAAAGCGACAAGCCGGATCTGCGGAAGAATAAAAAAGACAATAACGAACTGGCTTTTGCCTGGGTTTTGAATCCTCCGCTTTTTGAAAAAAGCGTGACGGAAAAAAAGTGGGTTTCCACCCACCATCCTTTTACTATGCCGGTCGAGGATGATATTGAATTATTAGATAAAGAGCCAAAAAAAGTTAAAGCGCAATCCTATGATATAGTTTTAAATGGTTTTGAAATCGGTACCGGGAGTGTCAGAATCCACGAGGCTTCCTTACAGTACAAAATATTCCAAATTTTGGGTCTGAACGAAAAAGAGATCCAGGAGCGCTTCGGCCATATGCTGGAGGCTTTTTCCTACGGCGTGCCGCCGCACGCGGGCATCGCCCCGGGTTTAGACAGGTTAGTCATGATATTGGCCGGCGAGCCGAATATCCGGGAAGTGATCGCTTTCCCCAAGACCGCCGATGCCCGAGATTTAATGATGGGAGCACCGTCGGAGTTACCTGAGAGTCAGGTTAAAGAGGCATATATTAAGAAACTGAAAAATTAAACAAAATAATTTTAGAATATTGCTAATTATAAATTTCAAATTACAAATCTCAAGTTCCAAATAAATTCCAATGACCAAAATTTCAAACTTTTTAAACTATCTGGTGTTTTGGTCATTTGATCATTGAAAGTTGGTGCTTGGAATTTGGAATTTGTTTGACTAATATTTACAAAATAGTCGTGAACATCTCAAAATTACAGAAATATATTCTTATCACGGCCTACCTAAACCGCGGCAAAAAAATGAGCCGAAAAGGGTTTGAGAAATTTTATTATTCATATAAAAACAAGCCGAAAAGAGAGGATATTCAGAATATCATTACCAAGTCTTCGGAGCGCCTGATAGACAAGGAAATGCTCGTCGGCTACGGCCGGAGGACGCCCCACAAATGGTTTATCGACGAGATAAGCCTGACCGCCAAAGGCAAAAGAACAGCCAAGAAAATGTTAGGGGAACAGCAGCAGCTTCCTTTTAAAATTAACACAAAGGGAAAAAAGAAATGAAAAAAATCATCATTATTTTCGGCTTATTATTGATCCTGGTGCCGATTAAAACTTCCGCCGACGGGATGATTGTGCCGATGCCAGATTATTACATGTATGAATCCGACCAGCGGGCGGTCATTTTGTACGAAGGCGGCACCCAGACGGAAACCATGGTCTTGTCGGTTAAGTTCCAGGGCAATGCCAAAGATTTTGCCTGGATAATTCCCGTGCCGAACCAGCCGGAGATAACCAAGGGATCGGATACTTTGTTTACGGCTGTTTCGGAGTTGACACAAGGCAATTATTATAATTATTACGGTGCGTCCGAACTGGGCTTGGGCTCGACCCGGAATGTCACTCAAGATGTAAGCGTGGTCGAGACCAAAAAAGTCGATTATTACGATATCACGACGCTGACCTCTACTGATAGCCAGGCCTTAGTTAAGTGGCTGAACGACAACGGTTATCCGTATCCCGCCGGCAGTGAATATATTTTTAACAGTTACATTACCAATAACTGGTACTTTGTCGCCTTGAAGATCGACACCACCGCCCTGGCCGGTACGGCCGCCACCACTGATCTAAGGGAGGGCCACGCCACCCCGCTCAAATTGACGTTTAAGGCCAAAAATTTGGTTTACCCTTTAAAAATCTCTTCTGTCGTTACGGAATCTATCACTAAAAAAACCAATACCAATACGAATAACAACCTGAATACCAACAGCCCCTATATTTTGGAGGATACAAGCACCGGTCCGGCCGTCGATAGCGCCATTTATCCTTACTATCCTTCGCAGGTGAGCGTGGAGCTTTATATTCTGGCCGACCATAAAAAGACACTGGCGAATTTCACCACCGCTTACGGCAATTGGGTGAAAAAAAGCGTTATCGAAGATTGGGCGGCGAATGACCAGGGCGATCCCTTGCTTTCCCCCTCCCGGGACAAATATTTTTTGACCAAGCTGACCCGGCAAATGACCTATTTCCAGATGAGCGAGGATCTGTTCCCGCGGGACGCCAGCGACAATAAGAAAGTGATCAGCGGCAGTCAGTATGATTGGCTGAATCTTGAAGTTATCCTTATGTTCCTTTTGGCGGTCAGCCTGTACACGGTTTTTATCTTTGCCATCGGTATTTTTTCGCCCCTGGGTCTGGCCTTTGTTATTTTTACGCTGGTCCAGTTTAAGGCAAAGAGTAGGGCCTGGCGGATAATCGCCTGGATCGTTCAGATAGGAGTGACGGCGGTATATTATCTGGTTGCGGCCGTGATCATTCTCGCCTTTTTAGGCAGTCCATACGGTCTGGCCGAACTGCCCCGCAGCCTGATTTCCGGCGGTTACAGTTCCAGCGAATTTCTTTCCTCTGATAGTCTGATCTGGCTCTTTACCTTTTTGCTGCCCCTGGCCGTTTTCCTGGCCCTGCCGGTTTTGACCCTGGTCTGGCAGTCAAGATACCGGAAAAATCGGGCCTTAAAACCCGCGGCCATTAACAATTTAAATAAAAAATAATCTATGGTCCAATATTACATCCCGGAAAAGAAGGCGGCCGAGGAAAAATCCAAAATGGAGAAAAAGAAAAAAGACGAAATATACTCCTGGAGCATTTTTTTCGGCGTGCTTCTGACGGTCGTTCTCATCACCCTTTATGAAAAAACAATGCTCGATCTGCCCCGTTTTTTCAACCCCTATTATCAGGATTGCCATCGGGCCAACCTGATCCTTTGTGAGACGATCAAGTATGAGGCGGCCCGTCTGTTCTTGTTTTTGGCGATAGTTGCCCCTCTTCTGGTCATCGCCTTGATTTTGTATCTGGCCGGCCGAAAAAAACCGGTCAAAAGCCAGTCCAAGATCCTGAAAAGGGCTTATTACATTTCGGTCCTGGTCGTGGCCTCTCATCTGTTTATCGCCTTCGCCCTTTTCCTTTTTCGCCATTACCGCGAGATCGGCGTTTATGTCATCTTGGGCTGTTTTGCCCTCACGTTCATCATTCTGATCATTTGGCTGCAGCGGCGGCACAACCGGCCGAAAGAAGGCATTATTAATCAATAACTATCTCAAATCTATGTCCATCCCCGCTAAAATTAAAAATTATCTGACAAAAAACAAGCTTAAATTCGAGATCTTAAAGCATAAAACGGTATTTACCGCCTACGATCTCGCCCAGACGACCAGAACCAAGCTGGCTGAAATCGGCAAGACGCTCTTTGTCAAAGCGGACAAAGATTATTATCTGGTGGTTTTGCCGGCTCACCGGCGGCTGAACATCCCCAAGCTGAAAGGTCTTTTAAAGGCGAAGAAGATCAGCATCGCAAGAGAAAATGAGATGAAGACCAAGCTTGGGATAAAACCCGGCGCCATCACCCCCTTTGGCAGCCTCTATAAGATCTCCATCGTCATGGACAAATCGCTGGCCAAGGCGCAGAAAGCCTTGTTCGGGGCGGGCAGTTTCACGGAAAGCCTAAGGTTTAAACTGAAGGATTACATCAAGTTTGAAAAACCGATCACCGGTGACGTGGGGGAGGCCTCGGACCTTAAATTGCAGGTAAAAAAGAAAAAATAAAGGGAAAAATGAGGGAAAAGTTGAAAATCTGCGGGGCCGGTTTTTCGAGCCTGCCCGCGCGCTACGGCCGGAGAGCCCGGGCGTATTTTAAAAAGACCTTGGCATGTACCAAGCCATCCGCCTTAGCCGGCTGAACAAAAAATCCCGGCATCACTTCCGGCCTTAATAAGCTGCGTCGGCATCGTTTTTCCAAAATGGCCACGTTAAAAATATCTTGCCATGTACAAAATTAAGATCGAACAATTTGAGGGGCCGCTGGACTTATTGCTTCAGCTAATAGAGGAGCAGAAACTGGAAATTACCCAGGTGTCCTTATCAACCGTTACCGAACAGTATATCGCGATTCTGGACCAGAATACGTCCATCCCGCCCGAAGAGCTGGCGGATTTTCTGGTGGTGGCGGCCAAGCTTTTGTTCATTAAATCAAGGGCCTTGTTGCCCTATTTGTCGCCCGACGAGGAAGACTTAGGCAGCGAGCTTGAACAGCAGCTTAAGATGTACCGGCTTTTTTACGAGGCCTCCAGGGTCATCCATAAGATGATCCTCAAAAAAAGGTTCTGTTTTTACCGGGAGACCAGCCGTCTGATCATCCCCGTCTTCATTCCGCCGGAAAACATCACCGTCCGGGATCTGGGACATTTTTTTCGGGCGATTTTACGTGAGATCGAGCCGATTATCGAGATTCCCAGACAGGCGATGCACCGGACCATTTCTATCCGCGAGAAGATCAGCCAGATCAAGGAATTTATCTTCCAAAGCGAAGGCCTCAATTTCAAGAATTTGATCAAAGAAGCCAAATCCCGGACGGAAATCATCGTTACCTTTCTGGCTTTGCTGGAGCTGGTCAAGCAGCGGGACATCGCCGTTTGCCAAAACAGTATTTTTTGTGATATTAACATTAAAAAAATTAATCCATCAATAACATGAGTTTAAAAACAAAAATCGAAAGCCTACTCTTTGTTTCTTTAAGGCCGCTTTCTTCAACCAAGATCGCCGAACTTTTGGCGGCCGAAAAAGGGGAAGTGGAGACCGCTCTTGAAGATCTAAAAACCGAGATGAACGGAAGCGAACGCGGAATAACGCTGATGCAACTGGGGACAAAATATCAGCTTTCGACTTCTCCGGACAACTCAAAGATCGTCCGGCAGTATCTCAAAGACGAGCAAACCGGCGAACTGACCCGTCCGGCCCTGGAAACCCTGACCATCATCGCTTACCGGGGGCCCATCACCAAGGCCGATCTGGATGTCATCAGGGGCGTCAACTGCGCTCTTATTCTGCGCAACCTGATGATCAAGGGCCTGATAGAAGCGATTGAAGACAAGGCGAAAATGACCCATTATTACCAGGTGACTTTTGATTTTTTGAAATTTCTGGGGTTGGCTGAAGCGAAAGAGCTGCCTGACTTTGAAAAACTTAATAAGGACGAGAATCTTTTTAAACTTCTCCATCCGGACTCATCGCTTCCCCAGGGCGGGCCGGAAGAAGCGGCAAAAAAACCTGAAAATAGCCCGCCAAATCCTGAAAGCCTTCCGGTCGATCCGGCTCAAACCTGATTTACAATCATTGAAAAATATTGTATATTAAAGACTGATTACGCCGCCTTTTTCCCAAGTTTTCTTAAGGACTTGACGAATAGACCTCTTTTAAAGCCATCATTCCGATCGACGGGGTGCGGCCGAGGGCGGCATTTTACGAATTTACCCATGATTCAGAAAATCAAAGGCAAAAAATCTTCTGTTTCTCCCCTGGTCATTGCCAACTGGAAGATGAATCTTCTTTATCAGTCAACTGAAGAATTGATCATTGAATTGCGCGAAAAGCTGAAAAATTTCCACCACAAGTGCCATATTGTTGTTTGTCCCTCTTCCGTCTATCTGGACCGGGCCAGGCAATTACTGATCGCTTCAAAGATCGAGCTCGGGGCGCAGGACGCTTTTTGGGAGTTAACGGGCAATTACACCTCGCAGATTTCCGTCAATATGCTCAAGGAATTCTTCTGCCGGTACGTCATTATCGGGCATTCCGAGCGTCGGCTTTACACCGGGGAAAACGACGAGATAGTCGACCGGAAAACGGTGACCGCCGTCCGGAACGGCCTGATCCCGATTGTCTGCGTCGGCGAGACACAGGAACAGCGGCGCGAAGGGGTCCAGGCCATGGTGATCGCCGACCAGGTGAAGAAAGCTCTGCGCTACGTCAATCCTCTGTTTCCGCATGAGCGGATTATCATCGCTTATGAGCCGGTCTGGTCGATTTATCCCGGTCAGCCCTGTCATCCCGCCCAGGCGCGGGAAGTCGCCCTGATCGTCAGGCAGGCCCTGATCGACAGTTATCCCGAAAGCGTGGTTGATAATAACATAAAGATCGTTTACGGCGGCAGCGTCAACGAGACGAACGTAAATGATTATGCCGACGGCAGTTTTTTCCAGGGTGTTTTGGTGGGCAACGCTTCGCTTCAAGCCGATAAACTTATAAAAATAATAAAAAATATCAGTCATAAAAAGATAGAAAGGAGATAAGCCGCCATGATTGTTTCTTTAAAATCGCTGGTTGAGCACGCCAAAAAAAATAAGTACGCCGTCGGCGCTTTTAATACCGCCAATTTGGAGGTGACTTTAGGGATAATAAACGCGGCAGTCGATCAGCAGGCGCCGATTATTATCCAGGTTTCCGAAAAGACGATCGAGTACGCCGGTTTGAAGCCGATTACCCATATTGTTGAAACACTGGCCAAGAATGCGGCCGTTAATGTCCCGGTCGCGCTGCATCTGGATCACGGCCGCACTTTTCATTCAGTGGCCGAATGCATTAACGCCGGTTTTTCCTCGATCATGATTGACGCCTCGGCTATGCCCTACGATGAGAACGTCGCGCTGACCAAACAAGCCGTGGATTATGCCCATAAAAAAGGCGTCTGGGCCCAAGGGGAGCTCGGACGGGTGAAGGGTTCGGAAGATTGGGTAGTCGTTTCGGACAAGGAGTCGTATATGACTGATCCGGCCGAGGCCTCGGATTTTGTCAAAAAAACCGGAGTTGATACGCTGGCGGTGTCGGTCGGCAATGTCCACGGGATCTACAAGTTAAGGAAGGGCGTGCCCAAGATCGATCAGGAAAGATTAAAAGATATTCATAAAAAGATTCCCCAAGTTCCTCTGGTTTTGCACGGCGCCTCAGGCTTGCCGGAGATCGACCTGACCGCCGCGATAAAAAACGGCATCCGGATCATCAATATTGATACGGAGCTAAGACTGGCTTTTACCGATAAGTTGAGGGAGACTTTAAACAAAAGCAAGGAAGAATATGACCCGCGCAAGGTCTTGGAGCCTTCAATCGGGGCGGTCCAAAAAGTGGTCGCCGATAAAATCGCCCTATTCCTGTCCAAGGGGATGGCCAAGGATTTTCAATAGAGAATAATTCATTAAAATATAACCATATGCCCGTTAAGATCGCGATCAACGGTTTCGGCCGGATCGGCCGGCCGGTTCTAAAAATATTATTGGAAAAGAAAAATCTGGAAGTGGCGGCGGTCAACGATCTGACCGATGTTAAAACCCTGGCCCATCTTTTAAAATACGACTCGTCATACGGCATTTATAATCATGAAGTCAATTATGATGAGAACAGCTTATCGGTTGACGGCAAGAAAATCCGCGTTTTGGCCGAAAAGGATCCTTCTAAATTGCCCTGGCGTGATTTAGGGGTAGACATTGTTTTAGAATGCACGGGGCTATTCACTGATTACGAAAAGGCAACGATTCATTTGTCCGCCGGCGCCAAAAAGGTCATTCTTTCCGCCCCGTCCAAGAGCCGCGAGATAAAGACCTTTGTTTTAGGGGTCAACGAAGAAGATTACAAGCCGGACACTGACCACATTATTTCCAACGCTTCCTGCACCACCAATTGCCTGGCCCCGGTGGTAAAAGTCCTGCACGATTCATTCGTCGTGGAAAAGGGGTTGATGACCACGGTCCACAGTTATACCAACGATCAGCGCCTGCTGGATTTGCCCCACGAGGATTTGCGGCGGGCGAGGGCGGCCGCCTTAAATATCATCCCGACCACGACCGGAGCGGCCAAAACGGTGGCCAAAGTGATACCGGAATTAGCGGGAAAATTGGATGGTTTGTCCCTTCGGGTGCCGACGGCCACCGTTTCCATTGTTGATTTTGTCTGCGAGGTTAAAAAACCCACGAACAAAGAGGAGGTAAACCGGTTGTTCATTAAAGAGGCGAAAAGCGCCCGTTTAAAAGGGATATTGGGTGTTTCTAACGAGGAATTGGTCTCCATGGATTATAAGGGCAATCCTTATTCTTCCATTGTCGATCTCTCCCTGACCGATGTTTTAGGCGGTAATTTAGTGAAGGTGGTCGCCTGGTATGACAATGAATGGGGTTACGCCATGAGACTGGCGGAAATTAGCGAATTAGTCGCGAAATATTTAAAATAAAATCTTTCGAAAGGAGGTGAATAAGTTGAAACTTACTTATCGTGTCTTGGCCGAGTCTTTGTGGTGGTTTGGTTTTATCTGCGCCATTTTTGGCGTGGTAACCGAAATCTCCGGCCAGCAAGTTTATCTTTCCTCGTATTTTTATCTGGAAATGGCGGTCGTCTCCTTTTTGGGCGGTATTCTGGTCGTGCTCAAGGAGCGGAAATAACCGGCTTTCCAAACTCAATTCATTAAAAAAGGTTCTTCCCAAAATGTATGGCCTGGAGGAAGTATTAAATCGTCTAATTTTTCGTATTAAAAGATAAATTTTAGTATTTTTTTACCGCCTTTGCCTTTTTAAAAAAACTGGTCAAGCCCGGCGGAAAATTGCCTTAGATTCAAATTTAGCCGCCTTCGTCTAGCCCGGTCCAGGACGCGTCCCTCTCACGGACGAAACATGGGTTCGAATCCCGTAGGCGGTACCAGATATAAGTATTATAAACAACTAATATAATAAATGATTATGTTCGAAACAACACCAAAATCATCCGACCCGCTTGATATGTTCGAGGTGACACCAAAATCGCCCGCCCCGCCTAATCTGCCGGCCGAAAAAAATACGGCGGTCGGCTCGCGACTTCCCGAGGAGCTATTGGATGAAGTGATGGAAGGCGGCTCCGGCAAGGGCAAGAAGATAATCCTGGTTATTTTAGGCGTTATCATCCTGGCGGGGCTGGTTTTTGGCGGTTATATTTTATACAACAAATATTTCGGCGCCCCTTCTGAAAATGAAAATATCAGTAATATCAGTAATCAGGCCGGAAACAAGAATATCACGATCCCACCGGCCGATATCCAGGCCCTGGCTCTCTGCTATTTAAAAGAACATGCTGACGCCTCTTTCTATTTTCCCGCCGGACTGATAAGGGGAGATTACGAAAAGGCGGCGGCTAACGCGGCCGGCTGCGCAAGTTTCAGCGCCGATGAATTGAGCGCCATCTTTTATTATTTTACCCTTGATCCGGATCAGGACGGCCTGAATTACGTCGTGGAGCAAAAATACGGCACGGACAACAGCAAGAAGGACACGGACGGGGATTCCTACGGCGATCTTGTCGAGATAAACGGCGGCTATAATCCTTTAGGGCCGGGAAAATTATAAATTTATGGGTGCCAGAAACCTTTATTTTCCGCTTGTTTTAAGGCAAAATTTAATTTATAATATATATGGCATCAAATAAAGAAGGAGGAAATCCCATGAAAAAATATATAATATTAGGCTTAATCGTTATCGTGGTGGTAGCCGGATTGCTGGCCTTGTTTTGGTTTTATCCGGGGATTTTCCCTTTTGGGCAGAACAAAAATTCCGCCTCCCAGAATACCAATTTAACCGCGAACACTAATGCGTCGGTCAATCAAAACACGAACACGCCAGCCGTAAATCTTAACATCAGTCTCAAGACGGGGAGCATTCAGGTAAATAAGGCCGTCACCTACAGAAACATTGAATTTAAGGTCTTGACCGCTGACAAGTCAAGCGTATTTGAAAAGATGGAGGCAGGCAGCGGCCAGACGCTGGTCGGACTGTATCTGGAAAGGATAACCGGAGGCAACATTGTTGACATCTCTTCCTGGCTGAGAACAGAGATCAAGCTTAAAAACAGCCAAGGCCGGGAGTTTTCGCTTTTCGGCTATAATTTGCCCGGGGGAAGCGCCCCTTCCTATTCCGCCAGTTATCTGGTCTTTGAAACCGGCCAGAAAGATAGCGGCTTTTCCCTGAATTTCGGCACGGGCGAGGCCTTTCAGACTATCGATTTAGGTTTTTAAGTTAATCCTTTAAAACTATCCTTTTTTAGATACTTTGGATAGTTTTAAAATTAATTATTTATGAAAATAGCGATTGTCACGCAAAGTTATTATCCGATCAAGGGAGGGGTGGCGGAGCATGTCCATGCTCTTTCCGGAGAGCTGGAAAAATTAGGGCATAAAGTCGTCATCATCACCGCCAATTTTACCGGTTTGGACGATAATTATGGACGTTGTGTCTATCGGATCGGCCGCGACTTGACGATTCCGATAAACGGCGCCTTCAACAACATGACGGTCGGTTTTTCCTTAAAAAAACAGTTGGAGGAAATTGAAAGCAAGGAAAAATTTGATCTTATCCATATCCATCAGCCGATTGACCCGATCCTGCCTTTAATGGCTTTGAAATATTTAAAAGCCCCCAAAGTCGGCACTTTCCATACCTACAGCGAGGGAAGCTATATTTTGGAGACTTTAAAGAATCAGGCCAAGCCTTTTTTTGATCGTCTTTCCGGCTTGATCGCGGTCTCGTCTTCCGCGCGGGAATACATCACCCGGTATCTGCCCGGTGATTACCGGATAATCCCCAACGGCGTGGACACCACCCGGTTTTCTCCCGAAGTGGAGCCCTTGGAAGGATATAAAAATAGCCGCGATTTCAAGATATTATTTGTGGGCAGAATGGACCCCCGCAAGGGTTTTAAGTATTTGTTGAGGGCTTTCCCTCTGATCTATCAAAAGATCACCAATGTCCGCCTGATCGTGGTGGGCAATGGATTTTTGCGGACGTTTTACCATTTATCCCTGCCTTCCGTTCTGCGGCCCAGAGTGGATTACCGGGGTTTTGTTTCAAGGGCCGATCTGCCCCGGTATTATGCCTCCTGTGATGTTTACTGTTCGCCGGCCACCATGGGCGAAAGTTTCGGCATCGTTCTTTTGGAAGCGATGGCCTCGGGCAAGCCGGTCATCGCCTCGGATATCCGGGGTTATAATTCCATTCTGGAAGACGGCCGCCAGGGATATTTAGTGCCCAAAGAAAATCCCCTGGCTTTGGCGGAAAAAATCATTGATTTGGCCTGTGACCAGAAAAAAAGAGAAATGATGGGGGCGGCTGGCCGGCAAAAAGCCCTGACCTTTGATTGGGGGAGGGTGGCGAAAGAGATTGAGGGACTATACCGGGAAGTTCTGGGGAAAAAGGGAAAGTCATAAAATTATGGAGGAAGGGGTAAAAAATATAAAGAGAGCAAAAGGGGCTTTTCGTTTTTTTATCTTGGCCGGCCTAGTGATTGTTTTGCCGCTTTTTGTTTTTATTTTTATCAATCAGCCGCTAAAACCCACCCTGGTCGTGATCAAGGAGGAAAGCAGGTTGAAAGTTGATTCACCGCTGGAGATCCAGTTTGACTGGCCGGTCGCCCGCCAAGTAAATATCACCATTGAACCGGCGGTAACGGGCGAGGTGGCTTATAAGAATATGATCATCGGCCAGCATTTTTCGCGGACCGTGGTTTTTACCCCGGAGCTTAACTTTTGGCCGGACACCACCTACCAAGTGAGGGTTTCAAATGTGAAATCCGTTTTGCCGAGCTTGTTGCCGGCCCGGGAATATGTCTATACTTTTACCACGGAAAGTGTGCCGAAAATCAAATCCCTGACCCCGGAAGTTGTTGGGGAAATAAGGGCAGACCAAGAATTCAAAATAACCCTGGATAAAAAACCGGCCAACCTGGCAGAATACGAATATCGTTTTTTGCCGGCTGTTGATTATGACACTCTGTTAAGCGAAGAGGGAAAAACCGTCACTTTAAAGCCTAAAAGCTTGCTTTCCCAGGGCCAGACTTATCAGTTATCTGTTTGGCAGAAAAAAATCCGGAATTTTTATCAGAAAAATGAGGCGGGTTTCCGGGCCGAGCCGGAAAGTATTTGGACCGGCAATTTTGCCGTCCGGGAGGCTCCCTTTCTTTCGGGCTTTTCCCCGAAAGGAGAAAATGTCGGCTTAAACGCCGAGATCACCGCGGTTTTTAACGAGCCGGTGGAAACTGCTTCTTTCAAAGAGAGCCTTTCCATCACGCCGGCTTTATCAGGCGATTGGCGGACCGAAGATCAAAAAACCTTTGTTTTGAAAGAAGCGACACTCGCCAAAGACACCGACTATAAAGTTTTGATCCGCCGGGGCTTAAAGACTCTCAAGGGCGGATATTTCACCGAAGACGCCACGCATACTTTTAAAACGATCGGCCCGGTGGAAATCGCTCGTTTTTCTCCGGCTGATGGCGCCGCCGGCGTTTCCGTCAGTCATTCTTTTTCCGTCACTTTTAACCAGGCAGTGGATAAAACATCGGCCCAAAGTCATTTTTCCCTTGAGCCGGCGGCTGCCGGAGATTTTTTGTGGTCAGGGGAGACATTGACTTTTAAGCCAAAGGCTTCCTTAGCTTTTAATACGACCTATCATCTCACGATATCCAAGGGAGTGAAAAGCTTGTCGGGTTTTGATTCGGAAGAAGACTATAAAACAAACTTTACCACCGAGCTTTCCCTGACGAAATTGGCCGTTCCCTTCCACCGGCAGGAGCATAATTTAAGCTGCGAGACCGCCACCCTGGTCATGGCCTTGGCCTACCGAGGGGTGAGCGTTTCGGAGGCCGCGATTATAGATTATATCGGCTTTGACCCCACGCCGAAATCAGGGGGCGTCTGGGGTAATCCTAACGTCGCTTTTGTCGGCGACATTGACGGCCACCAGCCTTCGACCGGCTACGGAGTCTATTGGGATCCGATCACCAGAGCCGCCGATCAATACCGGAGCGCTTATGATTTTACCGGCTGGAATATCTCCGATTTGACCGCGGAGATCAAGAAAGGCAATCCGGTGATCGTCTGGGGCACGGCCGGTTCCGGAGCCAGGATTGACTGGAAGACGCCCGCCGGCGGCAACGTGGTGGCCGTCAGCGGCGAGCACACCCGGGTGGTTGTCGGTTTTATCGGTTCGGCCGAAAATCCGAGCAAAATCATTACTTTAGACCCGCTTTCCGGGGAAAAGTATTTTACCTTGAGCAGTTTTCTTTGGAACTGGGGGCTTTTGGGCCGAAGCGGCGTGGTGGTCGAATAGGAGATTTTGTTCTATAATAAGAGTGATTAAATATAAACTGATGTCCCATTGTGTTCTCATTTTCGAAAAAGAAACCATCCGGGAAGCAGGCTTGGAGGATATCCACAAGGATGATCTGATCTGGGCGGATTTTCAAGATCCGACGGAAAAGGATTTAAAATTTGTTGCCGAACTGATCGGGACCGGCATCCCGGAGATAAAAGAATGGTTTAAGCCCTCGCAAAGGCCGACTCTGTTCCAGCAGGATGATTACTCGGCCATTTTTTTAGGTTTCCCCGTGGCTAGCAATAAATCTATCCACGCTCATCCTTTGTTAATATTTGTTTCTAAAGACCGGAACGATATCATAACCCTGCATCGCGGCCCGTGCCTGGCTCTTGAAAAAGTCCATTCCTACAATGAATTGCGTAATTTGCGGGTTTTTAAGGGCGGTATTACTAACGTGCTTTTAGCCATCCTGGAAGAAGTGGTGGACAGTTTTTTTGATAACGTGGAAAAGATCAGCGACGATTTGGAAAATATTGAAGGCCATATGTTTGACTATAAAAACAGCCGGAACGTGATGAACCTAACTTTTACAGTAAAAAAAAGCCTGATCTATCTGAACCGGGCCCTGATCGCTGACCGCGAGGTCGTCATGGGGATAGAAAGGCAGTATGTAAAATTTTTCGACGAGGAACGACTAGGGGATTTCCGCGATCTATCCCTGAAGATCGTCCAGCTGATCGAAATGATGACCACCTACCGGGATATCATCACTTCGACCATTGAGATTCATCTCTCGGCCATTTCCAATAACCTGAACGTGACCATGAAGAAAGTCACCTCCTGGGGCGCTCTAATCTTGGTGCCCAGTCTGATCGCCGGTATTTTTGGCATGAATTTCGAATACATCCCCATTTTGCATGAAAGAACTGGTTTCTATATATCCATAATATTAATGGTGTCATCGGTATATGTTCTGGCGCGGTATTTTCAAAAGAAAGACTGGCTGTAAAAAAAATGAAGAAGAAAATAATAATATTGTTATTAATCCTAACACTCGCCTGTCTTTTTTATTTCGGCCGGCACCAGATCGCGGAATTATGGGAGAATTTCGTGGCCGAACCCCTGCCAGAACCGACTCCTCTGGAAAATATCAATACAAGGATAAATCAAAATACTAACGCAGCGGTCAATCAGAATCAAAATATTAACTTGTCGGTGAATAATAACCTTAACGCCGCGCCGCCCGTTTTACCGTCTGAATTCAATCTAGTCGTGCCTTTTACCACTCAGTCGCCGTTTGCGGAATGGACCGAGCAGGATAACGAATCCTGCGAAGAAGCGGCGATTTTGACCGTCCATTATTACTGGCAAAAAAAGACTTTTACCAAACAAATTGCCAAAGAGGAGCTGCAAAAGATTGTGGATTATGAAATGGCGCATCTGGGTTTTTACAAAGATACGGATGCGGAAGAAACGGCCCAGTTGGCCAAGGATATGTGGGGCTACAAGCGCGTGGACGTGGTTTGGGATCCGACGCTTGAGGATATAAAACAGCAGGTCTATGCCGGCCGACCGGTGATCTTGCCGACCGCGGGAAGAGAGTTAAAAAACCCGAATTTCAAAACGCCGGGGCCCATATACCACATGGTGGTGGTGCGCGGCTGGACCAAGGGTATGATCATTACCAATGATCCGGGCACGCGCAAAGGTGAAAATTACCAATATTCCCCTGATATTTTAATGAATGCGGTGCATGACTGGAACGACGGGGATATAATGAATGGAAAAAAGGCGATGATTGTGATTTATCCGAATTAATCTTTAATATCCTCAATTATGCCGGAGAAAGAAAGAGATTTCTTAGTCCGTAAGCCGATTAGAGTGAGTATCATTATGAATGTTGATGTAAGTGATTGGGCCCTTAAAGACAAGCTGCCCGAAGGCTATATATGCGGTGGTGGCGTATTTAGTTTTCCCGCCGGGTATCGGGAATCCTACATTGTCAATGGAAAAGAATATAATTGTGAGGGTAATTTGAGCTTAGAGGAGCAAAGGGCTGATATTACACATGACCTGACGGAAGGAGGCTTTTCTCTTCAGGAAGCGGAAGAGTATATGGTCAATCTTAAGACCGTAGAATGGTCAGTCAGCTATTTGAATTACGATGCTTCGCAAAAGTGGCTGGAACTACATCCGGAATTTGAAGATGAAGCCATGAAAATCTTAAAAGAAGCTATCAATGAGCTTAAAGCGGAAGGAAATGAACAAGGGAGACGGGTCAGAAGGTGATGCTTGTGATTTATCCGAACGATTGAAATAAATTCCAATATCCAAATTCAAAACACGCCCCAGAGGCGTTTTTTTGTATTAAAAAAATGGATCGTTAGAGTTTTGGATTTCGAATTTGGAATTTGGGTATTGTTTGGAACTTGGAATTTGTGATTTGGTATTTAGCGGCTAAATAGCGGCACAGTCAAGAATAGGGGATAACCTTCCCTTTAAAATTTGACTCTCAAAAAGGGCGATGATATAATGTGGATAAGTATGTAATTGCATACTTTTCATACTTAATAAAATCAAGCAAAAAACCATGAAAAAAATCGCTTTAATCGCCACAATGGCTATCGCTTGCGTCTTGCCTCTTGCCGTTTTGGCCCAAACGCCGCTTTCTATTGAGAATGTCGGCAGTACCCTGGGTCTTGGCACGGCTGATCTCAAGGCCAGCGTTTTAAACATCCTCCAGTGGGTCCTGGGTCTGCTTGGCTTAATCGCGGTGATTATGATCATTATCGGCGGCATAACACTGCTGGTGCCGACGAGCGCCGAAGCGGGAGAGAAAGCGAAAAAGATAATTACGGGGGCGGTCATCGGTTTGGTCGTTATCTTGCTCGCCTGGGCCATTATTATCTTTGTCATCAACACGACCACTAACGTGACGGTTTAAAAATTAATATAAATATATGGTATCGACTAAGCAGCCGGAAATCTTCGGCACCGTGACCGTCGGAGAGCGCGGCCAGATCGTCATCCCCGCCCATCTGCGCGAGAAACTGCGCCTGAAAAAAGGCGACCAGCTGATGGTTTTCTGCCATTTAAACCAGATAATCGGTCTGGTCCGCTCAAATGAGATGTACGAATTTTTGAACCGGATCACCAACCGGATGGTCAAACAGGTGGATAAATTTAAAGAAGCCATTAAAAAACAGGGATTATAACGAATGGAAAATATCATCGAAGTCAAGAATCTAACCAAAAAATTCAAGGATCTGACCGCCGTGGATAGCATCTCTTTTAACGTCAAAAAGGGGGAGGTCTTCGGTTTTTTAGGGCCGAATGGGGCCGGTAAATCCACGACCATCCGGATGCTGACCACCTTGATGCGGCCGACTTCCGGCCAGGCGACCGTGGCCGGACACGACGTTTCCAGCCAGCCGGATCTGGTGCGCGAGCACATCGGTTTAGTGGCGGAAAAAATCATCCTCTATGATCGGCTGACGGCAATGGAAAATCTGATGTTTTTCGGTAACCTTTATCATTTACCAAAAAATGTCATTAAAGAAAGAGCGGCTAAGTGGCTGAAAGCCCTGGATATGGATAAATGGGAAAAAAAGCAGACCGGTACTTTTTCCACGGGCATGAAGCAAAGAGTGAATATCGTCCGGGCCCTTTTGACCGAGCCGGAAGTGATGTTTCTGGATGAGCCGACTTTGGGCCTGGATCCGCAGACGTCCCGCTCCATCCGGGATTTTATTAAAGATTTGCATGCCCACGGGGTGACGGTTATTTTGACCACCCATATTATGCCCGAAGCGGACGAACTTTCCGATACCATTGCGATTATTGACCGCGGCCGGATTATCGCCTTAGACACTCCTTCTGACCTAAAAGCTCGCTGTAATAAGCCGAATGCTACCCTGGAAGACGTTTTTCTTTCTTTGACCGGCCGGGTCATGCGCGAGGAAACCCATAATAATATACCTTCGGCCCGAGGCCGCCATTTCATGGGTGGCCGGTCCCGGATCAGATAATTAACTCCTTATATTAATATGAAAAAGTTCGGACAAATTTTCATTGACAGCTTCCGGATGGCCCGCAAAGACCTGCTGGATTTTTCCCGCGACCGGATGCAGCTGGTTTTTTTCATGATCATGCCCGTTTTTATGATGATCATGACGGGTTTTATTTTTCCCTCGCAAAGCTCTTTGAAGGATATCTCTCTGGGCCTGGCCAATCAGGACAAGGGACAGATGGGGGTAATCCTGACCAAAGTGCTGACCGAGATGAAGACTTCAAGCGGCGCCGCGATCTTTAAGATTAAGACATATGCCGATGTGGACGGCCTGAAGCAGGGGATCCGGGCCCAAGCCATAAATGGCGGCGTCTTTATCGGTTCTGATTTTTCAAGTCTCGTCCAGAACAATCAGCAAGCCACGGTTTCCCTCGTTCCGGATCAATCAAATCCACAAATTTCCCAGATTCTCACCCAGATCTTGGAGCGGGTTATTGCCGGTACGGGGAATAGCGTCGCCCAGGCCAAGGTGGGCGAAATGTTAAAACTGACCGCCACCGCCAATCCGAGCCTGTCGCAGGTTGACCCGGAAGCCATCATTAGTCCGATCCAAACCACTTTGGATAATTTGATTCCCGGCGAGACGAATTATTTTCAGTTTATCGCCCCGGGGATAATGGCCTTGATCGTGATGATGTCGGTGATGGCGGGCTTAGCCGCTTCCGTGTCCCGGGAACGGGAATCTGGCACTCTGGACGGTTTGCTCATCGCGCCGGTTTCGCGGCTTTCCATAATCTTGGGCAAATCACTTTCTCAAACCGTCCGCGGCATGGTCCAGGGTCTGGTGGTTCTGTTTTTGGCCATTCTTATCTTTGGCGTGCACGTCTACGGCAACTGGCTGATCATGATTTTACTGATGTTCCTTGGGGTGTTTGCTTTCATGGGTGTTGGCATCCTTGTTTCCGCGATGGCCACCGCCCAGGAAACGGCCATGACCATCATGATGACCCTGCAGTTTCCCATGATGTTCTTATCCGGCACTTTTTTCCCGATTCAGCAGATGCCTCACTTCATGCAATATATTTCGAAAGTGATACCGCTAACTTATGAATCTACGGCCCTGCGCAAGGTCATTGTCCTAAGCGCGGGATTTAGCGCCGTCTGGACCGAGATAGTAATACTTTTTGTTTTCGGGGCGGTGATGCTGGCGATTGCCGTGCCGATGTTTCGGAGGATGGTGACAAGGTAAACAAACTAAATTCTAAATCCGAAATCCTAAATTCTAAACAAATCATAATATCTAAATCACAAATTCGAAACCCCATTAGAAATTCTATTTTTAAATAGGAAACCGGTTTGGGACATTGGAAAATTATTGCTTCGAATTTGTTTAGGATTTAGAAATTGAGATTTGGAATTTTATCCTTGATATTAATTAGAAAAAAGGGGGAGATAATGGAATTTTGCTCTTTTTTTTGGTATACTTAAAAGGAAAGGAATAAAAATTATGGATAATGAATCAATTAAGCCCAAGCCTCCGGTTAAAAAGGCCAATTTTACCATTTGGATCGTTTTGGGAGCGATCATAGTCATTGTTTTAGCTTTTGGCGGTTATTATCTGTACAGCCAAAGAGCCGGCAACAAAAATACCAATACAGTCAGCCAAACGAATATCAATGCCAATATCAACGAGAGCGAGAATCTGAATAATAATCTGAACTTGAATGTCAATCAGGCGGTTAACGGCAATACCAATACCTCGGTGGCCAAAACCGGCTGGCAGCTTATTACCTATCAGCGGGCGGACCACGGTTTCACTTTCCAGCTACCGGAAAATTGGACGACCTGGGGCGGCTGGAACGGCTTTCGCGAAACAGACCCTTTGGCTGGCGCTCATTTGGCGGATAATGACAAATATCTGGACTTGACTCTCAATTATTTTGTAAATACCGAGCCGTCTTTTGAAACCTGGCTGGCGAAACGCAAAGAAGCCATAAGCAAGGACGAAACGATTATCAATGAACAGATAAAAACGATTAACGGCTCTGAGGCGGCCGTAATAGACACCCAATACGATTATGTCATTAGCGGAGGCGGAATATATTTAAAAGTCTACGCTTTCGTACCGCGCGGCGATAAGATTTATAAACTTGAAGCAAGTGGGAAAAAGGATTTTTTTGAAAGCCAAAGCCAAGGTGTTGACGGAATAATTGAGTCTTTTAAATTTATCGACGTAAAACCAATCGCAGAGATCAATACAATTTCTTACGGGCAGAAGATATCCTCAAACCTTGCCTATAACCTTGAAGTTGATTGGCTGGCCGAACCCTTGAGTATCAATATGAAAGAACCTTCCCTGTTAAAATCCGATAGCGGCGTTATGAACCGGGATTACTATCAAGTCGGAACGATCACTAACGGCCGCTATAAAGACAAGAAGCTGCTCGATATTTTTGAAACACCGGATGGGCCGGCTTTTTATCCTGACTTGTATCGGGTGGTATACGACGAGGAGAGTCGGACATTCACGTATCTGGAAAAACTTTCGGCCACCCTTTCCGATTACGTCAAGGAGAATTTTGCTTACGACACGGGTTCCACAATCAGCTCTTTGTCTGGAATGCCCGCCGAAATTTCCATTCCTGATTCACAGATAAAACTGGCGGCCGAAGCTTATTCTTTAAACGGACGCTTTTCCTCCTATGAAAATTTAGAGCTATTATTTACGGATACGACAGCGGGAAAAGTATATTTTGACTCGGTGAAAAAATGTTTTCTGATCGAGACACCAGACAGTTTGGTCAAGCTCTATTATCTTAAACTGGACTTTGTCAGCAATTTCACGCCGCCGGAATATTCTTCATCCACGATTTCTCTCATCCCAGCGGTTACTTGGACGGATGGCAGCAAAGTGACGAAAGAATACACGTACAGTGAGCCCACCGGCTGTGGGTCAAGCTATTGTCAGTCATTGTTTACCGCCGAAGAACTCGGCGGGGCTGACGTGCTCCAAGTCGCCGGCAAGACATCGGCCGGAGATAACGTCTATGAATATAAGGATAAAAACGCCCAATTGCTGCAGGATACCTACAAAGAATACGGAGTGCCATATCAGGGCGAAAAGGTCGGTTACGAGCAATTTATAAGCGGTCACCCGGTTTTTTACTGGCCGGACCCGTTTGGCCGATATTTGCGGTTTAAGAAGTCTGAATTTTTGCCCATGGTTGAGTGTGCAAAACCCGTGATCTATCTTTATCCGGAAAAAACGGAAAAAATAAGGGTGGAAGTGGCGCCGAACGGCGGTTTCTCTGAAACGATCCCGACCTATCCAGATGACGGTTGGCTGGTAACGGCTTCTCCGGCCGGCGAGCTATTAGCCGAAGATGGCGGAATATACCCATATCTTTTCTGGGAAGGTTTTGGCTTCAACTACAAAATTCCGGACAGAGGTTTTATCGTGGCTAAAAAAGATGTCGGTGTTTTCCTCTCGGAAAAATTAATAGCCTTGGGCTTGAATGAAAAAGAGGTCGGCGAGTTCAAGGATTTCTGGCTGCCCAAGATGTCAGAAAAACCCTATTATTTTATCACTTTCGTCGATCAGAATGTCTTTAACGAACTTGCGCCCTTGAAAGTGACGCCGCAACCCGACCGGATCATCCGGGTTTTTATGGATTATAAACCATTGGACGCCCCGATAAGCGTGGAGCCTCTGGAGATTTCGACGCCGGAAAGATCCGGTTTCACCGTGGTGGAGTGGGGCGGTGCCCTGCACCGATAAAATGAAAAAGTTCTGGCCGATAATACTGCTCGCGCTTTTTTTGAGTGGCTGCGGAAAATGCGTTTCGGTTAACAGAGTCGGTCCGGTAAGCGGTGATGGCATTACGCACCGTTCATTTTTGCTGGACCGGGATTTTTTCAGCCGCGCTTACTATTCGGGCCGCGCCACTACGGTCAAGGAAAAAGTAACCGCCGGCATTATTCCGCATCATTTGCTGGCCGCCTATTTAATCGGAGATTTTTTTAGAGGTTTGCAAGCTTATAATCAACCTTCCACGGTTGTTTTAATCGGCCCTAACCATGCGAATTTCGGCCGGAGCCAGATTATTTCCTCACAAGGCTTCTGGCGGACGCCCTATGGCTATTTGGACCCGGATTTTAGGATCATAAACGCTCTGGTCAAAAAAGATATCGTAACGGTGGAAGAAGGGGTTTTTATCTCGGAACACTCTATTTCCGCGGAGGTGGCCTTCATAAAAAAGAGTTTTCCGCGGGCAAAAATTGTGCCGATAATATTAAAGAACAGCACGTCCGAGCAAAAAGCCGAGCAGCTGGCGGCCGCCTTATCAAAAATATTGCCGCGCGACGCTTTAGTGGTTGCCAGTCTGGATTTTTCCCATTACGTCAGTCCGGCCGAAGCCAGGCGACAAAACAAGGTTAATATAGAGATTTTAAAAAGAAACGACCCGGCGGAAGTGGCCGACATGTTCGTCGATTCCCGCCCGACTGCCCAGACTTTAATGTATTATTTGAAAGAAAAAGGATTCCATAAGCCTTTGATCTTATCCGATTCTAATACCGCCGAAGTGATCGGTAATCCCGATCTTGCCGAGGTAACGAGTTATATCACGGCTTATTACTACCGATGATGAATTAAAGCAGGGGAAATGGCTATTAGCACTCTTGACCCGAGAGTGCTAATTAAGATATAATAGTATTGTATGGTTTTAGATGAGAGAAAAAGCGCTTTACTTAGCGCAATTATCAAGGAACACATAAAAAGCGGCTTGGCCGTTGGTTCTAAAATACTTGTGGATAAGTACGGTTTTCATCTGTCGCCGGCCACGATCCGCCATGAAATGACGGTTTTGGAAAAAAAAGGCTATATTTTTCAGCCTCATACATCCGCCGGCCGGATCCCAACGGAAGCTGGCTGGCAGTTTTATCTGAATAATTCCCTTAAAGATAAAAGCTTATCCGCCAAGGAAAAAGGCGATTTGGACGCCGTCTTTAAAACTTTTGAAGAGTCGGAACTCAAGGTAAAAAACTTAGCGAAAAAACTGGCGGAGATCAGCCGCGAAGCAGTGATTGTCGGTTTTAATCCTGACTACATTTATTATACCGGCCTTTCCCAGCTTTTTCGCCAGCCGGAATTTACCGAATATCATCTGATTTTCCATCTCTCGGAAGTTATCGATCATCTTGAGGAAGTGATAACCCGCTTGTTCAAAGAAGTGGCGGAAAATGATTTTAAAATTTTGGTGGGGCAGCAGAATCCGTTCGGTCCGGAGTGCGGAGCGATAGTTTCCAAATTCAAAAATAAAAAGGGAGAAGCGGGCATCTTCACGCTGTTGGGTCCGGCCAGGATGGCCTACGAGAACAATCTGGCTCTCCTAAAATATTCTCATTCATTATTAAGCACTATTTAAGGAAACTTATTCATGGATAAACAGAGTGAACAAAAATCCTCTTTCGCTAAAGCTTCAGAGGACAAGAAAGAAGATCATGACAGCGTTGAATTTTGGAAAGCCAAGGCGGAAGAACATCTAAATGGCTGGAAGCGGGCGAAAGCGGATTACCTCAATTTAAAAAAGGATGCGCAGAAAGAAAAAGAAGATCTGATCAAATTTTCCAACGCCGCTTTGGTGATAGAGATACTGCCGATTTATGATCATTTAAAACTGGCTTTTTATCATCTGCCGAAAGAGCTGGAAAATAGCAATTGGGTAAAAGGCATTTCCGGCATAAAAAAACAGACCCAGGATTTTTTGGAAAGTCTAGGAATCAAGGAAATTAAAACAATCGGCGAAAAATTCGATCCCAACTTTCATGAAGCCGTTGTCCACGAAAAAAAGGAAGGTTTTAAAACGGACATAATTTTTGAAGAGATAAAGCCGGGGTATATGATGGAAGGCAAGGTGCTTTATCCGGCGAAGGTGAAAGTGGCTAAATAAATCGAGATTCGAGATTGGTGATTCGTGATTCGTATCCGAATCCCGGATCTCGAATCACGAACATATAATAATTAACAGAAGGAGAACAAAACTATGGCAATTATCAGATATCGGCCCTTTTGGCCGGAATTCGACGAAGATTTTTTTAACCTGCCGGACAAGATGATGGGTTTCACTCCCGCCGTGGATATTTATGAGGACAAAGACAATGTCATTGTGGAATCACCCTTAGCCGGACTTGACCCGGAGAAAGTGAATATTGAGATTGAGGATAATGTTCTGAAGATATCCGGAGCCAGCGAAAAAAAGAGCGAGGTAGACGAAAAGAATTATTACCGCAAGGAAATCCGCGCCGGCTCTTTTTACCGGGCGGTCGCCCTGCCTAAGGCGGTGGAAGGCTCTAAAGCCGAAGCGACTTTCGACAAAGGAATCCTTAAAGTCGTGATCCCGAAAAAAGAAGAAGCCCGGCCGAAAAAAATCGCGATTAAAGCCAAGAAAGCGGCTAAATAACGAGATACCGGACCCCGTGAAGGTTTGCCTTCACATGGCTTTCCGGGCGGGAAGAGGAAAATCTCGTCTTTCCACCTGGAAGATAATTAATCATAAAAATATGAACGGTTTCGATAACAAATTTAATCAACAGTCCAATCCCGGTTTCCGGCAGATGAAATTAAACGGCCGCTGCCCGATTTGTCAGGCAATGTATGATTTCCAGAAGCTGCAAATATTAGGCGAGCAGGACCAGTCGATTTTGGTGTATTTGGAATGTCCGGTCTGCCGTGCGGCCATTCTTTCTATTTTGTCCATGGATCCGCGCGGCTTGTCCGCCCAAGGCATGGTCACGGATCTGACCTCAGAGGAAGTGATGGACTTGAACGACTACGAGCCGGTGGATACAGATGATGTCTTGACTCTGCATGAATCATTGGAGGAAGACAAGCCGGCTGACAATTTTTTGGGATAAGGCTAACGTGATTCGAAACTCGAGACTCGTGATTCAACCGAATCCCAAATCACGAATTACCAATCACAAATCAATCACCAATCTTGAATCCCGAAATCAAAATAATTAACAAATTAACTAACGAATATTAAATAAAGGAAAAACAATATGTCAAAAATTCTAGGTATCGATTTAGGCACAACCAATTCCGCCATGGCGATTATTGAAGGCGGCGAGCCGAAAGTCTTGGAAAACTCCGAAGGCAACCGGACCACGCCGTCGGTCGTCGCCATTTCAAAAAAAGGCGAACGGATGGTCGGCCAGGTCGCCAAACGTCAGGCCGTGATTAACCCCACCAACACCCTTTATTCCCTGAAACGCTTGATCGGCCGCCATTTTTCCGATGAAGAAGTGCAGAGAGATATAAAGGTTTTGCCTTTCAAAATCAAGCAGTCAGGCGAAGGCGTTAAAATAGAAATGGCGGGCAAGGATTACACCCCGCAGGAGATCTCCGCCATGGTTTTGGCGAAATTGAAAGCGGACGCAGAGAATAAATTAGGCGAGAAGATCACCGAAGCGGTCATTACCGTGCCGGCTTATTTCGACGATTCGCAAAGACAGGCGACCAAAGACGCCGGCCGGATCGCCGGTTTTGAAGTCAAGAGAATCATCAATGAACCGACGGCCGCCGCCCTGGCCTATGGCTTTAATAAAAAGAAAGACGAGAAGATCGCGGTCTACGATCTGGGGGGCGGGACTTACGATATTTCCATTTTGGAAGTGTCGCAGGATACCGTGGAAGTGAAATCGACCAACGGCGACACCCATCTGGGCGGTGATGACTTCGACCAGAGGATCATCCAGTGGCTTGTTTCCGAGTTCAAAAAAGACCAAGGCATTGATTTATCCAATGATATCATGGCTTTGCAACGCCTGAAAGAAGCGGCGGAAAAAGCCAAGCATGAGCTTTCCACTGTGACCGAAACGGAAATTAACCAGCCGTTCATCACCACCGACGCTTCAGGGCCCAAACATTTGCAGCTGAAAATGACCCGGGCCAAGCTGGAAAGTCTGGTCGGCGATCTGGTGGAAGCGACTAAGGCGCCCATGCAGAAAGCTTTGGATGACGCCGGTTTGAAAACTTCGGACATTAATGAAGTGATTTTAGTCGGCGGCATGACTCGTATGCCCATGGTTCAAGCGACTGTCGAAAAATTCTTCGGCAAAAAGCCGAATATGACCGTTAACCCGGATGAAGTGGTGGCGGTCGGCGCCGCGGTGCAAGCCGGTGTGCTGCAAGGTGATGTCAAAGACATCTTGCTGCTTGATGTGACGCCTTTAACCTTAGGTTTGGAAACTTTGGGTAGCGTCATGACGCCATTAATCAATCGTAATACAACCATTCCCACGGCCAAGACGCAGGTCTTTTCCACGGCCGCGGATAATCAGACCAGTGTGGAAATTCATGTTTTGCAGGGAGAAAGACCGATGGCCGGAGACAACAAGACTTTAGGCAGATTCATGTTGTCTGGAATTCCGCCGGCGCCCCGCGGCATGCCGCAGATTGAAGTGACTTTTGACATTGATGCTAACGGCATCTTGAATGTCAAAGCCAAAGACAAAGCCACGGGCAAGGAACAGGGGATCACTATTACCGCTTCCACGACATTGTCCAAAGACGAAGTGGAAAAGATGAAAAAAGAAGCGGAAATCCACGCGGCCGAAGACTTGAAGAAAAAAGAACTGGTGGATTTGCAAAACCAGGCCGAATCCCTAATCTTCATGTCCGAAAAAGCTTTGAAAGACGCGGGAGCCAAAGTGCCCGACAAAGATAAGAAAGAAATTGAAAGCAAGATTGAAGCCGTCAAAAAAGTCCAGAAATCCGAAAACAAAGATGAGATCAAGAAAGCCGTTGACGAATTGAACCAGGCCATTCAAAAGATCGGCCAGGCCATGTATGGTCAGCAAGGACCCCAGGCGGGAGCGCCAGGCGGTAAGGCCGGCCCGCAACCCGGTTCCCAAGAGCCAAAAGACGATAAAGGCCCGGTAGATGCGCAGTATGAAGAGGTAAAGAAATAACGACTTAAATAAACTCAAGGGGCGGAAATACTCCGCCCCGTTGGGTGTTTAAGAATATGAGCGACTTGGATCTTAGTGAAATTAGTAAAACAGTTCCAAAAAATTGGGATACTTCTTCAATGTCTTCAGAGCCCAAGCCCGAGATTACCACCGATAGAGATTATAACCAATTATACATGGATAATTTAGACCTGAAGCGTGAAATAAAAAATCTTGAAAAAGAACTTGGGGAACAGAAAGACAGATATAAAAGACTGAAAAATTATCTTATTGAAATTGTTATAGGAGTAATAATAGTTATTATTGGCGCTTTTTTAATAAGCATATTAAATATTAATTAATATAATTTATGAACGGAGAATCACAACAAAAAGTTAACATCAAGGCCAATGATGAGACCATGATAGGCGCTTACGCCAATAACATGATGGTGGCGCATTCCAAAGAGGAATTTGTTATGGATTTTATTCATCTTTTTCCGCCCCAAGGGTTGCTCGTTTCCCGAGTTATTACATCTCCTGGTCACATGAAACGGATTATCTCTGCCTTACAGGACAATTTAAAGAAGTACGAAGAAAAATTCGGAAAGGTTGAGCAGGCCGAAGCGCCTAAACAAGAAGGAGTAGGGTTTGAAACAAGGTAAATCTAATGTTTACCCCCGGCGAAATCGCGGACGGGCTACGCCTAGCCGTCATTCCGAACTTGGTTCGGAATCTCCCACTAGAATACGCGTAATTAATAACGGAGATCCTGAAACGAGTTCAGGATGACGGGTGGGGGAATAGGCGGAAAAATTTATTTGAAAAATAAAAGAAGCCCAAACTCCGTTGAGTCGGGCTTCACCGTAAGTTCGAAATGATCTTTCTACTTCCTAATCCGAGTGTCGCTACTATAAGATTGAATACCGTAGATGGGATCGCGGAGATTCGTTTTCAGTTCGATTCTGCAATCCCAGCCGGGGAAACTCTTACGGTGGTGCGAAATGACGGCTTTTGCCTCTTGAAAGGCTCTGCGCCAGAATGGCCGCATGATTTTCTTGTCAGCTTCCGGCGTGGGTTTCCAGTTGTACTCGTGCTCAGGGCTGGTTATTTTTGCCGGCACCAGGTCATTTTTTTTCAGACCGGGGAAATCCACCTTGATCTTGCCGTAGACACTAATCGCGCCCACTCTCACTAGGCGATCATCAGCCAAATGAGGCGGGGTTAAGGTGTAAGCGACTTCTATTTCAACTTTCTGCGCACTAACCGTAATGTCCATAGTCAGACCCCCAAAGGTTAAGTTTTCACGTTTTCTCCAATTCAGTTTTTCAACTTAACATATTAATATTATACTGTCAAGCCTAAAAAGCCGGCCAAATGGCGGAAAAATATATGAAACACGTCAAAGCAATTATCATAGAGAACAATAAAATTCTTTTGCTGAAAAGAAACAGAGAAGGCCGGATTTATTGGGTTTTTCCCGGCGGACAGGTGGAAAGTGGAGAGACGGATGAGCAGGCTTTGAAGAGGGAAGTCAAAGAAGAGGTTGGAGTAGACGTTTCCGTCGGGAAGCTGATTTTTCAGACGAAATATAAATTGCCAAAAAAAGAGACTAAAGAAGATGAATATTTTTATCTTTGCCGCTACATCGGCGGTGAAATCGGTACAGGCCAGGGGCCGGAATATCAGCCCAATTCCGGCTATGTCGGCACTTATGAACCGCAGTGGGTGGCAATAAAAGACTTAAGGAAAATGAAAGTATTACCGGAAGAAGTGAAAAATCTGGTGCCGGAAAAATTTCTTTGAAAATAAAAAAGGGCTGTCGAATGACAGCCCGTGGTTTCTCAAAATTTCGAGGTAAAATGTACTCTGCTATTCCTAGCTCTCGAGTTTAGCGCGGAGATTCAGTAGTTTCCCGCGGACTCCCAGAAGTTTTTCTTCTTTCTTTTTAACCTCGTCATAATGATCAGCGAGAGAAACGGGGAGATGCCGAGCTCTGTTCAACCCATCCTCGGCCCCTGCGAGCTCTTTTTGGGCTCGGTCTTGCTCAAGCATGATGTCAATCAAGGCTTTGACCGCTTCCATGGCCTTCATTCTAAGCCTCCTCTCAAGGTTTATTGTTTTTGTCCCGTCTGCTAGTTATAAAAGGACAGATGATTAGTCTATATCTTATTAGAGGAAATTATCTTTGTCAAGTTTATAAATGAGGCGGAAAAATTTCTTTGAAAAATAAAAAGGAAGCGACGTGGGTCGCTTCCGAAAATGTGCTCTTGTTGAATTTTCAGCTCATGATCCGGTACTTGGAACCGTCCGGCCGAACGATGTAAATGCGGTCCTGGATACCCATTGAAGATTGTCCGCCGGAGGTGGCGGACGGTTGGGTTTTCTCCAACCCGGCGAGCTGCTTTTTAGCGGCGGCAATGGCCTTTTTCTCCGTCGGGTAGGAACCCGGAATCGGATAATCCTCATTTGAGAAAGTATCGTACCCCTCCAGATGCCATCTTCCTGCTTCCGACTTTTTCTTCGCCGCAGGACGTTTCTTTTCCACTAAGGACCTCCTTTGTTTAACGAGAAAAGTACCAGACGGATTGATTAAAACAAGTTAGCATTAATGTTTTTTATTGTCAAGCCCTCTTTTTCCGGCGCGGATGGGCGAATAAAAAAAGAGCGGCTTTAAAAAAGCCGCTCGGCAATGAACAATATTGTTTTAATGAAAGATACGGCACTCTCCTTGGTTGAAATCATCAAAGGGTTTGTCGCTGAAGTCTATTATCCCTCTGGCACTCCATTTTACGCGGATTGAATCACGTTGTGAAGGATTGGTCAGATTGACGATGACGATTCCGCCGGCCTCCTGGTCTAGGCGGCCGATCACCAGATAAACGATAGAGGGTTTTTCCGGGATCTTGACTTCAATCTTCTCGCCACCGTTAAGAGCAAAAAATTCCCGGCTGCTTAAGCTCATGGTTGATTCCTCCTTTTAAACATTTTCTCAAAACAACATCCCGATAATTCCAGTATTAGTCCGGATTCATTATTTTGTCAAGTCATTTATATTAATTAACTAAGTATTTAAACCTATGAACGGACAGCAACAACAAGTAAACATCAAGGCCAGTGACGAGGTCATAAAAGGCGTTTACGCCAACAATATGATGGTGGCACATTCAAAGGAGGAATTTGTTATGGATTTCATTCATCTTTTCCCGCCTCAAGGATTATTGGTTTCTCGCGTCATTACTTCTCCCGGTCACATGAAAAGAATCCTGGCTGCTCTGGCCGATAACCTGAAAAAGTACGAGGAAAAATTCGGCAAGATTGAAACGGCCGAAGCGCCTAAGCAAGAAGGCATTGGTTTCGCGACCAAATAAAAAACTCCCCTAGCGTGTAAGGGAGTTTCGGAAAAATTCAAATCTACTTGCTTTTTTGCGCGAGCAGACGGGGCGCGAAACGAGCTAAAGCGCTCATCAAACTGACGGCAAGGATCAGGTGGAAATAATGGTAATCGTATTGGGGATCTGGCGCGAAAAGCGATCTTTTGGGGTTTTCGATGAGGAAAAAGGGCAGCAGGGAAGCCAAGGATAAAAGCACGATCACCCAAGAGCAGCACTCGTCGCCGTAGGGAAGCAGAATGTAGCAGAGAGCGGCCAAAGCCGTCAGGGGAACGAGGCAGTACAAAAGGGAAAAAGGAAACTGGAAGTACTGCCAGTAATAGATGGAGAAAGCCGCGACAAAAATCAGTAATGCCATTAAGATCAGCCAGTCGTTTTTTCTCAAGAGGTTCCCCCTCTCTTTTGAAGAACAAAGACACAAGAAAAACAATTTAGTGAGGGCGGCACTCAAATTAAGAATTCTTTGATTTCAGATATTGCTCAGCGATCTGACGGCCGTGATTGAAGGCGACCTCCATTTCGTTTCGGATAAGAAGATTCATAAACCAGGCGGCGCCATGTCCGAGACTGATGACAAAGATCCATAGCCCGCCATAGGTAAGAAAAACCTTGGAATCGAATTTATGGAAGTAGAGGGTGCCAAAACCCAGGAGGATAAGAGAGGCGATCAAGTCGGAGTAGAAGACATACAGCGAGCGCTGGCCATGGGAAAGGTAGAAATAAGCGGCCGCCGCGGTGATGGGGATGAGGAAAGAAAGTAAAGAAAGGGAAGAGAGGCGGTTATCGGTCGCCACGAGAACGAACCAGGTAACATAAGCAGACATAGCCGCTAGAGCGATAATAATCGCCAGCATGAACCATTTCATCTGTTTCATCTCGCACGCTCCTTGTTAAAGGACAAAGGAATCCGAGAAGAAGTTTAATGCCATAAAATTAGCAAAGGTTAGATTTTTTGTCAATAAATCCCGTTAGAAAAGCGATTTCTATCGGGATAAAAAATCCCCTGATGGCAGGGGATTAGACGTTAAGTTCACTTATCTTCCGGATCATCGTTGATCCAGGGAAATTGTTTTCGGAGTTCTTCTATCCTGGCTTCTTCCTTTTCCTCCAGATATATCCGGAAGTTATCGTACAAAGCCCGGGTGGCCCAGCCGAGCAGACCAGAAATGAAAAGGCAGCCGAAAACCAGCGTGGAATATTCCAAGAGATGTTTCCTCGCGAACGGATCCAAGATGACATCGGGAGTAAGTATCAGTGTTCCTAGCGTCAAGATAAAAATCAGCCGCAGAGTTTCCACGGGATGCCAGCGGCGCAGCAGAGTGAGCAGATAAGGAACCAGAGCGATAACGAGGAATGCGGCAAAGGGCAGTATGAATCTTTTTTCCATGCGCAGACCGCTGATGACCGAGGCAACCACAATAAGAATCAGACCGAAAGAGGCCATGGCCGCCAAAACTTTGGCCGATTTGATGACCATCGGTTAGCTCCTCCTTTTGTTTGAAAGAACGATTAGACCGTCAAATTCAAACCCACCTTAACAAATAATATTTGCTTTGTCAATAACTTGCCTGCCTATAAAAAAATTGCTCTTCGAATTTTTCCCGGAAAGACACGGTGATTCCTTCAGACATGATCAGTTCTCCTTTTGATTTTTACTTTCGTGATTTAAGATGAATAAGGACAAAACTGCGCCAATAAATTACCCCGTCAGCCGAATGTTGTCGAGCAGAACAGCTGTTTTATAGTTGATTGTACCCTCAAAATATGGTAATATTTAAACATTAAATTTAATGACAGAAAATGCAACAAAATAAAATAGCCGAAAGTAAAAATGAGGGTAAAAAAGAAATAAAGTTGACCCGAGGCCAGACGATCAAGTCGATGGTGCTGGGCGTTCTGACCTTGGGGGCAGGATTTTTGGCGTGGTTCGCCATTGCCCGCATCTTAAATAACGGTTTGCGGTTTGACAGCGCGAATATCTGGTTATTTATTTTTGATGTTATTTTTCCGGTTTTAGCTTTTTGCCTCTGGGTGGCTTTTATCGGAATAGACGCCATTTTTATTCGGAAAAAAATCTGGGTTTATCCCCTTGCCTTGCTGTCAATTATACCCTTGTTTATGTTTTTTCCTCTTAATATTTATGCCCTTATCGCTTTTACCATCATTGTTTTAGCCTATTTGTATTTTATACGTGGTGCCAGGCGGGAGCGCAGGGATCGGATAAAATTTCATTTAATCAATTGCCTAAAAGTTCATTTAGGCTTGACCCTTATTTTTTGTATCGCCGCCATCTCTCTGCTTTTTTACAGTCACATGGCCGAAAAGCAGAAAAACGGCCAAACAAACACCAATGATGTGGTGGCTTCAAGCACGGCTGATTTGGTCAATCTATTTTTGGAAAGTCAATTCAGCAACTATAATCCGGACCAGACTTTAGATGAATTCATTTTACAGTCCGGCCAGCAGTTCATCGAACAACTCGGACCCCAGCTGGGCGAGGGAGTAAAAGTCGAATCGAGCTTCCAAACCGAGAATTTAATCAACAAGATTGAAGAAGCGATAAACAGGGGTGAAATTAAAAGAGATGATCTGCCGGCGGAATTATTACAAAAATTGGATGAGGGCCGGTTAACCGCCAGTGACGTGGTGGATGCCCAATTGACTTCGCTCTTTACGGACCAGCTGGCGGCTGGCCGGGATGATTTTTTAAAACAGCTTGGCGTCGAGGCGAAAGGTACGGATAAGATATCCGAGGTGGTGAAAAAGATCGTCAGTCATTTGCTGAGCGAGGGTTTACTGCCGTTTGTGACCTGGTTGCCGCCTTTTTTGGCGATTTCCTTGTTTTTTACCCTGGCGATTTTTGATTTTCTCTACGTCATTTTCGTCAAGATCATCGCTCTTCTAATATATCTCGTTTTGTTAATTTCTAAGTTTATTATTGTAAAGAAGGAGACTAAAGAAGTGGAAGTGGCGGAGCTTTCTTAAGTATATTTTATGGCTAAGGATTATTACAATCTGCTGGGTGTGGAAAAATCCGCTTCCGAAGAGGAAATCAAGCGGGCTTTTCGGCGCCTCGCCCACCAGCATCACCCGGACAAGAGCGGCGGTAATGAGGCTAAATTCAAAGAAATCAACGAGGCTTATCAGGTTTTGGGCAACAAGGAAAAACGGCAGCAGTATGATCAATACGGCACGACCTTTGATGACGCCGCCCGCGGCGGCGCCGGCGGCTGGCAGGATTTTTCTAGGGGGGCCGGCGGTTTTAATTGGTCGGATTTTTTCCGCCAAGGGCAGGCGGGCGGTACCCAGGAACAGGAGCAGGAATTTGATTTTGGAAATATCGGCGATATTTTTGGCGATATCTTTGGCTTTAGCGGCGGGAGGCAGACAAGAACCAGAAAAACCAAAGCTCGCGACATTACCGTGAGCCTAAACATTGATTTCAAGGAGGCGGTTTTTGGGGCGGAAAAATTAATTGATCTTCATAAATCCGTAGCCTGTCCGCGTTGCGGCGGAACAGGAGCCGAGCCCGGCGCCAAAGTGGAAACCTGCCCGACCTGCCATGGTGCCGGCCAGGTACAAAGGATCCAAAATAGTTTTTTTGGCCAGATCCGCAGTTATGGCGTCTGCCCGGCCTGCCACGGACAGGGAAGTGTCATGAGCAAGAAATGCGCGGAGTGTAAAGGCAAGGGAACGATAAAAGATACGAAAAGAATAAAAGTAAAAATTCCCGCCGGCATTGACTCCGGTCAGACGATCCGGCTGACGGGGGAAGGGGAGGCGGCCGGTTTGGCCGGCCGTCCGGGCGATTTATTTCTTCAGGTTGAAGTAAATCCGGACTCATACTTTAGGCGGGAAGGGGAGGATATTTACACCGAAAAAGAAATCACGTTTTCCCAAGCCGCTTTAGGAGCGACCGCCGAAATTGAGACCGTGGATGGACCAGTTAAATTGAAAATTCCCGGCGGCACCCAGTCGGAAAAGTTATTTCGTTTAAAGGATAAAGGGGTGCCGCACTTGCAAGGCCGCGGGAGAGGGGATCATTACGTCAAGATTATTGTAAAAACGCCAACTCATATAAACCGGCGGGCCAGGGGATTACTAGAGGAGTTATCTGGCGAAGAATAAATATTGCTTATTCTCGTAAATTATGCTATAATATAAGAGCTGGATAAATAAAAACAAACAAATGCCTTTTATTTTAGGCAATGTCATCACTAACGTATCGAGTTCGGCCTCAAGTTACGTGGCCAACATAAACTGGGGACAGCCCACTTGGGATCTGTTTATTGTCCTCTTTTTTATTATCGCTGGCTTCCTGTATGGCTTATCTTTGGGACGGGACCGCATTATCGTGATAATTGTCTCTATTTACATGGCTCTTGCGGTCATTAACACGCCACCGGTCATGTCGGTCTTGCGCGAACTGACCATGTGGAAAATGTCCACATTTTTGGTTGTTTTTATCGCCTTGTTTTTCCTTTTGTCACGCTCGGCCCTGATGAAAACTTTCGGCGCCGAGGCCCAGGGTTCCTGGTGGCAGGTGATCTTATTCAGCGTGGTCCATGTCGGTCTGTTGGTGAGCGTAGTCCTGTCTTTTTTGCCGGCCGAGGCGGTGGCCAAGCTTTCTCCCTTAACCCGGACTTTATTCGTTTATGATTATGCGCGGTTCGCCTGGATTGTCGGACCAATCCTTTTATTGATATTTCTCAAAAGCAAAGAGAAAAAGATAAAATACGATATCTAAGTTTACGCGAATATAAAAAAGATCGTATCCCAGGGTCTTTTTTTGTTTGGGCTTGACAAATTCGCCCAGTTATGATAATCTACCTGGTCATCTCAATGTACTTCTGTGCTCATATAATTATATATAATTATAAAATAAATTCATCCAGGCCTCATTTTAGCAGGACAACGCATCTACATCATAGGAGCTCTGATCAGCTATGGAGGGGAAGGCTGCCCAACAGGACAAGCTGTCTTACGTTCTGATTGACCCGACCGATAAGGGTTTGATCATTTATGGTCCGGTCGCGCGTTTTCCGGGCGACAAAATCTGCGCCGAGATTAAGCGGCGGCTGTCGGAAAAAGGTTTTTGGTTCGATGAATCAAAAACCATGGTCTTTATCAGTTTGACGCCTCTTTCAGAGGAGCGCTTGGCAAGCTTCATTGATTTAAGAATCAATGCCAGGGAGGTTGTCATCTCATATTCGTATCTCCGCCAAAAAAGCGCCAAGTGGGTCAATCTGAACGGCAATCACGAGGGCTAGTCCGCTAGCCCTTTTTTATTTGGGGTGGTTTATTTGCCGGTAAAAATATGGTGGCGACCAGACTTCTTTCCTTGCCGTATTTTTCATAGTTTTTTAGAGCCAAGCGTTTGGAAAAAGAGACAAGTTTTTTAGGCATTAATTTAGAATTTTTCTGGTATATTTTAGCAAAGAAATTCCTATTTTTTAGGGTTTCTATAAATCCGTCGGAATAGAAAACTAGCAAATCCCCTTTGGTTAATTTTATTTTACCCTGGCCAATGAACGGTTCAGCCGACTTTTCTCCGGTCAAGGCGCCGTAGGAAACTAATCTAGAATTAAATATTTTATTAGGCCGGTTTCTGTGTTTGGTTCTGATCAGGTAGCGATAGGCGGGCAGTGAATAATTCAAATTTTTTGTTTTCAGGTGTTTCTTTTCAAAATCAGTGAACTTTTTCATATCGTCTTCCGTCTGAAATTTCAAGCGGCCGTTTTTATCAAAAATAGCCAGACCGCCATCGCAGATATAGCCGTAATACAAGACATCGTATTTTATCAGACCGCCGCTCGCCACACAGCCGAAATAGTCATTGACGAGATAGTCGACATTTTTTATTTTTTTCCGGTTATAATTTCTAATCAATCCGTTTATTTTGATAAAAATTTTTTTGATGTCATTAGTGTTTCGGCCAAGTCGAATAAAATTTTTGCAGAAAATATCGGCGACAGCTTTGGCGCCGCTGGGATTAGGATAATATTTTAATATCTTCCTGATATTTCTGCTATCTTTTGGGAAATCCTTCGGTAATTTCGGGTCGCGCGTAATACCGTCCGCCACGCAAAAAATATGGTGGTGGGCGGCCACGGCGTCTTCGGACGGAATTAGTTGGCCGTATTTAATATTCGGTAGTTGAATTTTTATTATCATATTTTTTATTTCCGGCTGTTTTGGGCCGGAGTTTTTAAATTCAGCGTTTTAACGATTGAGCTTATAGATGAGGTAATAACGAGCTTTTGTCGCAGTTTTGAAGCGTCGGGTTGACCCGAAACATACCAGGCCAGATGTTTGCGCAGTTCCACTAGGCCGTATTCACCCTTACTCTGAAAGGCTAATTCCGCGTGGCGGAGCATTACTTTCTTGATTTGTTCCCAGTGAAATTCTTGGTAGCGGCCGGCCCCCAAATAATCTTTTATCTGTTGGAATAGCCAAGGCCGGCCGCGCACGCCGCGGGCCAAGCCTAAGCCGTCAGCCTTGGTTTTTTCTAACATGATTTTAGCTTCTTCGGGTTTATTTATTCCGCCGTTGGCCAAGACCGGAACACTGACCATGGTTTTTGCTTTTTTTATCATTTCATAATCAACAGGTCCGGCAAACTCCTGTTCGTAAGAGCGGCCGTGGATCATAATAGCGGCAACCGGGAGGGCGTTTATCCTCTTTATAAAATCAATGGCGGTTATTTTTCCGCCCCTATCATTGATTGAAGTCCTTATCTTGACGGAAACAGGCAAAGAGGTGCCTTTTAGCGTGTGTATTATTATTTCGTAACATTTGTCCAGGTTTTTCATCAATGTCACGCCGCCGCCATGGGCCACGACCTTTTTGGCCGGGCAGCCGAAGTTGATGTCAATTCCCGAGGCCCCCGAATTTTCTACTTGCGCGGCGGCGGCCGTAAACTTTTCCGGCCTTTTTCCGAAGAGTTGAATAACCAGGGGTCTTTCCTTTTTATTGAATTTTAGCAGTTCTAGAGTTTTTTTCCCGCCGTAGAATAAACCGTCAGCCGAGGTCATTTCCGAATATAAAACATCCGCCCCGTATTCCCGGCAGATCTGACGGAAAGCGGAATCGGTGATGCCGGCCATGGGGGCCAGAGCTAGGATTGGCTTGCCTGATTTTTGCCAGAAGTTTTTCGCCATCTAATCATTCTAGTTTAAAAATTTAGACAAAGCAAATCCCCCATCTACGCGCCGTAAATGGGGGACTGGGTAATTAAAATTCTACTTACCCTTACGAAAGGACGATTAAATGCCCAACAGGGCAATGCAGAAAAGGCCTAGGCAGGAGACGATCGTGCTGGCCAGGGTAATACCGCCAGCGATTTCTCCCATGACATGTGTGTCTTTCTTGCCCTTGCCTTCAGGATTATTTCCCTCGGGTGGGATGGGCTTTGTTTGGTTTTTTTCCATTTTTGTTTTCCTTTTTGTTTTTGTTTTTCCGAAAAGTTATTTTTCGGATATATTATTTCGACCTTTTTATTTTTTTGTTTGAGGGAGTCGGAAACTGTCGTGCGCCCAGTCGTCAGTTACCGATTGAACGTCTTGTTCCGTAACTATCGCTTTTTGTTTTTCGTATTTTTGGGGATTCGTGATGCTATCCAGCCTTACCTTAGCGGCGGTTTCGTCCATCAGGTCAATCGCTTTATCCGGAAAAGTGCGACCGGAGAAGACGGAGGCGGAAAGATTGACGCAGGCGGCCAGCGCTTGATCAGAGATTTTAACGGAATGATGGCGTTGGTAGCGGTGCCTTAATCCTTTCAATATTTCCAAAGTTTGCTGGGGGGATGGTTCATCGACAAACACCGGCTGAAATCTTCTTTCTAGTGTTCTGTCCTTAGCGATGGATTTTTCATAATCTTGCAGGGTAGTGGCCCCGATGGCCTGCAGCTCTCCGCGCGCCAAAGCCGGTTTTAAGATATCAGCCGCGTCAATGGCTCCGGTGGCTTCGCCCGCTTCGGCTAATGAATGGAGTTCGTCAATAAAAATAATAATATTTCTTTTGGAAGCGATTATTTCGTCCACCACCATTTTTAATCTTTTTTCAAATTCGCCGCGGTACTTTGTGCCGGCGACCAGACCGGAAAGGTCAAGGGCGAGAAGCCTTTTATCTTTTAAGGGTTCGGGTACCTCGCCCCTTACGATCTCGTTAGCCAGTTCTTCAACAATCGCGGTTTTGCCCACGCCCGACTTGCCGATTAACACAGGATTATTTTTCGTCCGTCGGGTCAAAATCTGGATGACTCTTTGGATTTCGTGGCTGCGGCCGACCACTGGGTCAAGTTTACAGGCCCTGGCCAGGTCAGTTAAATCCTTGGAGTATAGGGCCAAAGTGTTGGTACGCGCCGTTACTTTTTGGCTGCGCTGGTAAAGGAATATGACAACCACGAGGCCGAGTAAACCGATGATATATATGTAGATATTCATAATTTTTTATAGGCCGGTATTAAACTCCAGATCGTTATTTCCCGCGTTGGCATTCAGGGGATCTGTTTGATTAGTCGCGGCGTTATTATTCAGCTGCCTGTTAAGGTTTGATAAATTGGAGGGTTGATTGACATTTAAAGAGTCAGTTTTGGCGGAATTATTCATGATCAAGGTGTAGGCGCCGGCGAAAACGATGACACCAACCGTGAGAAAGCAGGTGGCGAGCATAAAGCCCAAAGAAAGCCGGGTTTGAAGATTGGTTTTTGTCGCAATCTGAACTTCGCTTTTTTTCATATCCTTTATAAAAACTTTTTTTTCTTGAAAAATTGCCAGCTGACCAAGGTGGCGAACAAGAGAACAACGAGAATAATCCAAAAGCCCCAGCGGAAATGGAGGAAGGGGGTGTCTTTAGCGTTAATGGCAAAAATGGAGGCGATCAAGGTGAGAATGAAAATAATCACCGAGATGCTGGTAAAGGTTTTCATGATGTCGTTCAAACGGTTTGAGATCAATGATTCATTCGTTTCGTGCAGCGCCTCGATTGATTCCTTGAAGCTTTCCAGATGATCCCAGATTTCCTTACTTAGTTCAATCAGATCGTTATAATAAATCGACATTTTTTGGTTTCTGGAGAAGCCCGTGTCTTTTATGATTATACTGAGCTTTTTCAGGGTATTTTTATGAGCCTGCATAATTTGACGGAAATCGGTGATATTGCGCCGAATGATTAGAATTTCAGAGACCATCTTTTTTTCCGAGCCGCTGAAAATCTCCCTTTCGATGCTCCTGATGTCGAGACTGACATGATCGAGCATCGGATAGCAGTAACAGAGGAGTTTGTCCAGGATCTGGTAAAGCAGGAAGACGGAGCCTTCGGACAATATTTCGTATTTGACTTTTTCCTCGGTCTGGCAGGATTGAAAAAGCCCTCTTAGGGGCGCTAAATTATTATTGTGGACAGTGACAAAATAATCTTCTCCGATAAAGAAATCTATTTCCGAGGGCTCGATTTCGCGCGTTTTTCGGTTATAAACCGGGAATAAGAGAACCAGAAAAATATATTTTGGATACTTTTCGATTTTTGGCCTTTGGCCGTAAATCAAACAATCCTCTAGATCAAGAGGATGGAAAGGGAAGTTATTCCTTAGGAAATCAATCTCGCCTTTTTCCGGATTGACAATATTAATCCAGCGTAAATTTTTCGTCCTAATTTCCGCTAAACTCATGTGATTTTTTGTTTTTGTTTTATTTAACTTCTGCTTTTATTGTAGCACACTTTTCCTGTTTTGTAAAGGGTGTCGTCTTTAAGAAAAGTCCCCTTCGATTCTCTCAAAGGGGACATCTGCATCATGTGCATATTACTTTTGGTCAAAGCCCGACGGGATTTTTACCGCGTCGACGCTTTTTCGCATCCCGGGGTTAGTCAGGAATATTTCCGGGATGAGATCGCGGCCGTCTCTGCCATAGAGCCGGCCGTTGCCGGTGACCACGAACTCATAGCCTCCGGAATTTCTTCCGTTGACGTTTCCGCTCACGGAATACTGGCCCGGTAGAAAATCATAGGGGCACGCTCGGTTAGGCGGGACGATGACTTCACGGGGGACGACGTCGTAAACCAACTTCGACTCATACCTCATTCCGTTGTCGTCTTCCCACTTGTTGACCACATTGCGCGGCGAACCATTTTTTTCCAGCCAGGAAAGCCGGATAGGGACACCCCACTTGTTGATGAAGGTAACCCGCGTCGCCTGATAGGTGAGTGGATGGGCGAACGAACGGTTCAGCCGTTCCGCGCCGTAGGGCGTGATATCCACGATTCGGGGCAGAAGAATATTTTCCATTCCGCGATTCGTGTCAAATGTCTTTCCTCCTCCGCCGGGGATTAGAAGAAAGCCGATCCGGGCGTTGTATTGCGTGTTTGCCGGCAGGTCCACTCTCACTTTTTTGCCCGGCCCAACTTCGATCCGGTACCAGGCCGTCCGGTACAAAAAAGGATTGGCTTGGTTCGGGTCAAAGTACCGCAGTACCCGGAATTCAAACTGGGCAAAAACGGGTTCTGTCGCCCAATTTTGGAATTCGACCGGGAACCAAGGTTCGGCGTACTGTTGCCGGATGTCTTGGGCCCTGGTTTCCGCCGAAACGGAATATACCGGCGTGGCCAACTGCTGGAATACGCTTCCGCAGCCCGCATTTGCGCTCATCAAAAGTATGATGAAAAGAACATGCGCCTTTTTCATGACCAGACCTCCTGTGTTTTCGCCTTTTTTCGTATTCTATTTCCGCAACTCGTTATGCTAGCATATTTTTACTCTCTTGTCAAGAGGCGAAATTTATGGTATACTATAAACATAATCAAGCGATTTTATGGTCAATCTTTCGGTCGGACAAATTGAACAAGAAAAAAAAGAGCCTGTTTTGAAAGAACCGGCGAAAGATTTTGAAGTCAAAAAAGAGACGGAGGTTTTTCCGGAAAAATCGGTCGAAAGGGCCGTGGAAGTCCGAACTGAGAAGGAAGCCGCTAAAAAAGAAGAACAGCCGCCGGCGATAATAGAGAAAGAAGCGGCCGGCCAACCCTCATCATCCGTGGGGGTGACGGCGCCTAAGGTCGCAAAGACCCCGGTCATAAGGGAAATTGAAGGGATTATGGAAGAAGATCTGGCTGAGATTTATAACCGCCTGGACGAAAAGCAAAAGATAGTTTTTAAGGTGGAGGGGGAGAAAACGGCGACGAAAATAGGGGAGCTGCTTCAATCGGTTAAGACAAAGGCCAGGCAGATTTTAGAGCTGATAAAGCGCTGGCTGAAGGTTATTCCTGGCTATAACAGGTTTTTTTTGGAGCAGGAAGCAAAAATAAAGACAGACAAAATTTTGCGCCTAAAAGACAAAGAACAAAAAGGGGGAGATTAAGCTTGTTTCATCTTCTACAAACATTATTGATTTCGAACCAAACAGCTCTGCCGGCCTTGACTAATTTAGGGGGCAAGCAGGCCGGTTTTTGGCAAAATCCCATACTGGTGGCCGTTTTATATTTTATCGCGGTATTGTTATTTTTGGCGGCGCTCATGTTTTTGGTTCGATATCTTCTGACGCGGCGCCAGGCCAGACCGGCCTCTTTAAGAAAAATCATCCTTTTAGTGACGCTGCCCAAGGAAGTCGGGAGTAAAGAAAAGCAGCCGGAAAAACCACTCAGGGAACTTATTGATGAAGCGGAAGCGATGTTTTCTTCTTTGGGCGGTATGCGGGCGCAGCGAGGCTTGGAAGTTTTTTTTACCGGGCGCACTGATCATTTTTCTCTGGAGATCGCCGCCTATGACGGTTTGATCTCATTTTACGTGGTTGTCCCGGCTTTTTTGCGGACTTACACCGAAGAGCAGATTCATTCCCAGTATCCGAAAGCGAACATCGAAGAAGTTGAGGATTATAATATTTTTACACCGGAAAGCCAGATCGTGGCCACTTCCCTCCGATTCAAAAAATCCTATATTTTTCCCATCAAGACCTACCGTTTGATGGATGTCGATCCCTTAAGCTCGTTGACTAACGTTTTGTCAAAGATCCCGAAAGGAGAAGGGGCGGTTATCCAGTATATTGTTCGTTCGGCTAAAGCCCAATGGCACGGCCGCGGGGCCGGCGTGGCAAAAAAAATGCACGAAGGCAAAAATTTGAAGGAGGCGCAGGGCGTTCACGGCGTAAACGCGATCTTTTCGAATTTCGCCAGCATTTTTTTTCCCAAGAAGAAAAAAGAAGAAATGGATTTGCGGCCTAATTTTCGGGTATCCCCGCGCGATGAGGAAATCGCCAAAAGTTTGGAAGAGAAGACTTCCCGGGCGGGCATGGATGTAAATATACGCCTTATCGTCTCGGCTAAAACGAAAGAACGGGCCCTCGCGCTGAACCGGGAGATTGTTAATGCTTTTAGCCAGTATAACCTATACGAATACGGTAACGGTTTAGTCAAACGAAACCTCTGGACGCCCTGGAGCCAAAATAAGTTAGTGATGAGTTATATCTACCGGATGTATAACGAGCGTCATAAATTAATACTTAATTCCGAAGAAATGGCCAGCTTATTTCATTTTCCTCTGGAAAGCACCGAAACCCCGAACATCCGCTGGCTGCTCGCCCGCAAGGCGCCCGCGCCGGTTAATCTTCCGTCAGAAGGCATAATCCTGGGGCAAAATATTTTCCGCGGAGAAAAGAAGCTTGTCCGCCTTAAGCGGGATGACCGTCGCCGGCACGTCTACATGATCGGGATGACCGGCTCGGGTAAATCAGTTCTCATGCAGGAAATGGTCAAGCAGGATATTCGGAATGGGGACGGTGTCTGCGTGATCGATCCGCATGGCGGACTAGTCGAGGACATTCTGGCCTGTATTCCTAAAGAAAGGGCGGAAGATGTCGTGCTGTTTGAACCATCTGACGTGGAAAGACCGGTGGGTTTGAATATGCTGGAAGCGACCAGCCCGGAAGAAGCGGATTTTGCCGTTCAGGAAATGATCGCCATTTTTTACAAGCTTTTTCCGCCGGAGATGATCGGTCCTATGTTTGAGCATAATATGCGCAATGTGATGCTGACCCTAATGGCCGATAAAGAATATCCCGGCACGATCGCCGATATTCCCCGTATGTTCACCGACAAGGCCTACCAGGAGTACAAATTGAAAAAGGTCACGGATCCGGTCGTGCGGTCATTCTGGGAAAAAGAGATGGCGAAAACGACGGATTTCCACAAATCAGAAATGCTGGGCTACTTAATTTCTAAAGTCGGCCGTTTTGTGGAGAACCAGATGATGCGCAATATAATCGGTCAGCCGCACTCGGGTTTTAATTTTCGGGAGGTGATGGATAAGCAGAAGGTTTTACTCGTAAATCTCTCCAAAGGAAAAACGGGCGAAGTTAACAGCAATTTGCTCGGCTTAATCCTTGTTTCCAAACTGCAGATGGCCGCTTTAGCCCGGGCGGATATGCCCGAGAGCGAAAGAAAGGACTTTTATCTTTATATCGACGAATTCCAGAATTTCATCACTCCATCCATCGCGACCATTCTGTCTGAGGCAAGGAAATACAAATTGAATTTGATCATGGCTCATCAATATCTGGGTCAATTGACGCAGGGGCAAAATAATAATATTCGCGACGCGGTTTTGGGGAACGTCGGCACGCTTATCGCTTTCCGTATCGGCGTTGAAGACGCAGAAATTATCGCCCGTCAGCTGGATCCCGTTTTTTCCGAATACGACGTGGTGAATATCGCTCGTTTTAACGCGTATATAAAACTTTTAATTGATAATGCCACGGCTAAGGCTTTTAATATTGCTACTTTTCCTCCCACTATCGGCAATCCTTTAATTAGCAAAAAAATCAGGGAACTTTCTCGTTTGAAATATGGACGATCAAGAATACAGGTTGAGGCAGAATTGATGGAGCGGACAAAATTGGGCGAAGTGATAAAAACACCGTTCCCGAGTTCAGGCGAGAAGAATATTTAGATTGTCCGGAATAAAAATAAGTGCTATCATAAAAACATGGATAGTCTTTTTTTTATTCTATATTTTTGCCTTATTATCGTTATTGTTGGTACAGCTGCCTGGGCCGGAATAAAAGCCGCCCCCTGGGTGCCGACACGCCAAAAAGATATTAAACGGATGCTTGAGTTGGCCAGAATAAAACCGTCGGATTTAGTTTACGATCTGGGGGCGGGAGACGGTCGCTTAGTCGTCGCCGTGGCTAAAGAATATCCGTCTAAAGTGGTCGGCTTTGAATTATCCGTGCTTCCGTATTTGGTCGCTCGCCTAAGAGTGAGGCTGGCCGGTTTTGGTCCGCGTACAAAAATTTTGTTCAAAGATTTCTATCATTATGATGTTTCGGGAGCGGATGTCATCTTATGTTTCTTGACCCCTAAGGCGATGAGCCGTCTCAGCCCTAAATTCAGCCGTGAATTAAAAAGCGGGGCCAGGATAATAAGCTATGCCTTCAAAATTAAGGATTGGCCGATTGCTGAAATAAGCAAGCCTCAGGCGAAAGATACCCCCATATTCCTGCATGTTAAAAAGTAGCTTGACGAATTTTTGAGGCTATGTTATTATTCTTTGGCGACTAAAAATAAAAAAAACAAACTATAAACAAACAATATAAACAAAACCTAAAATTAAAAATAAAACAATTTGTAACGAAAACACAAAAATACAAATCAGTAAAAAACAAAAGACTAAAAAATAAAATAAAGGAAAATAAAAATGCCAAAACAAAATAAGCTCCAATTAATAAAAAAATTGATTGATTCGGCGGTAGACAGCATTAATCAGGCCAAATCCCTTTTAGCCGAATTAACCGGACAGGCGGTATCTTCGGAAGCGGAAGAGAAAGCGCGGGAAGTGGGCAGCGTTGACCTCTCCACTGACAACACAAAAATAATTGAAGGGGTTTTTGACGGGCAGAATATGATCGGCCCGGACGGCAAGCAGTATTCCATCCCCGCCAATTATGCCTCAAAATCAAAACTCGTCGAAGGTGACATCTTAAAATTGACCATCATGCCCGATGGTTCTTTTGTTTACAAGCAGATCGGTCCGGTGGAAAGAAAAAGACTCGTCGGAACCCTCATCAAGGACGAAAGTACCGAGGATTTCAAGGTTTTGTCCGAAAACAAGACTTATGGGTTGCTTTTGGCGAGTGTTACCTATTTCAAGGGTGATGTCGGTGATGAAGTGGTGATTTTAGTGCCGGAGAAAGGGGAAAGCAGCTGGGCGGCGGTTGAAAATATCATAAAAAAGTCGTTATAACTTTTTCGTAATCATAGATAAAAGGCGTCTTTTTAACCGGTCTTTTCTCAAAGACCCTACCCATTTGATTTATTGGGCGTTTTATTGTAAAATAGATTAAAGAAAAATATGTCTCAAACACTATATCGAAAATACCGGCCGCGCTTGTTTGCCGAGCTAATCGGCCAGGATCACATTCAAACGACGCTCCAGAATGAAATCTTAAACAAGAGAGTGGCTCACGCTTATTTATTTACCGGCCCCCGCGGCGTGGGCAAAACGACCACCGCCCGGCTGATGGCCAAAGTGGTCAATTGTGAAAACAGAAAAAATAACGAGGCGGAACCCTGTAATGCCTGCCATTCCTGCCGTGAAATAATGGCCGGCCGATCTTTGGATATTATCGAAATTGACGCCGCTTCCTATACGCAGGTCGATCACGTGCGGGAAAGCATTATACCCAATGCCCGCACCGCTCCGACCAACCAGAAATTCAAGGTCTTTATCATCGATGAAGTGCACATGCTGTCCCTTTCCGCCTTTAACGCCCTCTTAAAGATATTAGAAGAACCTCCGGCTCATGTCATATTTATTTTAGCCACTACCGAAGTTCATAAAATTCCAGAAACCATTATTTCCCGCTGCCAGCGTTTTGATTTCAAAAAAGTGGGTCTTGGCGATATTAAAAAAAGGCTGGAGTTGCTGGCCGGTCAGGAAAAGATAGAAGTGGATGATGAGGTGCTGGAGCTGATTGCCTCGTCGGCCGAAGGCTCTCTTCGTGACGCGGAAGGCCGGCTCGGACAGATTTTCGCTTTAGGCGAAAAAAAAGTGACTTTGGAAATCGCCTCACTGGTGTTACCGCGCTCAGACCGTCGTCTCATCGTCGCCTTATTTAAATATTTGGTTGAGAAGGATACAAGAAGCGCTCTGGAATTTTTGAACAAAATACTTGAAGAGGGTGTCGATTTGAAGTATTTCCTTGACCAGTTCGTTGAATTCTTGCGAATCGCGGCTCTAATGAAGGTCGACCCGAAATTGGCCGATTATGCGGCGAATACCGGTCAGTCCGGTCCGGCGATCGATTTTAAGGAAGAACTAGAAAAAATCGACCTGGAGCGGACCAGAAAAATATTGGAAGCGTTTATTCAAAGCAAACGCGAAATTCCCTTTACCGCAATCCCGCAACTGCCCCTGGAATTGGCGATCATTGAGATCTGCGAGGGGGGTAAGGCCTCTTTGCCGGATTTAGTCTCCCCCAAAGCTTGTCCTAAAATAGCTATCGAAGAAAAAGTTAAAAGCGGAACGCCCCGTTTGTCAGGGATAAAGCTGGAAGAAATAAGGCAGAAGTGGCCCTTGGTCGTCAGTGCCTTAAATCATAATAATCATTCTTTGGCTTTGATCTTGAAAAACTGTTCGCCGGTTTCTCTCGAAGGCGGTTTCTTGAACATCGGCTGCTTTTTTAAATTCCATCAGGAAAGATTGAAAGACCACAAAAATATCGGCGTGATTGAGAAAACGATAAACGACATCCTGGGAGAAAATCTGCCCATAAAGTTTACCATTGAAAAAACGAATCCCGGAGCCGAGGTTAAAGGGAAAAGTGAGACCGAGAAAGATATCAACGAGGTTTTGAATGATTTTAACGGCGGAATAGTAGACCGCGCGAAATAATATATTTTTGGGAGATCGTCTAATGGTAGGACGACGGACTCTGGCTCCGTCAATGTAGGTTCGATTCCTACTCTCCCAGCCAATTTATACCGGCTTATCCGGTTATGGGCGGTAGATAAACTTCATATTTTAAATTATTTATTAAGTTTTTTCCATGGGTATTATCACGCGCAACGCGGCTTTCATCAGCTCCCTTCTGATTTTCGCTGTTTTGGAAATTATCGCCGCCCGGCCCCAAGCCGTTTATCTTTCGCTTTTAATTTTACTTTTTTTGTCTCTGGCGGCCCTGCTTTTCTCTGGGCGGAGGATTTGGCACAAAGATTTTTGGCTATGTTTACAGCCCGCTCTTCTTTTTCAAGCAAGCGGTCTTCTTTTATTATACTTTCTGGAAACCAATATTTTTCGGCAAATATTGATAGTTTTTGTTTTTCTCCTGAACTGGCTGTTTTTTAAAAGCTATTACCAGGTTAAGCAGCTTGGGCAGGGGCCTAAAATTCTAACCGGTTTCCTTAATGCCTTGACGCTTTTTACCGCTTTCTTCTGCTTTTTGGATTTCTTCGCCCTGAAGATTTTTTTGGATCTCAATATCTGGCTGCTGACTTTTTTGGTCGTCCCGGTCTCTTTTTTGCTTATTTGGCAGAATTTCCGATTGGAGGCGGCTAAAAATCGTTTCCGCCCCGTTTATTACCTCGTCATCTTACTTATATTGACGGAAGTTTTTTTAGGCCTGACGTATTTTCCCACAAATTTTTTTGTGAATGGGCTATTCTTTACCGCTCTGTTTTATCTTTTATTCAACATCAGTCGCCTCCAAATCGTTGGACAGCTCACAAAAAAAATACTTTTTTCCTATCTCGCCTTTGGGATTGGCCTGGCGATTATCGTTTTTTCCACGGCCCAGTGGATTTAAAAAATTAATATAAACATATGAAAGCCAAAATTCCGCCGACCTCGCCAAAATATAAAATACAGGAGCTGGAAAATCTCTACGCTCAGGATAATCTGAAAAAAATCGAAAAACCGCCGAAAAGATTATTCGGTTTGTTCTCCACTCTGATCTTGGCCGTTGTTTTTGGTTTTTTGGCCGGATTTTGGGGCAAGGCCTTGTATGAATATTTGGCGCCTAAATACCCGGATTATTTTCCCGCGACTAATGTCAATAAGACCATAAATCCCGTCAGTACGACAGATAAGGTAAAAACCAATCTAAAATATCAGGAGCTCAGGCAAAATCTTACCCTGGAAACAGTGAATATTTTTGATAAGAAGATAACAGCCGATGAGCCGTTGGCCGGCGTGTATTTGGCTTCTTCAATGAATGGCTCGGGGATAATAATTTCCAGTGACGGCTGGATCCTAACGACCAAGGCGGTCGTTCCCGATTTTGCCAAAGAATATGTGATGGTGACCAAGGAGAAAAAAATCTACCCGATCCTTGATTTTAAGGCCGATCCCGCCACCGATCTCGTCTTTATTAAAGTTGAGGCGCAGAACTTGAAGATCGCCGATTTTTCCGATGCGGCGGACATCTATCCGGGAGAAAATTCATTTGTCATAAAAAACTTTTTTCCGGGCGACCAGGAAGATTTTTTAAGCGTCGGCCTGAATAATTTATCCCAAAAGGATTTCGCCGGCGAAAATGATTTGATCAATTCTTCGGAACGATTGACCGGAAAAATATCGATTAGCCAGTTGCTTGACGATTCTTACGAGGGGAGTCCGCTTTTTGATGAAAATGGAAAAATCACCGGCTTAGCCTCAATTAAGGGAAAAAACGACAAAAATCAGTTTATTCCCTTAGCGAATTTGAAAAACATCATCAGTTCGTTGTTAAAGGAGGGCGAGGTCATCCGGCCATATTTGGGGGTACGCTATCTTGATTTATCCGCCAGCCTGAATTTACCGGATGAATTACGGCAAGATCAAGATTGGGGCGCCATGCTTTACGGTCGGGAAGACCAGCCGGCGGTCGTAAAAGGCAGCCCGGCGGAAAAAGCCGGCCTCCTGGCCAATGACATTATTACCAAGGTTAACGATCGGGAGCTTAAAGACGGGACTGATTTTTCCCGGATAATCCAGAATTTTGGGGTCGGGGAGACAATCAACCTTGAACTTATAAGAAAAGGAGCGGCCAAGACAGTGTCCGTGACCCTACAAAAAATAAACAGTTAATAAATAGGCAAAATAACGGTGGCGTATCTTAGTAAAACTATAAATAAACACCAGTTTTTGATCAGACAGTTTCTAAAATTCGCGGTGGTCGGTTCTTTAGGAACGTTGATTGATTTCGGCCTTTTGAATTTATTCGTCAAGGTTTTCCGCTTCGACGTTTATTTTTCCGCCACCCTGTCGTTTATCGCGGCCGTCATCAATAATTTTCTGTTAAATAAATACTGGACCTTTAAGATCGCCCAAGCTCAAGACGAGGGGAAGGGGCGCCGGCAGTTTGTTCAGTTCTCCCTGGTTAGCGTCATTGGCTTGGCCATAAATCTGTTGATCATGTACGTTTTAATCCAATATGCCAGCCTTTGGTATAACTGGGCTAAGGTAGCCGCTACGGTCGTCGTTTTGGTCTGGAATTTTTGGGCCAATAAACTCTGGACTTTCAAGGAAAAAACGTCCCAAGGGTAATTTGCGAAATCCCGTATTTTTAGTTATAATAAAATAACGTTTGCGATGAAATTATCTCTTATTATCCCGGCCCATAACGAGGAAAGCCGGATCGGCCAGACCCTTAAAGAATATCTCAAATTTTTTGATAAAGACACGGAAATAATCGTTGTCCTTAACGCTTGCCAGGATAGAACTTTAGCGGTGGTGGAAGACATAGCCCGTCATAGTCCGAATTTAATTTATACGGATATTAAGGAAGCGATCGGCAAGGGGGGCGCGGTCAGAGAGGGCTTCAGGCAAGCGAGCGGGGATTTAATCGGTTTTGTGGACGCGGACGGAGCCACCTCGCCGGAAGAATTTGATAAATTAATCCAGGCGGTGGCAGACGGGGCGGACGGCGCCATCGCCTCACGCTATATCGCCGGCGCCAGAGCCAAAAGGACTTTTTTAAGGAATATTATCGGATTGACTTTCCATTTTATCCAGAAAGCACTCTTCTGGCTGCCGTACCGTGACACTCAGTGCGGGGCCAAGGTTTTCCGGAAAGAATTGATAAAAAGGATACGGCCCGAATTAAAAGTGAAAAATATGGTCTTTGATATCGAGATCCTAGCCAGGGCGAAAAAATACGGCTACAAAATAAAGGAAGTGCCGACCGTCTGGGAAGAAAAAGAAAGTTCCGCCCTGCTTGGTTCGCCCCTTAAGCTGTTCAGAAACAGTTTTAATATGTTTATAACCCTGATCAAACTCCGCTTTAGATTTAAATAATATTTAACATATGTCTAAAAAAGAAATTTTTGAAAAAAAGAATATTCTGATCACGGGCGGCGCCGGTTTTATCGGCAGCCACTTATGCGATCGGTTCATTAAGGGCAACCGCGTCATCTGTCTGGACAATTTTTTGACCAGCCAGGAGGAGAATATCAATCATCTGCTCGCCAATCCGGATTTTGAATTTATCCGGCACGATCTTATCAAGCCGATAGACCTGGAAGCTTTGCCCGAGCTTAAAGACATGAAGATCAATGTCCAGGGGATTCAGGAAGTCTATCATTTGGCCTGCCCCGCTTCGCCCCGGGATTATAATAAATACCCCATTGAGACCTTGCTGGCCAGCGCTTATGCCACATATCATGCCCTGGAGATTGCCCGGAAATATCAGACCAAGTTCATGCTTTTTTCCTCCTCCACTATCTACGGAGAGGTTTTGGACCTGGAGAATATACACATCAACGAAAAATACTGGGGGTATGTCGATCCCGTCGGGGATAAAAGCTGCTATGACGAGGGCAAGCGTTTCGCGGAAAGCCTGACACGTAATTATCAGAAAAAATACCAGCTTGATGTTCGGATCGCCCGCGTCTGGAATACTTACGGTCCCCGGATGAGGTTGTATGACGGCCGGATGATCCCCGATCTGATCAGCCAGGCGATTTCAAACGAGCCGGTGAAGATTTACGGCGATATCGATAAGCTGACTTCCTTCTGTTACATAACCGATTTGATTGAAGGAATTGCCCGTTTGGCCAAGGGGAAAATTTTTGAGCCGGTTAACTTGGGAAATTCAGAGGGGGCTAAATTGAGAGAGGTCGCTTTAAAAATAATTGAACTGGCAGAATCTGGGTCAAAACTGGAAGTAGCTCCGGAAAAAGAAGGCGTCGGTTACGTGATTAAACAGAGCTTGCCGGATATCACTTTAGCCCGCGAAGCATTAGGCTGGTTTCCTTTGGTAAATCTCAATGACGGTCTAAAAAAAACCATTGAATACATGAAAGGCCTGAAAGCCGTCGATATACAGTCGCTAAAGATTTAAAATAATTATTAATAATTAAAAAAATAAAAAAATATGAGGAAGTATTTTTTTACCTCGGAATCCGTGACCGAAGGGCATCCGGACAAGATTTGCGATCAGATCGCCGACAGCATCCTGGACGCCATCTTGGCGAAAGATCCTTACGGCCGGGTCGCCTGTGAGACCTTGGTCGCCACCGGTTTGGTCATGGTGGCCGGTCAGATAACGACTAAGTGTTACGTGGATATCCCTAAAGTCGTCAGAAAAACGATCAAGGAAATCGGTTACGACAACCACGATTACGGTTTTCATTGGGAGGATTGCGGAGTTCTGGTTTCCATTGACGAGCAAAGCCCTGATATCGCCCAGGGCGTCAATAAAAAGAAACAGGGCGCCGGGGACCAGGGACTGATGTTCGGCTATGCCAGCAATGAGACTCCGGAATACATGCCCTTGCCGATCGTTTTGGCCCAAAAATTATGCCAACGTTTGGCCCTGTTAAGAAAGAACAAGACGCTTGAATACCTGGCGCCGGACGGGAAAAGCGAAGTCACGATTGAATACGTGGACGGCCAGCCGAAAAGAGCGGAGACGATCGTGATCGCGTCCCAGCACCATAAGGATGTTTCTGAAAATCAACTGCGGCGGGATATTATCAATAAAGTGATCAAGCCCGTTTGCGGCCTTTATCTTGACCGCCGAACCAAAATATTCGTTAATGCCACCGGTAAATTCGTCAAAGGCGGTCCGCCGGCCGATACCGGCGTGACCGGACGCAAGATTATCGTGGATACCTACGGCGGCGCCGGCCGGCACGGGGGAGGCTGTTTTTCCGGCAAAGACCCTTCCAAAGTGGACCGCAGCGCTTCCTATATGGCCCGCTATGTCGCCAAAAACGTGGTCGCCGCCGGTTTGGCCGATAAATGCGAGGTACAGCTGGCTTATGTCATCGGTTATTACCAGCCGATCAGCGTTTATGTGGATACTTTCGGCACGGGAAAGATACCCGAAACCAAGATAGAAAAATTGATCCGTAAAAACTTTGACCTTTCTCCCGCCGGTATTATAAAGAAACTGAATTTAAGGCGCCCGATTTACCATAAAACCGCGGCTTACGGCCATTTCGGCCGGTCGGACAAGGATTTTACCTGGGAGAAAACGGATATGATAAATATACTGAAAAAAGAGGCAGGGATATTAAGATCATCGGTTAAATAATATGAAAAAAAACAGCAAGAAATCTGACAAATTATTGAACAAAGGTACCGTGGCGGTGATCGGTCTGGGTTATGTCGGTCTTCCCTTGGCCTGTCTGGCTTCAGAGAAAGGATATCGGGTTATCGGTCTGGCGCGCGATCCAAAGAAAATAGACCTGATCAATAAAAAAATCAGCCCGATCAAAGAAAACAAACTGGATGTTTGGCTGAAAAAAGTTGAGATTGAAGCCACGACCGACCCTCGTCTTTTGAAAAAAGCCAAGGTCATTATTATTTGCGTTCCTACGCCGGTTGATCATTTATATAACCCCGATTTGACGCCGGTAATAGACGCTTCAACCATGGCCGCAAAGTCACTCAGGCGGGGCCAGCTGATTATTCTAGAATCAACCGTGAACCCCGGGGTTTGCGAAGAAGTAGTGTTGCCTATTTTGGAAAAATCCGGTCTTAAGGCGGGCAAGGGATTCTTCCTCGCTCATTGTCCCGAGAGGATCAACCCAGGCGACAAGAAATGGTATGTCCGTAATATTCCGCGGGTCGTCGGCGGCTATTCGGAGAAATGCCTCAAGAAAGCCGTTGATTTTTACCGCTCAATTTTAGAAAGTGAGGTCAGGCCGATGAAATCCCTGAAGGAGGCAGAAGCAACGAAAATCATGGAAAATTCGTTCCGCGACGTAAATATCGCTTTTGTCAATGAGATCGCCCAGTCTTTTGACAAGCTCGGCATTGATGTTATGGACGTAATCGAGGGGGCGAAGACCAAGCCCTTTTCTTTTTTGGCCCATTATCCTTCTTGCGGGATTGGCGGGCACTGTATCCCGGTGGATCCCTATTATTTGATTGAACGGGCAAAAAAAGAGGGCTTCGACCATAAATTTCTGAAATTGGCCCGCGAGATCAACAATGCCATGCCGAAGTTTACGGTTAACCAGCTGATGCTGGCCTTGAATTTTTTGGGCCATTCCGTAAAAGGAACAAAAATAGGCCTCTTGGGTGTGGCCTATAAGGCCAATGTGGCCGACATTCGTGAAAGCCCGTTTTTTGTGATCAAAAAACTTCTTAAACCTATGGAGCCGATCCTGGAGATTTATGATCCCTATCTTAAATCTTACTCCACAAAAGAAAGCTTGGATGAAACGCTGAAAGGAAGCGAGGCGATTATTATCATCACCGATCACCGTGAATTTAAGGAAATGGATCTAAAAAAATTAAAGAAATTCGGCGTAAAAGTCGTTATTGACGGAAAAAATTGCCTGGATAAGGAAAAAATATTGAAAATGGGGATCATCTACAAGGGGATTGGGCGTTAATTATCCAAATATCAATATCTATATATGAAAGATATTATTGTAATACCGGCCTACAATGAAAAACAAAGAATAAGGGATGTTTTGAGTAAATCGGTTGCCTTTGCCGACAAAATTATTGTCGTTGATGACGGCTCGACTGATAAAACGGAAAATTACGCCGGCGGCATTAGCGAAAAAATCATTATTGTCCGGCATAAGGTTAATCTCGGCAAGGGAGCGGCTATGAAAACCGGCTGTCAGGCTGCCCTGCGCCTGGGAGCGGACAGGATAATTTTAATGGATGCCGACGGTCAGCACCAGCCAGAAGATATACCCAGATTTTTTCAAAAAATGGAGGAAGGTAATCTCGATGTTGTTTTCGGCTCAAGAGCAATCGGCAAAAATATGCCCTTCGCCATGACGATCGGCAACAAATTTTTATCAGCCGCCTCTTCAATTCTTTTTGGCGTATACATTTCAGATACGCAAAGCGGGTTTCGGGTTTTTCGCGCCCGGGTCTACCCAAAGCTTGCCTGGAATTCAGTCCGTTACTCGGTAGAAACAGAGATGATCGCCAATATCGGCAAGTATCATTTGAAATTCGGGGAAATAAAAATCAAGACGATATATCACGATCGATACAAGGGGACGACTGTCTTTGACGGCCTACGCATATTTATTAATATGTTAATTTGGAAAATAATATGATCGGCATACAAATTATCGCGATTCTTTTTGCTCTCTGGATGATTTATTTCAGCTACCTGCATTTCAGGCGCGGCGAGTTTAAAAAGATTGAATTTTTCTTTTGGCAGATCCTTTGGATCGGACTCGTCACGGTGGTGATTTTCCCCCGCAGTGTAAATTTTGTCTTGAGGACTTTCAGTATTTCAAGGACATTTGACCTAGTAGTAATTGTCGGCATTATTGTGCTGTTCGGAGTATCTTTTCGCAGTTATGTCATTATTAAACGAGTAGAGAAAAAGGTGGAAAATTTTGTCCGTGACCAGGCCCTGGAAGACATTGATAAGGAAAAAACAGAACTTAAATGAAACTATTATTGATCGCTCCATATTTTTTTGAAGAGCATCGCTGGATGATAAGCGCTTATAAAACCGCTCTCAATCTTTCCCAAAAAATTAAAGTTGTGGTTTTAACGGTCGGTGAGCCCTCATTTGAAATTATTAACCAGAATTTATCCGTCTATAGAATGAGGGATTTTTTTATACCTGATCCGGTAAACTATAGTATTGTCCCGGGTCTTTTATGGTCATTAAAAAAAGTAGTTAAAAGGGAAAAACCCGATGTTTTTATGGTAAACAAGCATATGTTTTTTACCTCCTTTTCCATTCTTTTTTTACGCCTGATGGGTAAAAGGGTGATAACCGCCATTGATACTTTCCCCGGAATGAACTGGCAGCCCAAGAATAGATTTGTCAGAGTGGTTATGAGGATATACGCCCGCTTGATTGGTCTGCCCTTGCTGAAGATCTCAAACAAAGTGGTTTTATACCATGAGGGATTAGTCGATCTGGCGAAAAGGCATAAATTAAACTACGCGGTTATTCATAATGGAGTAGATTTGGCATTGATTAATCGTGCTCAGCCCAGCCGGGAGATAATAAGAGAAAAAGATACCGTAAATGTTTGTTATATCGGGCGCTTGGAATCAATTAAGGGATATTATGATTACTTAGCCGCGGCAAAGATGGTTATCGGGGAGAGGGCGAGCGCAAATTTTTACTTTATCGGCAGTTATAAAAATAAGGAACAATACGTCAAAAAGCATTCTTCAAAAAACATTATTTTTCTGGGTCACCGGGATGATATATATTCACTTCTAAAATCAATGGATATTTTTGTCCTGCCTTCTTATTCCGAAGGTTTGCCAAACGCCTTAATGGAGGCCATGGCTTCTGGTTTACCTTCCGTGGCCTCAGAAGTTGGCGGAGTAAAAATATTGATCAGGGAGGGTGAGAACGGTTTTTTATTTAAGCCAGGCGATCAGAAAGAACTAGCGGAAAAGCTTAAGAAGCTGATAAATAACGCCGGTCTCAGGCAAAAATTCGGGCAAAAAGCTAAAGAGAAAATTGAAAGAGATTTTAACTGGCGGATAATTACGGGGCAATATTTAACTCTATTTAATAATTATATATAAATGTGCGGAATTGTCGGGCAATTTAATTTTTTAGGTGATAAACCTGTCGATCGGACGGTCATTATAAAAATGGCTTCTTTTTTGGCACACCGTGGGCCGGATGACGAGGGTTTATATTTGGGGAATAATATCGGTTTAGGCCATCGGCGTCTCTCCATTATTGATTTATCGGAGGCCGGACACCAGCCTATGTTTAGTTCCGATAAATCACTAGTGATTGTTTATAATGGGGAAATATATAATTTTCTCGCTCTAAAAAAGGATCTTGAAGTCAAGGGCTACCAATTTAAATCTAGCGCCGATACAGAGGTTATTCTTTGTCTTTATAAGGAGTATGGGGCGGATTGTCTCAAATATCTGCGGGGCATGTTCTCGTTCGCTATTTGGGATATAAAAAAAGAAGAATTATTCTGTGCCCGGGACCGTTTGGGCAAGAAACCATTCCTATATTACAATGACGGAAAAAGGTTCGTTTTCTCTTCGGAGATGAAATCGTTATTGGCTGATAGCAGTATTCCTAGAAAAATAAATTTTAAATCAATTGACACCTATTTATCTCTGCAGTATATTCCTGCCCCTGAGACGATTTTCCAGGGAATAAAAAAACTGCCAGCCGCTCATTATCTTATTGCGGATAAAAATGGTTTAAGGGTAAAAAAATATTGGGACCTTGATTATCGTGAAAAACTGAAATTGAGCGACGAGGAATGGGCGAATAGGATCCGGGCCAAATTAAAGGAAGCAGTAAAACTCCGTTTAATCAGCGATGTTCCCTTAGGCGCATTTTTAAGCGGGGGAGTCGATTCCAGCATTATCGTCAGCCAGATGGCTGAAATAATCGGGAAGCCGATCGACACTTTTACGATCGGCTTTGATTTTGAAGAATTCAACGAAATGCCGTTGGCGAGTGAAACGGCCAGACTTAATAAAACAAATCATCATCCGATCAAGGTTACTCCGGACGCCATTGATATATTGCCTAAACTGGTGGCTCATTACGGGGAGCCTTACGCTGATTCTTCCGCCCTCCCTTCATATTATGTGGCCAGGGAGACCCATAAATATGTGACCGTGGCTTTGAACGGCGACGGAGGCGACGAAAACTTTCTGGGTTATCCGTGGTATAAAATCCAAAAGATTGCGCATTTGTATGCCAATTTTCCTTTGTTTATCCGCCAAAAGATGATAAAAAATATTCTGGAAAAAGTTTACCGGGACAAATCCACATTTCAAAGGCGCTTGAATATATTCCTGAAGACTCACTCGCTCCCCCCCGATCAGCGCTATCCTTATTATGTTACTTCAAGCTTTTTCACAAACTGGGAAAAGGAAAATCTTTATTCGGAAAGCTTTAAAAAAGAATTAAACGGCAATAATGCATATGAGCGTTTAAGCTATTTTTACCGTCAGTCATTGGCCAATCATCCCTTAGACAAAGCTAATTACACCGACATTCATACTTATTTGCCGGATGACCTTTTACCCAAAGTGGATATCGCCCTGATGATGAACGGGCTTGAAGGGCGTTCCCCCTTCCTTGACCACGAGTTCATGGAATTAACTGCCCGGATTCCCAGCCATAAAAAACTGCGTTTTTTAACAAGTAAATATATCCTGAAAAAGGCCTTTAAGGACAAAATACCGGCGCCGGTCTTGTCCGGCAAAAAGAAAGGTTTTATGGTTCCTCTTGATGATTGGTTCAGGAACAATTTGCGGGAATATGCGCGCGAAATCCTTCTGGATAAACTTAGCTTGAGTCGTGGGTACTTTGCCCGAAATCAGGTGGAAAACTTGTTAAAAGAGCATTTTTCGGGTAAAATTAAGCACGGCAGCCGCATCTGGGCCCTTTTGTTTTTAGAGCTTTGGCATCGGGAATTCTGCTAGTTATTATTTTAAAAAAATTGAATATTATATTAATATTTTTTTAAAAATACATGGAAATTTGGTCGAAAATTCAGCCATCCTTAACCCGTCGTATTCTTTTGCCAGTTTTTACCGCCTTAAGCGGTTCATCTTATCTATCATATTTAAAAAGAACAAGAGAAGATCAATGGCTGAAAAGGGAAAAGATTCAGCAAAAGCAGATTAAAAATATTAAAGATCTTTTGGTGCATGCCTATGAAACAACGGCTTATTATAGACAAGTATTTGATTATAACGATTTTTCTCCGTATAATTTTCACGATTATCGCGAGCTGAAAAAAATTCCCATTTTAAATAAAGATATAATTAGACAAAGATTTAAGGACTTAATCTCAAGAAAATATCCTATAAACAAGTTAAAAAAGATGGCGACGGGAGGATCAACCGGACAGCCACTTAATTTTTATACCACACCAGAGAGAGAACTGAGGCATGCTTCTACGACCGCTTTAAATTTAGAATGGGCCGGATTGAGATTAGGTGACCGTCTGGCGATGCTTTGGGGGGCGCCCTTTGATATTTCAAAGTCAAAAAGCATTAAAGGTCGAGTAGAAAACATTCTTCTTGGTCGACTTCTTTTGCCGACTTTTATACTTTCTGATGAAATATTCGCTAGATACCATAAATTGATAATAAGATTCCGACCTAAGAGTCTTTTGGGCTATACTTCTTGTTTGATTGAATTTGCGAAATATATCCAGGCCAATAATCTGATTGTTCCAGGCCTCTGCTCAGTCATTAGCGGAGCCGAAACTCTTTATCCCTGGCAGAGAGAATTATTGGAAAAAGTTTTTAAGTGCACAGTATTTGACCGATATGGCGGCCGTGACAGCGGGGCGATTGCGGCAGAATGTCCGGAGAATCATTCCCTTCATTTAAATGAAAATTTGCTGTACGCCGAAAATACAGTCGATGGTAATATTCTTATTACTGATCTTTGGAATTACGGGATGCCATTTATTAGATATAATACCGAAGATTTGGGGGAAATCGGGAATCAAATATGCGCCTGCGGAAGGCAGTCAAGATTAATGTTGAATCTCAAGGGTCGAGTTCATGACATGCTTCTAACACCTGACGGAAGAAAAGTGCCCGGTGAGTTTTTCCCCCATTTATTTAAAGATGTGGGGTCAGTCAAGAAATTTCAAGTGGTTCAATATAGTCGAGACAAACTATATATTCGGATTGTTAAAGATAAGAATATTTTTAATGATAGGGATATTGAATACCTGAAAACACACATTTCTGACTATTTTGGAAACGTAAGCTTGAATTTTGAATATGTTGATGAAATTCCAAAATCATCTTCTGGTAAACATCGTTTTACAATATTAAACATTAAGTAATAAAACATGCATCAAGAAGTATTAAAATACATTTGCTGTCCTGTCTGCAAGAAGGGTCTTTCATTAACAATCTTTCGCCAGGATAATGAAAATAATATTCGTGAAGGTTATTTGTCTTGCCAATGCGGCGCTCTATACCCAGTTATACGCGGGGTACCCAGATTGTTCTCTCGTGAATTAATGAGAGAACTCATTTACTTGCCGTATCGCTGGTTTTTGGCAGAATATGACGATCGGCTTCCCGGACCATTTACTAAAGAATGGCATGATTTTATCAATAATAAGGCAAAAGGGAGGTCCTTAAAACTTTCGACTGCCTCCAGTTTTGGCTATGAATGGAAAAGATTCAGCCGGCTTTTTGAAGTTTACCGCCTGAATTTTCTTAATTATATCCAACCTTTTAAGGAGTCGGATTTGAAAAATAAGGTTATTTTAGATGCTGGTTGCGGGGTTGGCCGTCATACTTACTGGGCCGCCAAATTTGGCGCCAAGCAGGTAATCGGTCTGGACTTAAGCGATGCCGTGGAACCGGCCGATGAGAACTGTCGTCATTTAAAAAACGTAAATATTATACAAGCAGATATTTATAACCTTCCTTTTGGAGAAATATTCGACTTTATCTTTTCCATCGGGGTACTCCATCATTTGCCGGATCCCGAAGCTGGCTTTCGTTCTCTTACCAGATTTCTAAAGCCAGCCGGGATTATTCTAATCTGGGTCTACGGGCGTCTCAATAATAATGCGGCGGTATATTTTTATGAACCAATAAGAAAAATCACCCGTCATATTAACAAGAAGGCTTTAGTTGTCATATGCTATCCTTTCGCCGGTGCAGTCCATGGTTTTAACCGATTGGCCGATTTAATGTCAAAATTACCGTTGACAAAAAAAGTGGCCAGTTTTTTGCCCTTCCAGTATTACCGCCTTTTTCCCTTTGAGGTTAAGCTAAATGACGCCTTTGATGTTTTGGCCACGCCCAAAAGCCGCTATTATAAAATTGAAAAAATCAGGAACTGGTTTAAAAATGCCGGATTTTCCGAATCTAAATTGTCGTATTTGCGCAAAAAGAGTATTATCGCTTATTCAAAAAAGTAAAATGCGATTATCAAACCAAAAGAAAAAAATCAGTTTACTGGTTCCCCCAAGGACAGGCGGACCCCTAGGATGGGCTAAAAATTTAGTTTATCAAATAAATAAAGAGCAGACTTTTGAAGCCGAGATAGTTACTTCGCCGCTCAGAATCTTTTCTTCTCATTTTAAGTCGAAGGGAGACATAATTCACGCGGCGGTTCCTCTGGCCTGTAATTTTTCCAAGAAGCCGTATATTTTAACCGTTAAAGGTGATTTTACCATTGAGAAAACTATATGGCGGTCTCTTTATTTTAGGGCGATAAAAAAAGCCGATATTATCACTGTTCCCAGCCAGTATTTAAAAGACCGAATTCCATGTCTTGAAAAAGCGGTTGTTATTCCCAATGCCGTAAACCTTGATAAATTCAAACAAGTCAATTTGAATAATAATAAAGATTTCAATCTGCTGATAGTGTCAAATTTTTGTTTTGAAGACAAGACAAGGGGAGTTATAAATTTACTGAAAATTTTTGAACATTTGAATAAAGGGATGACACAGCCAGGATTTAGAGTCACGGTACTAGGCGACGGGCCGTATAAAAATATTGCGGAAAAAAATGCGGCTGGCTTGAGCAATTCTGTTGATTTTGTCGGCTGGGCTGATCCGGTAGAATATTTTGATAAAGCCGATATATTTACCTACTATTCTTATCATGATAATATGCCTAATGCGGTCCTGGAAGCCATGGCTGCCGGTCTGCCCGTTATCTCAAATGTCGTTGGCGCCTTGCCGGAAATGATTGAGACTGGCGTAAGCGGGATTTTAGTGCAGAGTGACGAGGAATACAAAGATCAGCTCAAGCAATTACTAATAAATTATGATTTAAGGAAAAGAGTCGGCCAAGGGGCCCGCGAGAAAATTGAAACCAAATTTAACTGGGAAAAAGTTGTTAAGGAATATATCGCTATATACCAAAAACTAATTTAATAAAAAATGCTTGAAATATTAGAAAGAATCAGCCATCATAAAAAAGATATTCTTGTTATCGTTGTACTATCATTAACCGTATTATTGGCAATTCTTATTATTAATTATAAATTTACGGATTATCCCTTTGGTCCTGATGAATACGCATATCAGGGTGCATCCAGGAGGATGATAGAATTTGGCAACAAAGATTTGACGATATTTTATCCGAATGCCGCCTTGATTCTTCCATATTTTGTCGGAGTGCTAAGTGATATTGTCAATCTCGATATTATGATTTTATATCGAATAATTCATATTATCGTGATTATCATTTCGATTGTTTCTTTTTATTTTCTTGGCAATTACATTAGTAAAAAAAATGGCATACTGCTAGCCGTACTTGTTTCTTTGTTTCATACAACGACATTTTGGTTAGGTTTGGGCTATATGGTTCCCTCGACTTTGATTTTTGTTATTCTTCCATTTTTTTTACTCTCGCTTTTGAGATCAAATATTAAATTATTGATATTGTCGATATTATTTAGCGGATTTATTTATTGGTGGTCATTATTCCCCCTTGCCATTATGACTTTTATTTATTTTCTTTTGTTAAAAAAAAGATACTTTTTTCTGTTATTGGGAATAATTTTATCATATATACTGTATAAATATATACTTAATTTTGACATTGCAGACCTATTGGGTGGCAGTGATTTGCCAGACTGGTATTTCTTAAGATTATGGAAAATATTGGCGTATTACGCCCCCTTTGTTATTTTAGCCTTCATTTTCGTAAAAAAAATGATCAATGAAAAGATAGTGAAGAAATATTTTTTGGTTTCTCTAGCTTTGGTGGGTACTAATTTATTAATTTTTATTTTTGTTTCGGAGCATACTCAAATGAGAACAGTAGTATTTCTTTTTGCGGGAATTTTTATGCTTTTTTCTCTTCTTTTTGAATCAATCAGCTTCAATAAAATGGCAGGAAAATTTTTGCCGTTAATTTTTATACTTTTTTTTATCCCCTTGGCAAGCGGCGTGGCCTTAAATTACAAAAATGATGTTTTTAGCAGCACGCCTTTATTGGCAGAAGAGTTGAATTTTTTTGAATATCATACAAAAGTAAGTTATCCAAAAGATTCATCAATCTTATCAGACAGTGCTACTATGCTAATCTCAACATTTAATCTGAACGACAGCACATATATTTTTTACGAACAGATAAAAAATAAAGAAGAAAATGGCTTAGGTTGGGCGGCCAATTTTTTTGCCCAGGAAGAGTTCGGGGAGAATGACTTTGTTTATTTAGACGGAATAATGGCGAAACTCAATGTCGATTCCTTGTATATCATTATTTCCCCAAGGACAAAATATTGGATTAATGTCTGGGAAGACAGCGGAAAAAAATTTACCAGTCGCGCGGTTAGCTTTAATATTGAAAGAATCGCCCAGCCTTTTAGGGGCGAAGCAAAATTTGCCAGCAGTCCATTATTTAAACAGTATTATGTAAACCAATCGGTAAAAGTTTACCAATACTTCAGTTCACATTAGCGTAGTCTATCGCCTTAACAAACATTTCTGCTTGTTTTTGCGGACAGAATTCGTATTTGGCAATTTTTTGGCTTTCTTCACCCATTATTTTGGCCAATTTATCGTCAGAAACAATTTTTAATATAGCCCGGTACAATTCTTCGGGATCACCTTCTTTAACTTGAATTCCGTTTTTCATGTTTTTGATTAAGTCATATGAGCCGCCGACTGAAGTGGTGGATATAACGGGTTTGCCCATGGACATAGCTTCATTTAAAGTCATTCCCCATGATTCAACATTAATATTTGATTTTTTTACCTGCTGTCCTGGTAAGACAAATAAGTAACAGAGTTTGTAATAATAGTGAGTATCTTCAAACGGTATTTTATTCAAAAAATATACTTGGTTAACAGCCAGTTTTTTGGCTAGTTGATGACAATAATTCTCAAAGGGGCCATTTCCAACTATAAGCAGTTTAACATCATTTCTTTCTTCTAGTTTAGAAAAGGCGGTTATCAGGGCATCTAGATTTTTTATTCTTAAAATTCGTCCGAGATAAAGAATTATTCTTTTATTTTCTGGATTTGTTTCACTCCTTATTTTTTCAAATTTTTCCCAGGAGATCTCCCTATTGCTCAAATCTTGGGAAATATTGGGGGCCACAAATATCTTATCTGGTTTAGCCCCCGCTTTCAGGTAAAATTCTTTAGACTTGCTGCCGGCGGCCACGCAGGCCCCGGATTTTTTCGCGATATATTTGATAAATGGATAGAGAATCTTACCCCAAAAAGTGTCCGGCATTTTCCATATTTCGCTAAAAACAAGATATTTCTTCTTCAGAACTCGGCTCATGATAAAGGATATTTGTGCGGGGAAAGAAGCAATGTCAGAAGCGAGGATAGTCTGGTACTGCTTTCGCCTTTTTATTAATTCTGGTATTAAACCCGGATTAATAGCACCCTTATAGCCAAGGAAGGGTGTTTTTTTAAGGATTTTGTAATCCCATCTCGCATACTCTCTAGGCGGATTTTTTTCTTTTTGGCCATGAGTAAATAAAAAAATTGTCCTAAATTTTTCGTCCAGGGTATTGAATAAGGGCAGGCGGTAGGGCCTTGCCTTGGCGTGAATTATTAGTAAACCAGGTTTTTCCATTTATTTAGAAACTATTTTATTAAATAGTTCAGCGAGCTTTTTTGTCAGGGCGTCTCTCCGATGACTGGATATAATATCGTCGGAAGGCCGCGCCATCAATTCATTTTTCTGCCATTTCTCAACGATAACTCGTAGAACTGCCCGCATTTTTTCAAAATCAAGACGAGGACAAGTAAAGCCGATATTATTATTTTCAATAAAATCCTTGACAATACCCTGGTTAACTAAAGCTAAAATTGGTCTTTTTGAGGCCATATATTCGAACATTTTACCGGGATATGAGTTCTGGGCGAAGCGGTCGTCCAGGATCAAAAGGAGTAGATCGGAGTTGAAATACTCTTTAAGGCTTTGTTTATGGGAAATAAAGCCGGAGTAGGGTATCGCATGGGGCTCATTCTCTCTTCTTAAAAGATTCGGGTCGGCAGAGCTGAAGACATTTACCCTGATTTTATCCTTTAATTCGGGTTTTTCAGCCCCAATATTCTCGATAGCTTGGAGCAAAACTTGAAAAGATTCAATGTGGGGGCGGTCTATTCCTCCGAAAAATGTTATATTGATATAATCTTTTTTTATATATTTTTGTTCCTGAAAATCTTCCAGATCGAAACCATTTCGTATAACAGTAAATTTTTTTTCATCTGAATAATTTGTGCGTCTGGACAGGTATTCTTTGCATGGCTCCGTCGCGCAGATAATTGCGTCAGCCTTGTTCACAACTTCTTTTTCCAATCTTAATTCCACTTGTTTTTCCCAAGGCCCCCATTTTTTCCCCGGAGTATCGGTCCAGACATCTCGAAAGTCTGTAACCCAGGGAAGACGGGCGTATTTTTTTAGCTTTTGGCCGATTTTATGGAGACTGTGCGGCGGGCAGGTGGTATAAATCAAATCTATCTGGTGTTCTTCTATTAATTTTTTGGCATATTTAACGGCTTGCCCGCGCCAAAAGATCTGCTGATCGGGTATAAAAAAAAGACGGGCCATTAAATATTCAAAAGTGGATAACCGGCTAATTAGCCATTTGGTGAATGATTTTTTATTTTGAGGTGAGGGATCTATTTCTTTTTTTTGGCTCGCTTTCGATTTTTTGATAATAAACTTTTGGACTAGATAAGAACGGAATTTGGTGAAAGGAGAGGGGGGGGTGCGGATGATTATGGCTTCTGGGGGTATTTCTTTCGTAAGTTCATTGTCTTGAATAGATAGTTTTTGATCGACCGTAAGAACGACCGGCTGCCAGCCGAATTTCGGCAGGTATTTCACGAATTTTGCCGTCCTAATAACCGCCCCACCGCCAACCGGCGGAAAGAAATAAGTTATAATCAGAACTTTTCGCATATTTTGTCAGAGGGTAATTTCTATATTTTTCCTGATGCTTTCAAGAATTAGAAAGCTGATCCGCGTGGTATTGACCATATCCTCTAGGGGGATGGGCATTTCTTTTCCGTTTTTTATCGCTTCAGCGACCAGGCGCATTTCTTCTTTATGGCCTTTGTCTGGTGTTTTTGCCTTTATTTCATTTTTGCCGAAACCGTAAAATTTAAGTGATTCGTAATTATCCATGACTATGGATTTTTCGTTAATATGTACCTCCATTTTTTCCTTGGGTAAATCAGAAGCCGCTTCGGTGGTGTATATAAGAGTGCTGATGGCGCCGGAGGGATAGGTGAAAACGCAAATAACGTTGTCGTAGTCGATGATATTTTTGGAATGGGCGGATAATGATCGGGCGTAAACGGATTTTGGCTGTTCGCCGGCAAAATAGGAGAGAAGGTCGATAAAGTGACACCCCTCGCCGATTATTCGGCCGCCGCCTTCTTCTGAATCGTTAACCCAGGCGTCTGCCGGCGCTTTGCCGCCGTTTACCCGGTAGGTAATAATCGGGGGAGTGCTTATATTCTCAATCTCTTTTTTAACTATCTGATGAAACGGAGCAAAGCGTCGGTTAAAACCTACCATCAGACGAGTTTTTGTCTTTTTGACAATTTCAACAATCTCGTTCAGTTCTTCCTGATTCATCGCTAGGGGTTTTTCCACAAATACGTTTTTGCCCGCCTTGGCGGCCTCAATCGTCATTGGGGCATGAGTATTATGGCGGGTAGTTATTACGACCAAATCAATATTCGGGTCGTTCAGCGCCTCCTTATAATCAGTCGTCGCTTTCTTTGCTTGCCACTTTTCGGCCGCCGATTTAATCTTGTCACCCGATAATCCGACTATCGTGTTTATATCAAAATCGCCCAGGGCAGTCATATTCGGCAGGTGCACGGCTTGGGCAAACCCACCGGCGCCAATTACCGCAACTTTTATTCTATCGCCCGGTTTTTCTGCCCGTGAGAAGGTGATGCTCCTGTCGATCTTATCTGGAATTTGTTCTGTGTATTTTAAGATAACCCCCAATGGGCGTGAGCCGGCGGACATTAAATGTTCATATCCCTGAGGCGCTTCTTTTACGGGTAGTTTCTCGGAAATGATTTTAGATAGATTGATTTTTTTCTGGGCGATAAGATTGAGATAAGCTTCCATATTTCTTTTTTCCGTCCAGCGGACAAAACCAATCGGGTAATCCTGGCCTTTTTCTTCATAGTTCTTGTCATATCGGCCGGGTCCATAGGAAGTGGAAATAAAAAAGTGTCCTTCTTTTTCATAAAACGGTGAGCGGGGGAACGACATGCCGACGACGCCAACTAAAACGACTTTGCCCCTCTTTCTGATCATTTCCATCGCCTGCTTAAGAGGCTCGTTGCTTTGGGTAGCGGCGCAGATAATGACCGAATCGGCGCCCTGGGTATTTGTTATTTCTTCGATTACCTTCAAAGGATCTTCTTTACCAAGAATAACGCCTCGGTTTAACCCCATGGCCAGGGCTTTTTTTACTCTTTCTGCATCTGGGTCAAGGCCAATCGTAAAACAGCCAGCGGCTTTAAGAATCTGGACGGTGATCTGACCGATTAAACCCAGGCCGGAAACAACCACAAATTCACCGATTTGATTGTCGGCTCTTCTGACTCCTTGAAGAGCGATACTGCCGACTGTCGTGGTGGCGGCCTGTTCAAAATCAACTCCCTCTGGAACGCGGGCGACTAAGTTTTTAGGAACCACGACATAATCGGCGTGATTGGCAATGTGGGCGCCGGCGCAAGCGACTTTATCGCCAACGGAGATCTCGGTTACCCCCTGACCGACTTCGACCACCACTCCGGCGGAGCTGTAACCCATCGGCGAAAGTTCTTTTGATTTTAACAATTTCTGAACATCCTGGATGGTCTTTATAACTCCGTTCTTTTTCATCATTGCCAGAACTTTTTTAACCAAATCCGGATTCTTTGCCGCGGTTTTTGCCATTGACTGGGAAGCGGTTTTAACGCCGCTTGTTTCCGTGCCGCTGCTTATCAAAGAAGCGTAATTCTTAACTAATACTTTGCCTGGTTCACAGACCGGCGGGGGAACATCTAAAACTACGACCCCCCCTTTTTTGTTAAAAACTTGAAGCATAAATGTGACTGATTATTTTGTAAGATTAGTTATTATTTTAACAGATATTTGCTAAATATTCAAGTTTTCAGTTTACTCGAGCTTTTTGATAAGATCGGGCTTTTTTCTTATCAACAAGCCAATAATAAAGCCCCCGTACATCTTAAGGTAATAAGGCGAGACGATTGTTTTAAGGCAGGGGATTATCGTTTTCCGCCAGTTTTGCTTTAAGCGGGTAGACCAACTTTTAAAACTATTATTTAAAAAGTTGCCGGCCGCCAGGCGGTAGAATTTTACCGGATTTAAGGTGGTTAAATCATCAGAGATTTCTCGGATAAAACTTTTCATTTTTTCAGCCTGCTCGTTTTTTAGCAAGGAAGGATAAGTGTAGGCAGTAATTTTTATGGGTATTATTTCGTAATTTAAGGGATTATTCTGATTAATAATCAGCCTCACCATATAGCTGTAGGCAGAGGAGCTGATATCAAATTTAGTTCCGAACTGGAAATTACCTAAAGAGTAAAATATCAATCCGTTTTTATAGGGTTCGAAGCCCTGAATGAGATGGGGATGATGGCCGAAGACAACGTCAGCACCCGCTTCAATGAGGTTTTTTGCCATTTTTTGTTGGTTCGGATGGGGATAGTGGGAATTTTCAACGCCCCAATGCAGGGAGACTATTAAAAAATCGGACACCTTTTTGATATTGCTGATATCATCGCATATTCTCTCGGGTTCAATAATGCTTAAATAATCCTTGCCCCCAAATTCGGTATAAGAAAGAAAAGCGATCTTAATATTATGGTAAAGTAAGGTTATCCATTTTTTTTCCTTTGACCCTATATAGTCGATGTTGCTTTCATCAAGCAGTCTGGTCGTGTCATTGAATCCCTTTTCTCCGCAATCAAGCAGGTGATTATTGGCGATTGCCACGACTAAGTTTTTACTCAGATTACCAAGGTACTTTACGTTTTCGGGGCTTACCTTAATTGGAAATGACTTATCGGCCCTTGTTTGTTCATTCGTAACGGGGGATTCCAAATTGAAGAAAAGAATGTCAGATTTACTGAAATATTGTCTGATGAATTTAAAAGGATCTTCTTTTTTTTCATAAAAATCTAAAAAAGAATCGCCGGCAATTAGAATTGAAGGGTTATTTATTAAGTCATTTTTCATGGTTTTCGAATGTATCTATCGGTAGATTTTGAATTAAGAATCGATATTTTCCGCGAGGAGTAAGGGGGATCTCATTTACAAACTGTAATTGTATAGTTAATTGTTTTTCCAGCTTGTTCTCTAATTCTTGTAGTATAGTATTTGTGTCCTCTCTAGCGTAGCTATCATTTTTTATTATTTTTAATAGTAGCTTTCCCGGTTCATTTTGAATAAATTGAAATTGTTTTACGTTTTTGAAAATTGGAGAATGCGTGGCAAAGATGAGGGCGGTCATTGTGATGAGATTGCCGAGTTTAGTAATTATCATTTCCTGCTTGCGTCCTATGATTTCCGAGTAGAGTTTTAGTTTCCGGCCGCAGGAACATAGCTTGTTGGTATAGGTAGCCAGATCTTCGGAGCGATATCTGATCAAGGGCATAGCCCTGTTGGTGAAAACAGTGCTAACAATTTCTCCGCTTCCCCCCTCTTCCTTTATATCATTTCCTTTCGTATCGACAAGTTCAGTCAAGCTATATTCCATAAAATCATGATAACCTTCATGTTTAGCGCATTCTCCCAAAATTGTTGCTTGTTCGGAATTGCCGTATTTGTCAAAGACTTTACAGCGATACGCTTGTTCTAAAAAATTTCTCTGGCTATCGTATAGATTTTCTGAACTAGTGGAAATAGCTTTTAAAAAACCCTCCTGGTTAAATTTGATTTTTTTTTCTTTAATATAACGAGCCAAGACCGTAGCCGAGGAGGGGTAGGCACGGATAATTTTTGGCCTGAATCCGTTTATTAAATCAAGATATTTTTTGAGATTATCTTCTGTCATTTTGTATGCGGAAAGAATGAGATAATTGTTTACTGGGTCGTAAAGGGAGATTCTGTTCTTTAAGACCCTTCCTCTTAATACGACACAGGGTTCTCTGAAATGATAGTCCATCCAGTTCCAAGCTCTCCATTCGAAGGCAAAACGAATAAGATTTGTCTTTTTCTCAATGAATAGACCCACGGGAATCGCAGTTGAGCCTCCAGTGGTGACATATTCCGTATCTTTTTTTGCCACATTTCTTGCTATTAAATCGCTTAGGTTTTTCCTAACAATTTCTTTATTCAAAAAGGGAATTTTTTTAATATCTTCCAGATTTTTGATATCTTCTGGTTTTATTGCGTTTTCTTTAAAGACGCGATTGTAATAGGGAATGTTATCATAGGCATGCTTTATTATCCGCTTGAGGTTCGATAATTGATATTCTTCAAGCTCAGATTTTGTCCACCACTGAGACTTTTCTAAAAGGTCATAATATTCTTTAAAAATCCGGCCATATCGCCCGGGAATCGGTCGAAGAACGGCGTCAACTTTATTGATTATTGGTTGTAAGAATTTCGGCGGAGTGAAAAGCATAGTTTATAATTGGTTTTTGAATATATCTTTTTTCGTTCCCGTGGCCAGAAAATAAGTTTCAAATTCAGATGACCCGGATATGATAGTTGATAAAATCAAGCGCTTACTTTCCCTTTTTATGCCATAGCTGGGGGAAATAAAACCGTTGACGATTTTTTCCTCGAACCCACCGGGCAGGATAATTGATATTTGTTCTTGGTCTTTCCGCGCCAGGTATATATGAGGGGATATTTCCTTTATTTCAACCTCGCAATTAAAGTGCAGATTTAATTCTATTTTGTGATTTCCTTCGGTCTTGATAATATCCTTGATTAAAAGAGAGCCGGTTTTTTTATCAAGATAAAACTGGCGACGAAGAATGACGGAATTTTTCAGGCGACGATAAGCAGAGTGTGAAAGATCGATAAAGGAAAACTGTTCGGCTTGCTGATGCCCTAAGAGTCGGCAGCTTGAATCATTTTCCAGAGCAAATAATTCTCTACCTTTGAAGCGGTTTATTTCCTGATTATCAATCATTAAGGTATTATGAGCTCTAGTGCTTCGAAATTTATTGCGCTCCTCGGGTTCCGAGGTGTAAACATAGGGACCAGAGTCAATGATATAGGTATTGCTTTTGTGGAAGTACTCAAAAGAAAACTGGTCATTGTGGGAGTGCCCGCCCCAGCCGCGCTGGCCCACCTCGCCCGCGTGAATAATCACCTTTGATTGATTGCCATGGAGTGCGTAAAAGCCGCTCTTTTCAAAAGTAATTAGTGGCTCAAACGATTTTTGGGTTAGGGAATTATACTTATCCAATGATTCACGTCCGCCTAGCCAAATTGTCTCTGGCCAAAATTCCGAGGAAACTTTTTTAAGCTGGGGGTCTTCAAATATTATGGCGCCAAGGCAAAGGAGATAGCGGTGGTCATTGATATTCTTTCTAGTCGCCTCTGAGAAAATATGCGCCCGGCCGTCATCCGCATCGCCGATGACCGGTACCCGGCCGTCAGGCTTGGTAATGGCGGCGGTGAAAAGAAGGGCTTTATGCAGCCTTTCCTTGACATTCTTGGGAATTTCATGGCCGTTTATTTGAAGAAGAAGAACGGCGGAAAGACTTAATTCAAGAACCAGGCGATGATAGGCGGTTGATTGTTCAAAATTCGCCCCATCCGGCTCAAATTGCTTGATTATCTCCTGGAAGATATATTTTTTGGCTTCTTTCAACCATTTTTGGCTTTCTTTCACTTCAGGGAGAAATACCGCGGCATAGAGCAGACCGACGACATCAGAAAAAAAATGATTGCCCAGAACGGGGCCAAATTCAAGGTGGCGAGAGATATATAGACCGTGAGCATAAATATTAGCGAGATAGGAGTATTGTTCTTCATCGGAGAAATCCGGGGAGAAACAGAAAAAGTAGTAGGCCCAGATCCAGTTGATTACCCGGATACCCGCCTCCATGGTTGTTTTCCAGTTTATGCCGTAACCAACCGGATTTTCTTCCGTCCAGCTTTTTGCCTGTTTTACAAATTCCCGGGCGTATTTATCATCGTTTGTGTATAAATAAGCCTGGCCAAGAGTGATAAAATGATAAGCTCGGCTTAATTCCCAGGGGATTTTAATATCATAGGGAATATCTTTGTCCCAGATTTTATATTTTATAAGTAGAGTGGGAATTTTCGGCCACTTAAAGCCTGTTTTAAAATCTTCGTGCCAGGGCAGGGGATCGGAAAGCTTTTTGGGCCCGGAACCCAGAAGATCGAATGTGTGGTCAAGGTATCTGTCAGCTTGGGCAATTGTGTCATTGGCGTCTTGGGGAAATAAATTTCGCAGAGCCGAGCGATATTCTGACTTGAGTTTTTCGGAGATAAAAAATTTCGGCCCCTCTCTTCTTTTGAAGTGGGCGATGATTTCCGCCGGACTGGTTTTTATAATTAGGGCATTGTTGAAAATGTCTTCATTCATATCCGGCCCTTGTTTTATGTGTCTTTCAAGCTCCTTTTTTTTTAACACCCGGGTTTGTTCCATTCTCCAGAGAAGAAACCAAGAATTTGAAGATATTATTTTAATGTATTTTATGATTTTTTTCATTGAATTGTATCATGTTTAGGATACGATCTGCATTATGTTGCCAGGTGTAATTATTAATCAATTTTTCCCTGGCCCCCTTGCCGATTTTTTCGCGCAGACTTTTGTCATCTGATATTCTTATGATTGCCTCGGCCAGTTGATCAACATTTCCCGGCTCGACTAAGAGCGCGCTTTTTTCATCTTCTAGGACCTGGCCGATTTGGGCTAAGCTTGAGGCGACAATCGGTTTGCCCATGGCCATATACTCGAAGAGTTTGGTGGGAGAGCCGAAAAAGGGAGTATTATCGGCCAAGGGAACATGGGGCGAAACCAGGACATCACAAGCGGCCAGGTATTTCGGGATATCCTGGTGGGGGATTAATTCCGTAAAGGTAACGGAATCCTCGCAACCCGACTTTTTAATTTTATTTATTTCTTCACGCATTGATTTGCCCTTACCGATAATCAGGAAGTGGAGATTGGGATGGCCGGGGGCAATTTTTATTATGGCGTCGGTTAAGATATTCACGCCGTGCCAGACGCCGAAAGTACCGACAAAGCCATATAATATTTTATTATTTATACTTAATTTATCTCTAATTTCTCGGCCATTGATATCGGGGCTGAATTCTTTAGGGTCTGTCCCGTTTGGGTTAACAACTATTTTAGGCGCCGGAACGCCATTGGCTATCAGTTGGTCCTTCATGTTCTGGGATACGACAAATATCAAGGTGGCGCCCCTTAAAGCCGCTTTTTCCATCAGTAAACCCAGTTTTTTAAAAATCATTGTTCCCCAATGTTTGCCTTTCCAGACCTCGGAGCTGTTGAATTCAAGAAAAAGAGGAATCCCCAGTTTTTTGGCGAGGAGAACGCCGGTAAAGTTAAAGCGCTCATGACGCTGGTAGAGTAAATCAGGCTTATTATGACTTAGAATTTTTTTCAGCCTTCTATAGAAATAATGATGGTAATAAATTTCCGTTAATTCGGGTAGCAGCTCAAAGTAGGCTGGTGGTCTTATGATATTGACCGGAACATCGCCCGTTTCCGTAATTTCCCCGGCGCTGTAGATTTCAATATGCCTGATTCTTTTCTTGGCCGCTTTGACAAAGCCCGTGATGTGGGAATGCGAGCCCCCGGCCTTTAGGGGAGGGCCGATAGTGCTTCTTAAAAAGGCGATTGAGATTTCGCTGGCATTTCTTCCTTTTACTGTTTTTGGCGTATCCTTAGTTATCGAATAAGCCTTTATAAACGAATGTATATGAGTGTAAGCCAAAATAAAAGAAGCGATAAGAATTTTCCCGGCAAATTCACCCAGTATTTTTAATTGTTCTGTTCTTTTAACTTTTTTCCATTCCTGATTTTGATAATATAATATATTTTTTGCCGTAATAAATAAACTGGCAAGAAGCATTCTTTTCCGAATTTTGGAGTCGGTTCCTTCACAATCTAAAATTATTTTTTGGTAAGATATCTGTTCGAGCGAAGAAAATAATGTCATTGGATCAGAAAGGATTTTATCAATGTCGGCGTAGATATTATTCATTTCTTTAAATCTTATTTCGGAATTAAGAAGATCGCCGGTTATTACTAGGGTTTTAGAATATTCACTTTCTTTTTCCTGGTATCCAAAGGGTTTATTCAGGTAGCGTCGGTAGTATTTAAGGTAAATCACGTATACGAAGCTATTGGAGATTAAAGAAGCCACGGATGCTCCCATGGCGCCGTAGAGTTTTATTAATAAGACGTTAAAAGAAATATTGACAATGGCTTGGGTGAGAGCGATATTGCGGAGCCACTTGCCTTTTCCCTTGGCGCCAAAAAATGAAGTATAGGGCTGATATAAGCTTTGGAAAAAAACGGAGAAACTTAGGGGGAGGAGGTAATCGGCGGCCGTCAAAAAATTACTGGAAAATAATATTAATATCACGTAACGGCCAAAAAGAAGAACCAGCAGAGAACCGAGGAAAGCCCAAAGAAAATTAGAGGCGAGTATCCGAAAAGGTATTGTTTTTTCCCGGGAAAAATCTCTAAATTTTGTCGTTCCCAGGGCGCGTGACAGCAAAAGAACTGGCGTGGTAAGGAGAACAGCGATGGAGTAAAAACCGACAAAGGTGGTATTGACGAATAAAGAAATAAATATATTGTCAAGGTTGTAAGTAGAAACGCCAATTACCCGGCCGAAGTAAACGTGCCGCCCATATTCTTTTGTTTCCTTGATAATCCGCTTTATTTTTTGTTTGACATCAGAGAATAGCGGCTTTAGCTGTATGGCTAACCATATGGTCAAAGCGGCAATGCTAGATATATTCAGAAATAATATTAAAGTAACGGAATTATTCCTGAAAATTAAGTTCGCCAAAAGCAGGAAAAAGTATAGGACGCTTGGTCCCGCGACGTATATGGAGAGATATTTGATCTGGTTGGTTCCCTGGCAGATTAAAACCATTAAATATTCAATTGGCAGAAAAAAAGCCAGGGGGGCTATCAGTCTTAAGATACCGGCGATAGAAGTTTTGAATATGGGGTCAATAAAGAAACTTATGCCCAAGACAGAAAGTGAGTATATCAATCCAATACAGAGAGCGATTAGAAAAAGACCGCCGATAAAGGCCCTTCTTTCGCGGTATTCTTTGGTAACGGCCAAAATGCGCGCGCCAGCGGAAAAAAATCCGAATTCAAAAAACATGGCCGTTAATGAAAGAACGGAAAGGGTAAAAGCAAGAACGCCGTAGCTTGCCGGGCCCAAAACTCGTGTGTTGATCATGGTGATACCGGTGCCAAAGAGAATTACAACGATTCTAGAACCATATAACAAACCGATCTGCTTGGCAGAACGGCTTTTAATCATTTCCCTTACTGAAGCAATAATCGGTCTCATTGATATTTAGAAATTGATCACCAAGAGTAATTATTAAATATTAATTGATACTCTGTTTTTTAGCTATAATTATTATTTGGTTTCCTTTGTTGTTAATTTGAGTCATTAGATTCGGCAAATAGAAAATTAACTGGGTAAGTTTAGAATATTTAATAAAATTGAATAGTTTTTTTAAAATATGAATATACGAATTTTTTTGCACCTCTACATTTATTTTTTTATTTGTAGGTTGCCCAGTATTGTTTTTATTTTGCTTACGATTCATAATCGATTCGATTATTTCTTCAAGCATTATTGGAAAATAAGTTTTTGTTTTGATCTTAATTACTAAGAATTTTTTAAGTCCTAATAATTTTGTTAAACTTTTCGGAGTGTAAATTATTCGATGATCTTTTCCATAATACATACCCCCGATCCTTTTTCTCCAGAATGAGTGAGGATTCCAGCTTTTTAGATTTGGAGTTTCTAAAATAATTATTCCATCGTCTTTAAGTAATTTATGAATTCGATTTAGAAAATCCTCCGGGTCCCTTAGGTGTTCGATTATTTGAGTAGCGACAACAACATCAAATTTTTTGCTAGTATTATATTGAGTTATTGCCGTATGTTCATAATTTCCATTGTTGTTATTTCTGGCAAATTCTATCACTTCTTTAGATGAATCAATGCCGGTTGCCTCAAAATTATTTTGGTGAAGTAAATTTACTAAAATTCCCGCCCCACAGCCTAAATCTAAAACTGTTCCCTCCTTTTTTATTTTTGTAATCAATTTAGCAATATAATTAGCCTTTATTTTGTTAATATTCGAGTGATACTGACTATAAACCCAATTGTCGCTATATTCAAAAATGGGCATATTCTTTTCTGCTCTTGTCGCTATGGCACAGTTTGGGCAGTAATAAAAGTTTTCTATCAGTTTTTCACTCAAATTATTATTGCAAAAATGGCAGTTTATGGTTTTGTATTTATCGCAATCTAACATTTGTTTGGCATTTTATAGTCGATGATGAGCCGGTAAATGAAATACGATTATTGGAATTATTTTTTTTGGGCAATAACGAGCAGGCTGTCTGCGTATTTGTCTCCGAATACCTTCTGGGAAATTTCAAGAATTTTAACAATTGAATTTTTGGAATTACTTTTTTTGTTGAACGGTATGAATTTCAAAATTTCGAAATCTGTGTTTTTAAACAAATACAAAACCTCATTATAATTCATGAGCCGATGGTGCCCCTCAAAAGGATATTCAGAGAGAAAATAGTCGGCATAATTGCCCATTGGGTTAGTTCCGGATATTAAAAAATTTATCCTTCGTTTAAAAGAGGCTAGATTGGGAACTTCAAAAATAAATTTGCCGTCTTTTTTTAGTAAGCTGTGTATGGACTTAAAAAGTTCTTGGGGCGATCCGAGTAAATGTTCGACTACCGCAATCAAGTTTATATAATCAAAACTGCCGAGTTTTTTAATTTCCGCTTTATCAATTATATCAAGATCATAAAAATCAATATTATTTTTCTCAAGGCATTTAATTACTGGTTTGTAAGTGTCACCATAAAATTCAGTTTTTTCTACTGTAACAACTTTATATCCCATTTTTTTAAGACCAAGCGGAATAGTGGGTATAAAGGTGCCGATTTCTAAAACTCTTCCTCTTTTGCATTTATCGTAAAGACTGAAAATTCTATTATACGTCGAAAATTCTGACAATGTGAAATCTCGCAGGGGATTATTTTTATACCTCAAGTGACCGTGGTTATATTTTGATAATTGGTCAAAATCTAAAAACTTTATAAAATCTAATTTTTTAGAGAGATATTCTTTCATCTCGTCTTCATTATATTTATCCATTTTTCTTCATGGCATTAATTATTATTTCAGTTATCCTCCCCGCCGTTTTGCCGTCCCAATAATGGGGTATTTTGCCTCTTTTTCCCCGATTTTTGGTTATTTTTTGCGATTGTTTAACAATATTATCCATTTTGATTCCCGCCAATACATTGGTGCCTTGCGTGATAGTAATGGGGCGTTCAGTATTTTCCCTAATTGTTAGACAGGGTATCTTTAGGGCGGTAGTTTCTTCTTGGATGCCGCCTGAATCTGTCATTACGAACTTGGCGTTCGCCATTAAAGATAAAAACTCAAGATAAGAAATCGGCGGCAGAAGATATATGTTCTTTTGCTTCTTTAATAATGGGGTGAGTTTGAATTTCTTAATCATATTTTTTGTCCGGGGGTGAACTGGCCAGACAATGGGGATGTCTTTCTGAATTACGGAAAAAGCCCCGAGGATATTGGTCAGTGTCTTTTTATTGTCTACATTACCGGGTCTGTGGAGCGTAACCACCGAATATTTATTTAGGTCCAAGCCATATTTCTTAAGAGGGGACAGCTTTTTGGCTTTTTTCAGATTATAGATAAGGGTGTCAATCATGATATTACCGACAAAAAATATCTTGCTTGCCTTGATTCCCTCCTTAATTAAATTATTTTTTGCTTCTGGTTCGGTGGTAAAAAGAAAGTCTGAGAGCTGGTCGGTGATTATTCGGTTTATCTCTTCCGGCATATCTCGGTCATAGCTTCTTAAGCCTGCTTCCACATGAGCGATCGGTATATGGAGTTTTGAGGCGGTTAAACTGGCCGCCACGGTTGAATTAACGTCGCCGACAACGACAATAAGATTCGGTTTTTCCTGGATAAATATTTTTTCAAGTTCGATCATAATATTGGCTGTTTGGACGGCATGGCTGCCCGAACCGACATTAAGATTGAAATCCGGCGTTCTAATTCCCAGGTCTTTAAAAAAATTGCCCGACATTTCGCGGTCGTAATGTTGACCAGTATGAATAAGAAGATGTTCAATTATTTTCAATCTGGCAAATTCTCGGGTTAAAGGGGCGATTTTCATAAAGTTTGGCCGGGCGCCGACGATGCTGGTGATTTTTATTTTTTTCGGCATTATTTTGACCTTTCTTTATACCACTTAATGCTTTTTTTAAGACCGGTTTCAAAATTATCGATAACTCTATAGCCGAGCATCTTCTCGGCCTTTTTTATGCTGGCGCAGGAATGCTTAACATCGCCAATTCTCGCTTTTTTGAAAATTGGTTCAATTGATTTGCCGAGAGCCATGTTGATTATTTCCACTAACTCTAATAGGTTCTTAGTGTCATTGCAGGCGATATTAAAAATTTCACCGGAGACATCTTTGGCTTCGCAGGCAAGTATGTTGGCTTGAACGTTATTTTCAACGAAAGTAAAATCACGGCTTTGCCTGCCATCGCCGTAAATTATTGGCGGTTTGTCTTTTAGTATGCAGGTGATGAATTTCGGAATAACTGCTGCATATTCAGATTTTGGGTCTTGGAATGGTCCAAAAACATTAAAGTATCTTAGAATTACCGTTTCAAGCCCGTAAAGTTTATAAAAAAGCTTGCAATAATATTCACCCGCTAGTTTAGTTAGGGCATAAGGAGAGAGGGGATTGGGGGGTATTTCCTCGTTTTTTTCCCTTTCTTGGCTGTTGCCATATACCGAGCTTGAGCTGGCGTAGACTAATCTTTTAATCTGAACCTCCCTAGCGGCGGTAAGGACGCTTAGGGTGCCGTTAATATTGTGATCGTTGGATATTATAGGATTATCGACAGATCTTGGGACTGAGGGGAGAGCGGCTTGGTGTAGAACGTAATCAAAGCCCCTAAATTCTTGCTTCATTCTTTCCGTGTCTCTGATATCGCCCTTTATGAATTCAATTTTGTTTTCAAGATCTTTAAGGTTTTCCCTTTTTCCCGTTATTAAATTATCGATTACTTTCACCTGATGGCCATCTCCGACTAATCTTTTGGTAATATTTGAGCCGATAAATCCGGCGCCACCGGTAACAATGTATTTACTCATAGTGTTTTTCTATTCGTTTTTTTATAATAATAATTAAAAACGGGATTAAAATTAATAATAAATTTTGCCAAAGAATATTTTGAGTTGTAACGGGTAAATTGAACATTTTGTTATAAAACACCGTATTTAGTGAAACCAGAATGATCGATGAAGGTAATGTCAGAATGAATCTTTCAGCTTCATTGATCTCATCTTTATTAAAAAAAATATAAAGCCAGGTATAACCCGGTAGAATAAAAAGATAAGCTAGACCAAAATAGATTCTAAAAGAAAACAACAGCCCTGTAAAAAGTCCCGTGACAAAAGAAAGCAGGGCCAAGATAATAAGGCTGATTAAAATGTGTTGTAAAACTTTATTCTTTGGCATATCTAAACGAAATATAATAGTAATAATTATACTAATTATACCTGTCCTTGTAAAGGGGGTTCATTGATGGTACAATGGAGCAATAATATGAATAAAATAAACCCAATACCAAAAATAGGAGATATAAAAAGTAATGTCGTAAGACAAAAGTACTTATTACTTATATTTGTTCTAATTTTCTTTTTTATTTATTCCTATTTTTCCTTTTTACCTTTTCATAAATATAGCTCGCCTGATGAGACTTTAAACTATTTTTTCACCAATCATTTTATAGAAAATGGTAATTTTAAATATGAGGAATCATTAAACAGTAGGTTTGAGGGAATTATTAAGCCGCGAAGCTTCGCTTATGCGGGTGATGGTTATACAGTGCCCGGATCATTTCTCGGTTTGCCCCTGTTTTACGGCGTCTTGGGTAAAATTTTTGGCACCTGGATCATCTATTATATCGGGCCTCTGTTAGCGAGTCTTTCCGTCTTTTTCTTTTATCTTTTTATTAAAAAAATATTTACAGATAAGATCGCTTTTATCAGCAGCCTTATCTTGTTTACCCAGCCGATTTTTATATTTTATGCTATGAGGCCGTTCTGGCACAATGGATTATTTGTCAGTTTTTTGATTATTGCCAGCTATTTTTTATTAAGAATAATTAACGAAAAAAAATGGCGGGATTATCTGTTATTTGGAATTTTTCTCGGTCTGTCTCTAGCTATAAGAACTTCGGAGCTTGTCTGGATTTTGTTTTCAGTTATAGCTTTTCTCGGGATAAATTATAAGAAAATAAATCGCAAGTATTTAATCATTAGCTTATTTTCATTTATCATAATATTAGCCCCTCTTTTTTACTATCAGTATCAAACCTATGGGAATGCTTTGACAACCAGTTATACGAGAGGTTTGTTTGAGGGGACAAGCGCTTCTAACGACGGAAATAGCAGCGCCTTTCAAATATTATCAAAAATATTCCTGCCTTTTGGCTATAAACCCGAATTATTTTTAAAAACATTTTATAACTATTCATTCAAATTAATGTTTCCTTGGTTTACGCTCGCCATATTCGGACTCGTAATAATCTTGAAAAGATTCTGGCAGACCAGGGATAATAAAAAAATTCTATTTTACAGCTTATGGTTTTTGGGGGTCAGCCTGTGGTTAATGGTATTTTACGGAAGTTTAAAATTTGTCGAGTATATTAATGAGGAAAGCATTTTAATCGGAATTTCTTATGCCCGTTATTGGTTGCCGATTTATATATTTTGTTTGCCCTTGACTGTCGTATTTACTTTATATATATCGGAAAAGATAATTCCCGAGGTCAGAAAACTAAGCCTGGTTCTTCTTGTGGCGTTAATTATATTTGTCGGCATTTTTCAAATATTTCTAGATCCCTATTACGGAGTTCAGGAAACTAAGACAAATTTTTTGGCGGAAGCGAAAACCAAGCTTTATTTTGCCTTGGAAAAAACCGAGAAAAATGCTATTATTATAGCCGGTGTTTCAGACAAAATTTATTGGCCCGAGCGCCGGGTCATCGGCTATAACGGAACTATTATGCCAACCGACATTCTGGTAAAAATAAAGTCTTTGTCTGAAATAAGCCCCGTTTATTATGATTGCTCTACATCGAGCGAGATACAGCGGGTAAATAATTATTTGTATGAGCGGGAACTTAATTTTAAGCCCGTGGCCGCAGATTCAAATTTTTATGTTTTGTCAAAAATAAAAAATGATAACCTATAATAAAACGATCGTATTAATCTTAAGAATAATTTTGATATTTGTTCCCGTTTTTATTTTTATCTGGATTCTGAATCAGAATTACGCTTTGACCGGCCATGTCAAATATCGCTATACCCCCGGTGATAATTCTGTATATAACATCATACAACTTGATCAGCCAGAAAGTATAGTCGGAGTAAGTTCGAATAATAACCGGACTGGCTGGCGCCAAGCGGATGACAATATGAAATTTAATGTTTCTCTTTTTAGAAATTTTGACCAAGTTAATCTTAATATTGGCTTGAATAATATATCCCAAGATAATATAAGTTTATATGCCCAGGGGGGCGTCGATAGGGGGGAATACGAACAGATTGTCCGCAATCAATTTTTAGATGAATTAGATTGGGATTATATTATTGAAGACGGCTATACCTTATGGCAGAGGCCCGCGGGCGGCTATAGGACGCTGGAGAACCTTAATCCTGAAGATACGGAGCCGTTACAAGTGGAAAGAGAGGCGATACATTATTACCAGTCTATTAGTGAGTTCATGAAAAATATGCCCGCTCAGGACAAAATAGGGATAGTTGGCTTGCCCCAAGAAAGATTTTATCGCGTCAAGGATTATGTTAGCAATAATTTAACTAATGAAATAAATCATTATTTTAGGGGAGGACATGTTTTATATACATATATAGATAAAGAAGATAATTTTGTTCTCCGTTTTAATAAAATTGATCTTGATCGCGAAATGGGTCACGATGATCTAGTCTTCAAAATGTATCTAGGGAATAAATTAGTTTTTAGCAAATTATTCGCCGACAACGGAATAACACCGGAAACTGAAAATTGGGGCAATGCCCAGGATTGTTTAGTTGAAGATATCGATTTTGACTCCGGTCTATACAAAATAGTAATCGAGACTAACGACGATGTGATTTTTGGCGAGATAGAAAGTAGCCAAAAATATTTGTCATTTTTTGACCACATTTTTTTAGCAGATGGCCCCAATTATTCTTCGGGCCTAGATTTTCAACAAACCGAGATATTGACTGACAGCGAAAATATAAAATTTGACACCCCCCATGAATCAGGCGCTCAGCAATACATCACTATCGGCGGGGATTCTAATATGCGGAGTATTTATATAGGAAGTCCTAAAACTGTTTACCCGGTTAGTAATCTAGGTGGTCGCAATGCAGTAAAATTACAAAAAAGTAGCATATATATCAGTGGTAACAATTTTAGTTTTGAAAATTTCGAATTAATACCCCCCTTTGTTAAAAAACCGTTTATAAATGTTAAGAATAACATTGATGGCATTGATTATATATTAGCGGTTTATAAGCCCCAAAAAACATTTGGTTCAATTTTAGTTAGCGCAAATTACGATTTGGACAAATTATTTAAAAAAGATAATAATATTTATTTTAATCTTAGGGCCCCCGATCTTTATAAAAATAAAGAAAAGATAGAAATAAATTACATTGAAGTTGAATTAATAGGTGAGCCCCTGACTTTTCAAAAAATATATCAAAAACTTGTTGTTTTTTTTAAAGCCATCTTTTAAAAAATGATCAAAAATAGAGACAATAAAATAAAGGTGACACAATTATCGGGACTTTTAATAAAATGGGTCTTTCAGTATGCCTTTGTATCCTACCTATTTTTCTATTTGCTAGAAACGTTGTCTCCGGGTTTTATCACTCGTTCTTACAATCTGAATTATCATTTAGGTTTTGTTATTATTATTTCCCTATTTCACTTTATCGCTATTCCCGTAGGCGGCGAGGCTAAGACTTACGAAAAACCAAAAATCAAAGATTTTATCTTTAGTATAATTTTTAGCCTGATTGCTTCAGTGGCGATTAATTATCGACTTAACGAATTGGGCAGTGTCTCTTATCTAATCTCAATTTTAAGCGGATTAATAATATTATCGTTGACCCTGTATATATTATTGGAAGATCGCGAAAATATATAAAGTTAGTTTTATTAATAACAAAAAATATATTATTACAGGCGTCAAGACAAAAAAGTTGAAGGTAATCTCAGACAGCCGGGGATTGCTCATGGAAATGATGCGGGCGGATGACCCGTTTTTTGAGAAATTCGGCCAGGTTTATCTTTCGGTAGCCAAACCCGGTTATGCCAAAGCCTGGCATTATCATAAGATCCAGACCGACCATTTTGTTATTGTTAAGGGCGATGCCAGGGTTGCTTTATACGATGGCCGGGAAAATTCACCGACTAAGGGAGAAATCAATGATTTTGATATTGGTGAAAAAAATCCCATGTTAATAGTTATTCCGCCCGGCGTTTATCATGGTTATACCCCCATTGGGGACGAGCCGGCTTTTTTAGTAAACACTCCGACGGAAACCTATAATTACCAGGCGCCTGACGAACATCGAGTCTCTTTTGATGATCCGAAAATAAAGTATGACTGGGGAGTCAGTGAGGGGGACAGGGTAAGTTAAGGGTGTAGTTTTGGCTAGTATGGTTTTAAGGTATGGTCTTAGGTTAAATCCAAAATTCAAAGCATAAAATCCAAAACAAATTTGAAATTCCAATTTTCCAAATCCAAAATTTCTTAGTCGCTCAATATCTAAACCGCTTAATATCTTAAATAGCATGAAAATTGCCGTTTCGGGCTCGTTGGCCTACGACCGGATCATGGATTTTCCGGGTAATTTTGCCGACCATATCCTGCCGGAAAAAATACACGTTTTAAACGTCAGTTTCTGCACTTCCACTTTCCGGGAGGGATTTGGAGGGACCGCCGGTAATATCGGCTATAGCCTGAGGCTCTTGGGAGAGGAGCCGATAATAATTTCACAAGTTGGTTCTGATTTTAACAAATACGAAAAGTGGCTGTGCAAAAATAGAATTAATCCCTTTTCAATTAAAAAATATAAAAATGAATTAACTGCTTCTGCCTATATTATAACCGACCAAAACGATAATCAAATCACGGGTTTTTACCCCGGAGCCATGAAATACGGAAGTGAATATAATCAAAAAAAAATTAAACAGGCCAAATATTTTCTTATTTCACCAGGCAATAAAAAGGATATGATGGATTCAGTCTTGGTTGCAAGAAAGAATAAAATTCCCCATATTTTTGATTTTGGTCAGCAACTAGCCATTCTAACGCGGTCGGAATTAATAAAAGGTATTTTAGGAGCGAAAATTGTCATTGCCAATGATTACGAGATTGAATTAATGCTTAAAAAAACAGGGCTGACAAAAAAGAAAATTTTTGATAAAATAGAGCTACTTATCACTACTTTGGGCCCTGGGGGTGCGTTATTTGAGACAAAAAATAGGATTATAAAAATTCCGCCGGCCAAACCGAAGAATACCTGCGATCCCACCGGCGCCGGTGACGCTTTCCGGGCCGGCTTGATAAAGGGATTGGCTGAAGGGTACCCCTTAGAAAAAGTCGGACGTCTGGCCGCCTTAGTAAGCGTTTACACCGTGGAAAAATACGGCACCCAAACCCATCATTTTACTTGGTCAGATTTAAAAAAAAGATATTATATTAATTTTAAGGAAAAATTATGAAGTATGACGTCAAATCGATTAAACTCGCGGACAAGGGGGAACTTAGAATTGAGTTCGCCGAAAAGCAGATGGATGTTCTACGCGAGATTCGCGAACGCTTTAAAAAAGAAAAACCATTGAAAGGTTTAAAGATCGGTGCCTGTCTGCATGTGACCGCCGAAACTGCCAATCTAATGCGGACCCTGAAAGCCGGAGGAGCAAAAGTGGTTTTGTGCGCCTCCAATCCGCTTTCCACTCAAAATGATGTGGCCGCCGCCTTAATCAAATATTCCTCCATACCCGTTTATGCCATAAAGGGAGAGAATCGACAAAAATATTATAAACACCTTAATGCAGTTTTAGATTTTAAGCCTAACATAACTCTGGATGACGGAGCGGATTTGGTTTCTACTTTACATGCGGAAAGGCCGAAGCAATTAAGCCAGATTCGGGCTTCCATGGAAGAAACCACTACGGGTGTGATTCGTTTGCGCAGCATGGAAAAGGATAAGGTGCTGAAAATTCCCGTGATTGCGGTCAACGACGCCAAAACCAAGCATTTTTTTGACAACCGCTACGGCACGGGCCAGAGCACCATGGACGGCATTATCCGGGCGACCAACATATTGCTAGCCGGGAAGAATGTGATTATCGTCGGCTATGGCTGGTGCGGACGGGGCGCGGCCATGAGGGCTGACGGCCTGGGCGCTCACGTTATTGTGACGGAGGTGGATCCCTTGAAAGCGATTGAAGCGGTGATGGATGGCTACCGGGTGATGCCCATGAGCGAGGCGGCCAAGATCGGCGATATTTTCGTTACTTTAACCGGCGACATCAACGTCATCCGGCCGGAGCATTTTAAGCTGATGAAAAATGAAGCCGTGGTTTGCAATTCGGGGCATTTTGACGTAGAAATTGATTTAAAGGGACTGGCAAAAATGGCCAAGAAGGTTCGCCAGACCCGGGAGTTTGTCGAAGAATTTACGATTGGCAAAAATCAGAGGATTAATGTTTTAGCCGGCGGCCGTTTAATAAACTTGGCGGCGGCGGAAGGCCATCCGGCCTCGGTCATGGATATGAGTTTTGCCAATCAGGCTTTATGTTCGGAATGGGTGGCCAAGCATTACAAAAATTTGAAAAAGCAGGTTTATACCGTGCCGGAAGAAATCGATGAATCCGTGGCCGCTATGAAGCTTGAAACCATGGGCGTGAAGATTGATAAGTTGACCGAGGAACAAAGAAAATATTTAGCCTCCTGGTCAATCGGAACATAAACGGTAGTTAAATAAAATAATTTTAATGTCCTTACTTTCTGTTGATTTTCTATTATTTTTTCTGATTATAGTAATAATTTATTATGTGGTATCCCAAAAATACAGATGGGTTATTTTATTAATTTCCAGCTATTATTTTTATATAAGTTGGAAACCAGAAAATATTATCTTCATTACACTTTCAACTCTTGTAAGTTATTTTATTGCTATAATAATAAGTAAGAGCGCCTTTAATAGAAAGAAATATCTGGCCGTTGGCGTTTCTTTTAATCTAATTTTATTAATTGGTCTAAAATATTTTAATTTTTTTAGTAATTCTTTTCGCAATTTTTTTCAATTATTTACGATAAAATTTGATTCAGTATTTTTAAATATTGTTGCTGTTCTTGGGATTTCTTTTTTCACCTTTAAAGCCATTAGTTATCTCGTGGATGTATATACGAAAAAATATGAACCCGAGAAAAACATCGGTAAGTTTGCCTTATATATTTCCTTTTTCCCTCAACTTATGGCTGGGCCAATTGAAAGAGCGGACCGGTTTTTCAACCAACTAAAAAAACAAAAACAAAATATACAAATTAATATTATAAAGGGTCTTAAAATAATGCTCTGGGGATTTCTATTAAAACTAGTGATCGCTGACCGATTAGCAATTACCGTGAACCAAATATATAATAATATTGATAATTACCAGGGCAGCCCTTTGATTTTAGGGACGTATTTTTTTGCCTTTCAAATATATTGCGATTTTGCCGGCTATTCCTATATTGCCATCGGGGCGGCAAAAATACTGGGCCTAGATTTAATGAATAATTTTTTAAGACCATATTTATCCAAATCAATCCCCGAATTTTGGAAACGCTGGCATATATCTCTTTCAAGTTGGTTTAGAGATTACCTGTATATACCATTGGGTGGAAATAGAGTTAAAGTTGGAAGATGGACGTTAAATATTATCATAGTTTTCTTAGTCAGTGGTCTTTGGCATGGAGCCTCCTGGACTTTTGTTATTTGGGGTTTTATTCATGGAATATATATGATTATTCATAAATTGATATCGAAGTTTAAAATGAAAATAATAAAAAATGAAAATAACGAAATTAAGAATTCATTTTTAAAATTATTAAGAATTTTTATTACTTTCCACTTAATTTTATTAGCCTGGATATTTTTTAGGGCTAATTCAGTTGGTGATTCAATTTATATAATAAAAAATATTTTTGTAAATATCACATCAACTTTTCAGGATATATTTCTGATAATACCCAGAGAAAGCATATTATTAATCGGAGCACTTTTGTTTTTAGTTTTTATTTTCCAAGTAATACAAGAAAGGAAAGGAGTAATCAATTTATTGAATAAGACGCCAATCCTTTTTAGATGGTCCTTATATATTGCCATTATTTTTATTATTTTATTATTTGGTCAGTTCGCTAAGAACCCATTTATTTACCAGCAATTTTAGATGAATAAGAAAGCAACAATTAATTATTTAATATTTTTGTTGATACTAATTACGCTCCTTATTTTAGCGAATTATTTTTATACAGCTTATGTTCTTACTGACACTTTACTGAGCAGAAATGAGGAGCAGATAGAGGATAATTTTAGAAATACAAAGATACTTTTTTCCGGTGGATCTCATGTTATGACTGGATTGAGTCCAGATAGAATAGAAAATTCTTTTAACTTTTCCTCACTTGGTGAAAATTATGCTTATACTTATTATAAATTAAAGTACATACTAGAGAGCTATGATATTAGATTAAATACTCTTATTCTTCCGATTGATCTGCAGGATTTTTCTTCTTCAAGAATTAAATTAATAGAAAATGAATGGCATACCAATGTATGGTACTGGCATAAATATATTAATTACGAAAATTTAAAATTAATTATTAAAGAAACATCTTATCTTCAATGGCAAACCGCAAAATTTTTTCCTGTAATCGGCAACGGCCCTAGTATTATTATGAAATTACGAGGTAGTTTAATAAATACTGATATGAAACTAGGTCAGCAAATTAGAGTAAATGATTTCTCAAAATCAGATGATCAGGATAAATCAGCCAAATTCAGAGCTGAATGGCATTTATCTAATTCAGAAACATTTGATGCAACTATGTCAGATTATTTCGAAAGGATTTTAAATCTCGGAAAAGAATATAATCTCAATATATTAATAGTCAGGTTTCCTGTTTCAGAAGAATATTATAAATTTTCAGCTGAATATTTGGATATTGATGAATATTATGAAAAAGTATATGAAATAACTGATAAATATGATAATATTAGAATATTAGATTATCATGATTTATTTTTTGATAAGGATTATTTTTTTAATGATCCTGATCATTTAAATAAAAATGGAGCAGATTATTTAACTGATTTAATCAAGAAAGAGATTGACATGTGAGATTATTAGTCACCGGCGGCGCCGGTTTTACCCGCCCGCCTCGCCAGCGAGCCAAAAAGTGGTATTTTACTTATGTACTTCAAAGTTTAAAAGATAATAATTTATATATTGGATAGACGGATAATTTGAAAGAAAGAATATCTGAATATAATCATGGAAATGTCAGTTCTACTACGTGGCGACGACCTCTCTAACTTATCTATTTTGAAGCATGTCTATCAATGAAAGAAGCTATTAAGAGAGAAAATATTTCAAAACTGGTTTTGGCCGAAGATTTTTGAAAAATAGGTTAGCTGGCTCGCGTGGCGGGCAGGTCGGCTTATAGTAATATTATTTATCATTTTGAATATTATGAAAATTTTAGTCACCGGTGGTGCGGGATTCATCGGCTCCAACTTCATCCACAATTGGTTGGAAAGTCATCCGACGGATAAAATTATCAATCTGGACAAATTAACTTATTGCGGGAATTTGGACAATCTCAAAGATGTTGAAAATAATCCCAATTACCAATTTGTAAAAGGGGATATTTGTGACGAAGAGGTGGTCAATGGTTTGGTGGCTGAAGTTGATACGATCGTCCATTTTGCCGCTGAATCCCATGTGGATCGGTCCATTGCCGGATATGCCCGCGAGTTTGTACAAACTAATGTCGTCGGCACCCAAATCTTGCTGGAAGCGGCGGTAAGGTCCGGCGGCAGGCGTTTCCACCATATCTCCACGGACGAGGTCTTTGGAGCCTTAAATTTGGCCTCTAGCGTGAAGTTTAAGGAGAATACGGCTTATGACCCTCGAAGCCCTTATTCCGCCTCCAAAGCCGCTTCTGACCACTTGGTCCGGGCTTATGGAGTATCTTTTGGCTTACCCATAACAATTACCAATACTTCTAATAATTACGGTCCTTTCCAGTACCCGGAAAAGCTTTTGCCCTTAGCGATTACGAATTTGATCGAAGGTAAAAAAGTGCCGATATACGGTGACGGGTTATATGTCCGCGACTGGCTGTATGTTGACGACCATTGCCGGGCCATTGATTTAGTTTTGCAGAAAGGTAAAATCGGGGAGACATATTGTATCGGCGGCCTGACGGATGATGTGAATAATCTGGAGTTGGTCAGAAAGGTTTTAAAGATCATGAACAAAGATGAGAGTTGTTTGGAATATATCAAAGACCGGCCAGGTCATGACCGTCGTTATGCGGTTGATTGGTCAAAAGCCAAGAAAGAATTGGGCTATAAGCCGCAATGCGAATTAGATGAATGTTTAGAAAAAACAGTTGAATGGTACCAGAAAAACGAAGCCTGGTGGCGGCCGATTAAATCCGGCAAGCATTTTTCCGCCTGGCAGCAGAAACAATATCAAAAATAATAAATTATGAAAATATTAATCTTCGGCGCCAAAGGCATGCTCGGCACGGATTTAATGTCGGTTTTTGCCGATTATAAACCTTTGGGTTTTGACTTGCCGGAACTGGATATCACCAAGCCTCAAGATCTGGAAAATATATTAAAACAGATCAATCCCGACCTGGTGATTAACGCCGCCGCTTACGCCAAAGTTGATGATTGTGAGACATATCAGGAAACGGCCTACGAAGTCAACGGCCGGGCGGTCGGCTTTATGGCCAAGTACTGCCGACAAATCGGCGCCAAGATCGTTCATTACAGCACGGATTATGTTTTTGACGGAGAAAAGGAAAAAGGCTACCGCGAAGATGATGAACCCAATCCTTTAAGCGTCTATGGCAAATCAAAGCTGATGGGAGAAAAGATGCTTCAGGAGCAGACCGATAATTTCTATTTAATTCGAACGGCTTGGCTCTATGGGAAGAACGGACCTAATTTCGTGAAGACCATGATCAGTCTGTCGGAGAAACAGCCGGAATTGAGAGTGGTCAATGACCAGTTCGGCTGCCCGACTTATACCGTTGATTTGGCTTTAAAAACCCGCGAGATAATTGAAAACAAAAAAATCAAATTCGGCATTTACCACGTTACCAATTCCGGTTCCTGCTCTTGGTATGAATTTGCGGTCAAGATTTTTGAGATTTTGGGAAAAAATGTTAAGATTACTCCAGTAGGCACTGAAGAATTCCCAAGGCCGGCCAAAAGACCGCAATATTCCATTTTAAGGAATAAAAAGCTTGAACCTTTGAGACCGTGGGAGAAAGCGCTGAAAGAATATCTATCTTATGGATAATAATCTTTACCATATCGCCGCCGGCGCTCTTATTCTGAAAGGGGATAAAGTTTTGCTTCATCACCGGACGGATTATGACATGTGGGATTTGCCTTCCGGCGGGATGGAGGCAGGCGAGACGATTAATCAGGCTTTATTAAGAGAAGTAAAAGAAGAAACCGGTTTAAAAGTTAAGCCCTTAAAATTGGTCGGCGTTTATCAAAACTACAGTCAAAAGGTCATTGTTTTGTTGTTCTTGGTCAAGGTATTGTCAGGCAAGTTAACTTTAAACAATGAAGCGGATGAATTTGGCTATTTTTCTTACAAAAAACTACCCTGGAATTTCGCCCCGAAACAGAAAGAGAGGGTGCTGAATTATTTTCACGATAGAAAATCGGTCGCGGTACAAACGCAAAAAGGGCCGCGAAGCTCAAAATTACTAGGTTTAAAAAAATATGGAAAAAGGACCAAGATCATTTGAATGGTTGGGGAATGACGAAAAAAGATTTGAGGAAAATTGGCCGGCCACCCGTGAAGCGCTTCTTGGCGTAATCAAGGATTGCCAACTTGAAGAAGGGGTGAAGGAAAAACTTACGCAAGCAGTTGAAGACCTTGACGACCACCAAACAAAATGGGACAACTATATTGATGCCATCGAAGGGACTATCAGGCGGATCGCTGACATGACGGCAGGTCTAAGAGAAGGTTCTGACGAGAAGACAAAAAAAGAGGCGGCGGCAACTTTTGAAAATTTAAGAGATGGCCTTTGGGATTTATTCAAAAAAGCCAGGGAGAATTAAACTTTTAGTATATTCAATAATTAAATAAAACCAAGGAAAATAAAATTATGTTTGATTTTAAGGATCAAATACAAAAAGAGATTGACGAGATCAAAGCCAATAACCTTTACAAGCAGGAAAGGTTTATCGAAGGGCCTCAAGGGGCGGAGATTACCGTCAACGGCAAAAAGGTCTTGAATTTCTGCGCCAACAATTACCTGGGCTTGGCCAATAATCCCAAAGTGGTCAAAGAAGCGGAAAAAATGGTGAAAAAATGGGGCTATGGCTTGTCTTCGGTCCGCTTTATCTGTGGTACCCAGACAATTCACAAAGAGCTGGAAAAGAAAATCTCCGAGTTTTTAGGCACCGAAGACACTATTATTTATTCTTCTTGCTTTGACGCTAACGGTGGTTTGTTTGAGACAATATTAAAAGATACTGACGCGGTAATTTCCGATGAATTAAACCACGCCAGTATCATAGACGGCGTCAGGCTTTGCAAAGCCCAGCGTTTTGTTTTTAAGCATATGGAGTATTCGGATTTGGAAGCCAAGCTCAAAGAAGCCCAGAGTTTACGCCGCCGTTTAGTGGTGACGGATGGCGTGTTCAGCATGGACGGTGATATCGCGGATTTAAAATCCATGGCGGACTTATGTGACAAATACAAAGCCTTGTTGGTAGTTGATGATTCGCACGCCACGGGCTTTACCGGCGAGAACGGCAAGGGGACTCATGAACATAATGGCGTAATGGGCAGAGTAGACATTATTACTTCCACTTTAGGCAAAGCTTTGGGGGGAGCAACCGGGGGGTTCACGTCCGGCCGGAAAGAAATCATTGATTATCTGCGCCAGCGCTCCAGGCCTTATTTATTCTCCAATTCTTTGGCGCCGATGATCACCGCTACGTCTATCGCCATTATTGATATGCTGGGGGAGAGCAAAGGGGCCCTGACGACCTTAAGGGAGAATACCAAGTATTTCCGCGAGAAGATGACCGACGCCGGTTTTGACATAAGAAAAGGCACCCATCCCATTTGTCCGGTGATGCTTTATGATGCCGGCTTAGCTCAAAATATGGCCAAGGAGCTTCTTGGCGAGGGGATTTACGTCATTGGTTTCTTTTACCCGGTTGTGCCTCAAGGCAAGGCGAGAATCCGCGTTCAGATTTCCGCGGCCCACACCAAAGCGCATTTGGATAAAGCCATTGCCGCGTTTATCAAAGTGGGAAAGAAGTTGGGAGCCATCAAGTAAATCCTAAATCCGAAATTCTAAATTCTAAACAAATTCGAATATCTAAATTCGAAATATAAAACCGCCCGGGAAAAACCTAGGCGGTTTTTTATAAACTAGCATTGCCAAAGTTAATTTTTTGTGCTATAATTAAAATAATAAAATAAAAATGGCTTCAACAAAAAAATACGTTTCAACTACGACTGATATCAGGACCTTTACGTCCTCGGCTGTTTCCACGCGTTTAGCCTACGTAACTATCACTCTGGCTGCCTTGGGTAGTCTGATTTTTTTTAGTTTTACCTTAACTTTATTCAATAATGAAAGTCTGTCCAGGCCCAATGTTGTTAAAACCCCCATTTTAGTCTTGACCGACCAGGTATTAAAATTGCAAGCCAAAAATTACACCCAGCCGTCCGCGTCAAACTCCCGCCAGATCACCCATTTGCTGGCCGAACGGAAAGAGAGCCTGCTTAATCTGATGGCGCAGCCGGACAAAGCCTTAAAGTCCGTTTTCCCGAAAGAAGTGCAGGAGACATTTGCCGATAATGACAAACAATATCTAGAAGAAACAATGCCGCTTTCCGGCACTCTTCAGATCGGTCACGCCGATTTTGGGGCGCTGGAAGAATCCATTACGTATTATCAGCTCAAAAAAGATGATCAGTGGTATCATCTCCATTTTGAACAAGAGATCAGCGACCGGCAGAACCAGACTGCCATCAGCATTAAAGAGGCGATCGTTCTGGGTAAAGAAGTGTTAGTGCCGCAAAAAGACTCACGGGGAGAAGAGAATGTCACCTTTGCTGAGAGCAAGGTCAAGGGTGTCGCGGCGGCCACCGTCACCCAGAAAAAGAATCTGGTGGTGCTTTTCAAATTCGCCGACGAAACCCGGCCGGAGCCCATGACCGTCGCCCAGGTTAAATCCGTCGTCTTCACCGCCAGCAATTCGGTCAACGCCTATTACCAGGAATCAACGCATGGCAATTTCAGTTTTATCGGCAATCTTGATTCTACTGGTGACGTGACGGGCTGGTATACTATACCTTCTGTAACGCCGGTGACCCCCATGGATTGCTATAATTATTTCGATTGGGTGTTGGAAGCAGATCAGTTAGCCGGCGCTGACGGTTATGATTCCTTTAATTACGACAATGTCATCTTTATCATGCCCTTGTTACCTTCCGGTTTCAGCGTCTGCCCCTGGGCGGGGATTGCCGGCGCCTATTTTAATTTAATCAACGGCGCCCCCAATTACGTTAATGCCAGGGTCATTGCCCACGAACTTGGTCACAATTATTCTCTAGGCCATGCCAATTCGAGGCGCTGCTACGACGCCTCCAATAATGTGGTTCCCTTAAGCAATAATTGCGTCCATGACGAATACGGCGACCCTTTTGATGTTATGGGCAGCGCGGTTGTGACTCGACAATTAAATATCCAAAACAAGTATGTCTTGGGCGCCTTAGATAGCGCTAACAGCACCGACGGCTCTGCCGGCGGCACTTTTACCCTAACTCCCATTGAACAGGCTTCTTCCGGATATCAGCGTTTGTATCTTAACCGAGGAACTTCCTCTCCTTTATTTATCGAATACCGTCAGCCTTACGGAGTTTTTGACAATTTCGCTCCGACTGATCCGGCGGTAAATGGATTGCTTATTCGATTAGCAGGTGGTTTAGAGAGCAGCGGGACTTACTTGTTTGACATGACTCCTCAAACACCGAATGACGATATGCTTGACGCTGCTCTGCCGGTCGGCCAGACATTTACCGATGAAACGTACGGATACATTATCACAGCGGTTTCTGCCGGCTCCAGCGGGGCAGTGGTCCAGGTTCAAAAAACGACGCCAACCTGCCAGTATGGTACTGCCACGGCCACTATTGACCCGGCCAGCCAGATAGCCGAGCCAGGGTCGACCATCGACTACACTTTAACTGTCACTAACCATGATACCAGCGCTTGTCCAACTGTTGTTTATAATTTAAATAGTTCTTTGCCCGTTGGCTGGACGCAGACTTATTTGCCGTTATATTTGGTTCTCAATCCTGGCGAGACGAAGACGATTAGCGTCACCGTTACTATTCCTTCTGAGGCAACGGCCGGCGCCTATAATCTTTCTGAATCAATTTTTAATCTGATTACTAACGCAACTGAACTGACGGAGAACATGACGGCAATCATCTACGTGCCTGACATGGTCTCGCCGGAAACCGTGGATGATTTGAGGTCTTTGTAAAAAAAATTTTAAAAATAATATAACCGCCGGAAAATTTCGGCGGTTTTTAGGAATATGAAAAAAGGGAGAGTTTAAGTCCTCTCCCTTGGCGCAGAAGCTCTCTAGACCGCGTAAAGCTCGGGAATAGTTGAATTCCTCCCACTACCTGGGACTTTTTGAATTCTTCCCTCGCGATAACGGCGGGGTCAGCGGACCCGGGCGGTATTTCAAGTGGTCTGTGCGACTCCTTCCTGGCTGGCGCCAGAATTTCATAGTCTCCCGCCTATCCTACACTGGGCCTGCCTCTAGGCAGAGTTAATCAGCCGAGGGGCTCGAACCCTCCCACTGCCGTTTTTTGTTTCGGCAGATATGTCCCACCGAGGCTGTTTCTGCGCGTAAGGATATGTTAGCAGATGCCATATTTTTGTCAATATATAATACTTTTTGGCTGTAAGTATTGACAAAAAAATAATATCTGTTAATATAAAGCATTCGCTGTTGGCTCGTATTTTTGTCTTGAACAATAAGGAGGGAAAATGGAGCGCTCTTTAAAAAGAGTAAGATACGAGGGGATACGCCGTTCCGGAAGCGGCGAAGTAGATTATGTCATTATCAACCGGCAATGCACTTTCAGCGCCCTCACCCGGGAAGCCACTTCAACGATAAACGTGGCGGAAAATGTTATCCGGGCGATAGCGGCCCAGGAAGGTATTTCGCCGAGTCGGCTGGAATTCTTCGACCTGCAGACTCATCGCGGCTACGATTCCAAGGAGCCAGGCGAACTCGAATACGATAGTTTGGTGGTCGATTACAGTAAAGATATCAGAGTAATCGATTGGATACCCTGTGTGTGTCCGGAAGAAATACAAGAACTTTTTGCCGAGCATATCGGTTAATATCTTTCGAAGGCAGTAGTTCTTATCGATAAGACAGCGGTTCGCCCTTGGCGAACCGCTTTTTTTGTAGAAAAGAAAAACTGCTTGCTCACAAGATATTGAGCAAGCAGTCGATTGTTTTGATTTAGCCGTGTCATCTATTTGGGTAATGGCTCAAATAGTAGCGCATTCTCCATTTTTTGTCGACGAGAGTAGCCAAATATAAGGCGGTAAGATAGCCATAGAGACAAATAGCAAGGATCGATAAGCCGAAAAATACTCCACATATAATGGTTATTCCGATAACTTCAAATTTGTATCGTTCACCAGTCAGTTCACATAACACGCCTATAATTAGGCTGATAATTAGGGCGACAACAGGCATGTGATTCGGCACATATTCGTTTATCCGTGGCAGGAAAAAGTTAATGATCAGAAAAGTAGCCAATCCAAACGCTATCAGAAAAGCAATCCAACTCTTTTTCACGACACACCTCCTTTTATAATGGAATTCCTTAGATTTCAACTGATTTAAATGTGCTATACTTTATAGTACTCGAAGTTTAAATTTTGTCAAGAAGAAATTAAAAAAAGAAAAAAGGAAGAGTTTTTAGGTCCTCTCCCTTTACGTCGCAGAAGCTTTCCAGGCCGAGTAGAGTTTTTTACCAAAACCCCTTAAACTCAGACAGGTCGCAGATTAAAGGCGATATCGTACAATCTCCCCATTCTGACGGCATAGGCGCCAGAATTCCCGCCACCGCGATATCGCGCTAACCTGCCCACCTTCCTTAGAAAGTTAATCAGCTCTATTGAGTCGTCAGACGGCCCGTCATTACCGTTGTTCATCTGACAGCCCTCAAGCCGTTTCTGCGCGTATGGATATATTAGCAGATGTATATTTTCTGTCAAACAAAATAAACCGTTTTGTTTTGCGGTTATGAGTTTGGGCCAAGGGTATGGCGGCTAGTATGGTTATAAGGTTTGGGTTTGTCATTTTCTATAACTAAAACCATGCCCTCACCAGCCGCCATAACCAGAACCAAGACCAAACCGATAAAAAAGGATTAGTTTTTAAAAATATTATCTACCTAATTTCTTTTTCAACTCCCTTATCATCACTTCCGTCATCTTGGCTAAATCATATTCATGTTTCCAGCCCCAATCTTTTCTGGCCTGCGAATCGTCAATGGACTTGGGCCAGGAATCGGCAATGGCTTGCCGGAAATCAGGGGCGTAGGTGACTTTAAACTTTGGATAGTGTTTTTTTATTTCCTTAAAGACTTCTTGGGGCGTAAAGCTGACCGCCGCCAAATTATAGCTGGTCCGCACGCTTATTTTTTCTTTTGGCGCTTCCATCAGGTCAATGGTTGCTTTAACCGCGTCATCCATATACATCATCGGTAAAGCCGTGTCTTCCTTTAGAAAACACTCGTAATTATTGCCCTTTACCGCTTCGTAATAAATGGCGACCGCGTAATCCGTGGTCCCGCCGCCCGGTTCGGTTTTCCAGGAGATTACTCCCGGATACCTTAAGCTGCGGACATCCAAACCGAATTTATGAAAATAATATTGGCATAAAAGTTCGCCCGCCACTTTATTCAGGCCGTACATGGTGGTCGGCTCCAAGATCGTTCTCTGGGGGGTGCGGTCGCGGGGGGTCGTCGGGCCGAAAGCGGCGATGGAAGAAGGCCAAAAGACCTTTTCTACCTTATATTCCAAGGCCAGATCCAGGATATTTTTCAGGCCTTCAAGATTGACGCGCCAGGCAAGATTGGGATTTTTTTCGCCCGAAGCCGATAAAATGCCGGCCAGGTGGTAGATCGTGTTGATACGGTGTTTTTCCAGGACATTTCGGATCATTTCTTTGTCCGTGACGTCGACAATTTCGCCATGCCCGTATTTTAGGAGCTCGGGCGTCAGCTGTTTATCGAGGAAGCCCAGAACTATATTCTCTGGTCCGTGTTTTTTGTGCAAAACGGGCACGAGCTCCGAGCCGATTTGGCCGGCCGTGCCGGTAATCAATATTTTTTCCATGTTTTTGCGTTGTTAAGAATAATTGTTTATTATAGTTTAGCGTATTTTTCTTTTTGACACAAGAATAAATTGGTAATAAAATAACATCATATGAAAGGGGTTATTTTGGCGGGTGGAAGCGGTTCGCGGCTCCACCCTTTAACAAAAGTGACCAATAAACATTTATTGCCGGTTTACAATAAGCCGATGATTTATTATCCCCTTTATACTTTAATAAACGCCGGCTTAAAAGATATTTTGATAGTTTCCGGGCCTGGCCACGCCGGTCATTTTCTTAACCTCTTGGGTTCGGGCAAGGAATTTGGCGTTCATTTGACTTATGAAATCCAGGAAGAGGCCGGGGGGATTGCCCAAGCCCTGGGACTGGCTTCCGACTTTGCCGATGAAGGCAATATCGCTGTTATCTTGGGCGATAATATATTCGAAGATAATTTTGTTCAGGAAATAAAAGGTTTTGCTGATCGGGGGGCGATGGTTTTTCTGAAGGAGGTATCCGATCCGGAAAGATTTGGGGTGGCCACCGTTGAACAAGACAAAATCGTAAAAATTATGGAAAAGCCAAAAGAGCCCGAGACGAATTACGCGGTGACGGGCTTGTATCTTTATGATCATGAAGTTTTTAATGCAATAAAAACCCTTAAGCCTTCCGCCCGGGGGGAGTTGGAGATTACTGATGTCAATAATTATTACATCAGCCGGGACTTAATGAAGTATTCTTTGGTCAAGGGAGCCTGGACAGACGCCGGGACTTTTGATTCTCTTTTGCGGGCGAATAATCAGGTGGCTAAAAATAAAAATTATTAATCTCTTAATATTTCAGGCTATAGAGACCATTTTGCTGTTTTTGGTCGTTTTTTAGGCTGAATAATAATTGGCCATTGATGGTCGGCGGGATCGCGGCTACTTGGCCGTTTGTAAGGAATAATTCGTGGTAATTGATCGTGCTTCTTTGGTCGGTTTCCTGGGCGATAAGGTGATTATTGTTAAAATTAATCAGGATATAATCGCTGTTTATCAGCCAGAAGGCTTGACTTATTGTCTCAGCCGATCGGACCAGCAAGGCGTTTTCTTGGGTTTTTAGCTCATAAATCCAGAGCTCAAATTCATTGAAGTAGAGCAGCTTTTTCTTATCGGGCGAAAGCTGGGCCGCCGTCATTTTGTGGTCGATTTCTTGGCAGGGATTTTCCGCGCCCGCCTGACAGAGATAAAAGAAGTTTTTGCCTTTTACCAGAAAAGACTGGTCGTTTAATTTTTCAAAAGAATAATTCCCTTTTGGCAGGGAAAAAACATTTTTTTCTTCCTGATTATTGGTGTTTATCGATTTGAGATTAGTCGCTGTTTCGGATGACTGAAGGGCAAAAATAAGATCGTTCTGAAAAGAAAGGTCGTCAAATTTTTCCGGACTAAATTTATTGATACTGTTTTCAGAAGGATTTATCTGGTAAATGTTGTTTTCCCCAAGACCCCAGAGTGTATGGTTTTTGCCGCTGATTAAAGAGGTGAACTTTAACGAGCTAATTTCTGACAGTCCTTTTATGGTCGAAGAAGAAGGAGTAATAAAAAGATAATCGGGGACACCGCCGCTTTGTTTTTCTGCGAAAAGATTTTCACCCCACCATTTAAGTTGTTCAACTTTGGCCGGCAGAGTCGTGATATTGGTTGAGCCATCGGACAATTTTTTAAGGTAAAGATTGGTATTTTTTTCGGTCGTGACGAGAAAGGCTAAAAATTGGCCGTCCGGGGACATTACGCTCTCCTGAAGATCGACGGCCGGCGTTAGGGCGGTCAGTTTGGGCTTGTTTTTAAATAGGTAAATATTCTCGGCAAAAGTGGTGTAATTCGCATAAATATTGAGGTTTTTCCGCCAGTTTTGATAGCCGGTTTTTTTGATCTCAAGGTTGTATTCGCCCGGTCTGAGATTGGAGATTTTTGCCGGGGTCCTTTTTTTTGTCAATTCGCCGTTAATATAAATATCCGCGTTGCGGGGGTACGAATCGACAACGCAAACCCCTGTCTTTGTGAATTTTCGTTCAGAAAACTGAAAAATACGGCCGCTGGCATAAAAAAGCAGCAGGGGAGCGGAAAGCAGGAAGAACAGACAGAGACTGAGGTAGAAAAAACGACGTTGTTTAACGTTCATTTTTGACTTAATTCCGATTTAAGGTTAAAATAAGAGAAATTAATCATAGTATTTTATGTCAAAATTTATCATTAAGGGCGGCTATAAGTTGGCCGGGGAAATCGAAGTAAAGGGGATGAAAAATGCGGCCACGCCGGTTTTGTCCGCCACCCTTTTAACCGATGAAACCTGTGAAATCGGCCGCTTACCCGACATCCTGGACGTGAGAGCGATCTTAGATATCATGGAAAGCTTGGGGGCGAAGATAAACAGGAAAAAGGGACGGGTGGAGATTAACGCCCGGGAAGCCAATATTTTAGCCCTTGATAAAAATAAAGTTCAGGCGATGCGTTCCTCGATTTTGTTGCTGGCTCCCCTTCTGGCAAGATTTAAAAAGGTTAAAATTCCGTCCCCCGGCGGCTGCATTATCGGTAACCGCCCAATTGACACCCACTTGTATGTTTTTAAAAAACTCGGCGCCCAAATAATCAAGGAAGGGGACGAATATAGCCTTTCCTGTCCGCAGCTTAAAGGGGCTAATATCATTCTACCAGAATTTTCGGTGACCGCAACTGAAAACGCCTTGATGGCGGCGGTTTGCGCTTCCGGCGAAACGGTCATAAAAATGGCGGCGGCCGAACCCCACGTTCAGGATTTAGCCGTTTTTCTTGGTAAAATGGGGGCGAAAATCGAAGGGGCGGGAACGCACACGATCAAAATAAAAGGCGTAAAAAAACTTCATGGTGTCAGTCACGAAATTATACCCGACCAGATCGAGGTGGGAACTTTCGCCGTGGCAGCAGCGGCGACTCACAGCGAAATATTAATCAAGAATGTCGTGCCCGAACATTTGGACATTATTCTTGTTAAATTAAGCGAGATAGGGGTTAAGTATGAACTGGGGCCCGATTATCTGAGGATATTGCCCTCCACGGGTTACCGCGCTTTTAAACTCCAATCCTTGCCTTACCCGGGATTTCCCACCGATTTGCAGGCCCCCTTTTCCATCCTGGCCACGCAGGCCAAGGGGACCAGCCTTATCCATGATCCTCTTTTCGAAGCCAGGCTTAGTCATATCCAAGAGCTTATCAAAATGGGAGCAAATGCGGTCATTTGCGACCCCCATCGAGTTCTCATTTCCGGCCCCACTCCTCTTTTTGGCCAGGAAATAAAAAGTCCAGATTTAAGGGCGGGAGCGACCCTTATTATTGCCGGTTTAATCGCCAATGGAATTACGGAAATATCGCAAGCCGAAATAATTGATCGAGGCTACGAACAGATTGAAACGCGGCTGAGCCGGCTGGGGGCGAAAATAGAAAGGATAAATGATTGAAAATGCTGAATCAATCGCCAGAAAATAAATCAAACGCCAAAAAGACTTTTGCCGTGGTTTTGGTTTTATCCGTGTTGCTAAGTTTTTTTATCGGTCTGTTTTTAGGTTTTTGGCAGGGGGCAAAAACCACCCCGGCCATGTCTTTGACAGAATTTATCCAGAACTACGCTACTAGTAAAAAACAAATTGATTTTTCTCTTTTTGAAGAGGTCTGGCAGGAGGTTAAGAATAAATATGTCGAACAGCCGGTAGACGAAAAAAAACTTTTTTACGGCGCTTTAACCGGCCTTGTCGCTTCTCTGGGCGATCCTTATTCCAGTTTTCTTGATCCGGAGCTGACCAAGACTTTCGAGGATGAGTTCGAGGGCAGCTTTGAGGGTATTGGCGCGGAGATCGGCCTAAAAAGTGATAAGCTGATGATTATTGCCCCTCTGCCGAGTTCGCCGGCGGAAAAAGCCGGTCTAAAGCCCCAAGACCAAATTTTGCAGATAAACGGGACGGAAACAACCGGAATGACTTTGGATTATGCCACTTCTCTTATACGGGGCAAGCAGGGCACGGAAGTGACGCTGTTGATTCTTTCGGAAGGCGCCGCTGATTCAAGGAATGTCGTCATAAAAAGAGACAAGATAAAAGTGCAAAGCGTCGAATATAAAGTTAAGTCAGCCGGACAAGACGGAGCCGTAAAAATCGGCAGCATAGAATTAACGACTTTCGGCGACGACACGGAAAATGGTTTTAAAAATGCTGCCCAATATCTGATCGGTCAGGGGGTCAGCGGTTTTATCTTGGATTTAAGAAATAATCCCGGCGGTTACCTGGAAACAGCCGTTTCCGTCGCTTCTCAATTTGTGGAAAGCGGACCCATTGTCATTGAGGAGTTTTCTAATCAGGGGAAAAAAAATTATGAAGCGACCGGCGGAGCGGTTCTGGCGGATTATCCGGTCGTGGTATTAATTAACGAGGGAACGGCCTCTGCTTCTGAGATTGTCGCTGGCGCCTTGCATGATTATGAAAAGGCTGTTTTGATCGGCGAAAAATCGTTCGGCAAAGGCTCGGTCCAGGAATATCAGGTATTGCCCGACGGATCTTCCCTGAAAATAACAACGGCCAAGTGGCTGACGCCCAAGGGTACGTCCATCAACGAAGAGGGCATTGAGCCGGATATCAAGGTTGAACTGACTGAAGAAGATTTTAATAATGATAAAGATCCCCAGATTGATAAGGCAATAGAAATTATTTTGGAAAAAATACAGAATTAATAATTAAAGACAATGTATCAAGTTATGAAAGTAATTCTTCAAAAAGAGATAAAAAATTTGGGTAAAGAAGGCGATCTCAAACAGGTATCAGATGGTTACGCTCGCAATTACCTGATTCCGCGCGGTTTAGCCGAGCCCGCCACCCCCTCAAAGATCAATATCGTCCGAGGTAAACAGAAAAAAGCCTCGGAAAAAGAAAAAAGGGCCCAGAAACGTTTTAAAGAGACCGCCGATAAATTAAAAATTAAAATCCTTGAATTCAAAAAGAAGGCCAATGAGGCCGGGCACCTTTTCGCCGGTTTGCATGCCGCAGAAATAATTGCTAAAATAGAAGCGGAGACCGGCGTGAAGCTCAAGGATGGAAGCCTAGAACTTGCTGAACCGCTAAAAAAAATCGGTCCGGCGGTCATAAGGGTGAAATTAAGTCCTCAAAATCAGATTGATTTGCCGATTAATATTCTAAAGGAATGAAGAATAAAAACCAAACAAAATACATTTTTGTCATGGGCGGGGTTCTCTCCGGTTTGGGTAAGGGCATTGCCGTTTCTTCCATCGCCATGCTTTTGAAAAGCAGGGGCTATCGGACTACCGCCATCAAGATCGACCCTTATGTCAATGTGGATGCGGGAACCATGAATCCGACCGAACACGGCGAGGTTTTTGTGACCAAGGACGGTCTGGAAACCGATCAAGACCTTGGCAATTACGAACGTTTTTTGGGGGAAGAATTGAGCCGGGCTAATTATATGACCACGGGCTCAGTTTATCAGTCGGTTATCCAGGCGGAAAGAAATTTGCAGTACAAGGGAAAATGCGTGGAAGTGGTGCCTCATATACCGGATGAAGTCATCCGCCGTTTTAATGTCCTGGCCCGTCAGTCAAAAGCGGAGATCATGATTATTGAGATCGGCGGAACGGTGGGGGAATACCAAAATGTTTTGTTTCTGGAAACAGGCCGGATGCTGCAGTTGCGTTATCCCGGCTGCGTTCAATTCGTTTTGGTCAGTTATCTTCCCATCCCGAATAAGATCGGAGAAATGAAGACCAAGCCGACCCAATACGCCGTCCGCACGCTTAATGCCTCTGGTATCCAGCCGGATTTTATTTTGTGCCGAGGCGAAAAACCTCTTGATCAGCCCCGCAAGGAAAAAATCTCCTACAACTGTAACATGAAGCCGGAAGATATCATTTCGGCGGTCGACGTTGATTCAATTTATGAAGTGCCCCTTAATTTTGAAAAAGAAAAACTGGCCAGCAAAATACTATTTAAGTTCGGTTTGAAGGAAAAACGCAATGATTTAAGGGAATGGAAAAAAATGTTCAGACTGTCTCGCCTGACGAAAAAAACCGTTAAAATTGGAATTGTGGGGAAATATTTCGGGATCGGCAGCTATGTCCTGGCGGATTCCTATATCTCGGTTATCGAGGCTATAAAGCACGCCGCCTGGTCAAATTCTGCCAAGCCGGAGCTGACCTGGATTAACGCCGAGGAACTGGAAAAATCCCCGGTAAAGGTCAAGGAACTGAAGAATTATGACGGTCTGGTTGTGCCTCAGGGTTGGGGGTCACGCGGTTCTGAGGGAAAGATAAGGGCCATTCGCTATGCCCGAGAGAACAAAATTCCCTACCTGGGTTTATGCTACGGGATGCAGATGGCGGTGATTGAATTCGCGAGGAACGTCGCCAAAATGGCCCGCGCTAATTCGCTGGAAGCGGATCCCAAGACTCCCTATCCGGTCATTCATATCATGCCCGATCAAGCGGAATATCTGAAAAAGAAGCAATATGGCGGCACTATCCGTCTGGGCAACTGGCCGTGTACCCTTATTAAGGGGACAAAAGTGGCCGCCGCTTACGCCGGCCAAAAAAATATACAGGAAAGACATCGGCATCGTTATGAATTTAATAATTTGTACCGGAAAAAATTTGAAAGTTTGGGGCTGATAATTTCGGGAACTTCGCCGGACGGCAAACTAGTTGAGGCGGTTGAATTAAAGAATCATCCCTTTTTTGTCGGCGTGCAGTTTCATCCCGAATATAAATCTTCTCCCTTAAACCCGCATCCACTTTTTCGAAGTTTCATAAAAGCTTGCCTAAAATAAAATCACCCCACATTGTTAATTATGTAAAAAGGGTGATTTTTAAGTTATAATTTATTTTGTCGTAATCGAGACCACTTTGACCTTTTCCAGTTTCCCGTTGAACTTCCTGACCTTTTTTTGCGCAAAGGAAACCTTGCCTGGAATTTTAGCGTAAAGAGAATCATCATTTGCCCGGGCTACGTTTTTGCCCGGTCTATACTTAGTTCCTCTCTGTCGGATGATGATTTGACCAGGATAGGCTTTTGCCCCGTCGTGTATCTTTACGCCCAGTCTTTGGCTGGCCGAATCGCGGCCAAGGGCGGTTGAGCCGCCGGCTTTTTTATGAGCCATATTAATTAAATGATTGATTAATGATTTTTCTTTATTCTAAAGCATTATTTTCTTATTGTCAAGAATTATTATATTCTCTATAATTAATTTGATTATTATTATAATAATATGAAGAATATATATTTTGATCATGCCGCTACCACCCCGGTTGATTCGCGGGTCTTTAAAGCGATGCTGCCGTATTTCAGCCAAAAGTTTGGCAATCCTTCTTCTTTACACAATTTTGGCCAAGAAACGGCCCAAGCGGTTTCCACGGCTAGGCTTAAGGTCGCTAAATTTTTAGGGTCGGACCCCGCGGAGATAATCTTTACTTCCGGCGCGACGGAAAGCGATAATTTAGCGATTCAAGGTCTTGCCAGGGTAATGGGGGCCAAAGGTGGACGCCGAATTATTACTTCTTCGATAGAACACCCCGCGGTAAAGGAAACCTGCCAAGCCTTAAAAAAAGAAGGTTTTGAAGTGATAGAATTGCCGGTTGACGCCTACGGCATCGTTAGAATGGGGGAATTTAAAAAAGCGGTTACCCCCCAAACTTTTTTAGTTACTCTCATGTACGTCAATAACGAAACCGGCAGCCTGCAACCGATTGCAGCCATCGGCCGTTATCTCGCCCAAATTAACCGAAAAAGAAAAGCCATGGGTTTGAATAAGATATATTTTCACACTGATGCCGTCCAGGCCGTTAACCTCTTTGATTGCCAAGTTGATCATTTACAGGTGGACCTTCTCTCTCTTTCTGGCCATAAGATCTACGGTCCTAAGGGAGTCGGCGCCTTGTATGTGAGAAAAGGGACGCCGCTTCAACCGATTCAATTCGGCGGGCATCATGAACGGAATCTAAGACCCGGGACGATCAACTCGCCTCTTATCGTCGGTTTGGGTGAAGCAATCGAAATAGCGGGTAAAAACCAAAAACGCGATTATAAGAATTTAAAGAAACTTAGCGATCGGATAATAAACTTTATCATTAAGAATATTAGCGGCGTAAAATTGAACGGTGACTTGCAGAAAAGGTCCCCGTCTCATATTGATTTGACCTTCAATAACGTTGAAGGGGAAAGTTTGCTTTTGCTGCTTGATCAAAAGGGGATTGCCGTTTCCACGGGCTCGGCCTGCGCTTCGGGTTCCCTGCAACCTTCTTATGTTTTGAGGGCTCTGGGGTTACCGCCGGAAAGGTGTCACGGTAGCATTAGAGTGTCTTTGGGCCGTGAAAACACAGAGGTTGAAGTTAACTATTTTTTGAAGGTTTTGCCCCGGATAATAAAAAAAATAAGGGCGAGATCGCCCTTAAAGTAAATTTTTATCAAAGATTGACCTTTTTTCTAAAAAGGGTTGTTTAAATTATTAATATTTTTGTCAGATGCTTTTCTGGCGTGATCACGCTCTATTACTTGATCGTAAGCTGACTGATCAATTTTTTGTTCACGGGAAACAATCTTGGAGGGATCAATCGGATTATTTCTAATTTGCATGAAGATAAAGATCAGATCCGAAACCAGGACGATTAAAAATATGCCGAAAATGAGCGGGAAAAAATACTTTTTTAGGAAGTTTGTAATTATGGCGGTGTTTAAAGCGATTTTTATCATAAATTTATTGCCAATATGTTTTTGCCTGGAGAGTGGCATTTACCGGCTGCGCGGTGGTGGAAACGGCATATTTTAAGGAGAAAATTTTAACATAATAGTCGAGTGATTCCAGGTCTTTTAGGTAGCTCAAGATGTTCAGGTATTCACCATTAAGCTGGATGTTGATATTTATTTCTGACACATTTTCGGTGTTGGGGGAATCAAGGGTATAATTTTGGGTCAGGTTATTTCGTTGGGCTAAGCCTTCAATATCTTTAAAAAAGTTTACTTGGTTAGCCGAAGAAAGTGTCATTTTTTCAATGACCTCTTTTTTTTGAAGGACAAGTTCATAGTCCTTTTGTTGAGTGGATATATTTTCCGATTTATTTTTTATTATTTCCAGGGCGATTTTTTGCTCATCTATCTGATCTTTGACCTCGACTATTTTGCTGGTCAATGGGTATATAAAAAATATTACTGAGGCGAAAATAACAACAATTAGAGCCGCGGCATAGATGATTATTTTTTCTCGAAAATTCATATTTATAATTTATATTTATCAACGACGATTTTCGCCGAAATAACAAAACTGATATCTTCTTTTTTAACAAGATTAGAAATAGGAGAGTTCAGATCGCTTAATATCTCCGTGTTTTCAAGATTTGCCTTGAAAACCAAAAAATTATCCCTGGTTAAAGCTTGCCCGCTGACCACTATTTCTTTGCTTTCTTGATTTATGGCGATTTCGGTAAGGGAAATGTTGGTCGGCACGAGTGCGGTGAAATCAGCGACATAATTAGACCATTTGACGTAATCTGATTGAATGCCCGAGATTAACACCAGATCTTTATTTATTTGTTCAATGGTGGTATCCAAAGACTTACCCTGGCTGGTCGGTAAATTGGCGGTTTGCTGACTAACCTCGTTTTTTAGGTGTGTCAGTTTATAATCGAGATATAATCTTGCCCCATAGAATAATAAAAAATTAATTATTAGAAAAACGGCGCAAAAATAAGCGACATAGCGAAACTTAAAAAGGGTTTCTTTTTCCTTAAGTTTTTTCTTTTTTTCCGGGGAGAGGAGATTTAGTGACATCATAGGTTAATAGGTTTTTTAGAGCTAAGCCGATGGTCGTCGTGAAAGGGCAGGCCTGTTCGGCCAGGATTTTTATTTTTGATTGTTTTACGTTCAGATGGACCAGGGGATTGGCTATATCGACTGGCAGGTTGAGTTTTTTTTGGCAGTATATATCGAGATTCTTTAAGAGCGCGCCCGAACCGGATAAAATTATTTTTTTAAATTTTTGGCGGCCCGGGAAAAGATTAAGGTAATAATTTTCCGTTTCGCCGATTTTGTCGATTAATTCAGAGAAAAGCGGGGTAATAATCTTACTGATTTGACCCTTGCCCTTTTTCGTTTCCAGACCGCAGATTATTTTTGCTTTTTCCGCATCGGCAAAAGTCATTTTTAATCCTTCTGCGATTTTTTGGGTTATGCCCTTTCCGCTGAAGGAAAGGGTAGAAGAAAACTGGAGACTATTTTTATCAAAAATTATAAGATTGGTATGGTCGCCGCCCAAATCGATGATCAAAAGCGGCAGGAGATTATTGTTTTGCCCGCTTAAAATGCTGCGGGTGATGGCCATCGATTCGGTCTCAAAAGAAATAGGGGTTAAGCCGACACCTTCCAGAAGATTGGTGTAGCTATCGACGATATTTTTCGGAGCGGCGGCAATCAGTACACTTAGATTTTTATCCTGTCTTTTGCCATCGTCTATGATTTGCCAATCAAGGTACATTTCTTCCAGACTCATGGGAATATGCTGGGCGGCTTCCCATTTTATCGCTTCGCCGAGATCGGAAGTATTGGATTGGGGGAGGGCGATAAGCTTGATAAAAGTTTTTCTTTCCGGCAGAACGCAATTAACATAGGGCGTATTTATTTTTTTACCGGACGTGTTCTTAATGAGCCGGCCGAGCAGATTCCTTAGTTTTATATCGTCTTTGATTTCCCCGTCAAAAATCAAGCCGTCGGGTAAGGGCAATTCATTAAGCGAGGCGATAATAATCTCTTTGCCCCGTTTTTTAAGTAAAGCCAACCGGATATCAGAATCCGAAATATCGAGGCCAAACACGTTTTTGAACGGATAAATATTGAGCATTAATTTATTTATAATTCCTGCCAGGTGCCCTTTTTTATGGTCCAGCTGGCGCCCGGACCGGAGGAAAAAATAGCATTGGCCAGGCCGGTCTCATAATTAACCGCGGCGTTATTCTCAAGAATCAGTTTCTTAGCTGTCACTTCCTTTAAAGAGGCATTTTGGGAAATATAAGCGGAACCGTTGCCAGCGTAAAAAATCGCTCCGTCAGAATTATTGCTAATGCTGATGGCATTTGTTGTTTCGCTGCTATGGGTAGATAAGATCAGGATATAACTGCCGTAATGAGGATCAGGAGGATTAGCGTCGGGATCAACTGGATTACATTCGTTTGCCACATAGTCAAACCCGGCTGAACCGCAAATTTTTACATTATTTTGCACCGTAATCTTGCCGTAAGTAGAGGGGAAATTTATCGAATCAGCCATTAATAAACCGCTTGAGGGACCGTAAGCGCTGTCCAGCACTAATATACAGTTTTCCGGCAGGGTAATGTTGCCGGTTACCCAAAGCGTCCCGGTTAAAGTGACAGTTATATTGTTGCTCGGCGTAAAATCACAGTCTAATATTCCCGGACCTAGACTAATATCCGCGTTGGGCGCACAGTGGGCGGCATCCGAATAAGTGGTGCCGGCGGTCGCGTCTTGGCGCCAGTCAAGAATATTACCGTCGGACACAGGCAGGGCTTCGAAAGGCGGATCTTCGCTATCCGGGTAAGCGGTGCCGTTCGTTAGGGGGTCGCAGGGAGGATTTAATGGGTTATTTAGGAAATTAAGGGAGGCGTTGTCTATGCTTTGATAATAAGCATCGCCACAGATTTGAGTGTTAGTAATCGTGTTGGCGTGAGCGTGATTCTTGACTATTACATCACTTAGGGTAGTAGGCAGACCGCCCATCCAGATTTTAAAATTAAAATCACCGTCCGCTTCATTCCAAATCGGATTTGTTTCATTGCAGTCGGTGGTATACAGAGAAACGCCGTTTCCATTGCCCTCCTCGGTATCATTGCCAATAGAAAAGTATTTGCTTGGGCTGTCCGTGGAGTCGATAATCGCCCAATACCAGGTGTTGGCCGTAAGATCCGCCGGTGAAGGAAAAGAATAATTGACCCAAGCGTAATTCTCGCCGATCCTGTCGGCGTAAAGGGTGGTGGAGGCTAATTCCGTTTTTGTGGGAGTGCCCGAGCCATTATCGGTGACAATTTTAATGGTTTGATTTGAGGGATTACCGATCTTTTTGATATAAAAGGATATTTGGGAAAGTTTGCCCGTTTTAGTTGGCCTGAAACTTTGGGCGACATCAATTATATCGGTGCCGCTTTTAGCAAAAATTCGATCACTTTTATAAACCGACCAGGTATGGTCGAGTGTCATCCCGGTGGCAACATAGGCGTCGCCAGTTATTTTAGCGCCGGAACTGCCGACAATGCTGCCGTCGGAATATATGCTTCCATTGACCATTGAATTATTATTCATAAGCATGCCGCCTACTCCCACTTGGACACCATAACGGAAAGAGATGCTATCGGTATTTAATTCCACTTGCGTCCTCACTATTTTGGTCGTTGTTGGATTGGTCGCGTTAGGGTAATAGCCGATTGACTCCACTTGCTTAAGATTGTTACTGCCGGAAATTGTGGTCACAAAATCGCCTTTTTCCAAAGTTACCGTTTCCGTACCATTAGCTGGATTGATGTTCAATCTCTGCAGGGCGGAGTCCAGGCCCGCTTCCGCAAGATCAAAAGCTATTTTCTGCTGGTACCTTTTTTGGATGGCGTAATTGTTGCCCAGGATTAAGCTGACGAGTACCGCCACCAGTAAAACGATGACACTTAAAAAAAGGGCGGCGATGACTAAGATTTGTCCTCTTGGCTTTTTCACGTCATTTATTCCTTAAATAGGCGCTGGATTGGGAAATGATCTCTTTTTCCAGGCCTTTATATTTCTTTGTCATAATTTCCGTCACGTAAACTACGCTGGCTTGCGTGGGATTGACTTTATTATAGCGAAAAATTATTTTTTTCACAAAATTAGCGACGACTCTTGTTCCATCCGCCCGGCCCGTGCTGGCCGGGTCGGCATCGATAAGCAATTTTAGCGTTGTTCCATCCAGGTAAAAGATAAAATAATCGTACTTATCCGCCACTGTATTATTATTGACATCAACGGAGTTTACTTTTAAAACCAGCTTTGACGGCCCGGATGACTGGGTCGGTGTAACCTCCGGATAATTTGTGACATTTAGGGCCAGATTGGTTTGTTTTGTTATTTCACGCATCGCCGTGGCGCCCTCCTGTTGCAAATCTAGATACACTTGTTGTTCACCGACCACGTTGTAAGCGGTAATAATGATGGCATAGGTTGCCGTAGATAAAATAGCAAGAATACCAATCGTAATGAGGGTTTCCGTCAGCGTCACTCCCGTTGTTGTTTTTTTACTTGAGATGAAGGCCATATTTGCTGATCAAGGTTTGTAAGCTAACTTCGCGATTACGGTTACCTTCTCGCCATAGGACTTTGGCGGTTATTTTTTTGATATCCGCTGAGCTGTTGTGATCCTGGATAGTAAGCGTTGTCTGGCCGGCGGGCAGATCATTGATACCTAATCTTTCCCAGCCGTCAGCCACCTGGTCATGCGGACCCGAAACGAAATCACCGTTGGTCACGAGAGTTCCGTCGATTTTTATGTCGTCAAAATAAGCATGCACCGAATTTAAGCCGAGCAGGGCCGCTTTGCCGGAACTCAGACTGGCGTCGGTAATAGAGGCAAGCTCGACTGAATTGCGGTAAATTTTTATGTTGCCGGCGCTTATTTGTGCTTTATAGGTATACCAAATATCAAAGGCCGTGGCTGGCGCGGCGCTATAGAGGGTTAATTCTACACCCGCCACTTTTTTGATAAGACTTAAATTATTCGGAGAAAAACTCAGCTGGTAATAATTATTCTTATCCTGATAATAGAAATAAAGACCAGCTCGCCAGCCAGTCGGTGAACCAGATGATAATATTTTGATATCGCCTTCCAGAATAATATTTTGCAGATCTCCCAGGGGTAAAAGCTGCAAGCCGGTAACTCCGGAGAGACTACCCGGTGATTTCAGTTCATAAACATGTCTGGTGTCATCGAGAACGACTTGCCAGTCGCCAACGTTATAGGCGACATTCATAAAGTTGTTGTCCGCCGGTTGGACCAGCTTATCAAAAGTCAAGCTTCTTAGAGCTTCGATCTCTTCCTGGGCCAGTTCGTATGCGTGTATCAAATTTTTATTGGAAGAAGAAAGGTCTATATAACGGGAAATACTGGCAAATACATAAATCAGAAGAGAAACGACAAAGATACTCATGATCGCTTCTATTAAGCTTACCCCCGAAGTTTTTTTAGGGAATTTAGAGAATAGGTTCATTGATTTTATATCGCTTCCGAAAGGGAGTAAATGGGTAAAATAATGGCGGCGACGAGTAAGGCGGTGGCGGCGCCCAAAACAAGCATGATAACCGGCTCGATAATGGTCGAAAGATTGCTCATCGTCTGATCCACTTCTTCTTCGTAAAAACTGGCTAGTTCTTCTGAGATGGTATCCAAAGTGCCGCTTTCTTCACCCACGGCGATCATTTGTATGATGACCGGGGTAAAAAGGGTGGGGTAAACTTCAAGGCATTTTTGGACCGTGGCTCCGGTTTTCAATTTTTCCCCCGCTTCCTTCATGGCGTTTTGGTAATGGACATTGCCTAAGGTTTTACCGATAATTTCGAATGTTTTCACGATGGGAATATCCGTGGCTAAAAGGGAGTTCAGACTGCGGCTGAAACGGGCAAGATTGACTTTTTTAACGATTGGGCCGAAGATCGGTAATTTCAAAATTATTTTATGGTATGTGTATCTTCCTTTTTTTGTTCTTAAAAGACGACGTATCCCAAAAAACAAGAGGATCAAGCCCATGAAAGCCCAAAGGCCCTGATTGATCATAAAATCGCTGAGAGACATCAATACGCGGGTTATCAAAGGAAGTTGGGCGCCGGCCTCGGAAAAGACGCTGGCCAGTTGTGGGATGACGTAAACCATCATGGCAATGCCGATGCCAACCATCGCGATTACTATGATAATAGGATAGGTCATCGCGCCTTTTATTTTCGCGATCAGCGCGTGATCTTTGCGCATTTGGACGGCCAGCCTTTTTAAGACCTCATCTAATTTTCCCGAGGCTTCTCCGGCCGCGATCATATTGATGAACAATTCAGAAAAATATTTTTTATGCTTTTCCAGGGCTCGGGAAAGAGTGACGCCGCTTTCCACTTCATTTTTTAAATCCAGAATGATTGATTTAAGTTTTTTTGAGCTTGTCTGTTCCGCGAGCACGCCTAAAGCTCGGCCGATAGAAAAACCAGTCCGCATCATGACTTCGAGATTGTTAACAAAAAATATTTTTTGGGTCGAGGGTATGGACCGTAAACGTTCAAGCAGCGAAGTTATATTAAACGAAGATTTTTTCTTCACGATTTCAAAGCTAGTAAGGATTAGATTTTGTTCTCTGAGTTTTTGGGTCAGCTCCTCTTCGTTACGAGCCGACATATTGCCTTTGGTAACGCCTCCTTTTTGATTGCGAGTGGTGTAATAATAATTGGCCATAAATTATTCTTGAGTTACTCTTAAAATTTCTTCGATGGTTGTGATGCCCATTTTGGCTTTGACAAAGCCATCCTGGGTAATCGTGATCATCCCATCCTTTTCCGCGGCTTTTTGGATTTCTCCGGATGAGGAACCCTCCAAAATTAATTTGGTTACGTTTTCCGTATTTTCAAGAATTTCATAAATGCCGATTCGGCCCTTATATCCCTCCCCGTTGCATTTTTTGCAGCCTTTACCCCGGTAAAATAAAAGGGTGTCAAGGGGTTGATTGGCGGAAATAATTGCCCCCTCTCTTTCTAGGGCGTTTAGGATCTCCTTGAAATTCACTTGTTTTTCCAACTGCTCAATATTTTTTTTCGTTAAAGCATAACTTTCAATGCAGCCGAGGCAAATTTTCCGGACTAATCTTTGGGCGATAATAATGTTAGTCGTGGATGCGATCAAAAAGGAGGGGACGCCCATCTCTTCCAAGCGGGGGAGGGCGGTGGCGGCATCATTGGTATGCAAGGTAGATAAAACCAGATGGCCGGTCATGGCGGAGTGAATGGCTATTTCCGCTGTTTCTTTATCGCGGATTTCACCCACCATTATGATATTTGGATCCTGACGGAGGAGGGATCTTAAGCCGGTGGCAAAAGTAAAGCCGATACGCGGATTGACCTGGCTTTGATTGATGCGCGGCATACGGTATTCGATCGGATCTTCAATCGTGGAAATATTAATCTTGGGAGAATTAAGGATGTGCATGATGCTGTAAAGAGTCGTCGTTTTTCCGGAACCGGTGGGGCCGGTGACCAAGACGACGCCATGAGGTTTCTTCATGTTTTTTTTGACGATTTCAAGCTGTTTTTTCAAAAAACCAAGCTGTTCCAGAGTGGAAACCTGGGCGGATTCGCGGAGTAAGCGCAAAACGACCTTCTCTCCGTCGAAAACGGGGATAATCGAGACGCGGAATGAAACTTTTTGCGTTTCAATATTTATCTTAAAACGCCCATCCTGGGGAAGGCGATGCTCGTCTATTTTTAAATTTGAAAGGATTTTTATTCTCGCGACAACTCCGGTCTGGACGTTTTTGGGCAAAGTCATGACATCCTTTAAAATACCGTCAATTCGGTAGCGGATGACGGTGTCTGTCTCCGTCGGCTCAATGTGAATGTCTGAAGCGGCTTCAAAGATGGCGTATTCTAAGACAGTATCCACGATTCTAACTACCGGTAGATCTTCCGCCAGCTTTTTCAGGTCTTTTTCCGCCGAAACCGTTTCTTCGTTAGCTTGGGAAATTTCTTTAAATTCCGCCTTGAGGCCCTTATGGTACTGTTTTAGGGCGGATTTTACGCTTTCGGGCGTGGTAACATAAATAATGGGCTTTAGATTGGTTTTCTTTTCGATGAACTCGAAAGTTTGCAAATCAAAAGGGTCAAGGCAGGCGACCTTCATTTCCTCTTTTGTTTTGTCAAAAGCAAAAATGCCATGAACCTGGACAATGGGTTCTGGTATGAGATCTAAGATATCCTTGCGGATAATCTGGTCTTTTAAATCAATAAAGGGGTATTTAAGATGACGCGCAATTATTTCGTAGAGTTGGGGTTCAGAGGCGAGATTCTTGTCAATCAGATAGTTTTGGAGATTTTTGCCTTCTTCGTGGGATTTTTTTATCACTTCCTCTATATTTGCATCGTCAATGATTTTTTCCTTTATCAGTAGACTTTTTAATTCCTCCTCCTTTATCATTTTTGTTTTTGATTATATGCCAATATTATTTCTATATTATATCATATATCGCGTCTTTAGTCAATTTGACTTAGAACTTGTATATATAGATTGAATGGCCGATTATCTTGATTGGATGATAATTTTGCATCCAGGTGTAATTCCTGGTCGGATCAAAAAGTACCGTGGCGCTGATTACATAATAACCTTTTTGAGGGGCGGACTTTTCTACTGCTTGGTTATCAGGCATAGTTATCTCGCCTTTAATGTAATAATTGGCTTCCAGACTGCCAAAAAGCAAAGAATGGAACTCCTTGATCTTATTTTCTTCAAGATAGATTTTTAGGCGTTTAATATCCTGCCCCCAGTCCAAATTAGAATCAGAAAGATATTTGTAACCCTGATTGCTGCCGCCGATTAAGCCATTGAAGTAAGCAAGATAAGAAGGGAAACTCAGGATATTGCCAATTAAATAAAAGAGCAGCAGGGCATAAAGGGTGTAACGGCCTAGATATTTAAGCCGTGGAGACCAGGCGGTTAACTTAATAAACGAGGCGGCCACAATGAATACAAGGGGATAAATCGGGAAAATATGACGAACGCCAAGATTTAAATGACTGGTCAGGCTCCAGGCAAAATAGATGAAAGGGGGTAAGGCGATTAAATAGTAATCAAAAGGAATGGACTTAAGGCGGGTCCCCAGGGATTGGAAGGTTTTTATATTTTTAATTATCCGATAAATGACATAAATAATGCTTGAAAAAAATAGGATAATGGTCACCGTCGGCGTTTTTACCAAAAAGGCAATGATAAAATAATACCACCAGCCGAAATTCCGAGCCTCGCCCAAAAGATAGGCTCCATGCCCATTGGCATTATGGCTTAAAACGCTGAATAAACCCTGCCAGTAGGTATAGGCGGGTACCGGGACGACGTTAGCAAAGCGGTAGAGGAATTTTCCAATCGGTTTTTCAGGATCACCAATACCTAGCAGAAAATGGTTAAGAGGCAACTGATTATTTTCTTGATCGTTTGCGATTATTTCAGTTCTTTGCTGATAAAGTTTTTGGACCCGAGGGTCATCAATCGGTTTCTTAAACTCAAAACGATAAAACACAAATATAAGAACAGAGGTTACGCCGAAAAATACAAGAAATACTTTGATGAACTTTTTAAAGCCTTGTCTTGAATTTTGGCGGCCGATAAGCCAGTTGACGAAATAAAGAGATACCAAAATAGGGATTAAAATGAATGCCGAATATTTTGTAAGCATGGCGAAAGAGAACATGACGGCCGCCGTGATCAACCTCAGACGAGAAGGGTTTTTTAAATATTGTCCGAAATAGTATATACTTAATAAGAAAAATAGTGTTAAAGGGACATCGGTGGTGACCAAATGGCTGTGGCCCAAGAAGTTGGGGCTTAGGGCATACAAAAAAAGAGCCAATAACCCCCCTTTTGTCCCCCAAAGCTCTTTCGCCCATTTATAGATAAAATAGCCCAAGATCAGGCCAAGGATAATCGGAAAAATACGCGCCGTGAATATGATTATGTCGGCGTTAATATTATTATGGTAGATGAAGGCACGCCCGAAAGACCATTCGTTGTTTTCCGCAAGGGAGGGATAGTCGATTGAAAGCTGGGGCCGAAAAAAAAGAAGAGGGAGGGCGGCAAAAAGCTTGACCAGGGGGGGGTGCTCTGGGTTTAGTAGATAATTTCCGGTCAGCCAGTAGCTGTAACCGGCCGAGATATGAGGCCCTTCATCAATGGTTTGCGAATCGGTGGCCGCTAAATATAGATTCAGGCCGGCGAATATGGCCAGAAGCAAGAAAAGAATAATTTTTTCAAAATTTTTCGGCATGACGACTCACGAAAATATTAAAAAAATAAATTTAAAGGTATTTTACCAGAATAAGCTTTTTTTGATCAATTTATTGTTCAGTGTTTTGATAAATCTTGCAACCTGGCTTTTGCTTTCTTTAGAATTTAAAGCGCAAAGTGATCCCGTTATTCTTCATTATAACATTTATTTCGGCATCGACCTAATCGGTCCCTGGTATAGAGTTTATCTCATGCCACTTTTTGGTTTTATTTGCTTCTTTATTAATTTTTTTCTTTCGGTTATAATTTATGCGAAAGAGAAGCTCTTAAGCTATTTCCTGGTCTTTATCTCTAGCTTAATGCAAATAATCCTGATTATCGCCACCATTTTCATAATTTTTCAAAATTTATAATAATGCTTGACTCAAATTTTAACATCATAAAGATTTTTATCTTGACCACTGTTTCTTTCGGCGTCTCCATTATTTTGACCCCGGCGTTGACCCATTATCTTTATAAATACAAGCTCGGTAAAAAAATTCGGAGCGATGAAGGAACGCCAATTTATTCAAAGATGCATGCCGATAAATCCGGCACGCCAACCATGGGCGGTTTGTTAATCTGGCTGACCACGCTAATATTAGTCTTCTTGGTTTATTTTTTGGGTAAAATAACCCCCGTCGTATTTATTCAAAAGCTAAATTTTCTTTCCCGGCCACAGACCTATTTGCCCCTGGCGTCGCTGGTGGCCGCCGCCTTGATAGGATTATTTGATGATATAATAGATATAAGGCGGGAAAAAGGCGGCGGTTTGCGCGTTAGACAAAGATTAGTCATTTTCACAATTATTGCCGTGGTCGGCGCTCTTTGGTTTTATTTTAAATTAGATTGGACGACTATTCATGTTCCCTTTATCGGTAATTTCGACATCGGGGCCTGGTATATCCCTATTTTTATCTTTATTATCGTCGCCACCTCTTTTTCCGTGAACGAAGCGGACGGTCTGGACGGTCTGGCGGGCGGAATATTGCTCGCCTCTTTTGTCGCTTTTGGCGCGATTGCTTTAGCCCAAGGCCGGGCGGAGCTCGCGACTTTTTGCGGCGTCATTGCCGGGGCACTTTTCGCTTTTTTGTGGTTTAATATCCCGCCCGCCCGTTTTTTCATGGGCGATACCGGCTCAATGGCTCTGGGCGTGACCCTGGGGATAGTCGCCATGCTTACTAATGCCGCCTTACTTTTGCCGGTTATTTCTTTATTGTTGGTAATTGAATCGGGTTCTGTTATTATTCAGGTCCTTTCCAAAAAAATCCGTAAAAAGAAGATTTTCATTTCCGCCCCCATCCATCATCATTTGGAAGCGATCGGTTGGCCGGAATCTAAAATAGTCATGCGTTTCTGGATTATTTCCTCGGTAACCGCGGTGGTCGGCGTCGTAATATACTTAATGGACAGATTTTAATAATATACGTAAGAAAACATATGAAAAAATTGATTATTTCTCAATTTATTCTACTGTTGGCCGGCATGATCTTTGCCTGGACGAATTTTAGCATCGAGCTGGTTGATTGGTTGAATAAAAAATCCTGTACGACGGGCTGCAGCGTGGGTTTGAAAAATCCCTTTTTAACCCCGTGTTTTTACGGGGCGATTTGTTTCGCCATCGCTTTCGCCTTGAGCGCGGTGATTTTGAGAAAGTTTCTGAAAGAAAGAAAAGAATATCAAAAGCCATAACGGCCGGATTATTATTTTTTAAAGAGCCGTTCAAAAAAGAACGGCTTTTTTATCTTGACAAAAAGATGGTTTGGATCTAAATTACTAGTAATAAATTAGGCGGAAATATATACTCGTTCCTTTAGACGGAGGTGGAATAATGCGGAAGCTATTTGCCTTTATTTTGAGCGTTCTTTTTATTCTTACAATGGCCATTCCTGTTTTTGCTCAGCAAGAAAAGCCCATACATGTTCGTCAGGTGATCGAAAAACGTCTGTCCGAGGACGGTTTCTATCTGGGAAATCCGGGGTTTATCGATGGCTTGAGGTATGTAGAAAAATTGCCGGATAATCAGATAGTGATTTGGGGCTTGGGCGATTTTCGATTCAATGATTACGGACAACTGATTCTTCCGCTGGACAACCTTACCCGACAATATGTCGATTTATCGGATCCTGCTTTGAGAGTGATCGTCGGCGACCACAATAAACTCATCGGCCAGCTAGCGGATTCATGTCTTGCCACGGGTTATCCGGAAAAGTATATGAAAGATGATGCCATTTTCTGGCTGCTTCAAGGCAAGAAGAAACAGCCGTAATCACGGCATGTAAGGATATATCGCAAGCCCTGTCGCAAGACGGGGCTTTTTTCTTGAAAATAACCGCATTTTTTGTTATAATAAATTCAATTATGCTAGATATTAATAATCTGAAAAATAAAAAAGTTTTGGTCATGGGCCTTGGTTTGCACGGCGGCGGAGTTTCCGTAGTCAAGTGGCTAGTAAAACAAGGCGCTCAAGTTACGGCCACGGATTTAAAAATAAAGAAAGATCTATTACCGTCTTTAGCCAAACTTAAGGCTTTTAAGGTTAAATATGTTCTAGGCAGGCATAACCTGGAAGATTTTCGAAAAGCAGACCTAATTGTTCAAAATCCAGGCGTGCCGGCGAATTCCCAGTATTTAATCGCCGCGAAAAAGGCAGGTGTGCCAATTGAGAACGAGGCAACTCTTTTTTTCCGTCGTTGCCCGGCCCCTATCTTGGCGGTTACCGGCACCAAGGGCAAAAGTTCCCTGGTTTCTTTGCTTTTTCATGTTTTGAAAAGTAAGTTTAAAGATACGGTCATGGCCGGCAACATCCGCGATGTTTTGATGCTCGATGTTTTGCCAAAAATCAAAAAAAACACTAAAGTCATTTTGGAACTTTCTTCTTTTCAGCTTGAAGGTTTGGCCGGTTTAAAAAGAAGTCCGCATATCGCTTTTTTTACTAATATCATGCGTGATCATCTGAACCGTTATGGCACCATGCCCGTTTATATCAACGCAAAGTTAAATATGATCAAATTTCAAAATTCGAATGACTTTGCCGTTTTGAACGCCGATAATGCCTATACCCGCCGTTTTGCTAAAGAAACAAAAGCCAAGGTCTTCTGGTTTTCCCTCAATAAAAAAGTAAGCCCCGGCGCTTACCGGGAAAAAAACTGGCTGATTTTTACCGACGGTCACAAAAAAGAAAAAGTTTTACCTCTCGATAAATTGGACGTTTTGGCTGATTATCAGCGGGAACAGTTTTTAGCCGGCCTGATTGCCGGCAAGTTATTTGGCCTAAGTAACGGGATAATTTTTGAGGGTTTAAAAAGCTATAAAGGCTTGCACGACCGGCTGGAATTCATCAAAGAGATAAATGGTATAAAATATTATAATGATACGGCGGCCACCATGCCGGAGGCGGCCATCTCCGCCCTAAAGGCGTTGGGGAATTCAAAAAGGAAGAACATCGTCCTGCTGGCCGGTGGCGCCAATAAAAATTTGGTGTTCCAGGGTTTTTGTCGGCATATCGTAAGATATTGTAAAGCGGTAATTTTATTTAAAGGTCAAGCCAGTCTAATAATCGCTAAGCAGCTGGGAAAAAAAATAAAGCATGAAGTTGTTAAGAGCATGGAAGAGGCGGTCGGCCGGGCGGTAAAATTGTCACAAAAGGGTGATATAGTTTTGCTTTCGCCCGGCGCGGCCAGTTTTGGCCTCTTTAAACATGAGTTTGACCGTGGCGAACAATTTAAAAAATGCGTTAAACAACAAAAATAATGCGACATAGCGGACATCAACCCGATTATTTTCTGATCACTATTATCGCCCTGATCATTATTTTTGGTCTGGTCATGCTTTCTTCGGCCAGCTCCGTCGTTGCTTTTCAGAAGTTCGGAGATGCCAATTATTATTTAAAAAAACAGCTGATCAGTTTTGTTTTGGGCATATTTGCTTTCTTTTTCATGTCTAAGATCGATTACCGCTATTGGAAAAGATTTGCCTTTCCCATGATGATTATCACTATTATCTTGTTGATTTCTGTTTTTATCCCGGGGATAGGCACGGGTTTGCTGGGGGCTAAGCGCTGGGTTACTTTGGGCCCCATTTTTTTTCAGCCGTCGGAAATTGTGAAAGTGACCTTTCTGATTTATCTGGCGACCTGGCTGGAGAAAAGGGGGGAAGGGATCAAGGATATTTCCGCCGGTTTTTTGCCCTTTGTCATTATTTTGGTGATCATTGCCATCCTCGTGATGTCCCAGCCGGATTTAGGCACCATGATCGTGATTGCCATTATCGCCATGAGCTCTTATTTGGTGGCGGGTGCCCCCGTCGCCCATATATTTTGGCTGGGACTAGGGGCGGCCGGTTCTATTTTTGCCTTGATCAAGATTGCCCCTTACCGGATGGAACGATTTACCGTATTTTTAAATCCTGAACTGGACCCCCAGGGGATAGGGTATCATATTAATCAGGCTTTATTGGCGATCGGGTCCGGCGGACTGCTTGGCTTGGGTCTCGGGCACTCGCGGCAAAAATTCAATTACTTGCCGCAGGCCTCTTCCGATTCGATTTTTGCTATTATTGCCGAAGAGCTGGGTTTTATTTTTGTCGTTCTCCTGATCTTTTTATTTTTATTATTTATGTTCCGGGGTTTTAAAATCGCCCGGGCGGCCCCGGATAAATATGGCAAGATCATGGCAGCCGGCATCACCGCCTGGTTTACTTTTCAGGCCCTGATTAATATAGGTTCGATGACCAGTGTTTTACCGTTAACCGGCATTCCTTTGCCATTTATCAGCGCCGGCGGAACCGCCCTCGTAGTTTCGATGGCGGCCATCGGGATATTAATGAACATATCCCGTCAGACCAAAGAAGAAAGAAGTTTTTGGCGATAACGGCTTAATAATATGAATGACAAAAATATAAAAATAGCATTGACGGGTGGCGGTACGGCTGGTTCGGTCATGCCGTTAATCGCCATTTGCGAGGGTTTTAAAAAGAAAAATATTCCGGCTGAAATTTTATTCATCGGAACAGAAAATGGAATAGAACAAAAATTAGTTCAGCCGTATAATTTGAATTTTAAAAGTATCCCCTGCGGTAAGTTGAGGCGATATTTATCTTTTAGGAATATAACAGATATTTTCCAACTGGCAAAAGGCTTCTTTGCCGCCAGAAAAATTTTAAAAGAATATGGACCGCAGGTCGTTGTGTCCGCCGGCGGATTTGTCGCCGTACCGGTGATCTGGGCGGCCCGCTCTTTAAAAATTCCTTGTCTTGTCCATCAGCAAGATATTATTAAGGGACTGGCGAATAAATTGACCGAAAAATTTGCCGCCAGGATAACGGTTACTTTTGAAAAATCTTTGCTGGATTTCCCCCGGAAGAAAGTGATATTAACCGGTAATCCTGTCCGGCCGGAAATCTTTGAAGGCGACAAAGACAAGGCTATTGAATTTTTTCGTTTAAAAAGAGATTTACCGACACTCTTGGTCTTGGGCGGGGGAACCGGCGCCCTAAAGATCAATCAAGCAATTGATAAAATATTAAAGGATCTAGCTAAGTTTTGTCAGATAATACATTTAACTGGCGAAGGTAAAAAAACCAGTGATTTTGAGAATGAAAACTATCATTCTTATCAATTGCTGACGGCTGACATGAAGAACGCCTTGGCCGCGGCCGACCTGGTTATTTCCCGGGCGGGCATGAATGCTTTAACGGAGTTTTCCGCCCTGGGCTTGCCTTCTATTATCATCCCCATGTTCAAGACTCATCAGGAAAAAAACGCCGGCTATTATGAAAAGCAGGGGGCGGTCTTGGTCATCCGTGAAAATATTCTGCATCACGAACTATTATTGTCAACTGTCCGGGGTCTATTATCAAACCCGAGCCGATTAAAAGAGCTGAGTGAAGATATCCATAAAATGTATCGGCCGGAGGCTTTGGATAAAATTATTGAGATAATATTAGATTTAAAAAAATAATATGGATATTGGACAGGCAAAAAAAATCCACTTCGTCGGCATTTCCGGGATTGGCATTTCCGGACTGGCTAAAATATGCTTGGAAATGGGCAAACAAGTGACTGGTTCGGATTTAACCGAGTCCATCGTCTCAAAGGGCTTAATGAAGTCTGGCGCAAGAATAATCATCGGAAAACAGGAGGAAAAAAATGTGCCCGAGGATACCGATTTATTAATCTACTCCAATGCCGTACCGGAAACCAATCCGGAAAGAAAAAAAGCGGCCGAAAACAGAATCGCCCAATTAAATTACCCGCAGGCTTTAGGCGGTCTGACGCGCGACAAGAAACTGATTTGTGTCTCCGGCACGCACGGCAAAACAACCACGACGGCCATGATTGTTTCTGTTTTGCGGGCGGCGGGCAAAGATCCTTCATTCATTGTCGGCTCTTATTTGCCTGAAATAGGGGGCAACGCCAAGCTTGGCCAGAGCGAATTGTTCGTGATCGAGGCCGACGAGTACGCCAGAGCGATGCTGAATTATTATCCCGATTATTTGATTTTTACCAACATTGAGGCCGATCACCTGGACACCTATAAAGATATTGACGATATTAAGGAAACGTTTAAGAAATATGTCGCTCATCTCAGCGTTTCCGGGACCCTGATCGCTAATATTGAAGATAAGAATGTGAAGGAGATCGCGGCTGTTTGCCCGGCCAAAATAGTTTATTATGGCTTGAAACACGGACAAATAAAACCGACCCTTCTCCTTTCGGCCAAAAAAGGTTTTTCTTTCAGTTTCGCTAATATACAGATAAGCTTGTCGGTTCCGGGCTTGCATAATGTTTATAATGCCTTAGCCGTGTTGGGGGTGGCCAGGGAGCTGGGAATTGAAGAAAAAGCGATCAAAAAGGGACTGGAGGATTTTAAAGGCACTTGGCGCCGCTTCGAACACCTCGGTGATTATAACGGCCTGCCTGTCATTTCCGATTACGCTCATCATCCGACCGAGATTAGGGCCTTGCTTTCGGCGGCTAAACAGGCCTACCCGAAAAAAAGAATCGTCGTCGTTTTTCAGCCCCACCAGCATAACCGGACCAAGAATTTATTCAAAGATTTTGTCAGGGCTTTTGATGCCGCTCATCTGGTTATTCTTAATGAAATCTTCGAGGTGGCGGGCCGAGAAAACGAAAGAGATCAAGATGTAACCTCACAAGATTTAGTGAGGGAGTTAAAAAAAAGAAACCGGTGGCGTCTGTTATTCCAGAATTATAAAAAAGAGATTTATTATGCCGGGGATTTGAAAGAAAGCGAGGAGATGGTCAGGAAAATGGCGAAAAAAAATGATGTCCTGCTGATTGCCGGCGCCGGGGAGATTTATAAGGTGAGTGAGAATTTGATTAACCGCTAGCCGTCATTCCGAACTTGTTTCGGAATCTCTACATATGAATGTGTTTTAGGTTGTAGGCGGTAGGGTATAGCCGCCTGTATGGTCATAGGGCATGATCATAAATAGACTTATCACTAAAACTACACCAGCTGCCATGCCTTATTACTTATAACCAAACCAATAATGAAAATGAGATCCTGAAGCGAGTTCAGGTTGACGCTATGAATAAAACAGCTAAAACATACATCGGGACATCCGGCTGGGTCTACCGTCACTGGTTCGAGGTTTTTTATCCGGAAGATACCAGGTCTGATGAGTTGTTGCAGTATTATGCCCAGTATTTCAATAGCGTGGAACTAAACGCCTCTTTTTATCGTTTGCCTAAAGCGGAAGTTTTTGCCGGCTGGCATAAAAAAACGCCTAAAGATTTTTTATTCAGCGTGAAGGCCAGCCGATATATCACTCACCTAAAGAAATTGCGGGATTTTGAAGAGGGCTGGCGGCGTTTCATTGATTCAGCCAGGGAATTAAAGGAAAAACTTGGACCGATACTATTCCAGCTGCCCCCGTTTTTAAAAGCCGACAACGAAGTTCTAAAGAAGGCGCTGGAAGTTTTGCCGAAAAAATATAAATATGCCTTTGAATTCCGCCATGAAAGCTGGTTTAGCCCCAAAATATATGATATTCTAAAAAAGCACAATGTCGCGCTAGTGGTGGCAGATTCACCGGAGTTTCCTTCAAAAAAAGAAATCACGGCCGATTTCGCCTATTTACGCTTTCATGGCTTAAAAAGTCTTTATGGCTCAAAATATTCGGACGAAGAATTAAACGCATGGGCCAAGGATATACAGACCTGGTCAAAGAAGGGGATTGATGTCTATGCCTATTTCAACAATGACGCGGAGGGGTACGCGGTGGAGAATGCCAAAGAATTGAATAACCTGCTTAAATCATGAACAAATTAATGAATGTCAAAAATAATATAATTTTGGCCTCCTACACCACCTTTAAGATCGGCGGGCCGGCCAAGTATTTCGCCGTGGTTAAAAAAGAGGAGGAAATGATGGCGGGCTTGAAGTGGGCGAAAGAAAATAAACAGCCTTATTTTATTCTTGGCCATGGAGCTAATATATTAGTCAGCGATAAAGGATTTGACGGATTGGTGATCAAAAATGAGATGAAAGACACGGAAACTAACGCGGCTGTTTTTGTCGAGTCCGGCGTTGTTCTGGCGGATTTGATCGGCCAATGCGCCGGCAAGGGCATAAGCGGTCTGGAATTTTTGGCCGGCGTGCCATCCACCTTGGGCGGCGCGATTTACGGCAATGCCGGCAGCGCTCAAAAAGCGATAGGAGATTTTGTGGTTAGCGTTAGGGCTCTGGACAGGGACTTAAGGGTTAGGGTGTTCAATAAAGCTGATTGCGGTTTTGCCTACCGCCAAAGCATATTTAAGAATAATGAATATGTTATTTTGTCGGCGACCCTTAAATTGGAAAAAGGCGATGCATATAATATCATAGAAGGCATAAAAAACTTGATGCTCAAGAAAAAAGAAACTCAAGATTTGGAGCATCCGTCCGCCGGCTGCGTGTTTAAAAACGCCGATGGGTATATCGCCGGCCGGCTGATAGACGAGTTGGGCTTAAAAGGGAAAAAGATCGGCCAGGCGCAGATTTCAGAAAAACACGCCAATTACATTATCAATTTAGGCGGCGCGACCGCCGATCAAGTCGCGCAGCTGATAAGTTATATCAAACAGCAAGTAAGGGACAAAAAGAAAATCCAGTTACAAGAGGAAATAAATTACGTGGGGTTTTAGTAATAACCATAAATTCAAAAATCAATGATCGACCTAAAACAATTGTGTAAATTTCTGGTAAAAGCGAAAAAATCGACCTATGCGGCTGGTTATCTGGCCAAAAAATCTATCGAGGATAACAAATCGACCACCTTGGTTTTTGAAGATGGCGACTGGAAATATCATGATAATTATTTTGGCGGCGAGCCGTACGGCGGCCGGGAGGTAGTATTTTATAAAAATTTCCCGGTTTATATCATGGTCTATTACGGACGGGTTGAAGAGTCGGTCTCTGACTTTGAGACCGTATACAAAGTTTTGCGAAAAGCATTGGTGCTTATACCGGAAAATAAACCCTTTCGCGGTCCCAAACAATATAAACAAGATGATTTGTTATATACTAATAATTTTCAAGGTGATGTTGTTAATTTTTCCGGCGAAGAAACGATCAGCAAAAACGGCAAGATATTATACAGCGCAAAATATATGGGAGGATTGGTAGATAAAAGAAGATAAAGTGTAAAACTATATGTTAAAAAAAATTAAAATTCATGTAAAAAGTATGGCCGAAGAAGATGATTGGAAGTATCATATTCTTCCCGTTGTAAACTATTCTAAGAGATTGTCCGTGATATATAAAGCTGATAAAAAAGTTGTTGGGCTGGCAGCCCTGCTTCATGATATTGGTAGAATAAGATTTGGCGAAAAAAATCACGAGATTACGGGAGCCAAGGAAGCGGAAAAAATTCTGAAAAAATATGGATATTCTCGAAATACTATTGATAAAATTAAACATTGCATAGTCTCTCATAGAGGGAGCAGCAAAACCAAGCCAAAGACGATAGCGGCTAAAATTATTGCCAATGCCGATGCCATGGCCCACTTTGATTCTTTGCCCATCTTTTTTTATTGGCGACTAGGCGGTAGGAAGTTTGAAGAGGTATTTAAATGGATAGATGAGAAGTACAAAAAAGATTGGAATAAAAAATTAACATTGCCGGGATCAAAAAAGATATTAAAAGAAAAATATAAAGCGATTCAAATAGTACTAAATTCGAATAAAAAATATATTTGACTTTTTAATTTTAACATTGAAATATTTTCAGGCGTTATGAACATAAAAATCACTTACTTTGTTCATGGCACGACGACTGATAATGAGAAAGACATTTCTTCGGGCTGGTCTGATGTAGGACTTTCGGAATTAGGCATTGAGCAGTCGATCAAATTAAAAGATCAATTAAAGGATAGCAATTTTGATGTGGTATTTTGTTCTGATCTGAAAAGAGCGGTTGAATCTGCGAAGCTAACCTTTGAAGGCGAGGTTAAGATAATTGAAGATAGCAGGTTGCGGGAATGCAATTACGGGAAATATAATGCCCAGCCTTCTGAAATTGTTGAGCCGTTGCAGGAACGACATATTACAAAAAAATTTCCGGAGGGCGAAAGCTACGAAGACGTTAAAAAGCGAATCAAGGATTTTCTTATTTTTCTGAAAAAAAATTATCATGGAAGGCGCGTGGGCATTGTTGCTCACAAAGCACCGCAATTAGCCCTTGATGTATTGTTAAAAGGCAAAACCTGGCAGGAGGCTTTTACCCAAGATTGGCGGAAAAGAAAAGCCTGGCAGCCAGGCTGGGAATATGATATTAGTAAATAATAATAGTAATAAGATGCAGTATATTTGCCTCTTGACATTTTTTATTAATTGATTTTATTCCTAAAATAAGCTAAAATTATTGAGTTCCTTTCACGACAAAAAAATAATAAAAGAAAGATAATTTTCACACGAAGTTTAGATTCACATATTTTTGGCTCTAATTATTGAAAAATAAAAATACAAATTTATCTTATAAAATTTCGAAAGTATTTTGAAAAATAATACTCAACAAAAAACAATTTATTTTATTTAATAATATAGTTATCCACAGGATATATAATACCAAGCAATATATGCCAGTACTCGGGGTACGTTACGGACAAAAAGTTCTAATTGGCGGACAAGAGATTAAAGCGGTTGTTGGCCAATCTTCTAAAAATAGTGACAAGAAGGATTCTTTGGTTAGGGTTGATGATAAAAAAAGTGAAGTTAAGGTCAGGGAGATGCCGGTCATAAAAAAGAACGGCGAATTAAAAAGGGAAGTAAAAGAGGTTGACGGCCGCAATCTCCCTAGCGAAAAAAATTATTCGTCTCTGCGGAAATTCAAGAAGTTCTGGAAATTAGGCGTTCAAGAACTGAATACCGAGTATTTCGATATCAATCAGCAGGGGGTGCTGACCGTCAAGGAAGGGAATAATCAGTATAATATCCAGCAGCTGGTGGAAAAGTACGGTTCGCCGGTGGAAATATATTTCCCCTTTATCCTGGAAGAAAGGCTGACCAGCATCATTGATTTGTTCAATTTTTACATAAAATATTTTAAATACCGGGGCAAATTCTATTATCATTACCCGATGAAGGTAAATCAGAACAAGGAGATCATCCTGCCGATCGTCAGCGAAGGCGCCAATCTTGAGGCCAGTTCTTATAATGAACTGTATTTGGTGAAAAAACTTTGGGAGCAGGGCAGTTTTCACGAGAAGATCAAAGTCATCTGCAACGGCCCGAAAACGGAAAAATATCTGGCCTTGATCGAGGAACTGAGAAATAATAATCTGTCGATTATTCCCATCATCGAGGACAATAAGGAGTTGGAATTTTTACAAAAGTACAAAGGCGATGTCGGTATCCGCGTGGATTTGAGAACTAAGGTCCGTTCGCACTGGGATAAAAAGATAAATCGCTACGGTTTTACCGAAGAAGAAATAAAAAAGATCGGCAAAGTCAGGAATTTAAAAATACTCCATTACCATTTGGGTTCACAGGTCGAATATCTGGATGATATTTTCAATTCGGTCAAAAAGGGGATGGAAGTGTACGTGCAGCTTAAGAAGAAAAATCCGAGTCTGGACACGCTGGATATCGGCGGCGGACTGCCTATTCCTTACGACCGCAAAAAACACTACAGCATTGACAGCCTGGTAAGGAAAATAATCCGTCATCTTAATTCCGTGGCGGATCAGAAAAAAATAGCGCCGCCGGACATCATCTGCGAATGGGGGCGATTTGTCGCCGCGCCGTCGCAGATGACCGTGTTTAAAATACTTTCATCCAAAACGATACCCAAGGGTAACGCCAAGGCCTGGTATGTCATTGACGGCAGTTTTATGAATGATCTAATGGATACCTGGGCGATTCATCAGTGCTGGCATGTTTTGCCGGTGAACCATTTGATGGCAAGCAAGCTCAACCGATGCTGGTTGGCTGGACTAAGCTGCGATACCGACGATAAATATATCGCGCACGGCCATTATATCTTACTGCCCAAAATAACAAATTTAAAAGAAGGGGAAAGCCTCTACGTCGCTTTCTTGGACACCGGCGCCTATCAAAACGCTTTGGCTTCCCATCATTGCCTTCTTTCCTGGCCGGCCAGGCTTTTGGCGGAGAACGGCGTTGTGAGACAGATTAGAAGGCATGAAACGCCTGATGACGTCGGCAAAATCTATGGCTGGTAGATTGCTCGTTGTTATTTTAAAAGAGACTTATAAATATGTTCGCTTAATTATCATATTATTATGAAAGCAAAAAATTTCTTATTTGTTTCTTGGGAAAGCTTGAGCGGGGATGTCGCTTGGCGGGTACAGAAAGAGGGCCATCATGTCAGGGCCTATATCGACCGGAAGGATGATTCAGATGTTTATGACGGGCTTTTAGAAAAGGTAAAAAAATGGAAGGATCAGATTGACTGGGCAGATATCGTTGTTTTTGATGACGTCGGTTTCGGCCAGGAGGCGGACCAACTGCGCCGGGCCGGAAAAAAGGTGGTAGGCGGCAGCGAATATACCGATCGCTTGGAGGATGATCGGGAGTTCGGCCAATCGGAAATGAAAGATACCGGCCTCCAAGTTCTGCCCCACTGGGATTTTGAAAATTTCCATGCCGGCATAAAATTTATCCGGGAGAATCCGGGCCGTTATGTTTTCAAACCAAGCGGCAAGGCGCAAAGCAACAAGGATCTGCTTTTTATCGGCGAAGAAGACGAAGGAAATGACATCCTGGAGTTGCTGGAAAGCAATAAAAATCAATGGCGAGAAAAGATAAAGACTTTCCAGCTGCAGAAATTCGCCGCCGGAGTGGAAATCGCGGTCGGTGCCTTTTTTAACGGTCAAGAGTTTATTACCCCGGTCAACATAAATTTCGAGCATAAACGGATGTTTCCCGGTGATCTCGGTCCGCTGACCGGCGATATGGGCGCGTTGATGTTTTGGGCCCAGCCCAACGGTTTCTTTAATAATACTCTGGCAAAAATGGCGCCCAAAATTGCGGCCTCCGGTTACGTGGGCTATCTGGATCTTAATTGTATCGTTAATGGCCGGGGAATTTATCCGCTGGAATTTACTTCCCGATTTGGTTACCCGACGATTGACGTGCAGCTATCCAGCCTAGAAATGCCGATTGGCGAGTTTTTATACCGTCTGGCTTCAAAGGAAAAATTCGAAATATTGGTCAAAAAGGGTTTTCGGATCGGTATTTGCTGCGTGACCTCGCCTTATCTCTCCGAGGATCCAGCCGATATCGCCACTTACCGCGATCTTTCTATTTTATTCCGCCGGCCTAATCCTGATTGGGAGGGCATTCATCTTGGTGATGTAAAAATGGTTGACGGTCAATTACGGGTGGCCGGGACTTCCGGCTACAGCCTGGTCGTCTCCGGCGGGGGCAATACGGTTGATGAGGCGCGCAGGCAGGCTTATAACCGGGTAAAAAATATCCGTCTGCAAAATATGTTTTATCGGGTCGATATTGGCGAGCGCTGGCTGACAGACAGCGATTTGCTGCAAACCTGGGGTTATCTCAAATAATTGTAATAGAGAAAACATGGGTCAGGTCTTATCGCGCAATTAAAAAATATCTATAACATGTCTTTTATCGGAAAAATTTTTGGCGATGGCAATAAGCGGGTTTTGGATAAACTGACGCCAGTTTTGGCCGAGGTCAATAAATTTGAAGAAATGATGAAAAAATTGCCTGATGCGGATTTTATTCATAAAACACATGAATTCAAAGGGATGTTGGCTAAGGATCCGTCAAAGATCGACCAAATTTTACCGGAAGCCTTTGCCATGGCGAGGGAGGCGGCTAAAAGGACTTTGGGCCAAAGGCATTTTGACATGCAGATTCTGGGCGGACTGGTCCTTCATCAGGGCAAGATCGCGGAAATGAAAACCGGTGAGGGCAAAACATTGGTCGCGACCTTGCCTTTGTATTTAAACGCCTTGACCGGCCGTGGCTGCCACCTGGTTACCGTGAACGATTATCTTGCCAAACGTGACTGCGGCTGGATGGGGCCGGTATATTACGCGTTGGGGGTGAGTGTGGCCGCCATCGTCCATGAAGAGGCTTTCATCTTTGACCCGGATTTTGAAAACAAGGAGGCGATTGACCCTAAGGTAAGACACTTAAAACCCGTCAACCGGCGGCAGGCTTATGAGGCGGATATCACCTACGGGACCAATAATGAATTTGGCTTTGACTACTTGCGCGATAATATGGTTCCCGACTTGCCGTATATGGTTCAGCGGGAATTGAATTACGCGATTGTCGATGAAGTAGACAGTATCCTGATAGATGAGGCGCGTACCCCACTGATTATTTCCGCTCCGGCGGAGGAATCCACGGAAATGTATTATAAATTTGCCCAGCTTATTCCGCAGCTTGAGGAGGGGACAGATTACAATATCGACGAAAAAATGCGGGCCGCCACCTTGACCGAGGAGGGGATGAATAAAATGGAAAAAAAGCTCGGCCTTTCCAATATCTATGAAGCCGGCGGGATTGAGCTGGTCCATCATCTCGAACAGGCGTTGAAAGCGCACGCCCTTTTTAAAAGAGACAAGGATTATGTGGTCAAAGAGGGAGAAATTATCATCGTGGATGAATTCACTGGTCGTTTGATGTTTGGACGGCGTTATTCGGAGGGTTTGCACCAGGCCATTGAGGCGAAAGAAGGTGTGGAGATAAAAAAGGAAAGTCAGACGTTGGCCACCATTTCATTTCAGAATTACTTTCGCATATATAAAAAACTGTCTGGAATGACCGGGACAGCGGCGACGGAAGCGGAGGAATTCCACAAAATCTATAATCTTGAGGTGATTGTCGTGCCAACCAACAAGCCGATGATCAGAAAAGACTCAAATGACAGTATCTACAAGTCAGAAAAAGGTAAATTCATGGCTATCGTCCACGAGATCAAGCGCCGGCACGAAATCGGCCAGCCGGTGCTGGTGGGCACGATTTCCATTGAAAAAAATGAATTATTGGCGGAATTGCTTGAGCGGGAGGGGGTGCCGCATAATGTGTTAAACGCCAAGCAGCACGAGAGAGAGGCGCAGATTATCGCCCAGGCCGGAAAATTCGGGGCGGTCACCGTGGCCACCAATATGGCCGGTCGCGGCGTGGATATTGTCTTGGGCGGTAACCCGCCGGACGAAAAAGAAGCGCAAAAAGTAAAAGAAATCGGCGGTCTGCACGTTTTAGGGACCGAGCGTCACGAATCAAGGCGGATTGACAATCAGCTCCGCGGCCGCACCGGCCGCCAAGGCGATCCGGGCTCATCCCAGTTTTTTATTTCCCTGGAGGATGATTTAATGAGAATCTTCGGTTCAGGCCGGATGAAATCCTTCATGGACCGTCTGGGGGTGCCTGAGGATATGCCCATTGAAAATAAAATGATTTCCCGGTCGATTGAATCGGCTCAGAAAAAAGTGGAAGGTAATAATTTTGACATCAGAAAACACCTCGTGGAATATGATGACGTGATGAATAAGCACCGCGAAGTGATTTACAAGAAACGTCAGCAGATTTTGAATATCAAGCCCGAAGATTTGAGAAAATCATTGATGGAAATGATCGACGGAGAAATCGAACAAGTGGTTTTGTTTCACACCACCGCCGAAGATGAAAGGACCTGGAATTTGGATGAGATATACGAGGTGGTTGATACGATTTTTCCGGTGCCTCTTTCGACCCGTGTCAAGCTGGAAGATCTGCGAAAAGAGGCCGGTGACAAAGCGGACGATGCCCGTTCACGTTCCCACATCATTGACTACCTAATGTCTTTGGCAAATAAGGCCTATGATCAGATGGTCGAACAAATAAATGATACGAACTTCATGCACCAGATCGAAAGGGGAATAATTTTGCGCACTATTGATACCCTATGGATCGAACATTTGGACCAGATGAATTATATGCGGACAGGTATCGGCCTGCGCGGTTACGGCCAGCAGGATCCTTTAGTGGAATACAAAAAAGAAGCCTTCCAGATGTTTACCCAGCTGATGAACAATATCAACGCTCAGATTGTCTACAGCATCTATAAAATTCCTTTGGCGCAAAAACAAATGGTTTCTCCGATGCAAACGCAGAAACAGATAGAAACCGCGCCGGCCAAGGTTAGCGTTGAACAGAATGCTCCAGCTGACGGCATTAAGGATAAACCAAAGAATGATTCAGGGAAAAAAATCGGACGCAACGATCCCTGCCCTTGCGGGAGCGGGAAAAAATACAAGAAGTGCTGTGGGAAATAGCAAAAAAATCTATGAGTAAGGTTTATATTTTTGGGCCAATTCATCTGTTTGGCGAGGATTATCTTCCAGTATATAAACATTTAGGGAATTTGTGCAAGAAGCATTTCGATGAGGTTATTTGCACGTATCCCGATTTCTGGGATTCTAAAGAAAGTCCGCCAGAGTTTTATGCAAGAACATATAAGACAATTACGAAATGTGATCTATTTATCGGAGAAGTAAGCGCTCCGTCAATAGGCGTTGGCATGGAATTCCAAATGGCTCAAGAGAAAGATATCCCCTGTATTGCTTTATGCAAAAAGGGAGTAAAGCCGTCAAGCATGGTTCTAGGCATACCTTGTGTAAAAAAAGTCATTTATTACGAATCTTTAGAAGATATGTCGAAACAACTTGAAGGTGCCATGGAAGTTAGTTATTGAAAGAATAATCATATGGAAAATAATAACCAATATCTTCACGAAGTTGCCATTACGGCCATTATTGTGAAAAACGGGAAGTATTTGATTACCAGGCGGTCGCCTGCCAAGAAGAGATTTCCCGGTTTGTGGACGGTGCCAGGCGGAAAAATGGAAACGAACGATTATCTGAAATTGCCGAAAGACACGGAATTTTATTGGTATAATGTCCTTGAAAGGACTTTGCGCCGGGAAATAAAAGAAGAAGTAGGCATAGATATTGAAAATATCGAATATGTGACTAGTCTGGCCACGGTTCACGCGGATGGCAGCCCGTCACTGGTGATTTCTTGCGTGGCCGATTATGTCTCCGGTGAAGTCAAGCTTCAGGTTGAAGAAAATGACCAATTCGCCTGGGTTAGCTTGAATGAAGCAAAAAACTACAAGCTTCTTGACGGTATTTATGATGAATTAGTCATGGTTGAAAATAAGAGAAATGGCAAGAGAACCGAATGGCAAAGATTCAAATAATTCTTGCGGACACCTAAATAAAAGCAAGTAAAGTTGTGGGAAATAAAAAGGCCAGCTTCGCGATGAGCTGGCCAGACTAGGCTAAGATTGCCTCTAATTCCCGTTCCGTACAGGATGAATCCACCCGACTTCTATGCCGTCAAGAGTGTAGATGTGAAAACCGTGCTGACCGGAGATGTATTGTGGTCTTTGTTCTCCCGGCTGAAATACATCAATCCAATCAGTGGTTTCTCCTTTGAATATCCAGACTTCCTTGATTCGCACGGGGTAGGAGTTCGTGTTCTTGATCCAGCCAGACGTGCAATAGCCATGGACGACGATACCGGCCGCGGCTGATTCTGAATTCAGGAATTCCGGATCTTTGCTGGCGGGCTTAACTTGGCAGCTGTTTGTCAGCAATAACAGGGCGACTAAGGACAACATGGCAATGAAATGAACGGTTCTCATCCTTTTCTCCCTTCTCCTCTCGGGTAAAAAGTTGAAGGTTCAGCTAATCAACGATTACGAACAGCAAATATTAGCACGTATTGATAGTTTTGTCAAGACAGAAAATGGGCTGCCCAGTAATTATCAAGCAAAATTATAATAAATTAAACATAGTACCAAGCTCATGAAAAAGGGCAAAATAATCGCGGTAACGGGCGGACCAAGAAGCGGCAAGAGTACGCTGGTTAAGTTGTTGTCCGAATATTATGGCGGGATTGCCTATCTGGAGGGCGAAGAAAGGGATTTCCCCGCAAGAATAATTAATGATATTAAGAGGGGAGAGAACATATTAGAACTAATACTGTATTTCCGCAATCTGACTATTGAGCAACATATTCATGCCTTGCGAGAAAAAGCTAAGGGCAAATATTGCTTTATGGACTGTTTTTGGCTGACTAATCAGGCCTATACAGACGCTTGGGTTAAAGATCAATTTGAGAAGGATATGTTGAATAGATTAATTAAGTATGATGAACAGTTGTTGGGCTGGCCGGATAAAATCATTGTTTTGGAGAATAGTGTAAAAGGGGTAAAAAAGTTTTTACAAATGGGCGGAAGGGAATTTGAACAATCAGATGAATATCTAGAAAAACAGCAACAGATTCATCGTCTTCATAATATTCTATTCGAAGATTTGAAGAAGAAAAGAAAGGACATTATTATTCTTCATAGAGAGGGATTTGATTTTATTAAAAATAAGGATGATATTCAAAAAGTAACACAGCTGCTGGATAATTGAGATAATTTATATTATAAATATAAGGCGGGTAAAAATAATATGGTTGTGGAAAAAAAAGTTGGAGTAGGATTTGGCGTGATGCTCTTTAATAATGGAAAAATCCTTTTGGGAAGAAGAAATGCTGATCCGAACAAAGCCGATTCCGAGCTGCATTTAGAAGGAACTTGGACCATGCCCGGCGGTAAGCTTGAATACGGCGAGTCTTTTGAAGATGGGGCAAAAAGAGAAGTATATGAAGAGACGGGACTTAAGCTTAATGAAATGAAAGTTATCTGCGTGAATAGCGACAGAAATGAATATGCTCATTTTGTTACGATTGGATTATTTTCGGATAAATTCAGCGGAAAGCCGAAAGTTAAGGAACCCGATGAAATTGTTGAATGGCAATGGTTCGACCTTGATAATTTGCCGAGTCCGTTATATTTTCCGAGTGCCAAGGTCTTAGAGAATTACAAGAGGGGACTTTTTTATATTCCATAATTTACTATTATGAAGATCGTCTTTATTTCCGGACCGTTAACGACTGGCGGTCGGCCGGAAGACAAGAATTACGTTAGGAACAACGTTAAAGAAGCCGAGAAGTATCAGATCGCTCTGGTCAACGCCGGCATCGGCTGTTTTTGCGCCCACACTCATACCGCCGATCATCACGCCAAAGGTAGTCTGGCGCCGGAAACTTTTTACTATGAAATGGATTTTGAATTTTTAAAAAGATTAGCGGATGCCTTACTTGCCATGCCTGGCTGGGAAAAATCAAAGGGGGCCACAAAAGAAGTCGAATGGGCGAAGGAAAACAAGCTCCCGATCTTTTATCCGAAATCGCCTGATGATATTAATGATATTATTGATTGGTCGCGTAAAAAATAATAATCAATTTTAATACAACATATATCATTTTTTGTTATTGATTTCCTCTTGACAAACCCCGAAAAATGTGCTAATATTAAGGTATTGTTCCTTATAAACAAGGAAAACAAAAACAAAAACACAAGAAGGCCGGAGGCCCTTTATTTGCCTCTGATATACAAAATATCAACAGCAATACGGGCCTCTGGCCATCACCTCTTTTCTTGTTTTTTAAGGAATGGGACAAAAATAAAAACAAAAAGAAAATGAGAACACACATCCGCTTTTGTTTAGTGGCTTTAATCCTTTTCTTAGGGATTATTTTTTTATACCCCAAAAACGTTTCAGCCGCCGGCCAAATTGTGCCGGAGGTAAAAATTTTTGAGAACGGCGTTCAGACGAAGAGTTTCTATGGTTTTGACCTGGGTTTTCGCGGCGGTGTGAGAGTTGCGACGGGAGATGTTGACGGGAATGGGGCTGATGAGATAATCGTCGCCGCGGGCGTAAACGGCGGACCGAATATTCAGATTTTTAAGAATAACGGCGAAAAGATGATAAGTTTTATGGCTTACGATATAAAGTTTAGAAACGGAGTAAAAGTGACCTCCTGTGACGTTAACAACGACGGTAGGGATGAAATTATAACCTCGCCGGGTTTAAGGGGCGGACCAAATGTCAAGATATTTAACGTTGGGGGCGAACAACTTAGAAGTTTCATGGCCTATGACATTAATTTTCGCGGCGGCGTCAATATCGGTTGCGGAGACGTTAACGCTGACGGCCTGGCGGAAATAATTACGGGAGCCGGTCCGGGTGGCGGCCCCCATGTTAGAGTTTTCAATCAAAAAGGCGAAAGTTTGAATATGGATTTTTTCCCGTTCAGTTTTAATAATAAAGGAGGGGTGAATATCGCTGTCGGGAATGTAACCGGCGATGAAAGACCAGAGATCATTGTTTCGGTTGCCCAATTTGGCGTACCGGTTATTGAGGTGTACGACGATCAATGGCATAAGCTTTCGGGTTTTTATGCTTATGACGTTGAATTTCAGGGCGGAGTAAATATAGCGACCGGCAATATTGATAATGACAATTATGATGAAATAATCGCGGCGGCCAATACAGGCGCCGGACCTCATGTCCGCACCCTTGATTACTTAGGCAACAATCAGGAATTGAACTTTTTTCCCTATCCGGTTGATTTCCGCGGAGGAGTCTTTGTCGCCTCCGGCGACGTGATTGGCGACGGGAAGGATGAGATTATTACCGGACCGGGATTTTTAGCGGATACTCGTTATTCCCAGTACCCGAAATACATTGATATCGATATTAGTGAACAAAAACTGAAGGTAATTGAGAACGGGCAGGAGATAGGTGATTATCAGATATCTTCCGGTAAACCGGGAATGGATACGCCCGGCGGAATTTTTACCGTTCTTAGCAAAAGCCCCACCGCCTATTCAAAAAAGTATGCCTTGTATATGCCATATTGGATGCAGTTCTCCGGCCAGGGCCACGGGTTGCACGGTCTACCGTATTGGCGCTTACGCGGTGGCGGCGTGATCAAGGAGGGAGAAAATCATTTAGGAATTCGTGTCTCGCATGGTTGCGTGCGTTTATCTTGGGAAGATGCAGAAATAGTTTATAATTGGGTCTCGATCGGCACACCAATAATTATTCATAACTAAATATAATATTTATAATAAGATAGCTTGATGTAGTTATCTTTTTTATATAACAATTTTTATCTTTGACAAAAACTATATCTAGCGCTAATTTTAAGGTCTTAAGTCGTTCATTCGCCACATTGTCAAATTTTCCGCCTAAAAGGAGGATTAATCATGGAAGAGACAAGGGCCTATTACGAGATTAAGGTTACCGCCGGACTGGTGGTGATTACGGTTTACCGGGGCAAATATGACCGAGAAACTATTGGCTTGGCCGTGGCCAAATTGCTGGCTGATCGAAGATTAAGCCTTGCGAATCTTAAGGCCTATAAAGCGATTGTGCTCGATGTATCTATGGTTGACATGAACAGTGCCGGTATCGGGGGCATAATTGCCCTGACTAAGAAGTATTCGCTTGCCTGCCCGGGCAAGAAGATCTACATCATTATCGGCAGGAACGAAAGGGTAAGGAATCTTATCAGGGTCACGCGATTGGATATTATCGTAACAGAGGTTCCGGCCGGATATAACGCTGGCAATATCGATGATTTTATCAAGCAAAAGGAGGCGGAAATAAGCCAATAATTCAAATGTTCTCTCCATAAATCCGCCCGATGTGAATGTCGCGCGGATTTTTTTATATTAAATATTGCATATCATAATATAAATGTTATAATATTAATTGAAAGGGACAAATATATGGAAACATCATCTATTATAAACGAAGAAGTTAGATTCAAAAAATTAAGGATTTATAATGTCGTCATGGCTATTTTTCACGCGATTCAGGGCGTATTGATGCTGGTTTTAAGTACTAGTTTTTCCTTGCCCGTGACTACGTCTTTTGTCCAATATAGCTCCACGGCCGGTAAGCTGGAACCGGTAATAAAGCAAGCTTTTGAAATAAGGCTCGGACTATTAGTCGCAATTTTTCTCTTTCTTTCCGCCCTGGCTCATTTTTTGGTTTCCACGTTCTTTTATCGATGGTATGTGAATAATCTAAAGAGGGGGTTGAATTTGGCCCGTTGGATCGAATATTCTTTTAGCTCTTCGTTGATGATCGTGGTTATCTCAATGTTGGTCGGGATTTATGATGGCGTAAGCCTAATGCTGATTTTCTTTCTTAATATGATGATGATACTTTTCGGCTGGCTGATGGAAGTACATAATCAAACCACGCCAAAGATTAATTGGACTGCATTTATTTTCGGCTGTTTAGCGGGAGCCATTCCCTGGGTGGCAGTCGCCCTGTATTTGTTTGGTTCGGGAACGCCCGGAGCGAAACCGCCGACTTTTGTCTATTGGATCTTCTTTTCTATTTTTCTTTTCTTTAATATATTTGCCGTCAATATGGTATTGCAATATAAAAAAACGGGTAAATGGCGAGATTATCTTTACGGCGAAAAGGTCTATATAATATTAAGTCTGGTGGCTAAATCATTGCTCGCCTGGCAGGTCTGGGCGGGAACGTTAAGGCCGGTCTAGGAAAAACAATAAATAATGGAGCAAATCCCTTAGGCTCGCCGTTTTTCTGTTGCCAAAAGATCGAGTTTGACATATAATATATATTAATATGTCAATAAGACGTAAGGTTTGGTTAACTTTTTCCGGTATTATTCTACTCGCTGTATTAGCGGGTTTGCTTGATTACCCCAAAGGCCCGAATATTAAAATTGGCTCATATTTTAAGGAAATCAAAGTTCATCTGGGCCTGGACCTTTCTGGCGGTACCCGCTTGGTCTATCAAGCCGACACCGCCAACATAGCCGAAGCGGATAAGGCTTCCGCCTTGGATGGGGTTCGTGACGTCATTGAAAGACGGATTAACGCTTTCGGCGTTTCCGAACCGGTTATTCAGACCAACAAATCTGGAGAAAATTGGCGGGTAACCGTTGAATTACCTGGCATCACCGATATCAGCCAGGCAATAAAGCTTATCGGGGAAACGCCGCTTTTGGAATTTAAAGAAGAAGCCCCGGCGGCCGTTCTGTCGGATGAACAAAAAAAAGAAATCGAAGATTATAATAAGCAGGCGAAAGAGAAGGCCCTGGGGATGTTAGCGGAAGCACTAAAAAGCGGCGCGGATTTTGCCGCTTTGGCTAGCGAGTATAGCGAAGATCCGGGCAGTAAAGATCAGGGCGGTGATTTGGGCTTTTTTGGTGAAGGGGAGATGGTAGCTGAGTTTAACGAGGTGGCATTTAGCAAAGCGGTAAAAGGTGTGGTCTATCCGGAGCTCGTCGAGACGGTCTATGGTTATCATATTATCTTAAAAACCGATGAAAAAGTGACCGATGGCAAAAAAGAGGTAAGGGCTTCTCACATTCTGATCCTTAAAAAAAGCGAAGCCGATTACCAAACCGGCGAAGCGTACGTTGAGACCGGTCTTTCCGGCCAACAATTGCAAAGAGCCTTTGTGGAGTTTGACCAGAACACTGGAGCGCCGAGCGTCGGTTTGGAATTCAACGACGAGGGAAAGAAATTATTTTCCGACATTACTGAGAGAAATATTAATAAGATTGTCGCTATTTATCTGGATGGTTCTCCGATTTCATTGCCTACGGTAAATTCCAAAATTACGGAAGGAACGGCCGTCATTACCGGTAATTTTACTCTGACCGAGGCCAAGACCTTGGCTCAACGTCTAAACTCCGGGGCTTTACCCGTGCCCATCACTTTAATAAGTCAGCAGAATATCGGGGCCACTTTAGGTAAAATATCGGTTCAAAAAAGCTTGTTCGCCGGACTTTTAGGACTGTTTTCTGTCGCCTTCTTTATGATCATTTTTTACCGTTTACCCGGTCTTCTTTCCGTTCTCGCCCTCATTATTTATTCTTTAGTCGCGTTGGCCATTTTTAAGCTTTGGCCAGTGACCATGACCTTGGCCGGTGTCGCCGGTTTTATCCTTTCCATCGGTATGGCGGTGGATGCCAATGTATTGATTTTTGAACGGATGAAGGAAGAACTAGAGGCGGGAAAACCTTTGGATTTGGCAATTGAAGACGGATTTAAACGGGCCTGGCTTTCCATCCGTGATTCAAACGTTTCTTCCATTATCACTTGTATTATATTGGCTTGGTTTGGAACAAGCTTAATAAAGGGATTTGCCATTACTTTAGCCATCGGCATCTTCGTTTCTATGTTCTCGGCGATCACGGTCACCCGAACTTTTTTAAGACTGATGGTCGGTCCCCGCTTATCCAGCCATTTGGCCTGGTTCGGCGTTAAACAAAATCATACACCAGAAAAAAATGTATAACATCATCCAAAAAAGAAATTTTTTCTTTTCCGTTTCAGGTGTTTTTATTATCATTAGCCTGGTATTCATATTCTTGGGCGGTCTTAAGTTCAGTATTGATTTTACCGGCGGGGCGCTGATGCAAGTTGAGTTTAAAGGGGAAAGACCATCCGCGCCGGAAGTCGAAGCCTCTTTGGCGGAGTTAAACCTGGGAACTATTAATATTCAGAACGTCGGAGAGAAGGACATGATTCTAAAAATGAGAAATATTAATAACGACGAAAGAGTATCCATAACGGAAAATCTCCAAAACCTCAGACCGATGGAGGAAAAAACCTTTGACACGGTCGGTCCGATTATTGGCCAGGAGTTGAAAAGAAAAGCGATCTACGCCAATATTTTAGTATTAATCTGTATTATTATTTATCTCGCCTGGGCTTTCCGTAAAATATCCTCTTATAGAGTTTCCAGCTGGCTGTTCGGCATAAACGCAGTCATTGCCCTGATCCATGATATATTAATCACGATCGGACTTTTCTCCGTTTTAGGTTATTTTTTTAATATAGAAGTGGACAGCCTTTTCGTTACGGCTCTTCTTACTATCTTGGGTTTTTCCGTTCATGACACAATCGTCGTATTCGACCGGATCCGTGAAGGAATAAAAAAAGATTTTTCTTCGCCGTTCGAAACGATAATAAACCGAAGTATTAATGAAACCATGATCCGTTCTCTGAATACTACCATCACCACTTTTTTGGTTTTGATCGCTTTATTTCTTTTTGGCGGTGAATCTGTGAAGTACTTTGTTCTCGCCCTGATGTTCGGCATCGTTATCGGGACCTATTCTTCAATATTTATCGCTTCGCCACTTCTTTTGCTTTGGAACCGTTTCCGAACAAAATAATATATTAAACAATAAAAGATAAAATTTGCCAAATGATATCTTTTATTTTGTATTAATTTGCTTGACATTTTGATAAAAGTATGCTATACTATTATCAGAGTTTAGTTATTGTTTGTGCGTAATCCTCTGAAAATTACGCTAATATTAAAGAAATTTTAAATATATGAACGATCAAAATTCAATATTAGACAAAATAATAACCTCCAAGCAAACTGAAGACGTATCACAATTCAATCCCCAGGATAAAGTTTCCAGCTTCTTGAAATTAGTCAGTGACAAGGAGGGGGATATACTTCGCCGTCGCTACGGACTTAACGGGAAAAGAGAAGAAACTTTGGAAGAGATCGGCGGCATTTATGGCGTCACGCGGGAAAGAATCCGGCAGGTTGAAAATTTGACTTTGCAGAAGATAAAACAGGCTAAGGAATTTAACGGGCTTATCCAGACGGTTGAAGGGATAATCAGCAGTTTTCTCCATCAGCACGGGGGAATTATGGAAGAAGAGTATCTTTTTTGGAAAATACTTTCATTTTGTGGCGATTCAGAAATAAACCGGAAATCGCTTTCTTTTATTCTTACCCGGCTCTTGTCTGACAAATTCAAGAAAATCAAAAGTGACACCATTAAACCTTCCTGGCTGCTCAAAAGCCAGAATCTTGATCTTTTAAATAAAACACATGAAGCTTTGCAGAAGATATTTGAGAATGAGAATAAACCCCTGGGTCAAGATGAAATTTTGGCAAAATTTAAGCTTACAGAAATTTATAAAGCCGAAAGCCAGTGGTTAAAGGATGAGGTGGTAATCTCCTATTTAAAAACTTTTGCGAAAGTTTCTTCTAATCCGTTTGATGAGTACGGCCTGATTTCCTGGGGTTCCATCACCCCTAAGCGTATCAACGACAAGATTTATCTTATTCTGAAAAAAAATGGTCAACCCATGCATTTTACAAAAATCGCCGAGATGGTTAATAAGGCGAGTTTTGATGACAAAAAAGCTTATCCGCCCACCGTGCATAACGAATTAATATTGAATGACCGTTACGTCCTGGTCGGACGCGGCATTTACGCCCTTAAAGAATGGGGCTATAAGCCGGGAGTAGTTATTGACGTACTGACGGAAATTTTAAAAAGCGAGAGCAGGCCATTAACTCGTGATGAAGTGATCAAAAAAGTGATGGAAAAAAGAATGGTCAAAAAAAATACTATCCTTCTTGCCCTGACCAATAAAGAAAGATTTAAAAAGCTGACGGATGGCACCTATACTTTGAATAATCCTCAATAATATTTTTATGGATATTACGTTAGATTTTTCCACTGGCGGTTATGCGGACTCCTATTTAGGTCCGTTCTATACTTTGTGGATAATTATTGCTCATGGCGGTTGGGTCGCCCTCGTCATTGCTTTCATTATCGGTTTTTTCTTGCTTTGGTTGGAATGGCGGCGCAATCTGTTTGACGCCAAGGTAAAATTTATCTTGTTGGCCATTGATATTCCTAAGGAAAATGAGCAGACGCCCAAAGCCGTGGAAAACATATTTTCACACTTGCACGGCATTCAAAAAAGAGGCAATTTTATTGAAAAGTATATTGGTGGTTACACGCAGCAGTGTTTTTCTTTGGAGATTATCAGTATCGGCGGATATATCCAATTTCTTATCCGGACACCGGAGGACTGGCGAGATTTAGCCGAAGCCGCCATCTACGCCCAATACCCCAATGCGGAAATTACTGAAGTGGAAGATTACACGAAAGATATCAAGATCAAGTTTCCTAATGATGATTATGACATTTGGGGGACGCACATGACCCTAGAGAAAAAAGACGTATATCCCATTAAAACTTACGTATCTTTCGAAGATCCTTCCACAAAAGAAACGTTTAAAGATCCCATGGCTTCTTTGCTGGAAATAATGAGCCGTTTAAAAGAGGGGGAGCAGATTTGGATCCAGATGGTAATTTCTCCTGAAGGGAGCAAGGAATGGCGTGATTCCGGTATTAGGGTTATTAAAAAGCTGATCGGCGCCAAAACAGAGAGTAAAGGAAAGGATTTATTTTGGCTGCCTAAAAATGTCATCCACGGGGTTAGCGAATCGTTATATGCTTCTATTATCTCCCCATCTGATTTATACGGAAGTACCGCCCAAAAGGAGATTCTAAGATGGCCGACCATGATTCAACATTTATCTCCCTCGGAAAGATCGGTCGTGGAGGCGGTCGGCATAAAAATTTCCAAAATCGCCTTCAAAACAAAAATGAGGGTCATCTACTTGGGCAAAAAAGAAGTTTTCAGCAAAAATCGTTTTGTGCCGGCCATTATGGGAGCCCTTAAACAATATAATACTCTGGATATCAACGGTTTAAAGGCCGATGCCAAAACCAAGACCAAGGTGGATTATCCGCCGATAAAGTCGATTATAGAATGGCGCCAGAACCGGAGAAAATGGCGGGTCATGTGGGGCTATAAATACCGGAGCAGCACGCGCGGGCGTTGCAAGTTTGTTTTAAATATCGAGGAACTGGCTACTCTTTTTCATTTTCCGATCATGACGGTGAAAGCTCCGATGGTTAAGAAAACGGAGGCGCGCAAAGCAGAACCGCCGGTCTCTCTGCCCTTGGAGCAGGCTTACCCCCTTCATAAAAAAAGCGAGGAAGAAATAAGCGAAGAGGAAAAAATTCCCCAGAATATTCCCTTTATTTAACACCTATGACCTATCAGTCAAATACAACCGCCGATGACGTTACCCCGTTCGGCCTGACCAACTTTAGGAATCTCAGGCGGAAATTCGGCATTAAAACCGACGATCGACGCCGGCACATGTATCTTATCGGAAAAACCGGTATGGGCAAATCGACGGTCATTGAAAACATGATTATTGATGATATCAAAAAGGGCAAAGGAGTGGCCCTGATCGATCCCTTGGGCGACCTAGTTGAAAAAGTGATAGATTTTATTCCGAGTTACCGGGTTAATGACGTCGTGTATTTCAACCCCTCGGATCTGGATTATCCCATTGCCTTTAACGTCCTTGAGTCAATTGATCCGACTCATCACCATTTAATAACTTCCGGTTTGATCGCCGTCTTTAAAAAAATCTGGGTCGATTCCTGGGGCCCACGTTTGGAGTATGTTTTGCGCAACACTATTTTGGCTCTTTTAGAATATCCGGGCAGCACATTACTGGGAGTGACGCGTCTGCTTGTGGACAAGGATTACCGCCGCAAAGTTGTCAGCCGTCTGACCGATCCGATCGTCAAAGCCTTCTGGCTGGACGAATATTCGGCCTATTCTAATCAGTTCCGCACCGAAGCGATCTCGCCTATTCAAAATAAAGTCGGACAGTTTTTGTCCAGCTCGGTAATAAGGAATATCGTGGGTCAGTCAAAAAGCACCATTGATATGCGAGAGATCATGGATAACGGGAAAATCCTCCTTATGAATTTGGCCAAGGGTAGGATAGGCGAGGATAATTCTTCCTTGTTAGGCGCTATGATGGTGACAAAAATACAATTAGCGGCCATGAGCCGGGTAGACACCCCAGAAGAACAAAGACGCGATTTTTATCTTTATGTCGATGAATTTCAGAATTTTGCTACGGAGAGTTTTGCCACGATTCTTTCCGAAGCGAGAAAATACCGGTTAAACCTGACCATTGCTCATCAATATATAGAACAACTGGATGAGAAAGTAGCGGCGGCTGTTTTCGGCAATGTGGGGACCTTGGTGGTATTCCGTGTCGGGGCGGCCGACGCCGAATTCTTGCTCAAGGAATTTGAGCCGATCTTTACAGAAACGGACTTGGTCAATCTGACCAAGTTTGAGATATATTTAAAACTGATGATTGATGGTGTTTCCTCCGATCCCTTTTCCGCCCTTACCTTACCGCCTTTGCATGAGCAGGAAAATAATCATGAAAAAATAATCTTGGTTTCACGGGAAAGATACACCAAGCCAAGGAAGGAAGTAGAGGAAAAAATTACTCGGTGGAGCGGCGTGGACGACATGTTCCGGGAAACGGCTCAGGAGGAAAATCGTGCGGAAGAAAGAAATCGTCCGGGCCGTAATTTTGAAGGCGGTAAAAGATTTAAACAGGGGGCGAGGTTTCCGGAAAAAGCTCGACCCCAAGAAGAAGGCGGCCGGGAAGAAGAGCCGAAAATTGACCTAAGCAAGGCTAAACTGGAGCCGGTGGCCAGAGAAATAAATGAACCCCCCATTTCTTTAAGCGAGGCCTTAGCCCGCGGTTCAATTTCTTTCGGCGGAAAAAGTCAAAAGCCATTTCCCTCCCCGTCGCCTGATAGCCGTCCGGCAACCTATGCCCCGCCTGCCCGGTCAAATATTAACCCCAAAGATAACAGTTATGGATCACCTCAACCCTTAAGACGAGGTCAGGTGGTAAAATTTAACCCTAAATTTTGATAATATGGAAATCTCGCGTTTTAAGGAATGCAAAGAGCTTAATCTACATTTTTTTGAATGTCCAACCACTCTATTTTTATTGACCGGGTTCATCACCATAATATTGATCTTATCCTCGTTTGTCATTGTTCGCCGTTATTATTCGGATGAAATAGTCTTTTTTATCTCGGTTTTTATTTCCGTGGTGATGATAATCATTTCGTATTTTGTCCATGTCGGGACCAGCAAAGTAGCAAGCTCAAAAAAGAGACTGCAGGAAAGCAACAACAAGCTAAGTGAAACACTGATAAAATTAAAAGAGGCAGAAAAAAAACAAGATGAATTTACCCATTTAATGGTTCACGATCTGCGTTCACCCCTAAACGGAATCCGCATGGTTTCCGAGGTCATTCTCAATGATTTAAAAAAGCAGCACAAAAATGATCAGCTAGAACCCATTAATTTGATTAATGGTAACGCGGTTCATATGTTGACCCTAGTTAATGATATTTTGGATGTGGCCAAGATCGAAGCGGGAATGTTCAAACTGGAAAAAAAGAAAAGTGATTTTTCCCTGCTCGCCGCAGATATGGTCCGTTATTTTAAACCCCTCGCTTTAGGAAAAAACATCAAATTAGAATTGATTGTTGAAGAAAAATTGCCGCCGATAGAGTATGATGAAAGTGCCATGCGCCAGGTTTTTGAGAATTTAATCTCCAATTCTTTAAAATTTACCCCAGCCGGGGGCAGAATTCAGATTCAAATATTTAAGCATTCAAAGAAACACAATTTGAACGAAGAAGCGCAGAAGCTTCGGATCGAATGGAATCTCAAGGGTGGCGATGAAAAATTGGATAACTACCCGGAATCTATCGTCGTCGGAATCACGGATAACGGCCAGGGCATCTCAATAATCGGCCTTTCTCGCCTTTTTAATAAATTCGAGCAGGCGGAGGGAAGAAGCAAAGGCACGGAAAGAGGAACGGGACTGGGTTTGATCATAGTCAAGGGTATTGTTGAGGCGCATGGCGGGATAGTGGGGGTGGCCTCTAAAGAATCGCAGGGAACAACCTTTTATTTTAATTTACCGATAAATTAGGAAAATAATTTATGGAACCAAAAAAAATATTAATCATCGAGGACGAAGCGGCTCTTCTTTATGCTTTCAAGGCTCGGCTTACGGTCGAGGGCCTGAATGTTTTGACCGCCAGTACCGCCGAAGAGGGTTTTGAAATAATAAAAAAGGAAAAGCCTAAATTGATACTTTTGGATTTGATCCTGCCCCAGATGGATGGTTTCAGTTTATTGAAAAAAATAAAAGCAGACAGGAATTTTTCTCAAGTTCCCGTTATTATTATTTCCAATTTAAGCAAGAAGGAAAACATGGAAAAGAGTCTGAATTTAGGGGCCCAAGATTATATTGTCAAATCCGAGTTTAACTTGGACACCTTGATAGCCAAAGTTAAGGAGGTGGCGGACCATGTCTAATCCGACCAAAAGAATATTAATCATAGAAGATGATCCGGCTGAGCTTTTTGCTTTAAAAAAAACCGTTGGGGAAGCTGGTTATTCCGTTATTTCTGCCTCGGATGGCCAGACCGGCTTGGAAATGATAAAAAAAGAGCATCCCGATCTTGTTCTTCTGGATATAATATTGCCAAAAATAAATGGTTTCGACATATTGGAATTAACGAAAAAAGACAGCCAGACAGCTAATATCCCGATCATCGTTTTGACCAATTTGAATGATGAAGAAACGTCCATTAAGTCAAGGACTCTCGGCGCAGCCGATCATTTGATAAAAAGTCAGGCTTACCCTCACGATATTATCCGAAAAATAGATAATTTAGTCGGTCACGCGAACCCCTAAAATATGCTTAAGCTCTATAATTCATTAGGAAATAAAATTCAGGCCTTTAAGCCCATTAAAGGGGGACAAGTGACCATATACAGCTGCGGACCGACAGTTTACGGCCGGGCCCATATCGGTAATCTTTCGTCTTTCTTATTTTCCGATCTGCTTAAAAGATATCTTAGGTACCGTGGTTACAAAGTTGCCCATGCCATGAACCTGACCGACGTTGATGATAAAACCATTAAAGGCAGCCAGCAAGCGCATCTCCCTCTGGAAACCTATACCGCGCCGTTTATAGCCGGTTTTTTCAAAGATTTAAGGGATCTAAATATAGCCCCAGCCGATTATTATCCTCGGGCGACGCAGTATGTTCCTAAAATGGTGGAATTAGTGAAATTGCTTTTAGTCAATGGCAGCGCTTATCGGGGTCAAGATAATTCCATTTATTTTAATATAAAAAGCTTTCCGAGATACGGACAGCTGATTAATCTAAAAAAACAACGCTTGAAAGATGGCGCTAGGATTTCTTCTGACGACTATGACAAGGAACAAGCCAGTGATTTTGTCTTATGGAAAGCCTGGCAACCTTCTGACGGTGATATTTTTTGGGACACAGACATAGGTAAGGGACGGCCAGGCTGGCATTTGGAATGTTCCGTGATGTCCACCTCGTTGTTAGGTAAAACCATCGATATCCATACCGGCGGGATTGATTTAAAATTTCCCCATCATAGCAATGAGATCGCCCAAAGTGAGTCCGCTTACAAGCGATTATTCGTCCGTTACTGGCTTCACCGGGCTTTCCTGCAGATGGGGCGGGAGAGGATGGCTAAACGTTTAGGCAACGTCTTAAATCTGACGGATTTGGTGAAACAGGGTCATTCACCGCGGGCTTTTCGTTTCTTGATTTTAACCAATCATTATCGGACACCCCTGATTTTTGCCGAAAAAACCCTGGTCTATGCCGAAAATTCCCTAAAGACAATCGATGAATTTGTCGGACGGCTAGAAAAAATTATTTCTGCTGGGGGCCAATACCGCTCTTCAAAGGATATTTTGAAATTTAAAAAAGAATTCATTAAAAATCTAGATTCGGACTTGAATTCTCCCAAAGCAATTGCCTTGCTGTTTGATTATATTCGAAAAATCAACATTCAAATAAATAAAGAAAGACTGTCAGTTAAAGAAGCAAAGATAATTCTAAATTTTCTTAAAGATATTGACCGGGTCTGGGGTTTTATTTTCCCGCTAGAAAATAGACGGGAATTAGCAGATGAAGAAAAAATACTTTTAGAGGCAAGAAAGAACGCTCGTCAAAACAAGGATTTTGCAAAAAGTGATCAAATCCGCCAAGAATTGCTGAAAAAGGGGGTAGAAGTGCGAGATGGCAAAGATGGAGAACAGACGTGGGTGTTTTTAAAATAAATCATTATATGCCAGAAAATATCGAAAATGAACCGGTGGAATTGGATATGTTAGCTACTGACCCTCTTGAACTGGCCAAAAGCCGTATTGCCGCTGATTTTATCAAAAGGGAGCAGGAAAGATATATCGAAATCACGAAAAATACGTCTCATGTGTCAGAGGGGCTGAAAAGTGTTTTTATCCGTAAGATACAGAGAATGCTCGAAACGCCGGTAAGTTTAAAGTATAATAAATAAGCAAATAATCAAAAATACTTAAAGCTTAAACGCTTGTTTTTGATTACCCTTGACATTTTCAGCCGGCCTGCCAAAATAAAAGCAGGGGAGGATGTCCACACGCCCTTTATCAGCCGATAAGGGGTTAAACCGACGTTAAATCGCCGAAAAGACGAAGAGAGAGTTGATTTCAAAGGAGTGAGCTAGGGCGAAAGAAAAAATATGAAATGGTGACGTATCAGAACGTCACAAAAGCCACTCCCATGAGAGATATTCTCTCAAGTCCTGGGTATCCTAAACGCCCACCACATAATTGTACATTTTCGCATATTCTTCTAAAGACGAGCCTAAAAACTCGTCTTTTTTTTATCCACAAGTTAGGTCTTGACAAAATTTTTATTTCGTGTATAATGATTGGTTGTTTTGACAACTTGTGCTTTAGCACCTTAAACCCACCCTTTTATGCCAAGCTCAAGAGAGAGGGCTAATTAACTAAGATTTCTCTCTAGAAAGGAGAAAAGCTTGCGTCTGTATAGGGTTTGGCTGACCCTAGTCATGGTAAGGCAGAATCCTGATGCCTGAATAAGGATTGGGATAGCCTGAAACTGACGGCAAGACTGTCAGTAGATCGGGAAGACCGGTTACATGGCATAAGGACGCTACTACCTTTCTTCTTCTCGGGCGTTCCGTCAGTATTACGCCCAAACGTAGATAAATAAGCCACTGGATTGGTTAGAGACAATAGCTCTCTTCCCAAACAGTAAAATACTGGTACCGGTATCATACCCGAAGCCATCGGTCGGCTGCGTGTAAATAACCGGTTTGTCCGAGTGACAAGCCAAAACTTTAGGGGGTGGCACCGTCTTTGTTCCGTCGAGGCTAGGCCCCTCGTATAGCCAGTGGATTCGTCCGTTGGCGGAAAAAAGGAACAAATATTAAATCAATATCATGCACGAGTTTTTCGACACAGTGATTCGGCGGACTTCATAGGAAGTCCGCCTCATTTTTTATCTTGACAAATATATATTGCTAGGTTTATGGCATATTATATAATATAAATGACTCAACATTAATGAAAAAAACATGTTTGAGCCGTGTCCAACCTGCGGCAATGATCCTTGCACTTGCTAGGCATTGTCAGCAGTAAAACAAAAAACCTCTTAAATAAGCAAGAGGTTTTTTGTCGTTTATCTTTTAAAAAAGGTCAAAGACTGCTATAATTAAACCATTATTATTAATGGTAAGAAATGAACAAGCTATTTTTGGACATTGAAACAATTCCGGCGGATAAAAAAGTCTGGGCAAAAGTCGAAAAAGACCTGCAGCTTAAGTATGAGTTAAAAAACAAGAAGCCTTTTAATAAAGAGGATTTATACGCCAGAACCGCCCTGGACGGGACTTATGGCCGGATCTTATGTCTGGGCTATCTTAAAGAACCGCCGTCAAAAAGCACGGCCAATATTCTTTATGGTCCGGAAAAAGACATCTTAAAAAACTTTTGGGATCTGGCCCGAGATGTGAATCTGTTTATCGGCCACAACATCATGGATTTTGACCTTAATTTTATTTATAAGCGGTCTATTATCTGGGGAGTACCGCCAACAAAGGATCTAAGCTTTGCCCGTTATCGCCATGATCCGATATTTGACACGATGCGCGAATGGGATAAATGGCTTTCCAGTTCTCAGATAAGCTTGGACCGTTTGGCAAAAATATTGGGACTTAAATCTTCTAAGGGCGAATTAGACGGTTCAAGAGTTTACGAATACTATCAAAAAGGGAAGTTTAAGGAAGTATATCAGTATTGCATGGCGGATGTTGAAGTGACCAGACAAATCTACCAAAAAATGACCTTTAGCCGCGAGATATGATTTACGCGCCAAAATTTTCCGTAATTTTGCCGACCTATAATCGCGGCTATATCTTATGGCGGGCCATTCAATCGGTACTCGGCCAAACGTACCCTTTTTTTGAGTTGGTGATTATAGACGACGGTTCAAGCGACGATACGCAAAAAACAGTTAAGGTCTTCCGTGACCCCAGAATTATCTATTTTAAAAACAGAAAAAGACAGGGTGTGTCGGCAGCCAGAAATAAAGGACTAAAGAAGGCGAGGGGGGAATATATTGCCTATTTGGATTCGGACAACGAATGGCACAAGGATTTTTTGGAAAGCATGCTTTCCGCCATTGCAAAATATCCGAAAAAAGTTCTGTTTTTTTGTAAAAAGAATTATCGCTTGAAGTTATCGGAAAAAGACAAGATTGAGAGGATGATTCGCGATGAGTTTTATGGCCATAAGAAATATTTCGATTTAAAGAGGCTCTGGCAGCGTAAGATCATTATAGACACGAATACTTTTGTCCACAAAAAGAGCCTGCTGGACAAGATAGGTCGCTGGGATGAAAAAATCGATTTTTGGGAAGACTATGAATTTACTTTGCGCGTTTCCCGCTATTTTCCCCAGGGAATAATGTATTTAAATCGGGCCCTGGTTGATTATGAACAGACTCTGGATTTTAAAAGTTTTTCTGATGAAGTGAGGCGTTGGGAAAAAGCGGAAGAATATATTTTCAAAAAACACGAAGATTATCCTTTAATAAAAGAGGCCAAGTGGTATCCGCCCAAAGCCTATAAATCAACTGAATCTGTCCTCAAATTTCTGCAGGCTAAAAAGCCCTGACTGCAAATTGAGTTTATCCCCAGCCCCGTAATCGATATTAGAGATTAAGGGCTTATTCATAAAAGCGCAACGTTTTTTAGTCACTAACAATATTAGCCTTTAATATTAGCCTTTTTTTATCTATAGTTATCCACAAAAAAATAAAAGTCAGGGGCTTGACAAAGAACAATGGCTTGTTAAGCTTAAAGCAGAGGTAAACGCACATATCGTTCATTGAAAGCACACCGACAAAAGGTCTGATCTAATCATATAATTATGAAAGGAAAAGACCCTATGTTGTTACAACACATCATCGCAATTATCGCCGGCACCTTTCTCATACTTTTTTCCCTCAATCCCATTCAACCCACTCCTCATCATCATTTCGACTTTGTCGACTCTTTTCTCCTCTTTGCCGGCCTTGCCTCTTTTCTCTACGGTGTGCTACACATCGCTCCAATTAACCTTTCCTTCTGAATCTCAACCCCTAGCGTTCTACGTTAGGGGTTTTCTCTACATTGAATAATTTTGGCATATAATTTAAGATGTATCTATGAAAGTTAAGTCTTGTAAAAAAGTTTTTGTCGCCATGTCAGGCGGCGTGGATTCCACGGTCGCCGCTTTATTACTAAAAAAACAGGGTTATCAGGTGATTGGCGTGCATTTTTTGCTCGCTAAAAGCCAGACTTTGGAAGTAAAAAGGATCTGTCAGAAATTGAAAATCAAACTGTATATTTGGGACTTTCGCCCCCAGTTCAGCAAATCAGTTATCAAGGATTTTATTACCCAATATAAAGACGGAGTTACGCCCAATCCCTGCGTAATATGCAACCGGATGATAAAATTTGGTTTATTCTACGAAAGGGCGAAAAAAGCCGGCGCTGATTATATCGCGACTGGTCATTATGTCCAGAAAGCTAAAGTCGGCTCTTGTTATCTTTTAAAAAAGGGGAAAGACTATGATAAAGACCAGTCATATTTTTTATGGGACCTCAAGCCTTTAGTAATCTCGCATTGCCTTTTTCCACTGGGAAAATTAACAAAAGATAAAGTTAAACGAATAGCCGCCAAGTATCGGTTACCGAGGGTAAAAAATGAATCCCAAGAAATCTGTTTTATCACTGATAAAATTTGTAATTATCTTTCAAATAATATAAAAAGTCGGCCGGGGATAATCAGGGATTTTACGAGCAAAAAAAAAGTTGGCCGCCATCAGGGTCTTTTTTTATACACCATTGGTCAGAGAAGCGGTTTGCGCCTGGCCGGCGGTCCCTGGTTTGTGCTAAAAAAAGATATTTCGAAGAATATCCTCTGGGTGACAAAAGATAGTAAGTCTCTGTTCAGCCTGAAGGCTGAACTTAAAAAGGTCAATTGGCTCATTACGCCCCCTGAATTTCCCGTTACTTCTGAGGTTAAGCCGCGCTATCGGCATCCTGGCGTTCAAGCAATAATCAAAAAAACCGGGAACGGCTGTTGTGTCTCATTTAAAAAACCAGAAAGAGCTTTGACTCCAGGTCAATCAGCTGTTTTTTATAAAGGCGATGAATTATTGGGTGGGGGGATTATCAAATAAATAAGGGTGATTATTTGCCATGATCAAAAGTCGTGGCCATGAGGTTGGGCCCCGGCCCGGAATTAAGGGATTTAAGCCGACAGAAGAGATTTATCCTCGAATTACTGATGGCGTAATCTTTATTTTAGGCAGATACTAAGCTGAATAATAATAGCGCTAATTTGATATTTATAAAAAGCAAGAGCTTGAAACAACATAGTTTATTTTGTATAATAACCTAATGAAATCTGATAAAATACGCGATAAATTTAAAAGATATTTCGCTAAAAAGCTCAAACATGCCTGGGTGGCCTCCTCTTCCTTAGTGCCGGAAAATGATCCTTCAGTTTTATTGACCACCGCCGGCATGCAGCAGTTTAAACCCTACTTTTTAGGTGAATTATCCGTAAAAAAAGATTACCATAACCGTAACTTAGCCTCCAGCCAGAAATGTTTTCGCACTTCGGATATTGACTCGGTCGGCGACGAATCGCATTTGACTTTTTTTGAAATGCTCGGTAATTTTTCACTCGGCGGCTACTTCAAGGATAAAGCGATTGAATACGCCTGGAACTTTTTAGTTAAAGAAATGAAGATTGATAAAAAAAGACTTTGGGTGACAATTTTCGAGGGAGATAACACGGTAGTCAAAGATTTTGAAGCGATAAAAATCTGGCAAAAATTAGTGCCTAAAGATAAAATTCAGGAATTCGGAAGGCACCATAACTGGTGGGGACCGCCGGGTAAAACCGGTCCCTGCGGCCCGTGTTCAGAAATCCATTATGATCTTACCGAAAAACCCTGTGAACAAAAGGAATCATGTCGGCCTAACTGTGAATGCGGTCGTTTCGTCGAAATCTGGAATTTGGTTTTTACGGAATATTATATGGATACAAAAGGAGATTTGAAAGACTTGCCGACAAAAAATATTGATACGGGGATGGGGCTGGAAAGGCTAGCCATGATTATGCAAAAATGCCCCTCAGTTTTTGAAACAGATTTATTCGCTCCGTTGATGAAGATAGCGGCGGCTGATAAATCCCTAGACGGGTTTCAAAGCGAAAAAGAAAAAAATAAAAGATTACGAATCGTGGCGGATCATATCAAAGCCTCTGTTTTTCTGTTGGCGGACGGAGTGGAATTTTCCAACAAGGATCAGGGTTATATACTAAGGCGGATTTTTCGGCGGCTTATTGATCAGTATGAGCATATCGACTTTAATTTAGGCGTTCTGGTCGAAGCCGTTATTTCTCTCTATGCCCCGCATTACGCCTCCTTACTCCTTGATAGATCCCGCCTCCTTACGGCCTTAAACATAGAAAAGGAGAATTATCAGAAGGTTTTAAAGCTAGAGGTGGAAAAAGCCTATGAGATTATGAGTATGTCGAAAAATAAAGATAAAAAATGCGTGCCTCATCCTTCGGACAGGAAGATAACGGGCGAGGAGGCATTTAATCTTTATTCCACTTATGGCTTGACAGCGAATTTAATCCGAAAAAAAGGCTTTTCTTTTGATGAAGAAGAATTCAAACAGGCCGTTGAGAAACATCAACAGATATCGCGGGCCGGAGCCCAAAAAAAATTCGGCGGCGTGGGAGACTTCGGTGATTTAGTCGCTCGACAGCACACGGCCACCCATCTTCTTCACGCGGCTCTAAGAAAGGTTCTTGGTGAGAATGTGGGACAAATGGGCTCTGATTTAAACCCCGAAAGATTACGATTTGATTTTTCTTACTCCCAAAAACTGACAGAAAAAGAAAAGTTAATGGTGGAAACGATAGTCAATGAAAAGATAAAGGATAGTCTTCCGGTTTCCCTGGCCGAAATGACTTATGAGCAGGCGATTAGCTCAGGAGCGTTAGCCTTTTTCAAAGAAAAATACCCGGATAAAGTCAAAGTTTATACCATCGGGGATTTTTCCAAAGAAATTTGCGCCGGTCCACATGTTAAAAATACGTCCGAACTGATCAGTTTTAAAATTGTGTCTGAAAAATCATCATCAGCCGGGGTCAGGAGAATAAAAGCGATATTGGGTAAATAAAAAATACCCCTTTGTTCTCAAGTGTCCAAAGGATTATATAATTAAATCCTTTGTATTTTACTGTAGACTTTTTCAATCAGCCAGTTCGGAGTCGAAGCTCCGGCTGTAAGTCCGATGGTTTTTTTATTTTTAAACCAGTTTTTTCGCAGTCCTTTTTCGTCTTCAATTTGATAAGTCTTTGCATATTGCGAGCAGACCTCTTTTAGTTTTTTTGTGTTGGAACTTTCGTTACCGCCCACGACGATAACCAGATCGGATTTTATAGCCAGGATTTTAGCGGCGGCTTGTCTTTCCCGCGTTGCTTGACAGACCGTATCATATATTTTTATACTTGAACCCCTTTTTTTCAAAATATTAATAATTTCAGCCGTGACTTTGACGTTGGAAGTGGTTTGGCAAATAATGCCTAATTTATCTGATTTTTTTATTTTTGAGAGGTCCTTTTCATTTGAAATGATAATTGGCGCCTTAAGGTTGGCGGCGATAGCGACAATTTCGGGATGGTTTTTTTGGCCGATTATGATTACCTTAAGTCCCGATTTTTCCAAAGAAAGGGCCAGGAGCTGGGATTTCTTGACATAAGGACAGGTCAGGTCTATTATCTTTAAACCCCTTTTTCTCCCTTTATTAATTATGTTTTCCGCGACGCCGTGGGCGCGGATAAAAATTTTATCCCCCTTTTTAGTTTTGGCGAAATCACTAATTGGACAAATGCCTTTCCGTTTAAACGCGCTTACCACCGCAGGATTATGGATGATCGGTCCTAAGGTAAAAGCACGCCCCTTATTTTTTTCCAATGCATTTATCGCTCTTTTGACTCCGAAACAAAAACCATACTTTTTCGCCAAAATAATATTTTTCATATAAGTCAATATTATATTAATGTCGTGTTAAAGTCAATATATTTGCTAAAATTAGCCAAAAAGTACCAAAGTTAAAATTATATTCTCGAGTGAAATTGACAAAGTAAATATCACGTGATAATATAAAACATGTTGCTCAAGACTTAAGACAGCAGTGATATATTAATTGGGTGTTTGTCTGTGCCAAATTTTAAGTCTTGAAGGGCACAGATTTTTTTAAATATGAACGATCAAGCGAAAAAAATAGACATCAAGACCAATAAAAAGGGTTTTTTGGAAATAAGGGCAAAGGTAATAGAACTTTTGCCTTCGACCACCTTTAAGGTTGAGGCAGAAAACGGTCATGAAATATTAGCCTATCTTTCCGGTAAAATGCGTTTGCACCATATCCATATTTTACCCGGAGACACCGTCTTGTTGGAAATTTCACCCTATGATTTAAAACGTGGTCGCATAACTTATCGTTTTTAATTTATGAAAGTTAGAGCCTCAGTAAAAATCAGATGTAAAAACTGCAAAGCGGTCCGCCGTAAAAAAAGAATTTACATCATTTGTTCAAATCCCAAGCACAAACAAAGGCAAGGATAAATTATTATGGCTGTAAGAATTGCCGGAATAACCCTTCCGCAAAATAAAAGAATAGAAATCGCTTTAACCTATATTTTTGGTATTGGTCCCTCTTTATCCAAAAAAACTTTAAAAGAACTGGGAATTAATCCGGATACAAGAACACAGAATTTAAGCGAGGAAGAGATAAACAAAGTGAGGAATGTAATTGAAAAAAAATATCGAGTCGAAGGCGAACTTCGGCGCGAGATAGTTATGAATATAAAAAGATTAAGGGAAATCGGCACCTATCGAGGTAGCCGACACACTAAAAATTTGCCCGTCCGCGGCCAAAGAACAAAGACTAATTCCCGCACCGTTCGGGGAAATGTGAGAAAAACCATGGGTTCGGGTCGTAAAGCGGCCGCGGAAAAAACGTAATTTAAATTGGCTTATTATGAGCATTAAGGAAAGAAAGAAAAAGAAAACCAAAAAGTATGTGCCACAGGGAAGGGCTTATATCATGTCCACTTATAACAATACTATGGTTACGCTTACTGATTCGAAAGGGGATGTCCTGGCTTCTTCCTCGGCTGGCCAGGTCGGTTTTAAAGGGCCGAAAAAATCCACTCCCTTTGCGGCCGGAATAATCGTAAGAAACGTGATTGAGAAGGTAAGTGATTACGGCCTCAAGAGCGTCGAAGTTTTTGTTAAAGGGGTTGGTTCGGGCCGCGAAGCAGCCGTACGGGCCCTCTATAGCAATGGTCTGAATATTCTTTCGATAAAAGACCTGACCCCTATTCCGCATAACGGCCCAAGGCCTAAAAAAGTAAGGAGAGTCTAAATCATAACTCATATGTTGCGCGAACAAGTGTGTAAAAAATGTCGCCGGGCTGGAGAGAAGCTTTTTCTAAAAGGCGAAAGATGTAATTCGCCTAAATGCGCTATGGTGAAGAGAAATTACCCGCCGGGTATCCACGGGCAAAAGGGCTATTCCCGGATGTCCGGATTTGCCGTCCATCTCAAAGAAAAACAGAAAATAAGGTATATCTACGGCCTTACAGAAACACAGCTGGCGAACTACATGAGAAAAGCGCTTAAGAAAAAGGGTAATACCAGCGAACTTTTTTTGCAAAGTCTGGAAAGACGTTTTGACAATATCGTATTTCGTTTAGGCTTCGCCCGATCAAGGGCGGAAGCAAGAAAAACGATAACTCATGGGCATTTCTTGATTAACGACAAAAAAGTCAATATTCCTTCCTATCTTTTGCGGCCTAAGGATAAGATCACCCTTGCGGCAAAAAGCGCTAAAAATAAATTGTTCAGCGAGATCTTAAAGTCCGCCGACAAGCAAAAAACTGCCGATTGGCTAAGCTTCGACAAAACAAGCCATCAGGGCGAGGTTTTGCATCTGCCGACGCAAAAGGATCTTAATCTCGGTTTTCAAACCCAGTTGGTCGTTGAATTTTATTCTAATGGTTAATTTTTAATATCATATAAGAAAAATATGGAAAACATTTCCCTACCCAGTAAAATAGAAACGCAAAAAATAGACGCCAACACAACGAAGTTTATTTTTGAGCCTCTTTATCCGGGTTACGGGATGACGGTAGGCAACGCGTTGCGCCGGGTATTGCTTTCATCTCTGCCGGGTGCCGCGGTACAAGCTGTAAAGATTAAAGGCGTTGATCACGAATTTTCTACCATCCCAAATGTTAAAGAGGATGTCGTGAGTATACTTTTAAATTTAAAGCAACTGCGTTTTAAGTTTCACGGCGATGAGCCAGTGGTTCTTAGCCTTAAAGCAAAAGGAGAAAAACAAGTGACCGCGGCTGATATAAAGCCAACAGCCGAGGTGGAAGTGGTTAATGGCAAGCAGCATATCGCAGTATTAACGGATAAAGCCGCCATACTGGAAATGGACATTACCGTGGGTCCCGGACGCGGTTATGTTCCCGTTGAAATGCGCGAAAAGGAGGTTTTGGATATCGGTACAATCGCTATCGACGCCATCTATACTCCGATAAAAAACGTGAATTTTACCATTGAAAATGTGCGTGTTGAACAAATGACGAATTATGACCGTTTAATTCTGGAGATAGCGACCGATGGAACGATCTCGGCCGAACAGGCTTTAAAGATGGCCGCCCAGACTTTATTGGAACATTTTGAATTTGTAAAAAACCTTAAGTCTTCCAAAGCAGACGAGAGTGCCGCGGAAAAATCAAAAACGAAAAAAGAGGAGAAGGAAATAGCCGCCGCTCCCACCGATAAGGAGGGGGAAAAAGAGAAGGTTGTTAAGAAAAAAAGAGGACGTCCTAAAAAAGCAGAAGACATCACTTAAAAAATGAAACATCTTAAGAAAAATAAAGTCGTCAGCGGCAAGAGGAGTTATCAAAAGCAAGTCCAGTCTAGCTTGATCGCCAGTTTAATTATGCGGGATAAGATCGTCACTAATTTAAGCAGGGCAAAAGTTTTGCGCTCTGCCGCCGAAAAATTAATAACTCAGGCCAAAAAAAACAACTTAGCCTCCCGGCGCTTGATCTTAAAAGTCGTGCCGCCAAAAGAGGCGGATAAGTTAATTACGGTTATCGCCCCTCGTTATCGCGAAAAAAAAGGTGGCTATCTTCGTCTTTCCCGCTTGAAAAATCGGTTCGGTGATAACGCGCCGCAAGCCGTAATCGAGTTTACCTAAACTATGAAATCAAAAACTTTATCTTCTAAAATTACCATCGATGCGGCCGGACAGTCCCTTGGACGTGTGGCGAGCCAAATAGCGCAGGTTCTTTCCGGGAAAAATCGACCCAGCTATCAGCCAAATAAACTATCCGGTCAAATGGTCGAGGTAATTAACGCCTCGAAAATAAAGCTGACTGCCGCTAAGCTTTACCAAAAAAAGTATTTTCATTTTTCAGGTTATCCCGGTGGGTTAAAAACCACCTATCTAAGTGAGTTATGGGCCAAAGATCCCGCCTCTGTATTGAGAAGAACTGTCTTAAGGATGGTTCCGCGTAATAGGTTGCGAAAAGAAAAAATGAAAACTTTAACGATTAATAATTAGGAAAATGCCAAAAAAAACCCGCAAAAAAGCAATTAAAGAGGTCAAAGAAAAAATAGACGACTCGGCCGTTAAAAATATTAAAAGGACCTATCTTATTGGTTTGGGTCGCCGTAAAGCATCCGTCGCCAGAGTGAGGTATTATAAAAAAGGGGAAAACGAAATTTTGATAAATAACAAACAATATCAGCAATATTTCCCTTATTTTGAGTTTCAAAATATCGTTAGACAGCCAATAGAAAAAATTGGCTTTAAGGAATTGGGCCAGTTTAATATAAGAGTGGCGGGCGGCGGAAAAAGAGGCCAGGCGGAGAGCATTCGCCTGGGCATTGCCCGCGTCTTGATCCAAATTGATAAAAGTTGGCGAAAAATTCTTAAAGCGGAAGGATATTTAAAGCGTGACCCTCGTGAAAAAGAAAGAAAGAAACCCGGCCTGAAAAGAGCGAGACGCGCCCCCCAGTGGCAAAAAAGATAAATTTTTATTTAAAATTTTGGCTACGACTGTCAAAGAAAATAGACTCTCTTTTAACACTTTATTTTTGACCGTCGCCTACACGTTGCAAAAAGTAATCTCTTTTGGTTACTTTATTTATTATGCCCGTTTTATCGGTTATGTCGGCACGGGGAAATTCACTTTCGCGGTTTCTTTCGCCACCGTATTTGGTATCTTAGTGGATCTGGGTTTAAGCCCGGTCCTTATTCGGGAAGTGGCGCGCGTCAAGGAAAAGGCCGAAGACTATCTTTCGGCGGTTTTTACGATTAAAATATTTTTTGCCTTTATTGCTCTATTGGCGATTTTTATCGGCATAAACCTGCTTGATTATCCTTCTGAAACAAAAAACTTAGTCTATTTTGCCGCCTTGGTCATGATTTTTGAATCATTTACCTTAAGTTTGTACGGCGTCTTCCGCGGTCTGCAAAACCTGAAGTATGAGGCCATCGGCACGGTCATTTACCAATTTTTGGTTTTGCTTTCCGGTGTGATCGGTTTTCAAATAACCCACCAAACCATTGTTTTGGGCCTCGCGATCGTGATCGGCGCGATGGGTAATTTTAGCTATGCACTTATTAATATATTAAGAAAAACTGACGCGCGGCCCCGATTTAAATTAAATTTTGAGGTGATGAGGAGTCTGCTAAAAATGGCCATGCCGTTTTTTTTAGCCGGCATTTTCACAAAAATTTACGCTTATATTGATATTCTTTTGCTCTCGTTTCTTAAAAAAGCGGATAACGGCGATCAATATGTCGGATGGTATTCCGTGGCCTATAAACTGACATATGCCATTCAATTTATTCCCATCGCCATCAACAACAGCGTTTATCCCGCTCTTTCTTCCCTGTATGTAAAATCAAAGGAGTTAATGGCGATGACGATAGAGAACGCATTTCGATATTTGATAATTATCAGTATCCCGATTTCTCTAGGAGCATTTGTTTATGCGGATAAAATCACAATTTTATTGACAAAGCAATATGCCAACGCCATACCCGCCTTCCGTATCTCTATCCTCGGCTTGATTTTTATTTTTCTTAATTTCATATTGGGATCGGTGTTGAACGCCTGTAATAAACAGATTCAGTATACTATCAATTTGGGTTTGACGGTCGTGGTTAACATAGTGGCTAATTTGATCTTGATTCCCAGGTTTAACCACGTTGGTGCCTCTATTGCCGCTTTTTTGAGCGCTTTTTTCTTGTTTATAATCAGCTATTACCGGGCCAATCGTTTGGTAAAATTAAACAAAATTAAGATTCTCAAATGGTTTATTAAAGCTCTAGCGGCCTCGCTTATAATGATTTTTGTCACGTATTTTTTCAAATCCTATGTGAGGTTTTATTACCTTGCTCCTTTGGGAGCCATACTTTATGTCATTTTTTTATTTATTGTCGGGGGAATAAAACGGGCGGATATTATTGAATTCTCCCGATCTCTTAGGAAAAAGTGATATGAAAAAATCACTTCTTATTACATATTTTTTCCCGCCGAAACTAGGAGGTATTGAAAACTATTTTAAAAACCTCTGTTTAAATCTGCCGCCCGATAAAATAGTTGTCTTAGCGGAACCGGCCGAAAATGCGGAGGATATAGATAAAGCTTTTCCGTTCAAGGTTATTAGAAATAAATTATTCCCTTGGCCGCAAATAAAGCCTTCTTGGCTGCCTTTGTTTTTTACTTTAAAAAAGATAATTAAAAAGGATCAAATCGAGCTATTGCAATTCGGTCATTACTCGAATCTGGTTACTCTTGGCTGGTTATTAAAAAAAATATCCGGCTTACCCTATATCGTTTATACCCACGGTGTTGATACGTTGCTGCCCCAAAACAGCAATTTTCAAAAAAACTTGATGAGACGTAATTTGATAAATGCCGACTGGGTGATTGCCAACAGCCAGTACATGAAAAAAAGGCTGACTGATTTTGGGCTAAATAAAAGTAAAATAGTCGTCGTCTATCCTTCTTTGCCAAATGACTATTTTACGGAAGTTAGCGGACAAGAAGCTTTAGAGGATAAATATGGACTAAAAAATCATAAAGTAATTCTCACCGTAGGGCATCTAATTGAAAGAAAGGGACAAGATGACGTTATTAAATCTTTACCGTCAATTATAAAGGTCTATCCGGAGCTTAAATATCTGATGGTTGGTGAGGGACCTTACCGTAAAAATTTGGAAGATTTAGCCTCGAAACTCGGAGTTCGGGAAAATGTCATCTTTACCGGGCCGATTGAGGACCGGCTAGAACTAAAGTTGCCTTTTTATAAAGCCGCCGATCTATTCGTTATGCCAACGCGTGAATTGGAGGGCGGAAAAAATGTCGAGAGTTTCGGCATTGTTTATTTAGAGGCACAGGGGGCCGGATGTCCGGTCATCGCTTCAAATATCGGAGGAGCGCCCGAGACCATGGTGCCGGATGAAACAGGATTGCTGGTGGAGCCTGGGCGTATTAAAGATCTAAGCGATACGATTCTTAAATTACTGGCCGATGAATCAAGGCGGCATTCAATGGGAGAAAAGGCGAAGAAATGGGTTAGACAAGCCTTTAGCTGGCCTCATCAAGCTCGGAAAGTCGCTTTTTTATTGGAATCAAACGCGATTTCTAAAAAATTGCCAAATCAGTCGGGCGTAAGCCTTATTATTCCCGTGTACCAGGTAGAAGACACGCTAAAAAAATGCCTGGCCAGCATTTTTAACCAAACTTTTAAAGATTTTGAAATAATTGCCGTAAACGATGGGTCAACAGATAAAGGACCTCAAGTATTAGATAAATATAAAGATAGCTTAACCATCATTAACCAAGATAATAGGGGAGCGGCCGCGGCCAGGAACACCGGCGCGGCCAGGGCTAACGGCAAATATATTTTCTTTTGCGATGCCGATGTCGTATTAAAGCCCACGGCCTTAGAAAAAATGGTCAAGGTGTTAGAAATAAATCCTCAAATATCATTTTGTTATTGCGCTTTTCGTTTCGGCTGGCGGAGTTTTAAGGCTCTGCCATATTCTAAAGAGCGATTAAAAAAATATAATTATATTTCCACCATGACTCTTTTGCGAAGAGATGATTTCCCGGGCTTTGACGAAAAGCTAAAACGTTTCCAAGATTGGGATTTATGGCTAACGTTGGCCAAAAAAAATAAGAATGGCATCTCTCTGGACGAAACTTTATTCACGGCCCCCATGAGGGCGGGCGGAATTAGCCGTCAAATAGAGAAAGAAGAAGCAATGAAAGTCATAATAAACAAGCATCATTTATGAGGGATCAAAGTAAAATCGAATTATCGGTTATTATTGTCTCCTGGAATACCGGTCGTCTAATAGAAAATTGTCTCAAATCAATTTATAAGACGGTAAGCCACATAGATTTTGAAATTATCGTCATTGACAATAATTCCTCTGATAATACGGTTCAGATGATAGAAAAGAATTTTCCCAACATTATTTTGATCAAAAATAATTCAAATCTTGGCTTTGCCTCGGCTAATAATCAGGGAATTGCTCGGGCGAAAGGTGATTTTCTACTGCTCTTGAACCCGGATACTATACTGCTTTCAAATTCCATCCCGCCTTCTTTAGAAGAACTAAAAAAAGACCATAAAATCGCCGTTTTGGGCGCAAAAATCCTAAATCCTGATTTAAGCCTGCAGCCATCTTGTCGGCGATTTCCCGATCTAGCCTCACAGATACTGATACTTTTAAAAATTCATAATTTGTTCCCTCATCTTAGACCTTTGAAAAAGTATTTAATGTCGGATTGGCCGCATAATGAAAAACGAGAAGTCGATCAAGTGATGGGCGCTTATTTTCTGACAAAACGAGAAATTATTGAAGAAGCCGGGGTATTAGACGAAAAATACAAGCTATATTTTGAAGAAGTGGATTTTTGCTATCGGGTTAAACAAATGGGCTATAAAGTGGTCTTTTTTCCAGAGGCTAAAATCATTCATTATCAGGGGGAAAGCTTTAAACAAGTGCGTGGCCTAAAATCTCAAATCTATTGGAACAACAGTTTAAGACGCTATTTTAAAAAATATGGTCGTCCCTTCCAATACTCTTTCTTAACTATTCTTTATCCGATCAGCATATTTTTGGCTTTGATCGTGCAAGTCTTAATAAAACTTAAAATTATCGCCAAAAAATAGGCGATATTCAAGGGGTTTACTGACGCCCATCCCTTTAGTTTTTTTGTTTGTCATAAGTCGCGGAAAATGCTATAATTTCTTCTTACATTAAGTAAAAATAATGAATCTATTTTTCTTTAAACCTAAAAAAACCCTTTTATATCTTCTGTATATCCTCGCATTTTTCCTTCTTTCTTTTCTTGGCTTTCTGTATCCGATCTTGAATTATTCGATATTTTGGCTGATTGTCATTGCGGTCATGATTTTGGCGATAAGAAACATATCAGACGGACTTTTCATTGTTTTTTTGGAATTGATCGTCGGCAATAAAGGATATCTTTTTTCTTTTCCGGTCGCCGGATTTGTCATTTCTCTAAGACTGGCTTTATTTATAGTGGTTATAATTTCTTATTTAATCAGTATTATATTCAGTAAAAAAGATAAAATATCTTTTTTGCAATCGAATTTGAGGTTCGCTTTTCTTATTTTAGTTTTGGTTTTAGGCATCGGCCTTGTCAACGGTTTGCTAAATAATTCCCCTAAAGTTGTTTTTTATGATATTAATGCCTATTTTTTTCTCGCTTTGATCTTCCCAATTTTTCACGTGTTCAAAAACAGAGAAAATTTTTTCAAATTTATAAAGATATTTTCTTTAGGCGCACTAGCCTTAAGTTTCTTTACGCTCATTATTTTTTTTGATTTTGGGATCTTCCACTATAATCCGGCCATGATTACGGCCACTCAAGTTGAAGCGAAACAGCTCGAACAATTGAATGAATTGTCAAATTTGCCGGAAAATGCCCGTTTAGCCCAAACCACTCAAATCGCCGAAAATAAGCTAAAGATAAATTGGTCTGAGGTGGCGAAAAATAAAACCCAAGTTTACCGCTGGTTAAAAGATACGGGAAATGCCGAGGTCACCTATCTTGGAAACCGTTTTTTTAGAGTATTCATGATTAGCCATTTTTATTTAATGCTATATTTGATTTTCATTGTTTCGTATTTTTTTTATAAACCAAAAACAGCCGGTAAGACTAATTTTCGTCAAATTTTGTTGAGTATTTTACTTATCATTGTTTCGTTCATATCATTTTCCCGCAGTCTCTGGCTCGGATTTGTTCTGTCTGCTTGCACCCTGATTATTGGTTTGCCGCGAAAAAAGATTTTTAAATTTTTGATTTGCTTACTTATTATCATTTTGTTAATCTTTACTGTTTGCTATTTTGCCCTGCCCAGCCTATTACAATTAATTTATTCGCGGATAAGCAGTCTTGTTCATCCTACGACCGAGCTGGCGGCGACCAACCGTTTAAGTTTGTTAACGCCGATTTGGCAGTCAATCAAAAATCATCCTTTTTTCGGTTCAGGCTTTGGCACTCTTATTACTTTTAGATCGTTGATTCCCGGGACTGATTTGGTCGAATACATAAAAGTTTATGTTTACGAATGGGGTTATTTGGATATTATCGTAAAAATCGGCGTTTTGGGCCTATTGGCTCTGTGCTATTTCATATTTATGATATTTAAGAATAGCTTATTTTTTATAAAACAAAATAGCGATGATGATTATTTTTTAATCAGGGCCTTTATCGCCGGTTTGTTTTATCTTGTTATTGTCCATTTTACGACTCCTTATATTAATCATCCTTTGGGGCTGGGCTTTATGTTGTTGACTGCCGCTTTTTTTGCCGATAATCAAAAAAAATTAAAAACATATGGGCCAGTCTAAAGTCACCATAAATATTGTTACCTGGAATAGTCTTACTTATCTGCCTTTTTGTTTGTCTTCTATTTATAAGCAAACCTTTACCGATTTTTCCGTTTTAATTATAGACAACGCTTCAGGCGATGGAACAATGGATTTTATCCGGAGTAATTATCCGCAGGTCAAAACCCTAAGAAATACCCAGAATCTCGGTTTTTCCAAGGCTCATAATCAGGGAATAAAACTGACCAAAAGCCCCTACATTTTAGTGATGAATCCTGACATTATCCTTTCTCATGATTTTTTGGAGAAAATAATAAAGGCGGCGGAATCACAAATCAATTATCAATCCTTTAGCGGAAAAACCCTAAAATTTCATTTTCAGCCGGATGATTTGAGGGAAATCATATTTACTGATAAAATTGACAGTATTGGTATTCAGCCCCACAAAAACCGATCTTTTACCAACTTAGGCGAAAACGAGACCGACCAAGGACAATATGAGCAAAAAAGAGAGATTTTCGGTTCGGCTGGCCATCTCGTATTGTTCAAAAGAGCGGCCTTGCAACTGTCCGAACTTAAGGGTGAATATTATGACGAAGATTTTTTTGTCTATAAAGAAGACGTCGATTTGGCCTGGCGTCTACAGCTTAACGGTCTGAGATCTTTGTATGTTCCTGAAGCCGTTGCCTACCATCATCGGAAGGCGGATAAACCAAGAGAAAAGAACCTGAAAACAATCCGCCAAAGTAGAAAAGCGAAATCAAGACTGGTAAACTTCTACTCCTATCGCAACCATTTGTTTGTGGGCGTTAAAAATGAATTCGCCAGCCATTTTCTGCATTATCTCCCACTTATAGCCTGGTATGAAGTCAAAAAATTATTTTACTTATTGTTTTTTGAAACATCCTCGCTGAAATCATATATTTCATTCTTTCAGCTTTTACCCAAGATGTATCAAAAAAGGAAATTTATTTTAAAAAACAAAAAAAATATGAAAAAACTCATTAAACATTGGTTTGTATGATGGATCTCTCAATAATAATTGTGAATTATAAAAGCAAGGGTTTGCTCAAGCAGTGCGTCAAGGGAGTAAAATTATTGCCTTTAAAATTGTCGTATGAAATAATTGTCGTTGACAATAACTCGCAAGACTCAAGCGTAAATATGATGAAAGAATTTTTCCCCGCGGTAAAGCTCATCGCCAGCCCGGTAAACGGGGGATTCGCCGCCGGAATAAATCTCGGCTTGCGGCAAGCGAAGGGGAAATATATCATGATCTTGAACCCGGATATAGCCGTTTTTGAAGGCTCAATTGAAAAAATGTATGAATATCTTGAGAAACATCTTGAGGTGGCCGTTTTGGGTCCCCGGCTGACTAGTCCTGATGGCACGCGCCAAGTTTCTTGCTACCGGTTTCCCAAATACTTGACTCCGATTTACCGGCGGACACCGCTGGGCAAGTTGCCCTGGGCCAAAAAATCTCTCAGGCATTATTTAATGCTTGATACCGACACGGCCAAAATAATGTCCGTGGATTGGATTTTGGGCGCCTGCATGTTTGTTCGCGCCGAAGCGATCAAAAAGGTCGGTTTAATGGATGAAAGATTCTTCTTGTATTTTGAGGACGTCGACTGGTGTCGAAGATTTTGGCAGTCTGGCTACAGAGTGGTGTATTTTTATGAGAGTGAAATGGTGCATTATCATCAGCGTCTATCCGCCGAGAATCCGGGGATAAAAGGTATTTTTAGCGCAGCGACGCGCATACATATAAGCAGTTGGATAAAATACCTTGCCAAATATTTGGGAGTAAAAGATAATTTCAGTAATCAGCGTCAATAAGACAAAAGGGTGTTCATAATCTATCCCTTTATTTTGGGGTAAATATGGTCAGATAAAATGTCTATTGGAAAAAAAAGTAAACAGATGAAAAACGCCACGAATTTTTTAAGGAGTATTAAAATTAAAAAGGTTAATAGAAACAGAAGAAGAAATATATTTATTTTTTCCGCAATTATTGCCTTTATTATTGTTCTTTTGGCCATCCCGTTGTTAATTTACTGGCCAACGGCCAAAAATCTTTATCGTGGATCACTGGCCATTAAAAGCAATTTAAAGGCAATTGAAAGTAATATCTACAAAGAAGATTTAAGCCAGGCTCTAGACTTAATTGAAGAAACGGATAATCTAATCATTCAGGCTAAAGCCGATTTGAAAAAACTTGGATTCTTGAAATATATTCCGATCGCTTCATCACAATATTTAGCTATGGAAAAAGTTTTTTCTGCCGGTCAAAATTTAACTACGGCCGGCCAAGACATCCTGGCCTATATCGTAGAGATCGTCGAACCTTTTAAAAAGGGGTCAAAAATAAGCTTGGGAGCTTTAAGTTCTGACCAAAAAGGTCGTATTTTGGGAAAGGTTTACGATTCCCAGGATCTTTTATCTAGGGCTAAAGGAAAAGTATTGATTGCGGCAGACGAAATGTCCAAAGTTTCAGAGACCGGTCTGATTAGTCAATTATCGGAAGCGGTCTCGACCATAAAAAAATATCTTCCAATTTTGATAAATGGTTTGGAACAAGGGCAAAAACTGGCCGCTCTGGTTCCGCCCCTGGTCGGTTACCCCGAACAAATTAATTATCTTTTTCTTTTGGAAAATAACGCGGAATTAAGGCCGTCCGGCGGTTTTATCGGCACCTACGGGGTTTTAAGCGTGAAGAACGGCGAGATTATAAGTTTCACCACGGATAATGTTTATAACCTCGATGAAGATTTTGCGCAATGTATTACTCCGCCCTTGCCTTTGACCACTTATAACAAGACTAATTGCTGGTACCTTCGGGACGCTAATTGGTCGCCTGATTTTCCCACCTCCGCCCGTCAATCACTCTGGTTTTATGAAAAAGAAGGGGGAACCGAAAGAAATCTCCACGGCGTCGTGGCGATCACTCCGACATTTATCGAATCACTCATCGGTTTAACCGGCGCGATCACGGTTGACGGCATCTCTTTTACCCAAAGCAACTTTGTGGATAACTTGCAGTACCAGGTGGAAAAAGGTTTCTACCAGAAAGGATTGGAAATGAGCCAGAGAAAGGAGATTATCGGCGATTTATCAAAAATATTGCTCGATAGGGTGTTAGCCATCCCGCAGGAAAAATGGCCTGATTTATGGAAGATTATCGACGAGAACACGAGAAATAAGCAAATATTGTTGTATTTAAACGATGAAAAACTAGAGAATATGGTCTTAGAAAAAAATTGGGCGGGCAGCGTCGTTTCTTCAGAAAGCGACTATTTTACTTTTATCGATGCTAACTTGGCCAGCTTAAAAACAGATTTGTCGGTAAAAAGAACCATTAACTATTACGTAAAAAACGAAAATAACAAACTAACGGTCAATTTACAGGTCGTCTATAAGCATGAGGGAAATTTTGATTGGAAGACGACCCGTTACCGGACATATTTCCGTCTCTACGTGCCCAAGGGTAGCCAGTTGGTTGATATCATCGGTACCAATGAAGAAAAAACGGCCGGAGAAGACTTGGGAAAAACATATTTTGGCTCTTTTTTAAGCGTGGAACCCCAAGAAACACAGAAATTAACTTTTATTTATACGTTGCCTGATAGTATTTATGATCAGCTAAAAAACAAGGAGTATGCCTTATTAGTCCAAAAACAAGCCGGTACGGCGAATTATGATTTTAACGCTTACTTTGATCTTGGTCGTAAGGTAAGGGAGTTTAAACCCATTGACAAAGTGAAGAAAGAAAGTAATAATAACTTAAGTTTAAAAACCTCTTTAAGCGAGGATTTTAGCCTAAGAATCGTTTTTAAATAGTCATTCCCACATGTTTATAAAAAGAGTCGGCATTGATCTTGGCACAACTTCCACCCTGGTTCATTTACCGGGGCGGGGGATTGTTATTAACGAACCATCGGTGGTGGCTATTTCTTTAGTCGATAAAAAGGTTTTAGCCGTCGGCTTAGAGGCCAAGGAGATGATCGGTCGGACGCCCGACACCATTGTTGCCTCTCGACCTTTGCGCGAGGGGGTGATTGCTGATTATCGTACGACCGAAGCGATGATCAGGTATTTTATTAATAAGGCCCTGGGCGGAGTAAGGATTTTTCGGCCCGAGGTGATGATTGCGGTGCCGGCCGGCATTACCTCCACGGAAAGAAGGGCAGTCATTGATGCGACTTTGTCGGCAGGGGCCAAAGCGGCCTATATAATCAAAGAGCCGGTCGCCGCGGCGATTGGCGCCAACATACCGATAGGTTCCGCTTCTGGTCATATGATCGTTGATATGGGCGGCGGCACCTCTGAGATCGCGGTAATCTCTTTGGGCGGTATAGTCGCGAATAATTCAGTCAGAGTGGGCGGAACAAAATTCGACCTGGCGATTACCGAATATATCCGGAGGAAATATGGTTTGGCGATCGGTGAACGAACAGCGGAAGACATAAAAATAAAAATAGGTTCCGCACTTCCCTTGGAAGAAAAATTAGTGATGGATATCAAGGGACGTGATATGGTCTTAGGTCTGCCCAGGACTATATCCATCGTTTCTGATGATATTACTGAGGCAATTCAAGATGAATTGTCGAATATAATACAGGCGATTAAATTTGTCCTTCAGAACACGCCACCCGAGCTTTCCGCCGACGTAATTGATAAAGGAATGGTGCTTTCCGGCGGCTCGGCCCTCCTGCGGAATATCGATAAATTGATCGCCCAGGCGACGGGAGTGAACGCCTACGTAGCCGATGAACCCATTCTATGCGTCGCCAGAGGGACGGGCGTGGCTTTAGATAATCTTGAATCGTACAAGAGAAGTATTTTATCCGCAAGATAATGATTATTGGTATTGATGCCTCACGCGCTAATCAGGATATAAAGACGGGCACGGAATGGTACTCGTATCATTTGATTATTCATTTATCACGTCTTGACCGAGCTAATCAATATGTTTTATACAGCAAGGATACGCTTAAGGGTGATTTGAAAAATTTAGGACCCAATTTTAAAAGCCGAGTGCTGAACTGGCCGCCAAAATTCTTGTGGAGTCAATTAAGACTTTCTGTGGAAATGTTATTCCATCCGCCGGAGGTGCTTTTCGTGCCGGCTCACACCATACCGTTGATCCATCCCCCAAAAACTATCACTACCTGTCATGACGTCGGATTTGAGCGTTACCCCGAATTGTATGAAACCAAAAGTATCGGCGGGCGTAAATTTATTTCATTAATTTTGGGGATATTGACCAGAGTTGTCACTTTCGGCAAGTATGGGAACAACGAACTTGATTATCATCGTTTTAGCATCCGACAGGCTTTAAAACATACTTATCGGATTATCACTCCTTCGCATTTTACCCGCCAGGAAATAATAAATTTATATAAAACCGATAAAAATCGAATAACTGTCGTATACAACGGTTTTAATCAGAGCAATTTGGGGAAAGTGAGCGACGAATCTCTAATCGGACGGGCATTAGAGAAGTATAATATAAATAAGCCATACATTTTTTTTCTGGGCCGTCTAGAAAGGAAAAAAAATATAAAAGGCGCCTTTGCGGCCTTTAAATTATTTAAGGAAAAATATCAGACCGAGCACCAATTAGTCTTGGTCGGCAAAAGAGGCCTTGGTTATAATGAAGCGCAAGAGATAATAAAAAGCTCGCCCATTAAAAATGATATTAAAGAGATAGGTTGGATTGCCGAAGAGGACAAGGTACTTTTGCTAAATGGGGCGGACTTCCTGTATTTCCCTTCATTTTATGAAGGTTTCGGTATCCCTCCCTTGGAGGCATTGGCCTGCGGCTTACCGGTTATTGCCTCAAACCGGGGATCATTGCCCGAAATTCTTGAAGACAGTGCAATTTTTGTCGATCCTAACAATATTCAGGAAATGGCTCAAGCAATGTATCAATTAACGGTTGATCCAAATATACGTTCGAAATTGATAAAAAATGGTCTGGAAAGAATAAAAATTTTTTCCTGGCAAAACTGCGCCAGACAAACTCTCAATGTTCTAAAAGGAATAAAATAATATCTTGACGAAATAAAGCGTTTATGTTATGATTTTTTCACGTTCGATAAAAAACATCCTTCAAAATGTCCTTAAACTTTGATTGGCCGGTGATTGGCCACGCTAACATTCTTTCTTTTCTAAAAACCAGCCTTAAAAATAAACGGATTGCCCACGCCTACTTATTTTTAGGCGAAAAAAATCTGGGCAAAGAGACAGTGGCGAGACTTTTTTTTCAGAGTCTTGTCTGCGTTAATAGGGAAAAAACCAAAGATTCTGCCATTCCTTGTCAAAAATGCGAGTTTTGCCTCGCTTACAAAAAAGACGGTTTTCCCGATTTATATACCCTAAAGCGCCTTGAGGAGAAAAATCAAATAAGCATCGAGCAGGTAAGGCTTTTACTCCACTTCTTGAGTTTGCGCCCTCATTCTTCTGTCTATAAACTTGTCTTAATCAAAAACGCCGAGGACTTAAGTTTGGAAGCCGCCAACAGCTTATTGAAAATTCTAGAAGAACCACCGCCAAATACTGTTTTTATTCTCATAAGTGAAAATGAGAGAGCGGTGCCGTCTACGGTAATTTCCCGGAGCCAGCTTATCAGATTCAACCGAGTTTCGAGCGCGGAAATTAGCGCCTATTTGAAAGAAAGGGGATTGGCACCTAATCTGGTGCGCCGATTGACCGTACTGGCTCAAGGTCGACCGGGTCTGGCCCTGGATTTGGCGGCTGACAACGTAAATTACAAGAATTATCAGGCTAAGATAAGCGCGTCTTTACCCCTTTTCAAGGCCAATATCGCCCAAAAGTTTGAGGCCATTAAAAAGATTAGGTCCGAACTTGCCGTTCGTGAGGAGGGCAGAAACCAATTGTCTGAAGAGATTGGTCGTTATCAGGGAATTTTAAGGGACATAATAATGTCTCATTATTCCTTGGAAAATCTGATTATTAATAATTCCGTCTCAGGCTTATTAAAAGAATTATCATCAAAAAAGAAAATTGATAATATAAAGACGGATATAAAAACTTCGTTTTCAAGCCAGGCATTATTAAAAAAAAATATCAATCCGTCGCTTATTCTGGAAAATTTTTTCATAAAAATAAGCTAAATACCATATGAAAAAAATTATTATACTTCTTTTGCTTTCGATTTTACTCGGCGGCTGCAGTATCAGTTTTTCGACCAATAAAAAGTCAAATCTGGGTTTTTACCGTTCAGACACGGCCGGCGAAACTTGGCAGTCTAAAAATATCATCGGTCAATCAGGCAAAAAAATTCTAACGATCAGCAGCTTAAATGTGATCCGCATTATAAAAAACCCCCATAATGAGGAAACTATATATTTAACGGCCGTGGGAAAAGGCATCTATAAATCCGAAAATCGGGGGGAATCCTGGAAAAGCTTGAATTTGGGCGACATCACCTACGCCAATCTAATATTTGATCCAGAAGACAAGGATATCATGTATACCGCCACCGGCGGCAAGATATTAAAAACAGTTGACGCGGGCGCCAACTGGCAAACGATATATATTGAAACGATGTCTGATAATATCATTAACGATATCGCCGTTGATCATTATGACGGAAAAAGAGTTTACGCTCTGACTAGCCGGGGTTCATTTTTAGAAAGTGATGATTACGGGGTAACCTGGCAGGTGAAAAAGTGGTTTAAGGAATCCTTGCAAAAAATTTATCTTGACCCGAGTGATTCAAGGATACTCTATTTATTAACGAGCGGCTATGGTTTTTACCGCAGCTATGACCGAGGGAACAGCTGGGAACTAATCAGCGAAAGTTTGAAAAAAATCGACCCCTCTTTAACTATCACCGATTTTGTTATTTTCCCGACCAATCCAAAGATTATATTCCTATCAACCACCTTTGGAATTTTAAAGACGGAAGACAGAGGAGACAATTTTTCGACCATTACCACCCTTGTCAGTACGCCCAATACTCTTGATACATTCGCCGTTGATCCTGTAAATTCCCAGATCATATATTTTACTCGCGACAACAAACTCAATAAATCGATAAATGGCGGCGTTGAATGGAAGACAATACTTTTGCCCATCAGCGACGCAGTCAGCGATCTTTTAGTGGAGAAAAGTGACGCCAATATAATTTACTTAGGAGTTAAAAAAGTGAACAAAAAATAAAGATATGACCAAAGAAATAAATGAAAACTTGTCTAAAATTATTGATTTTTTTACCGTCGAACTTTCTTCTTTGCGTTCAAACCGGGCGGCTCCGTCTTTGGTGGAAAACATAAAAGTAGACTACTATGGCACGCAAACGCCTCTTATTCAGCTGGCCAGCATAAGCGTTCCGGAAACTAAAGTGATCGTGATACAGCCCTGGGATAAAAATAGCCTTAAAGAAATTGAGAAAGCCATTTCCGCCTCTGATCTGGGTCTTAATCCCGTTAATGAGGGCAGCCAAATAAGACTGGTTTTCCCGCCCATGACCGAAGAAAGAAGGAAAGAGCTGGTGAAAATTATCAGCCAGAAGGCCGAAGAGAGCAAAATGAAGATAAAAAATGCCCGGGAAGAAAAAACCAAGAGCCTAAAAAAACAAAAGACCGACGGTCAAATATCCGAAGACGATTTTTACCGTCAGCAAGAAGAATTACAGAAGATTGTTGACGAATACAATCAAAAAATCAAGAATTTGGCGGAAGAAAAAGAAAAGGAAATCTTAACGATATAAAATGCTTCTGACTTTTATCACATTTATCATTGTCTTCAGTCTTGTTATCTTTGCCCATGAATTTGGCCATTTTTTTGCCGCGAAAAAAGCAGGTGTTAAAGTTGACGAGTTTGGTTTCGGTTATCCGCCGCGTATCTTCGCGAAAAAATGGCATGGCACGGAATATTCGCTTAACTGGATTCCTTTTGGCGGTTTTGTTAAACTCCGGGGCTTAGAGGAAGAAGCTGGACCCGATGATCCGGATTCATTTATGACCAAAAAGGCCTGGCCAAGATTCACAATATTGGCGGCAGGCGTGTTTATGAACATTATTTTGGCTTATATCATTATCTGTCTCGGTTTTATGATCGGTTTACCCTCGGCCATTAGCGGCGAGGTCAAGAATGCTCATATCAAGAATCCCCAAGTCCAAGTATATGAAGTTATGGCAGACAGCCCGGCGGCCAAAGCCGAATTGAAAGTGGGGGATTTTATTCTCGCCGTAAACAACCAGGCGATCACTAAAATCGATGAGCTGCAAAATTACGACGCCAGCGTCACCGCCGACCAAGTGACCCTAAAGGTAAAAAGGGACGGAAAAATCAAAGAAATCAGCAGCGCCTTGACTGTTTTAGACGAAACAGGTCAGAAAAAACTGGGCGTGGGTTTGGTAGAAACGGGCTTAGTCTCTTATCCTTTTCACCTGGCTCTCTGGCAGGGCTTAAAAACTACCGGCAATCTGCTCTGGCAGATCATCTATGGTATTTACAGTATTATTAAATCATCATTTATCACCCATAAGTTTCCGACCGAGATCGCCGGTCCGGTGGGGATTGCTGTTCTTTCCGGTCAGGTTGCCCGCCTCGGCTTCATATATATTCTTCAGTTTGTCGTTATCCTTTCCTTAAGCCTGGCAATAATGAATTTGATCCCCTTGCCGGCTTTTGATGGAGGAAGAATCCTTTTTGTCATTATCGAAAAGATTAAAGGACGGCCAGTAAATCGTCGCGTAGAGAATAACATACATCTGGTCGGTTTTTATTTATTGGTCGCCTTACTGATTTTTGTGACTTTTCGCGACATCGGCCGCTACAATTTGGATGACGGGGTTGTTAATTTTTTTAAAAACTTATTTACGTAATAGTCTATGCGTCAATCAAGGCTTTTTTACCGTTCGCTGAAGGAAACCCCCAAGGAAGCAAAAACCGTCAGCCACCAGCTTCTAGTCAGGGCTTCTTTTATCGATCAGATAGCCGCCGGCATCTGGACTTTTTTACCTTTGGGTTTAAAAGTTTACGCGAAAATTGAGAATATTATCCGCGAGGAAATGAATGCGATCGGCGGACAAGAGATACTGATGTCGGCTTTGCAGCCCGCCGAGCTTTGGCAAAAATCGGGCCGCTGGAATAAAATGGAACCACCGCTGTTTAAATTAAAAGATCAACACGGAAAGGATTACGCTCTTGGCTCAACCCACGAAGAAGTGATAACGGATCTGATCTCTCGTTTTATCACTTCATATAAACAATTACCTCTATATCTATATCAAATTCAGAATAAGTTCAGAAATGAAACAAGGGTCGCCGGCGGACTTTTGCGCGTCAGGGAATTCATGATGAAAGATCTGTATAGTTTTCATGAAAACGCAGAAGATCTAGATGAATATTATCAACGAGTTTTAAGCGCCTACAAGAACATTTTTAGGCGTTGCGATCTGGAGGTGGTCGTTGTCCAGGCCTTGTCCGGGACGATTGGCGGCAGTTATTGTCATGAATTTATGTGTTTGTCTCCTTCCGGCGAGGACAAAGTTCTTATTTGCTCAAAATGTCATACGGCGGTGAATCTTGAAGCGACGGAAGACAAGACAAAGTGCTCCGCCTGCGGCGGGCAATTGGTAATTCATGACGGGATCGAAGCCGCCCACATTTTCAAATTGGGTCAGAATTACAGCGAAAAAATGAAGGCCACATTTATCGACAAAAATGGCCATAAACAGTTTATTCAAATGGGCTGTTACGGCATAGGTTTGGGCCGTATCATGGCGTCTATCGTGGAAAAAAATCATGATCAGGACGGTTTGATCTGGCCGAAATCGGTTAATCCTTACGATATCCATTTTTTGAATCTATCAAAAAATAAGGGAAAAGCCGAGGAAATCTATCAGCTATTAAAATCTGCCGGTTTTGAAGTTCTCTATGACGAGCGAGAAGTTTCATCTTCTGTTAAACTTAAGGATGCTGATCTTATCGGTATTTCCCTAAGATTACTAATCAGCGACAAAACCAAGGGCGATCTTGAGCTAAAATATCGTAATAATCGCACGGTAAAATTAGTTAGTCAAAAAGATATAATAAATGAATTGAAAAAAAATGGCTATTAGCGATATTTATCGGCGTTTTTCCAAAGATATTGGCATTGACCTGGGAACGGCCAATACCCTGATTTATGTCAAAGACAAGGGCATTGTCATCAATGAGCCTTCGGTTGTCGCCGTAAACACTAAAACTGATCAAATTATTGCGATTGGCGAAGAGGCAAAAAAAATGCTCGGAAAGACCCCTTCGCATATTTCGGCCATCAGGCCCCTCGTCGGCGGGGTTATTTCTGATTTCGAGGTTACGGAAAAAATGCTTAAATATTTAATTCATAAAGTTCATCAAGACACTTTTCTTAAGCCGCGCCCAAAAGTAATTATCAGCATCCATCTTGGGGTGACAGAAGTGGAAAAAAAAGCGGTTGAAGACGCCACCCTGCATGCCGGTGCCCGGGAAGTATTCTTGATCGAGGAACCGATGGCCGCGGCCATCGGGGCAAGGCTGCCCATTCAGGATGCTTCCGGCAATGTGGTGGTTGATTTCGGCGCCGGGACGACGGAAATTGCCGTTATTTCCCTAGGAGGGATTGTCGCCTGGAAATCCCTGAAAGTTGCCGGCAATGAGTTGGATAAGAATATCATTCAATACGCCCGCGATGAATTTAATCTTCTTTTGGGCGAGAAAACCGCCGAGGAGGTGAAGAAAAAAATTGGGTCGGCCATTACAGGAGAAGAAGATGATCTGGAAGCGACCATTCGGGGCCGTGATTTGATATCCGGTTTGCCGAAAGAAGTGAGTATTACTGGCCATCAAGTAACGGAGGCTATCAGCCGTTCACTAAAAGTTATTTTAGACAATATTAAAATAACGATCGAATCAACGCCGCCTGAGCTTGTCTCGGATATTTATCTTAAAGGGATTGTTTTGACGGGAGGCGGGTCTTTGCTTAAAAATATCGATCAATTAATCCATGAGCAGACTCAAATACCCGTTCATATCGCCGATGATCCATTGACTTGCGTCGCCCGCGGCACCGGCTTGGTTTTAGAGGATCTGGAAAGCTTAAAAAACGTTCTTATATCGCCTTCAGAAATTAATATTTAGGGCACATGAAATTCTATTTCCAAGAGAATAAGAAAATTTTTATAGTTAGTATTTGCCTAATTATTATCTTAATTGTATTCCATTTTACTCGTATTCTTTCACCCGTTGAAAGGGGCGTGGTCATTGTTTTAAGACCGGTCCAATCTTTTGCCTCGGGATTGACTCATTCCGTTACCCACTTTTTTGGCAGCATTTCAGAAATTAGTCAAAAAGAAAAAGAAAACGAGGACCTTAAGGATCAACTCCGGTCCATAATGGTCGAAAACAGTCTGATTAAGACAAATTTGGAGGAAAATAAAATATTAAATCCTCAAATTGATTATCTGCAAGAAAAAAATTATCAGTATGTCCTGGCCCGTGTTATCAGTCGCGGCGTTGACCCAACTTTCAAAACCATGGTTATTAACCGAGGGACAAGAAACGGTTTGAAAGTGGGCTTACCCGTCATCGCCGAAAACGGTTTTTTAGTCGGCAAAATAGTGGAAGCCGGCGATGGCATCTCGCAGGTTATGCTTTTAAATGATACTCGGAGCCTCACCTCGGGTCAGATTCAGAACGAAAGCAATTCGCAGGGCTTAATAGCCGGTGAGTTTGGCCTTAATCTAAAAATGGATTTCATCCCGCAAAATGATCCGGTGAAAGCAGATGAATTAGTCATTACCTCCGGGCTTGAAAATTCCATACCCAAGGGTTTGATCATCGGTCAAATTGATCAAATACAGAACACCACAGGTGAATTTTTTCAGAAGGCAATTATTGTCCCTTCCCTGATTTACGATCAGCTGCAGCTTATTTCCGTGATCACAAGCTTTTAATAAAAATGAAGCGAATATTTTTCTTAGTCATCTTAATAATATTGGTGCTAATTTTTCAGCTAAATATCCTTTATTTTATATCTTCGTTATCGTCTTTGATTAATCCCTTTTTGATCATTGCTGTTTTGCTCTTGTTGCTATACGATCTAAAGATCAGTTTTTTCTGGGTTTTAGTCGGCGCCTTTTTAATCGATATATATTCCATAAATTTTTTCGGTCTATATCTGATCACCTACGTTCTGACTATTTACGTGGCTAACTTCTTCTTTAAAAGATTTTTTACCAATCGTTCCTTGTATTCATTTATTATTATTTCCATGATCGCCACTATTTCTTACTTTGTTTTTTTAGCGGGATTTTCTCAATTATTCTATTATATTCACATATCTCCTTATTCACTTCGCTTAGACCATATTTTTTTCTTGTCCGTCCTTTACCAGACAATGATTAATGCCTTCATCATGGGTTTGGCCTATTTTATCGCCCTTTATGTCAGCGACCACTTAAAAGCGAATTTTATTTTTAAAAAACAATTTTAATGAAAGTCGAAGAAATCTTTGGTGAACAGCAAGATATAGCGTCTAAAAACGTCAGAAGTTCTTACCGTAATTCCGAAATTGATGGCGAGCTCATATATTCAAAAGAAAGCGTTTCACTCCCCAAAAAGAGTGTCGGTAGCCATAACGCCTCCTCTCTTTATTTTATTATTCTTGTCTGTTTTTTAGTCATCTTCGGCAGGCTTTATTCCTTACAAATTGTCAACGGCGCAGAATATCGTCAACGCTCGGAAAACAATCGGATAAAGATAGAAACGGTTAAAGCTCTTCGCGGACTTATTTACGACCGAAATAATGACGCCCTGGTCACGAATTCTCCTCAATTCACTTTGTACTTTATCCCTTCAGAATTATCCGATAAGCCGGAAAATTTGCTGGCTGCCGCTCAAACATTGTCAAACATTATTGATGAGCCAAGTACGTTCGTAGAAGAAAAATTTAATGAGGCTAGTCGAACTTCATCCTTACCGGTCATCATCAAAGACTATTTAAATTATGAGCAGGCGCTGAAATTAAAACTTATTTTGAATAATTATGATTTTCTCAATCTGCAGACATTGGCTGTTCGTCAATACGTGACCGACGTGTCTTTTTCCCACGTTTTGGGCTACATGGGAAAAATCAGCGAAAATGAACTTAACAGTCTATCAGGCTATTCATCCTTGGATTATATCGGAAAAACCGGTCTGGAGAATTATTATGAATCTGAATTAAGGGGGACTGACGGTAAGCAGCAAATAGAAAGAGACAGTTTTAACCGTTCCCGGCAGGTAATCGCTTCCAAAGAACCCATACCCGGAGAAAACATAATTTTAAATATTGACGCTGGTCTGCAGTCGGTACTTTACCAGGCTTTGAAAAGTTCGGCCAGGAATAATAATGCAAAAGCGGCGGCCGCCGTGGCCATAAATCCGCAAAACGGCCAAATTCTGGCTTTAGTTTCTTATCCCTCATACGATAACAACCTGTTCTTTAAGGGTTTAGACCCCCAAAGTTACAAGGATATTTTTGATAATCCTAACCAGCCATTGATTGATCGGGCTATTTCTGGCGAATACCCTTCTGGTTCAACTATTAAACCGACGATCGCGGCCGCCGCTTTGCAGGAGAAAATAATCACCCCCGAAACAACAGTCGTCAGTACCGGTGGGATTGCGGTTGACAAATGGTTTTTCCCCGACTGGAAAGCCGGCGGTCATGGCGTAACCAGCGTGGTAAGGGCCCTGGCCGAATCGGTCAATACGTTTTTTTACGCCCTGGCTGGAGGCTATCAAAATATTACTGGCTTAGGCGTTGATCGTCTTGTCAGCTATTTCAAGCTTTTTGGCCTTGGAGAAAAACTGGGTATTGATTTGCCCGGGGAAAGTTCAGGTTTTTTGCCCAGCAAACAGTGGAAAGAAACAACTAAAAATGAGTCCTGGTACATCGGCGATACTTACCATTTAGGAATCGGTCAAGGTGATATCCTTGTTACTCCTTTACAGGTGGCGTCCTATACCTCGGTAATTGCTAATGGTGGCAGGCTTTATCAACCCCAAGTGGTTGGTAAATTCACGGATATTGAAAACAAGGTGATTAAGGAAGTCTCGCCTAAGATCATCCGCCAAGATTTCATTAGTCAGGCCAATTTGCAGGTCGTGAAAAACGGCATGCGGGAAGCCGTCATCAGCGGTTCGGCGAGAGCCATCGCCGGTGTCCCGGTGACCGTAGCCGCCAAAACCGGGACTGCCCAATATGCCGCGGACAAACGCACTCATGCCTGGTTCACTTGCTTCGCCCCTTTTGAAAATCCTGAAATCGTCATATCGGTGATTTTAGAAGCTGGCGGAGAGGGTAATATTGCCGCTTTGCCGGTGGCACGAGAGGCTCTTCAGTGGTACTTTAGTCGTTAAAAATATATCGTAAATAAAACTTGACAAATAATTCATTTAACGATAACTTAATACGTATGACAAAACACCGAGTGTTATTTTTTAATAGCCAAAAATATGAATGAAAAAGAAGGCACTTATATCACAAAAGACGGTTTTTCGAAATTAAAAAAAGAACTGGAAGACCTTAAAAATGTGAAAAGAAAGGAGATTTCTTGGCGGATACAGGAGGCGAAAGAGCTAGGGGATTTATCAGAAAACGCCGAATACGTGGAGGCGAAGAACGAACAGGCTTTTATTGAAGGCAGAATTTTGGAGTTGGAAAATATCCTGAAGAATGTGACCATTATTGATGATAAAAACAGGAATAACCTGAAAGTTGATCTGGGCTCGAAAATAAGGGTCAAAACAGACGAAAAAACCGTCACCTTTATTATAGTCGGCCCCAACGAAACCAGTCCCGAAGACGGGAGAATATCCCACGAATCACCGCTCGGTCGGGCTTTTTTAGGCAAAAAAAGCGGCGAAACTATTCAAATAGAAGTGCCTAACGGCATAAAGAAGTTTAAGATAATTTCAATAAACTAGCCGTTTAACTGAATTAATATTACGATTTGGAAACCGGCTGGTTTTTTGTTTGTTTAAGCCGATAAATTATGTTATAATATATCCCGTTATTAGTCTTAACAAAAATATGACGGAAAAAGAGCTGGATCAATACCAATTCAGGAAAAAGAAGCTTGAGCGGTTACTTAAGCAAGGCTTCAATCCTTATCCCAGTCAAACCAAAAGAAGCCATTCCCTGGCGGAAATACTTCTGGATTTTGAGACTTTGGCGGCCAATAAAAAAAAGGTAGTAATCGCGGGGCGTCTCTTAAGCCTCCGTTTGCACGGCGGATCACTCTTTTTCCATTTGGATGACGGGACTGAACGCTTACAGAATTTCATGAGAAAAGATGAGGTGGGTGAGGAAAAATACCAATTATTCATCGATGATATCGATATCGGCGATTTTATTGAGACGCAAGGTGAGCTTTTTGTGACGAAGAAAGGGGAAAAGACCCTAAAGGTGAGCGGTTTTAATATCTTGGCCAAGGCTTTGCGCCCCTTACCGGAAAAATGGCATGGTTTGACCGATACCGAAATAAGATTTCGCCAGAGGTACCTGGATTTGATCTCCAATCCGGAAATAAAAGGTATTTTTCGCAAACGAAGCCAGATAATCACCTCGATCCGCGAATTTTTAAACAGCCACGGTTTCCTCGAAGTAGACACCCCCATTCTGCAGCCGATTCCCGGCGGCGCCAACGCCCGCCCGTTTGTTACCCATCACAATGCCCTTGATATTGATTTGTATCTGCGGATCGCGCCGGAGCTTTATCTTAAAAGGCTGATTGTCGGCGGTTTTGAAAAGGTCTACGAAATCTCCCGTTGTTTTCGAAATGAAGGCGTTGATTACAGCCATAATCCGGAATTTACCCAAGTCGAGTTTTATTGGGCCTTTGCCGATTATGAGGAATTGATGAAATTCACGGAAATAATGCTGCTTTATATTTTAAAAAATCTAGACGCAGATCTGATCCTAGATTACAGTTCGCATAGAATCGATTTCACCCCTCCCTATTTGCGCATCACATTTAATGAGGCCTTAAAGAAATATGCCCATATTGACCTGGATAAAAACATTGATTTGGCCACTTTAAAGACTTTAGCGGAAAAAGCCGGTCTAAAAATAGATAAAGGTTTTCATAAAGCTAAAATACTGGATGAACTTTTTAAAAAGATAATCCGACCAAACCTTACCCAACCGACGTTTGTCAAGGATTACCCTTATGAAATTTCTCCCTTAAGCAAAAGAATGGCCAATAATCCCCGTTATACCGAGCGTTTTCAGTTAGTCGCAGCCGGGCTTGAACTGTGTAATGCTTTTTCCGAATTAAATGATCCGCAAGACCAATTGGCAAGATTCAAAGAACAAGAGATACTGCGCCGGGAAGGGGATACTGAGGCGCAAAGAATTGACCTAGATTTTATTGAAGCCCTGGAATACGGGATGCCGCCCACCGCCGGCTTTGGCCTGGGGATTGACCGGCTGACCGCCCTCCTTACCAACTCGCACAACATAAAAGAAGTGATATTTTTTCCCACTTTAAAACCAAAAGATTCCTTGAAAACGGGCGAAGTGAATCATTTGGGAAAAAAAAGAAATAGCAATTAATATTAATTAAGGTATGCTTGATATTAATCTAATCCGTAAAAACCCCGCTCTGGTCAGAGAAAAGATCAAGTCAAGAAAATTTGAGCCGAAACTTATAGACCAATTTCTGGAATTGGATAAAAAAGTGAATGAGTTTAAGACGCGCATAGAGGAGCTGCGCCGTGAACGGAACACTCAAACACATGATAAGCCCGGCCCAGAAGAATTAGTAATTTTGAAGCACAAAAAAGGAACGATAAAAACCCTGGAAATGGGACTTACGGAATATGCCAATGACCGTGACAAAATCTTAATGAGTCTGCCGAACTTGCCTTTAGACGATGTTAAGATTGGCCGAGATGAAAATGACAACGAAATTATCAGAACCATCGGAAAGAAAACAAGGTTTTCCTTTAAACCGAAGGATTATTTGGTTTTGACCGAAAAGCTTGACTTGGTTGACCTTGATCAAGCCAGCCTTGTTTCCGGCACTCGTTTTAATTATTTGAAAGGCAAGCTTGTCGATTTGCAATTTGCCGTTTTCAATTATGCCGTAAATTTTCTTCGGAAGGAGAATTTCACCGCCTTAGTGCCTCCTCTTATGATAAAAGATGAAACAATGCGAGGCTTGGGTTACATTGAAGGCCTGGATGAAAAGGAAAAATATCATTTTGAAAATGATGGTTTATATTTGGTCGGTACGGCTGAACAATCGCTCATTCCCTACCACATGAACCAGACATTACCGGCGGAAAAATTACCCTTACGCTACTACGCCATGACTCCGGCCTTTCGGCGGGAGGCGGGATCATACGGCAAAGACACGAAGGGAATATTGCGCTCACACCAGTTTGATAAATTGGAAATGGTGAGTTTCTGCCGGCCGGAAAGGGGCGATGAGGAGCAAGAGCATCTCTTGTCAATCGCCGAGAAACTAGTCAAAGATTTAGGCATTCCTTACCGTATCGTAAGAATGTGCACAGGAGATCTGGTTCTGCCGTCGGCGCGCACCTATGACATTGAATCATGGTTACCCGGCCAAAATCAATACCGCGAGACCCATTCTTGTTCCACCTGCACGGATTATCAGGCTCGTCGTTTAAAAATCAGGTTTAAAGATGAAAGCAATCAAACCCAATTTGTGCATACCTTAAACAGCACGGTTTTTGCGATGGGCCGGATTTTGATCGCCCTGATGGAAAACTTCCAGACAAAAGAGGGGACCATTGCCATCCCAAAGGTTCTGCAAAAATACTGCGGCTTTAAAGAAATAAAATAAATGGCTGAAGCCAAAAACAAATATCTTTCTACCTGGGTGGAAATTTCAAAATCCGCCCTTTTGCATAACCTTGACCAGTTTATCCGGCTGGCAGGAAAAATGGCTAAAATCTGCCCCATTGTTAAATCAAATGCTTATGGCCACGATATGTGTCAGACGGCAAAAACGCTTCAAAAACGGCCAATTTGGGGCTTTGGCGTGGTCAATTTAGAAGAGGGTCTGTTATTGAGAAAAAACGGGATCAGAAAGCCCATATTGGTCCTGGGGTACGTTAACGGGGATCTGAAAGAGGGGATACAGAAAAATCTTGCATTTTCCGTTTATTCATTGGATCTTGCCCGGCAACTTAACATCCTGGCTTTAAAACAAAACAAAAAAGTGAATATTCATTTAAAGGTTGATGTCGGAACTTCCCGGCTGGGAATTTTGCCTGCGGACCTAAAGAATGATATTAAAGAGATTAAAAAGCTTTCTAATCTGAGAATAGAGGGTATTTTTTCGCATTTGGCTGATTCCGAAAACAAAGACTGGAGTTTTACCCGTAAACAGTTGAGATTGTTTGATAAAATAATCGGTTTGGCAGAAGGCAGAGATCAAAGAATCCCCCTAAAACATATTGCTTGCTCGGCCGCTGCTTTAGGCAGCTCTGATTCTCTTTACGATTTGATCAGACCGGGCATTTCCCTTTACGGTTTTTGGCCCTCAAGAGCCTGCCGTCTTAAAGCGTCAAAAATATATCCCTGGCTCTCTTTAAAACCGGCTCTTTCCTGGCAAACCAAAATAATCCAAATAAAAAAACTGCCCCCCAATACTAATATCGGTTACGGCCGCACTTTCAAAACGAATAGAACCGTGAAATTGGCCGTCTTGCCGGTTGGTTACGCCGAGGGGTTAGACCGCCGACTTTCCAATAAGGGCGAGGTTTTGATTTCTGGCCGACGTTGTCCGATTTTAGGCCGCGTCTGCATGAACATGGTAATGGTCGATGTCTCGGCTGTTAAAAAAGTTAGGCCGGGGGACAAGGCGACTTTGATCGGCCGGCAAGGTCGGGCAGAAATAACCGCCGAGGAATTAGCGGCTGATCAAAACACAATTAATTACGAAGTCGTAACCCGCATAAATCCCCAGGTGAAGAGAATTTTTTTATAACCATTTATGCGGTTTAACCCTTTTCGCAAAAGAAGGACGGTCAAAAGCTTTACTCCGGCAAAAACAGTTTTTAAAAATCCGTTTTTCAATCGAGAAAAGTTTACCGATGTATTTTTCCGAACCCTTAAAATCCACTATGGTTTTATTGTTTTGCTTATTTTTGGCCTGGTTTATCTCATCTTTTTTTCAGAAATTTTTCAGATTCACTTCATCGTGGTCAAGGGCGCAAACAAAGTTCCCGTTCAGACCATTGAAAACTATGTAAAAGAAGAGCTTTCTTTAAAACGGCTGAATTTCCTTCCGCAGAGCAATTATTACTTTTTTGACGAAAAATCGGCCCGAGTCAAAGTCAGAGAAAAGATCGAAAAAACCATTGCCCTTGAGGAATATAACTTTAAAAAAGTATTTCCCCGCACGGTCACGGTTACCCTAAAAGAAGCAATACCTTCGCTAACCTGGTGGAATGGCACAAGTTACTATTACTTATCCGCCACTGGCCTAGTCGCCCAAACCGTTCTGGAAAATGAGGTAAACAAAGAATATCCCCTGATTGAAGACTTAAATAAACTTTCGGTCAGTCCGCAAGATCAGACCGTAAGCGCCGAATGGCTAGGCGCTATCTCTGAAATAAGGCAGAATCTGGCAAAAATTAATCTGCCCGTTGATCATTTTATCGTGCCGATAATCACCTGTTATAACCCCGATTTGCCCGAAGAAGAGGAGTCAGAAATAACCTTAAATTTAAATGCCAACACGAACCTAAATGCAAACAAGAACATTAACAGTAATAAAAACGAAAATCTCAACGAAAATACTAATACCAGTCTGCCCCCGTGCCAACTGAAAGAAGAACTAAATAAATTAAAACAAATTAATGTTTTGACCGCCGAAGGGTATCAGATTTATTTGGCCGCGGATCAGGATATCGCGAAGCAGATAGAAAATCTGAATCTGGTGCTAGCAAGCAAGTTAAAGGGAAAAACCTCGACGCTAAAGTATATCGATTTAAGATTTGAAAACAGGATATATTACCAATGAATTATTTTGTCTTAGGCTTATTTATTCTCACTTACGTTTTTCTTATTTGGGGCAAACTCCATAAGCTCTGGGTGGTTGGAGTCGCCGCCGGAATTTTGATTTTTACGCGGACCATAAGCTTGCCCGAAGCCTTTAGTTTTGTCAATTGGAACGTAATGACCCTTTTTGTCGGCATGCTAGTTTTAGCCGATCTTTTCATTGATTCCCAAGTGCCGGCATATTTTGCCCAGAAACTTGCCTCAAAAGCTAAAACGATCGTCTTCGCCATGCTTTTTATCTGCGTTTTAACGAGTTTAATCTCCGCCTTTGTGGAAAACGTGGCCACGGTTCTGATTATCGCGCCGATTGCCATCTCCTTGGCGAAAAATTTAAAAATCAAGGCGGCGCCATTTTTAATCGCCATTGCCATTTGTTCCAACCTTCAAGGCACGGCCACCTTAGTTGGCGACCCGCCAAGCATGATTTTAGGCAGCTACGCAAAATTAAGCTTTAATGATTTTTTTTGGTTTCACGGGCATCCCGGAATATTTTTTGCCGTGCAGGCCGGAGCGCTAGCTTCATTTATAGTCTTGTATTTTATTTTCCGCCATTACAAAGCTTCTGTCGGTCAAATTGAAATTGTTAAAGTAAAAACCTGGCGGCCCACGATTCTCATTGTCCTTTTGATCCTGGCGTTGGCCACCTCTTCTGTCATTGCTCCCGACGCTCCTCTTTTAAGCGGCATGATCACGCTTGTTTTCGCGCTGATTGGATTTTTAAGCCAGGTCGTCAGGGTGGGGCATCGGGCTATTTCTGACCTGATAAAACCCCTGGACTGGAGCACGACTTTGTTTTTGCTCTTTATTTTTATAATTGTCGGAAGCCTAACGCCCGCCGGCGTAATTGACAAAATCACTTATTTAATGAAGTCAATCACGGGCGATAATATTTTTCTGACATATACCCTCATCATGTGGGTTTCCGTGTTATTATCCGCTTTTATAGACAATGTCCCGTATATATTAATGATGTTGCCGGTCGCCGGCGGATTAGCGGTTTATCTTGGGGTCAGTCCATATCTCTTTTATTTTTCGCTCTTGATTGGCGCTTCTGTCGGTGGTAATATTACTCCAATCGGCGCTTCCGCTAATATTGTAAGCGTGGGTCTGGCCCAAAAAAAAGCCGGGGAAAAGATCAGCTTCAAGGAATTCGTGAAAATGGGATTGCCGTATACATTGGCTGCGGTTAGCGCGGCCTGGCTGGTCGGCTGGTTCTTTTGGCGGAATTTAGTATGACGAGATTCGTGATTTGCGACTCGATATTCGGAGTCCTAATCACCAATCCCGAATCTCGAATCACGAAAATATCTAAATAATCAATAAAAACAACATGCAATATACCAAAAAAGTTCTAGATCATTTCCAGAATCCGCATAATCTCGGTCGTATAGAAAACGCGGATGGGGTAGGGGAGGTGGGCAATCCGGTTTGCGGCGACATTATGAAACTATATATCAAGGTTAAAGACGATAAAATTACCGATATAAAGTTTGAAACCCTTGGTTGCGGCGCGGCCATTGCCACTTCCTCCATGATCACCGACCTTGCCCGCGGCAAAACGATTAAAGAGGCAAAAAGAATTTCCCGGGAAGATATCGCCGATGAACTCGGAGGCCTTCCGCCGGTAAAGATGCACTGCTCAAATCTGGCGGCGGAGGCCTTGGCGAAAGCGATCAAAGACTACGAAAATAAGCAAGATAAATAATTATATTAATTTATGAAAAAACTCTTACTATCGGCGGTAAGTCTTATTATGGTCTTTGCTATGGCCGGTTGCGCCAAAAACGGAGTAACAGTCGATACGGGAAAAGATGACAAAAATATAAACAAGGGGCAGGCGGTCAGTCAGATTGACCCGAATAATAAATTCGGCTGGCTGGGCGGCGATGAGAACAGTTTTCAGTATGTTTCCGGTCAGGGCGCTGGCTGGATCAGGCCGCACCCAGGCCCTTTTGTCTGGGATATGATGCAGATATCACAAACAGATGAAATTGATTTCACAAATATGGATAAAACAGTCTCTGACGCCCAAAAGTATGGCGTTAACTTGTTAATTACTATTTGGCCATTTGCCAATTGGGATCAGATAAAAAGAAGTAATGCCTCTTCTTGCCAGGTTTCTTCCGATGACGAATTTCTACCGCAAAATGATAAAAAGGGACGCGATTCATATTTACCGCTTTATCGCTGTAATCCCAATGATTGGAACGCGTATAAAAGCTTTGTCACTCAAGTGGTGGAAAGATATGACGGAGACGGTGTGGATGATATAAAGGGGTTAACCTATCCGATCAGATACTGGGAAGTGATGAACGAACCGGATCTAGAAGGAGGCATGGGCCTTGATTTTTATAAACAGGGATATACCGAATACGCCGAACTTCTTAAAAATACCTTTCAGGCGGTAAAAGAAGCAGACAGTACGGCCCAGGTTTTAATCGCCGGGGCGGCCGGAGCGGACAGCCGCTTTCTTAATTTTTACGAAAGCATGTTTAAAGCCGATGCGACTCTGGCTAATTATTTTGATATCGCCAATATTCACTGCATTTCCAACGACCGAAGCACTAATTCATTTAACGTCATCGCGTATAAGCAGATGCTTGACCGGCAGGGGATTTTAAAGCCGATTTGGGTGACCGAAGCGGAAATGATGACGGGTTCGACTCTGGATGAAAACGCGGAAACCACGAGTTTAAACGTAAAAAACGCCATAGCCGCCGGCGCCAGCAAGATATTTTTCACCCGCTACGATTTCGCCGACACCCGCACGGATATGAGTCAAAAATTCGAACCGTCAGAAAGTGAACAGTTAAGAAGCGACGAATTATACCGCGATATTATTAAAAGTAATAATTGATTAGTATGAGTAAAATTAGACCAAGCATAGGCCTGGCTTTAGGCAGCGGGGGATTCAGGGGTCTGGCGCATATTGGCGTCATAAAGGTTTTAGAGAAAAATAATATTCCTGTTGATTATATTGCCGGTTCCTCAATCGGGGCCTTAATTTCGACGCTTTATGCTTATTGCTTGGATATTTTGAAAATCGAAAAACTAGCTTTAAATACCTCTTGGCGTCGAGGATTATCTATATTTGATCTGGGACGACATGGCGGTCTTATCAAAGGCGCAAAAATCGAAAAATTGATTACTAATTGGCTTGAACATATTTGCCCGGGAAAACCATTGATTCCTTTAGCCATCGTGACGACGGATTTAAATACCGGCCAGCCGGTTATTTTTAAGAAAGGTGATTTTGTCAAACCAATTCACGGCAGTATTGCTATTCCTTTGATTTTTGAACCCATAAATTATCAGGGTAAGCTTTTAGTTGATGGCGGTTTGGTTAATCCCGTGCCTGATGATATCGTAAAAAACATGGGCGCAGACAAGATCATTGCCGTTAATCTGGACCAAGGCGAATTTAAGCCCTTAATCGGCAAAAAAAATCCGACTTTTATTAATATCGGGTTAAGGTCTCTGGATATTATGGCTTGGTATTTGAATATAAACTCTATCCATGACGCGGATGTCATTATCAACCCGTTAATTAAAGAAGAGGGGATAGTCGGTTTTGATAAGTTTTTGAATCGTAATATGGTCAAACGTTTGATTAAGATCGGCGAAACGGCGGCGGAAAAAGAATTGCCGAGGATAAAAAAATTAGTTAATTAAAAATTTTATCTGATATAAAAATCCCCTCCATTCGTAAGAGGGGATTTGTTGACATACTGACGCGGTTTTCAAGCCGCCTGACGGAGGTAGGTCCGGCGTTTACTTCGCAGCCAGATCAGCTGGTTGACAAGTGCCGCTCTAAGGACACGGGTAGTCTGACCGGAGAAGTTGACGCGGAATGCGAGGCGTCTCTTGCCATGATGAATGAGACGGATAGGATGGAAAGTGACGTTTTCATGATCGTTCTTTTCGCCGATAATAATGAAGTTACAGGCCTTAAGGCCCATGATCTTGTGATCAACGTCTTCGGCGAGGAAATACGTCGTCGCTCCTGGCACCCGGCTGTCCCGATAAAGACTGATCGTCACGAGACCCTTTCGGTCAATCTGGCAGCACAAAGTGGTCGGATTCTCCAAGGTCTGGCAGAAAGTCGTGGCGACAAGTTTTGCCAAGCTAGACCTCCTTGTTACGCGTTTTCTTAAACTCCTAACAAAGAACGGGATTACTTAGTGTTTAAGATAATTTACCCCGTTTGAAAAAAGTTGTCAAGAAAAAATAATGTAATTAAAATATTTTGCGACACATTAGATTTGACGTTAAACATAAGATATACTAAAGTGTCTATAAACCGTTTTACCTTAGGGAGGATGACTATGTTGCGCTGGATCTTAGTAGTCTCGGTAATATCTATCCTGATCGGCAAATGGCTATGCAACCGGTCAGTCAGAAACTTCCAGTACAAGACAAGAACCGGACAGCAGGCACTGAACAGATATATACTTGATCTTAATTTCTGCGAAAGCGAAGGAGACACCAACCTGATGATTGAAAGTCAGGCGTCCTACTGGAAGCAGAGGAGAGCCGGCCTTTTCCTGCAGTACGCCGGCGCTTTCTTGCTTCTGATTACGCTCATCTCAATAGCTCTTTACGTAGTGGAGAATCTGAAATATTAAACATTGAAGAAAAGAATTTCAGGCTGTTCCCTCGAGGACAGCCTTTTTTCTTAGGGAAGAGGTGTTGACGGACCTAAATGGCCTAGGTATAATGAATATGTTAACTGTGTATAATATCCCTTACACTCATATAATATGACTAAAATTAGCCAAGCCAAAGCAAAGAGTTCTTTTAGGTCTTCCCTACCTAATGTCGATGATTTCTTATTGAATCTACAGACAAATAATTATTCCAAAGAAACAGTTTACAATTACGAAAGAGATTTAAAAGTATTTGAAGAGTATCTTTCGGAGATGAGTCTCCCCTGGAAAAAGCTCAACCGGAGGGCTATTGAGCAATACAAGGCCTATTTGACCTCCATTGATCGAAAAACGGCCCAGAACGCCAAAATAGAGGCCAAATTGGGCTCATACAGCATTAATCGCATGCTTTCAAGCCTTAGATCCTACTTGAAGTACTTAATTGATAATGAATACGAAACCCCCATTTCACCCGAGGTGGTGAAGCTGACTAAGACAGAGAAGAAACACCCGCGGGTGGCTGAGCTGGCCGATCTTATCCGCTTGATCGAATCCCCTGCTATTTTTGAAAAAAATAAAGAAGTGATCTTGCGCAACCGCGCCATGCTGGAAGTTTTATTTTCCACCGGTCTTAGAATTTCTGAACTGGTCAATCTCAACCGCGACCAGATTGACAATTCCGGCAAGATCTTTGTCATGGGCAAAGGGAAAAAAGAAAGATTCGTCTATCTGACCGAGCGGGCCAAAGAATATCTGAAAAACTACTTAAATACACGGAAAGATGATTCCCCTAGCCTATTCATCCCCTATCGCGGCTCGGCGGTCAAAACCACGCACCGGAGAATTTCCATAAATTATATTCAGGAGAGAATAAAAAGATACCGCGAGCTTTTAAAAATTAACGTGCCGACGTCAGCCCACAGTTTGCGTCACGGCTTTGCCACGTATTTAGCCGAATCCGGCGCCAATCCGGCGGCGATTCAGATTCTTTTAGGTCATGAATCATTAGACACTACGACAAGATATGTACATGCTTCGGATAGATATGCGGAAGAAACGATGAAAAGGTTTCATCCGTTAAAAAATAAGTAACTAATAATATGATTTATTTTAGAGAAAGAAACAAGCTAAAAAAGGATTATTCAGGCTTTCAAGAAGTTTCAAATTCTTTGAGAAATAAACTAAAAACTATCTGTGAAAAGTATATAATTAAAGGTATTGGTTTGGGTAACGAGAATTATTATTTGGATTACGATACTATAGCGTATGAATTAAAAATACATCTTGATAAGGGAGATATCCTTGATATCATCGATACTGAAACATACGAGAATATTTTTGAAGCTATTGAAATATTCTTAAAAACTGCCGAAGGACACGTAATTCAAAGTGTTTATGAAGAAATCCTACTTAATATTGCTAGAGCCTTCAAACTTTCAGGAAGTGTATATAAAGTAAATTATGATGGTGAAATTGAGTTAAAAATAGATGAAAGCCTAGCCAAAAGCCTAAAAGAAACGGAAGAAATTTTAGGTGGTAATAAAAATGCCTATGAAACATTTTTTGATGCCACTGCAGATTTATTAAAAAGAAAAGGCAAACCAGAAGATATTGTAAAAAATATTTTTGTAGCTTTTGAAGATTACTTAAAAAATGAGACTCATACTAATGGTTTTGATAAAGCCATTTCATGGTTAGAAAGCAAAAATATTATTAATGGACGACAAAAATCTATACTTGAAAAAATTAAATCGTATAGGAGTGACGCATATAAGGTTACACATGCGGGTGAATCCAGCAAACCAAGTGAAATTGACACTCTATGGTATTTAGATACAGTTGTCGCTCAATTAAAATTTATTGATAGGAAATTAAAAAATACGGCCTAAATTAATAAAAATCAGGCCGAAAGGGTCTTATTTTTTAAATAAAAAAGCGGTTCGCCAAAGGCGAACCGCGTCTGTTGATTGAGTGAATCCTCACTTATAGAGCGCCTTGATGGCTCCCCAAGAAGATTCTTTAACGGCGATTGGCGGCCCATCACCGTAAGCACAAACAGAACCAATTATTGTGGCATAGAGCCATCCCCAGCTGTTGATTGCGACACCAGTTGGATTAGGGGCTGTCGTTAATGAATATTGCATAACCCCGCCGCTGCTATACTTTACCACGCCACTGGCAGTGTTTGTTGCCACATACACGAAGCCTGCGGCATCAGTTTCAAGATTGTAACAGCCTGGAGTCGACCACGTACTTATGGGATTCCCAAGTGTATCAAAAACGTCGACGACATTGGCACCCCGCTTGCCGACATAGACTAGTTGGCCGTTTTTATCCACCGCGACCCCGATACCATAACCACTCACGCCATAAGACCAGTGACGAATCAATTCACCGTCAGGAGTGAAGATAAGTATTTGAGCTTGAGAGGGATCGCAGACGTAGATCTCGCCGTTAGGTGCTTGATCGATGCCGTACGGCCCGCTGAAGTTCGTGAATACGGGTATCGCCCATGATAGAACATGGTCTCCGTTCTGGGTGAACTTGCGTACCATACCGTTGTTTAAGTCGCAGACATAGATGTAGCCATCCTTTCCCGCCACGATACCGGTAGGAGTACTGAATAGTCCCGCCCCCCAAGTAAGGAGAGGCTGACCTTGATAATTGAGTTTGGTAACCCCTGCACCTATTTCTGTGTAGTAGATATTCCCACTCATATCAGCGGTAATATCTAGCGTAGTGCCGTTATTGGGGTCACCGGCAGGAACACAGAAAATTTGCGATGGCGGGTTTTCCGCACTGGCGACGCCAGCGAAAGAGAAAGCGACAAACGCAATAATGACAAAGAGCATTCCTTTCATGACTTCTTCCTCCTTATTGTCATGAAAACCAAAAACACTTTTAACCATTTATATATCTATGTCTTATATTAAATTGCCTTATTTGTCAAGACAAAAATCAATCCTTAATCAAAAAGCAGGCCGAAAGGGCCTCTTTTGTTAAATCCGAAGCACTAAATCCAAAATCCTAAACTCTAAACCCTGGCATAAACAGGGTTGACAAAAAAACAAAATACCGCTAAGGTTTTAGCGCCAAGGTTAATGTTTTCAAACACGAACCGGAGGTGGAAAGCCATGCCAGAACGCTGGAATTTTCTGGTCCATGATCCGATCAGATGGGCGAAATTCCGCTGCAACCTGGAAATTCCCAAATCGCTGCAAGAAGGCCGGGTCTACTGGGAATTCATCCCCTCAATCGGCGGCGGTACGATCCTGAACCTTTTCAAGGTTCTGACCGTCAACGGGCATTTCGCCGAGATCCACATCATCTATCCCAGCTCGGTGGAGGAAAGGGATATCGTGCTCTTCTGCTGGAGCTGCGGGGAAGAATACATTCCCAGGAAACGCGAAGACATTTTCACCTGCCCCCTGTGCGGAATCAGCCAGGAGGATAAGGAGGCTAATGACGAAGTAGCTGGGCAAAGCAGCGGCCCCCGCTGCCCCAAATGCGGCAGGACCATGTTTCCGGCGGATGAACACGGCCGTCAGGCCTGCCTTTGCGGAGGAATGCGCGACATAGTCGCGGAGAACAGCGAACCGTAAGGAGACAATATATCCTGAATCTAGCTCTTCGCCCGACGATCCTCGCCGGGCTTTTTCTTTACCAAAAAACAGGACGAAATGACCTGATTTTGTTTCAAATCCAAGACTAAAAGTATGTCTTGACATTTATCATTTATTATGCTAACATTTTTCATTAAGAAGTTTTCCGATGCAAGCGATTCCTTGGTCTTAAAACAGGAGGTTGAGAAGCATGAAGTTTATCGGCAATATCCGGTTGTTCTTTGAGAACGAAGAGATCCCGCTCGTCGTGCTCGAGAAATTCCGCGCTGACTGGAGCAAACTCAGCCTTCAGCCCGGTATTTTCGGCAGTGAATGGTCCAATCGGAGAGTGGCCTTGAGCCTGCTGTGCCAAAAGCTTCCTTTCGATATCGTGGCTGACGATCTCGCCGGCCAGCTTATGCTTCAGATTGAGCTGTCCCGTTTCCCCTACTCGATCAATGACCGGAAGGGATTCGAAGCTTTCAGCCTGAGGCTGGTTCCGGTCAAGGGGCGAATCGCCTTGATTCAGAAGGATACGGAAAGTCATATCGCCATCGATACTTTCGTATTTTCAGAAGAGGCTCTCTTCAGTAACGTGGGCAACGGCTCGGTTTACGTGGTAATCTACCGTGGCCGGCAGCCCAGAAAGTTGCCCGCTCTCTGCCCGCCGGATGGCTACCAGCCGGCTGTCGTCTTTGACGCAACCAACCCAGCGGGATTTTGAGATGTAAGTTAAGTAAGGTGCAACTCCATTCGGGAGCTCTGCACCTCTTTTTTTAAATCCAAAATTTTAAATCCTAAATTTTAAACAAATTCGAAACACTAAAATCTAAAACCCGTTAGAATACTATTTCTAAATGGAAAAATATGATTATCCCCTGATCTAATTTTTTTGGTAATAAAAAAAGCGGGGCATTTAAGCTTGAAGCCCCGCCGATCAAAGGACTATCTTTTATGCGGCTAGAAACTCATGGCAAAGCCGTTTTCTCCGATTGCCCAGCAGTCGAAGCCGTCGCGGAAAGGCCCGATCACGATCTTGGCTTCCCCATTCGGCGTCATGAACTTGAACACTTTTTGCGCTTTCCGCCGCTTGCGAATACTGGCTTTTACCCTTTCCGGAGTCTTGGGATCACTCAGCAGATGATCCGCTATCGTGGATACTTTGAGGTTCGACACTTCCTCGAAGGTGACTTTGTCTGGATCCAAGCCGGCCATAGCGGCCGCATAGTGCTTGGCTTCTTCGACGCTTGAGAATTCCCTTGACATCAGTCACTCCCTTCTTTGTCCATCTTTTTGAAATAAGCCGAGGCGTATTTCGCCGGTTTTCCATCCTTGTTTCTAAGCAGCTTCCCGCCCATCGTTTCAATGCTGATCCACTGGGACGGCAAAGCGCCGCGGCCTCGGTCATTGACCAGCTGCTGGCGGAGATCCTTGCTTTTATCCTGGGAATGGCTTCCACGGGAAAAGTGCCTATCATTGCTTTCAACAGCCAGCACGATAAAAGGTCCTTGTCCGTCTTCATGGGCGATAGTAACGCTGGGATCCGCCCAATCAACTTTCTCGCCGACCTTGAATACCGGGCCGATAAGAGTCATTGTTTACCCTCCCTGATTGTGATTTTAAAGAATCAGAATTGTTGCATGTTTAGCTAAAAATGTTAGCAAATATATTTAAGATTGTCAAGGTTGAATTTTGGTTAAAAAAAGGAGCCTGGGCGGCTCCTTGCTTTTAGTTTGGCAGAAGGTTTAAACATCCTCTTCCCGGCAATAGGGATTCCGAGGTATATGTCTGCGGCCGGATACCGGACTTCTTGGGCTCATTCTCGGTTGTTCGAGATCACGCACCGATTCGCCGGCCTTCGGCACGGGAATGTCAAAAGCCGACTTTTTGGCGTCGCGCCAGCAGTGCGTGCAGAAATAGTTATTGGGGATTGTCACCTTCCCGTGGCAGCGGACGCAGATGCCGATGCAGTCGGCACAGACCTTGATATGCTTCCACTTGGGATGGATCCTGGCCCCAAGCGCTGGCTTCATCTGCTTGCAGACCGAACACTTGATCATAGATTCTTCTGGCATTTACTCCCTCCTCGTTGACTGTTAATCAGGCTGAAATGTGCAAATCTGATTAACTTACACCCATTTTTTATTTTTGTCAAGATCTAATTGCAAACACGACTATCCTCTATCTTTAGCTAGATAAAAGCGAGCCCCGGGGAAAATCCCAACCAGGGCTCAAGCTTGGTGAACGTATGTTCCGGCACTACTTTTTTTCCGGAACCGGATCGTGGGCATGGGCTTTGGCGAACGCGATCATGGCATCCGAATTGCTCTGCTCTTTCAGCCAGAAAGCATGTTCCTCGTCTGTCGTGTCGCGCATCATCTCATCGCGCGTCTGCCCTCTTTCTTGGGCTGTGTGGTCGCAATAGTAGCGGCCACAGACCGGACATAAACTGGGCATTTCCATCCTCCTGTGTAGGCGCCTTTTTGACAGATTTATTAGCTGATTTATAAGGATACATTAATTTAGCATGACCTGATAAAATAGTCAAGATATTTAGGGCCTAAGAAAAAGCCGTCGGCAAGGCCAACGGCTTTCAAAACTCCTTTCGGAAGTCTTGGTGCTAGGCGAGGTTACGGCGAAGGCCGTAATACTTGTTGGAGATATCCCGACGGATGATCTCCCAGGCCTCGCGAAAGAGCTGGCGGAGATGACGCATGGGCGAAGGACACATCTCTTTTTCGTAGCAGATCTCCGGCCAGATCAGACCTCCCATAATCTTGAGGAACAGCTTCTTGGCATCGCGGATATCCACGAACTTGACCATCGCGAAATACATATCCCTTTGTCCGGACCACTGAATTTTCAGTGAGGCTTCGGCCGTCTTGTAACGGTATAAGCCCTGTTCTCGATGAGCGGTTACAGGAAAATGGACATAGGCCGTGCCGTAGTCATACCGCTGGCCATCCAGCACGGTCGGATCGGCGACTTCGAGCTCGCCCCCCACAGACATGAATTGCTCGGTCTCTCCATTGCGCCATAGATAGAACATGGCTGACTCCTTTCTTCTTTCCGTCTCCGGTTTTTCCAAAGATCGGTGAGTGGAGGCCAATGTCAGTCGGGTATTTCCCGAATGACCAATCATACTAGCACACTTTCTGATTTCTGTCAAGACCTAATTCCTAACACTGCTATCCCCTACTTTTCCGTTTTTAAGGCAATAAAAAAACGAGCCCGCACCGAAGTGGGGCTCTTGTAGGAGGGGATATGCAAGAGATATGCGAAGGAACGATATTGAAGCGTGTACGCTTCGTGAGGTGGAGATGACGTTCGTAGACACTCCACTTGGACGCACCGAGCAGAATTGCTCAATTAGCGTCCTCGACGCGTTGACTAGGGGCTTGTACTGATTCTGCGCTACCTTTATTAAACCTTATCATACCTCGTCTATATTGTCAAGACCTAATTCAACGCTACTAAATAAATACAGATAAAAAGAAAAAGGACTCGCTAAGAGTCCTTTTATCACGAAATCAGAAAGTACACTAGAGTCGGCGCAAATTGCCTCCGCCGGATTGAAAACTCAAGACCGCTTCCCTGATCGCCTGTACACGTCTATCTGACCAGCCTTCTTTAGAAACATTTCGGCAGATCTCGTCTGCGTCTAAAAGGCCGGGATTGGCCAGGCAGCTTTCGCAGAGAGAGAAACTGGCCTGACGGACAGGCTCCCCATTCTGGGGCTTATAAAGAATCAGGCCGGCTTCTTTGCCCCACCAAGTGTCTCGGCAGCCCGGACATTTTGTCCAGCCGTTTAGCGTTCCCGTCAGGTTACGAAGCCAGCGTAAACCGCCCGCCACGACGTACAAAACGAAAAGACCGTAACAAAGTATCATTATTCCGAGCACTCTGTTCATCTCTACCTCCTCGTTGTTAATCCCCTTTTAAGAAAAGATCAGCCTAAGATATTAGCATAAGAATATATCTAAGTCAAGGCCCAATAAGTCAAATAAACCCACCGGCTTGAAGCTGCCAAAGATTCTTATATATGCCGTTCCGTTTCTTGATCAACTGGTTATGAGCCCCCTCTTCCGTGATCCTGCCTCCATCTATCACAATGATACGATCCATTTTTTTAATGGTGGAAAGACGGTGGGCGATGGCCAAGACTGTTTTATTTTTCATCAGTTCATCTAATGCGTCCTGAATCAGCCGTTCTGATTCGGAATCTAAGGAAGAGGTCGCTTCATCCAATACCAAGATCGGCGCGTTATAAAGAATGGCCCGGGCAATCGCCACCCGCTGGCGTTCGCCGCTGGAAAGTTTGATCCCCCGCTCACCGACATGCGTCTCATACCCTTCAGCCAAATTAACGATAAATTCATGGCAGTGGGCAACTTTTGCCGCCCTGATCACCTCATTATCCGTTGCCTCGGGCCGGCCGTAACGGATGTTATCCCTAAGGCTCCGATGGAACAATATCGGATCCTGGGGGACCAGACTGATTTGCCGGCGCAGACTTTTCTGGGTGACACGGCTTATGTTTTGGCCGTCGATGATGACGCGGCCGGCCGTCACTTCATGCAAACGCAGCAAGATTTTTATCAAAGTGGTTTTTCCGGCGCCGGAAGGACCGACCACGCCCAGTCTCTCGCAAGGTTTTACCGCCAAGTTAAATTTTTTCAGAACGGCGCGGGTCTTCTGGTAGTTAAAGTCTACCCGGTCAAAATTTATGATACCCTCTGACACCACTAGGTCTTTTGCCCCCGGCGCGTCCGTTATTTCAAGAGGCATCTCCAAAATGACCGTCATCTCTTCGGCATCAGCCAAACTTTCATAAATGTGACGGATCACTTTGCCAAAATCCCAGATACGAGAAAAAATATTGATAAGGTAAGTTTGGATTAGAACAAAATCCCCGATAGTTATTATCTCCTTCTTCCACAAAAATATAGAAAGAAATAAAATTCCTATCTCCAGGCCGCTCATTAAGAATCCCTGAACCGCTTCAAAGATATTGCTGTAGTCCCAGGTCAGCTTGCGCAAAACTCGCAAGCGTTCATTAACCCGGCCAAACCCCTTGATTTCACGTTCGTAGCCGTCAAAAAGCTTGATCGTACTCTGGTTAGTGATCGTGTCGGCGATTACCGCCGTGGTCTTAGTTTCCGCCTCGCTGCGCCGGAGGTCATATTTTAGTTTAAATCGGATAAAAACGCCGTTTATTACCAGAAAAACCACAAGCCAAACCAATACACCGCCGCCTAAAAATATATTTCGCCGGAAAAGGATCGCGATAATAATACCGATATTTATTACCAGGGGGCCCAAATCCCAAAACAAACGGTCCGTGATAACTTCAAAAGAACGGGCGAACCATTTAACTTTTTTTACTAACGAGCCGACAAAGTTTTCGGTAAAAAAACCGAGAGAGTGTTTTTGCAAATAGGCAAAACAATACTCGGTAAGATCCGCCATGACCTTGGACTGAAAGTTACTGGCCGAAAATGTGGTTAATCGATAAAAAATCCATTGGGCGAGGCGCAAAAAAGTGATTATCACCACCACTGAAATCAAACTGCTGACTACCGCTGAAATCAATTGTCCGCTGGTCAGCAGATCAACGAATTTTTTCAAATACAGGGGCACAATCACGTTCATTACCGCCGCTCCGATAACGCCTACGAGGGTCAAGATGAGGGTTTTTTTGTAATGTAAACTCGCCCGCCAGTAATACGCTAATGTTTTTTTGATGTTTGATCTCATAAAATTATTAATATCGGGATGTGGCATTTTAAAAATCCCGCGCTCGGCGGGATGATTTCTTTGAAAAAAAGAGTGTTTTTCCCCAAATCACGCCGGTTTGAATCGGTTTTTTTTGAAATAAATTTGTCTGATTGAATAAATCATCTGCTGATCATTATAACGAAACCGTAAAAATGAGTCAAATTAAAGCATAAAAATGAGAGTTTAATCGGCAAAAAAGGAGCCTTGGAGAGGCTCCTTATAAAGAACGGTCATGCGCCGCTTGTTACGGCTTAGCCTTGGGGCCGAAGAAACTGTCGAAGTGATCGGACAGCTGCTGGGCGAGATCACGCAGTTTGTGGCCGGAGCGTTGCATCACCCCGTAGAGACGGCCCTGAAAGGCGCGGAAGAGCGGATTGGTCGGGTTGACCTCGAAATCCTCGAGCATCTTGATGGCGAAGACTTCGCCGAATTGACGATAGACCATGTCGACGGCCGCGCCGCAGCACTTCTCCACGTAGGTTCGGTCAAGCAGCGTGCCGACGCTCAAAGGCTCATCCTTTGTCCCGGTGTGCTTGGTGCCGCAGATCTCGCAGACGACGTTCCCAATCATGCTCTGGTTATTCGGATTCCAGCCCAACCCGCTGACGAGCTGGCTAGGACCGACCGGAGCCTCAAAAATCGGCTTTTTGGGCATCTTTTCCCTCCTTTGAAGAAACATGATAAAAGGACGCGAGGAATTTTATTATATACACCTTACTTGGCTTTGGGCAAAATGTCAAGCCAAAAATCCTGGCCATAGATTATATTAATGATCATTTATGGTTAAAGAAAAAGAGCTCGTTGCCGAAGCTTCGAGCTCTCTCAGATATGTGCGATTGTTCTTTAGAACTGATTATATATTAACATACCCAAAAATCATGTCAAGTACTATTTTGGTTATTTTTTTGGCTAATATTCAAGGACTTATCACTAATAACATTAATTATCCCCAACTAAAAAAAGGTTTATAGCAGTTTACCCTTTTATCCACATTTTTAATATAGATATGTAGCTGGATCGACAGGAATCGGAATACCGCTTTCATTGACTTTGCGGACTTCAAAATGCAGGTGCGCGCCGGTGGAAAAAACGCCCGCGCCGGCCGTGCCTGGCAGTCCCCCGCTGGCTCCTATTACCTGGCCTTTGGTGACAAAATCCCCTTCCGAGACATTGATACGGCTCAAGTGGCCGTAGACCGTGGAAAGGGTGTCGTTATGGATAATGCTCACGTAATTGTAAGCGGAACGTTTGCGGCCGCTGGCATCCGTCACCCAGTCCAGTTTTCGCGCAATGGCGACATAGCCGTCCGCGGCGGCATAGACCGGCGAGCCTTGGGACGTGGAAATATCCATGGCCGGATGGGAGCCCAGCCACCTTTGATAAGGATAGCCATCGCAGTGGAAACCGCAGGTAACCACCTGGGAATCAACCGGCCAAACGAATGTGCCGGAAAATTCACCGTAATATGTTTCTCCTTTTTCTGAGGCCAATTTGGCCCGCATTCTTTTTTCCAAGGAGGACACTTCCGCTTCTACCGCTTGCTGCTGCTTGGTCAATTCCGCAAGCAAGGCCTGATATTCGCTTTCCGAACTCAAAGTTTGATCTAAAAGTATGTTTTGATAATCAACCTGCTGGCCTAAATCCGTTTTTTGGCGGACTAAAACCTCCTTGGTGTCGTCTAGTTCGGTCTTTTTACCCGAGAGATCTTCTTCTTTTACTTCCAAATCGTGTTTTAAGACGACGAACTCATCTAAATCCTTTTTAATCTCGCTTTGGATCTCATTTGTGTATTTGATCTGGCCGAAGAAATCGGAAAAACTGTCGTTCAGCAAGACAATTTCCAGATAGGATTTTTGGCCGTTCTTGTAAATGATTCTTAAGAACTCAGCGATCCGGCTCTTGCGCTGGTTTATTTCATCCTCTTTTTCCTTTATTTCGCTCTTGGTTTTTTCTATTTCAAGCTGGAGTTGTTCAATTTCCGTCTGTTTTTTGGTTATTTCAAGATTCGCCAAGCTTATCTGGTTATTCAGCAAATAAATTTCATTATTTAGGCTCGCTTTTTCTTTCTGCTTTTGGCTGATATTTTCTTGATAAACCCTTGATTGTTGGTTCAATTCATCGATGGCTTTTCTTTTTTCACTGATTTCGCTGGACAGGTTCCCCGTTTCTTCGGGGGCAGAAACAACCGTACTGTTCGTATTATCATTATTATTTGAGCGGTTCAAATTACTGTTCGCACTACCATTCACTTCCTGGGCGATAAGGGGCAGCGAAGAAATCAAAAAAACAGCCAACATTATGAAGACTGTCATGTAGACAGAAATTTGTTTTGAGCGATTGATTATGTTTTTGTTTTTGGCCATTTTTGCTCTAGTTAGGCTTTCTTTCAACTGCAATGCATTATAGCAAAAAATGGCCGGTTTTACAAGTTTTCCAGTTTAATAAGCGCTTTTTTGACTTTATCAAGTGATTTTTGCCGGCCAAAAATTTCGAGGATATCAAAGACATCCGGCGAAGCACGTTTGCCCGAGAGCGCCACCCGCAGGGGCCAAAGTACTTTCCCCGTCTTCAGATCATTCTCTTGAATGTACTTTTCAAAGATTTGGCGCCAATCAGACGCTTTTAATTCAGCCTCCTTGACGTTTTCCAATTGCTTTTGGGCTAGCTTAAGGTTGCCGACTGTTTCGTTTTTATTGCTTTTTATCGGTATCAAGATTTCCGGCAAATAGTCGATCTCTTCAAAAACAAAATCGCAAAGTGAATTGATTTGTTTTAGAGTATTAATCCTTTCCTGGGCCATTCGCCAGACCTTTTCCAAGTTTATGTTCTTTTCCGTTGCCCTGGCCTGATATTCCGGTCGAAGATATGGCTGGCCAGCCTTGATCAAGCGCTCTAAAGACAGATTCCTGATATACAAACCGTTAAGCCAGAGAAGCTTGTCAAGATTAAAAACCGCTCCGGCTTTGTTTATGTTTTCTAAGGAAAATTCCTTGATAAGCTCCTCGCGGCTGAAAAATTCCTTTTCTGTTTTGGGATTCCAGCCCAAAAAAGCGAGAAAATTCAGCATCGCTTCCGGTAGATAACCATCCTTGATATATTGCAGGACAGAAGTCGCGCCGTGGCGTTTGGAAAGCTTTTTCTTATCATGGCCCAATATCATGGGCAGGTGGGCAAAAGCAGGCGGAGGAAATCCGAAAGCCTGGTAAAGCAAAATATGCTTGGGCGTCGAGGGCAGCCATTCTTCGGCGCGGATAACATGAGTAATGCCCATTTCATGGTCATCGACCACCACGGCCAGGTGATAGGTGGGATAACCGTCAGATTTTAAAAGCACGGAATCATCAAGGTTATTATTTTCAAAAGAGACTATTCCCCGAATTATGTCTTTAAACTCCGTGACCCCGCTTTCCGGTATGTTCTGACGGATAACATAGGGCATCCCTTCTTTTAAATTTTTGTCAATTTCCCCCTGGTTTAATTTCAAGCAACATTTGTCATAGCGCGGGGCCATTTTCTTTTCCGCCTGTTCGATTCTAAGCTTTTCCAGCCTGTCTTTTGAGCAAAAACAATAATAGGCCTTTTTTTCTCGTACCAGCCTTAAGGCCATTTTTTTATAGATCTCCCGCCTTTTTGACTGATAAATCGGGCCTTCGTCCCAAGCTAAACCCAGCCAGGTCAGCGCCTCCATAATGCTTCCCACGCTTTTTTCCTGATATCTTTCCCGGTCGGTATCTTCAATGCGCAGTATAAACTGACCGCCCTCTTTTCGGGCAAACAACCAATTAAACAGAGCGGTGCGCAATACCCCGACATGGGGTTCACCGGTGGGTGAGGGAGCGAAACGGACACGGACGCTCATAATTTTTTTAATAAATTAATAATCTCAAAGACAACGCCCGTCGCAAAAATAAGGATATAAAAATATTTGGCGGGAGTCGGCATCCAAAAATTATAGGCGGTTTTGCCGAGACATGCTTTTTTGGCCCTTAGGCAGATCAAAAAAATCACTATCCCTTCGATACCCAGCATAAAAGCGCCGGTCACACCGATAATATTGATAAAGCTTTTCATGCCTAAAAGGTACAAAGCCAAGGGAATGAAGGTGGCGAAAAACCAGGAAAAATGCTTGGGTATGCCGTAATCATACCAGAATATTTTCTTTAGAACCAAGCCCAGGGTTATAAAAGAGGTAAAAGTGGCCAAAAAACCGAAGATATAGCTGAAAAGAATGATTTTTTCGCCCAATATACCAACCAAACCGCTGATTGCTTGCGGGGCGGTATTAACCCCCGTGATGCCCAAAACAAGGAGAATAAATAGGATATAGAAGATGGCGGAAATAATCACGCCCCAGATCATGATTCCTTTCATTTTTGATTCTTCGCCTTTTAGCATTTCTTTTAATTCCGGCACGACCGATAAGCCCCAAAGAGAGAAAGTAAGCACGCCGAAAGGCAAAAAGATGTTTTTCGACGGAACCTTCAAATTTTCCCAGTTAATGTGGGGAAAGCCAAAAAACATAAAAAGGATGACCAAAAGAAAAAACAAGATCATCATGATAATCTCCACCCGGGCGATCGTACGGGCGTCTTTAAAAATGAAAAAGGCGCCAAAGGCAAAATATACAAAAGCGTACAAGATCAAGGGGCCGCCCAGCAAAGGCTGAAAAAGACCGGCTAAAAATTCGCCGCCTATAATCAGATAAGAAAGGAGGGTGCCGATCAAACCCAGGGTGAGGGTGAAAAAAACGACATTTTTGGTTTTTTTGCCCAGGTACATTTCCGCATAGCCGGGCAGACGCCTTGCGTCGCCGCTGGCCGTTACCACTTGGCCGTAAAGAAGTCCCGCCGCCAATATCGTGGAGCCGACAACTACAAAGTATATAAGCATGATCAGAAGACCGCTTTGCGAAGCAACATAAGGCAGGGCGAAAAAACCGGAGCCGATGATCGTACCGGTGAAAGTCGCCAGAGCCGAAATATATTTTTTGTTCATTTTATTTTTCTTTTATTTTTTAAAACCTCTGAGCTGAAATAGGCGGTCGCCTTGACAATGCGGGGAAAACGCCAGGGCTGACGATAAAGGCGGAAAAGCCACTCTAACCCGATTTTTCGCATGACAAGCGGGGCGCGTTTGACCTGGCCGGAAATATAATCAAAGGCCCCGCCCACGCCCATCCCTATCTTTACCGTCTTCAATTTCGGCAAATAATGATAAAGCCATTTTTCCTGCTTAGGGGCCCCGTAAGCCACAAAAAGGATATCCGGCTTAACGCGATTTATTTTTTCAATGATAGTACTGTCCGACAAACGCCAACCCCAGCCCCGAAAACCATTGTCATATCCGGCGATTTTTAAAGAGGGATATTCTTTGATCAGCTTGATGGCGGTTTTTTCCGGCACCCTCCCCAGACCGCCGAGCAAATAAACGGAATAATTTTTTTGCGAGGCAAGCAAGCAAAGATCAAGCATTAAATCCACGCCGGTAATCCTTTGCTTGATTTTATTTTTTAAATACAGGGAAGCCAGTATCAGGCCGAAGCCATCAGGTATAGCCAAATCGGATTTGTTCAGAATATTCCTTAGCTCTTGATTCTCTTGCGCTTGAAGCAAGATCTCGGGATTCGGCGTCGTGATCAAGTGGGGTCGGTCGCTCTTTAAAAAAAATCCCAGATCCTCCAGTATTTCCTTTTTTGGCTTGCTGTCAATGTCAACGCCTAATATATTTACTTTTGGCATAAATTAAACGACTGGATGATTTTATAATTGGCGCCCTCCTTTGATAGATCGCTTTTCATCAGTTCAAGGCTGGCCACTTTTTGCCGGCCGGAAATGCTCATACCCCTTAAAAATGAAAGGTCTCCGGCAAAACCTCTGGCGCGGGCGAGCGTTAAATGAGGTATGAATGCCCTAGTTTCCTCGTCCCCTATTTTTAATAAATTAAAAACTGAATTTATCTCTCCATACAATCTTGTTAAAGCGGGATTATTTCTTATTCCAATGCCCAAGATTTTGCTCTGATAAAATGAGGGAAGGGCCACCAATCCGTCATATTCCAAGGCAAACGGCGTAATATTGGCCGCAATTTTACCCAGGCTACTCTCGGTTTCTTGTCTCTCCCGAAGGGAAATATCGCCCAAAAATCTTAAAGTAAGATGGATATTATCACTTTCAACAAACTTGAATCCGGGTAAATCTTTTTTAAGAGCGAGCGAAAAATCACCAATTTTTCTTTTTTCTTCAGGACTTAAATTTAGGGCCACAAAACATCGCATCAGCATAATTGAATTATAACAAATTTTTGCCTTTTTGTAAATCTGCTTTAAAATGCTATAATATAATCCAGGCATGAAAGAGGCATATCTATATCAAAAACTAAAGAATAAGACGATAAAATGTCGGCTTTGTCAGCATGGCTGCCTGATTACGCTTGGACAACGCGGTCTTTGCGGTGTGAGAGAGAACAAAAGCGGCGTCCTTTATTCTTTGGTTTATGCTCAGGCGATCAGTGAAGCGGTAGACCCAATTGAAAAAAAACCATTTTTTCATTTCTTGCCTGGAAGTATGGCCTTGTCCGTCGCCACTTTAGGCTGTAATTTACGCTGTGATAATTGCCAAAACTGGCCGATTTCCCAAGGAGTTAAAACAGCCGGGAAAATCGTCGGCCAAGACTTACCGCCGGAAAAGATCATTGAGGATGCCTTAAAAAACAAGTGCGCTTCTATCGCTTATACTTACACGGAACCGACCATATTTTTTGAATACGCCCTCGACACGATGAAATTAGCCAAGAAGAAAGGATTAAAAAATTTATTTGTCTCCAACGGCTACATGTCTGATGACTGCCTTAAAATGGCCGATGGATATCTTGATGCTATAAACGTTGATTTAAAATTTTTCGATGATCAAGCATACGTCAAAAACTGCGGCGCTCACCTCCCCCCCATCTTGCATAATTTGACCACCCTAAAAAAAATGGGCGTCTGGCTGGAAATCACCACTCTTGTAATTCCCACTCTTTCTGATTCGACGGCCATGTTTGAACAGATGTCAGAATTCATCCGCCACGAATTAGGACCGGAAGTTCCCTGGCATCTCTCCCGTTTTTCTGGCTCAATATCTTATAAGCTTGGAAACATTCCCGACACGCCGGTGGACACCTTAGTCAGGGCCAGAAAGATTGGTCTTAAAAACGGGCTTCGATACGTCTATATCGGTAATGTCGTTGGAGAAGGAGAAAACACCCAATGTCCTAAATGCCGAGCCTTAGTCATTAAGCGTTTCGGCTATGACATAGAAAGAAAAGATAAACAAGGTCGCTGCCCGGAATGCGGCCGAAAATTAGAAGGGAAAATAATAAAATGAAAAAAATATCTCTAATTATCTGTCTTTTTGCTCTTTTTCTTCCCCAAAGCCTCATGGCCCTGAGTTTTGATAAAAATAATATTATCTCCGATTCAGATCTGACTGATGGATCAGCGATGTCTTTAAATAGGATCCAAGATTTTCTCAACCGTCAAACCGGTACCTTGAAACAATACCGCTCAAGCGTCGACGGAGTGGCTAAAAACGCCAGTCAGATAATCTATGACTTTTCCGTAAGCTATGATATCAACCCAAAATTCATCCTGGCCACGCTCCAAAAAGAACAAAGCCTGGTGACGGATTCAACGCCATCCACCGATCAGTATGATTGGGCTATGGGCTACGGCGTCTGCGACAGCTGCTCGAAAAGCGACCCCGCCCTCCAAGTATACAGGGGTTTTTCCAATCAATTGTCCTACGCCGTTCAGCGTCTAAGGGGAGATTATTATTTAGGCGGTTTGGAAAAATACGGACACACGATTTCCGGCTGGGGTCCGGGGATCACGAAAATGGTTGACGGTCAGTCAGTAACCCCCGTAAATAACGCCACGGCCGTCCTCTATACCTATACTCCGCATATTTCCGGAAATTTATCCTTTTGGAATATCTGGACGCGCTGGTTCGTTAAAAGATACCCCAACGGCTCTCTTCTGCGGGTCAGGGGTGAGTCTGGTATTTGGCTAATACGAAACAACAAAAGATATAATTTTGTTTCCCGATCCGCTTTTTTATCGAGTTACAGTTTTGATAAAGTAATCGACGTTTCCATAAATGATATAATGGCCTATGATTACGGCGCGCCGATCAAATTCGCCGATTTCAGCCTTTTGCAGGCCCCTTCCGGCGGAGTTTACCTCCTTGTTAACGGAGAAAAGAGACCGATAACTTCGCGCGAAGCTTTCCGCAATTTAGGCTACAGCCCGGAAGAAACCGTTATGGTTACCTGGGAAGACTTGGCCGCCTATCCAGCCGGTGAGAAAATAACGCTTGATACGACAAATCCATCCGGCGTTCTTTTACAGGTCAAAGAAACCGGCGGTATCTATTATATTGAAAAAGGGGTCAAGCGGGCCATTTTTTCTCGGGAAATATTAAACTCGCAGTTCGCCAAGCGCCGATGGACAACCGTCCCCGGAGCCGAATTGGATAAATACCCGACTGGCGAGCCGGTTAAATTCCGCGACGGCGAATTGGTAACCTCACCATCGGCCAATGGCGTATATCTGATCGCCGACGGCCAAAAACACGGGATCAGATCGCCAGAAATTTTCAATCAGATGGGTTTTAAATGGACTAATATCATAAGAACCACGGACCGGGCCTTGGAAATTCATCCTTTGGGCGATCCCATTGATTATTTAACTCAATAAATATTGTGCTTACTTTTGCTTCTATTTGCCCCCATCCGCCCCTCTTAATACCTAATATAGGGCAGGAAAATATAAAACAAGTGGTTAAGACCCAAAAATCCCTGGAAAAACTGGAGGAAATTTTTTACGCCTCAAAACCTGATGCCGTCGTTATTATTTCCCCCCACGCCCCTCTTATACCCGAGTCATTTGGCATAAACATTGCGGAAAAATTTACCGGTGATTTTCAGGAATTCGGGGATTTCAGCCTGAAGCTAAAATATAAATCGGATCAGGCCTTTGCCCATCGTTTACGAGAACGCGTGGAAAAAAATCAGTTTCCCTCGGTTTTGATCAATCAAGAAAACCTTGATCATGGTAATTTGGTCCCCCTTTATTACCTGACTAGGCATTTACCAAACCTGCCTTTAATTCCCCTGAGCTTTTCTCTTCTTGATCTAAAAACCCACTATGACTATGGCCGGATTATTTCCGAGGAAATACATGCCACCAACCGGAGAATCGCGGTTATCGCTTCCGGCGATCTTTCCCATCGGTTGATTCCGTCGGCCCCGGCCGGCTATTCCCAAAAAGGGAAAGTTTTCGATAAAAAACTCATCGAACTCATCCAAAAAAGGGAGGCCGAGGAAATAATACGCCTCGATCCCCTTTTAATCGAAGAAGCCGGAGAATGCGGCCTACGTTCAATTTTAATTCTCCTGGGCTGTCTAAATCAGAAAGAATATACTCCGGAAATCCTTTCCTATGAAGGACCTTTTGGCGTCGGTTATTTAGTGGCCAATTTCCGTCTAGGTTGAATATGCTATTTGGCCGAAAATATTATTTAATTTTTGGGTATCATTAACCAAAATGGATGAATATGTCAAATTAGCCAGGAACTCGCTGGAAACCTATATAAGGACCGGCCAGATAATAAGTCTCCCGGCGGATATTCCGTCAGAAATGAAGGAAAAAAAAGCCGGCGTTTTTGTTTCTTTACACAAAAAATCCAGCCGTGAATTGCGCGGTTGTATCGGCACCTTTTTGCCGACTAAAAAAAACGTGGCTCATGAGATTATCAGTAACGCGGTCAGCGCGGCGGTTGACGACCCCCGCTTTAATCCCCTTACTCCGAAGGAACTGACCGATTTAGAAATAAATGTTGATGTTTTGAGCGAGCCGGAGAAAATCGAAAGCCAAAAAGAACTAAACCCAAAAATATACGGAGTAATCGTAAAATCAGCCGATGGACGCGCCGGCTTGCTTCTGCCGGATATCGAAGGTGTGCGCACCGTCAACGACCAAATATCGATCGCCTGCCAAAAAGCGGGTATCTCTAGCCAGGAGAAAATTTCACTTTACCGGTTCACCGTTAGCAGGCACAAATGAACATGTTCGCCGAAATATTACCATTACGAAAAATGCCTAAAAATCTGGATTATTTTGATTACCGGGTGCCTTTTGATTTATCAGGTAAAATAAAGCTTGGCCAGGAAGTGATAATCCCCTTTAGAAATCTAAACATACGCGGAATCGTCTATAAATTCAAAGATGCGACAAATTATAAAAATATCCGTGAAATCAAAGAGATTGTCCAGAGCGAACCGGTCTTGACGGCCGGTCAGATCAAACTGGCGACCTTTGTCTCTGATTACTATCTTACTTCCCTGCCCACTGTTTTAAAACAGATCGCCCCGCCCTTTTTATCAAAACCGCGCCCGGTGAAAAGTGCGTCTGTCAAATCGATTTCCGCCCCCGTCTGTCCGGCTGAAATTGCCTCTTTAGCCCAAAAAGTTACGGCTAGCCGGCAAAAAAAGTATCTTTTCTTTTATCGACATCCTGAAAACAATATTTCTTTCTTTCTCAATCTTATTGAAAATTTTATAAAGAAACAAAGCCAGATTTTGATCGTTTTTCCGGAAATAATTGACATCGAGAATTTTAAGCGCCGCGTGCCGGAAAAATATCAGGCAAAAACTATCGTTATTCACCGCCGGCTTTCGTCCTCTGCATATCTTAAAAATTACTGGCTGATCAAAAACAAGGCTGTAAACCTCATATTGGGCACGCCAATCAGCGTTTTTCTTCCCTTCAAAAAACTTGGATTGATTATTATTGATCAGTCAGAAAATCAGAATCACAAACAGTACGATCAAAATCCGCGTTTTAACGCCAAAAAAATCGCGGAAAAGATGGCCGAAACGACCCCGGCAAAAGTGGTATTTTCAAGCGTTTCTCCCGACATCGAGACATTTAATAAGACGGTAAAAAATGAATTCAAGCGATTAAACGCCCCGCCCTGCCCCGGCCGTGTAAAATTAGTGGATTTGAGAAAAAGTCGTTCTGATCAGGCGATCTCCCCGGTTTTACTAGATGAAATTAAAAAAACTTTGTCCGCCAAGGGAAAACTCCTGCTGTTTTTAAATCGCCGCGGTTTTAGCCGCTCCTTGGTCTGTCTTGATTGCGGTCAAACGTTGAAATGCCCGTTTTGTGATCTGCCCTTCATCCTCCACCAGGAGGGAAACGGCTATTATTTGCTTTGCCATCGTTGTGGCCGAAAGGAAAAGAGCCTTTCTGTTTGTCCGGTCTGCCGGGGAACACGCCTTAAAAACATCGGAATCGGCACGGAAAAAGTCGAAAGCGAATTAAGAGTTCTTTTTCCCGGGGCAAAAATAGGCCGTTTTGAGGAAAAGCTGCCGAAAAACTTATCCCTTACCCGTCTTGATATAATAATTACGACTCAATTGGTCTTTAAACGCCTTGATTGGCAAAAAATAAGCCTTATCGGAGTTGTTTCGGCGGATACCATCTTAAATCTACCAGATTATCGCGCCCAGGAAAAAACCTTCCAGCAACTTACCCGTTTATTATCATATTCGCTGATTAATAAAAACTGCCGTTTGGTCATACAGACATATCATCCGGATAATCCGGCCATAAAATATTTTCCCGACCAATTTGAAATATTTTTCCGCCAGGATTTAAAAATGAGAAAAGATTATTTTTATCCCCCTTTTTCAAAAATTGCGAAATTAACTTGTCAGCATAAAGACAGCCGGCAAGCTTTGGCCCAAGCGAGAATAGTTTACGAAAATCTAATTAAACTGACCGATTTTTCCATCTCCCCGCCTTTGCCCGCTTTTATTTTCAGGCAATATGGAAATTTCCGTTATCAGTTGATTATTAAAATTCCGCTCGCCACGCCGCTAAAATCACTAAAAGATATGCTTAAGATTGTGCCGGATAATTGGCTGATAGATGTTGATCCGGAAAATCTGCTCTAATCGCCTTGAAATATCCTGATATTTTGTTATACTATAAGCGATTTTAAAGACAGATTTATGGCCAAACTAAACATTCAAAAAGAGGGCTCCCCGATTTTAAGAAAAAAAGCGGAGTCCGTTAAAATTATAGACGCAGGCGTTTTAAAGTTATCGGCGGACATGCTGGAGACGCTGGATAAAGAAAACGGTCTTGGCTTGGCTGCCCCACAGATCGGCAAATCTCTCCGGGTAATCTGTGTTAAAAGTAAGGAGGGAGGTCTTATCTTCGTCAATCCCGAAATTACAAAAAAATCGTTCAGAAAAAACACCGCCGAAGAAGGCTGTCTGAGCATTCCGGGGATTTTTGGCTACGTAAAAAGGCATAATTCTATCGTCCTGGAAGCGGACAGCCTGGAAAGGACAAGAATAAAATTAAAAGCCAAGGGTCTGATGGCCCGCGTCATCCAACACGAGTTAGATCACCTTTCAGGCATACTCTTCACCGACAAAGTGGAAAAAAAACATAAAGGCAATAAAGATGAAAGAAAAATCTAGGATAGTTTTTTTCGGTACGCCCCCTTTTGCCGGAAAAGTTTTACAGGCATTAATTGAGGAAAATTTCAATGTCGTCGCCTGTGTCACCAAGCCCGATTCAAAAGCGGGACGTAAACTTAAATTAAGCGTGTCCGCGGTCAAAAAAATCGCCACGGAAAATAACATCCCCGTCCTGCAGCCGGAGAAAATGAAAGACGAGGGATTTTCTCGTCAATTAGCCTCGCTTAAACCGGAAATCATTATCGTGGTGGCTTACGGAAAAATATTGCCTGCCTCAATTCTAAACTTACCGCCCTTCGGTTCTCTTAATATCCATGCTTCGCTTTTGCCAAGGTACCGCGGAGCCTCCCCTATCCAGGCCGCTTTATTAAACGGTGATCAGGAAACCGGCGTCACGATAATGAAAATGGATGAACAGATGGATACCGGCCCGATTTTGGCACAGGAAAAAGTCGGCCTTTCACCAGGGACCGGTCTGGAAACTTTACATGACGCGCTGGCTTTCGTCGGGGCTAAATTATTGATAAAAACCCTGCCTCTTTATTTAGCCGGTAAAATAATTCCCGAACCTCAAGATAACGACCGGGCAAGTTATGTCAAAATAATCAAAAAAGAAGACGGTCATCTTGATTTTAGCTTGCCGGCGGAAATCTTGGCAAGAAAAATACTCGCCCTAAATCCTTGGCCGGGCACCTATGTTATTTGGCGAGATAAAAGCCTAAAAATTTTAGAAGCGGAAATAAATGAAAAGAACAACGGGCGCAAGCCAGGCCAGGTAACCGTCGATAAAGGAGGTCTATACGTGGCCGCCCAAGACCGGATTATGGCCATCAAAAAACTTCAGCTTTCCGGCCGGCAGCAAACCGGCGCCCGCGATTTTATCCTCGGCCATCCGGAGATTAAAGACGCGGTTTTTGCCTAAGTTTTTCTTACCTTTTTTGTCGTCTGAAAACCGAGGTATTTGCCCAACATCAGCCTGGTTTGAGCGTCAATGGCAGGAAATGAACCAAAAACGATCATGCTGATCGGAAATAATATCCATTGCAGAGCCATCAACGGATATTTTAAATATGTGTGTTTTTTCGGCCGCGGTGGCAGAATAATTAAGCTTAAGATGGCGGAAATAAATAAACCGATCATGGCCGCTCCCATCAGCCAGTTCAAAATATTGGGGGTATTGGAAACAACCGGATTGTAAATTTCCGGCCGCTCGAAATGTCTGATCACCCAGACCGGCAACCTGCCCAAGACAAAAATAAGAATTGGGGCGGTCGCCCAAGAATATACCCCCTCCAGCTGATTCCAGATATAACGGAGTTTGGGCCAAACTCGAATTTTGCTATTGGGAAAAAAATTCCAAAACATGAAAGGGAAATTTTCCACGCCGTAGGCCCAGCGTCTCTGCTGTTTATAGAGATTCTTTAAACTTTCCCAATTATTTTTCCCCAATACCGTATCCATGGAAATCGGAATATACATGGGCGTCACCTGATAATCACCGTCATACTGAATGAAACCCTGAATAAATATCCGCGAATCTTCGGTCACAATATCAGACTGCCAAAAGTCAACGTCGATCAAGGCCTTGAAACTCATGGAATGCGAGGAAAAGGTGAAGAGACGGTCCGGGCGTAAAGTCTCGCTCATAAGCCAAAAAGTGGTGCTGTTAGAGGCCACCCGCATCAAGGCGGGCGAATCCCAGATATTGTTATTGAACAACGGAATAGGCTGAAAACTGGTATGCGTCGGGTTGGCCACGGTCAGATATTTGTAGGTCAAGTAGGAAAAATACTCCGGGTGAACGCAGGAATCAACATCAAAGGACGAAACGGCGATATTTTCATAAGGAATCCTTGCGGCATCGATCCATTTTTTTATCTGCCTTCCGGCGTAAGCGATATTGGAACCCTTGCCCGCGACTTCGCCCGGCGTATCTTTTGGGTGAAGAGCCCAGAAGAATTTAAAGAACTTTCCCGAGAATTCGCCTTCAATTAACCGAGCCTTGGCCTGGGCTTCTGCGCCCTCTCTTTCTTCGAGCGCCAAAACGACAATCAATTTATCCAAAGGATAGGAGATTTTTGTGAGGTATAAAAGAGAGGTGCGGATGATTTCAATCTCATCCTTGTAGGAAGCAATGACCACTAAATGGTATATCCCCGTCCACTTTGGTATTTTTTGGCAGGCCGCCAGCCAATTTACCCTGATGTCGCGACGGTAACGGACATAAGCGATTATTAAATATACGAATACGTAGACGACCCTGATCAGCCAATAGAAATCAAAAACTATGATAAAATATATAACCCACAAAGGAACAACAAAAGAAAGGACCAGGGCTAAAAAAAAGGTCAGCCAAATGGATAATCCGGGTATTATTTCCAAAATCCGGTATTTTGTGTGCGGGGATATATTAGACCAAATAATCATAACCGGCGGATTTTATAAATAATGACCTGATTTAAGGCTTTTTTGGCCAATAAAATACGCTCCCGGTTACGGGCGAACAAGGTGATTAATTTTTCCCCTTTTTCAACGTCATCGCCGATTTTTTGATGCAGGCGCATGCCCGCTAACTTGTCATTGGGGGCCCCCAAACTACGAGTTACTTCATCGATAGCTCGATTATCGATATCAGTGATCCGCCCCTTGTTATTCGCGTAAATTCTTAATTTTTGGGCGCCTAGGGTTATGGATTCCGAATCTATTTTATTTTTACCGCCCTGTGCGACTATCATTTCATTCATTTTCTGCCAGGCTTTACCGGAACATAAAAGGCGCTGGGCCATGGCTTCCCCTTCTCCCGGGCGCGCCCGGCCGCAAAGCTCAAAAAGCTGGCCAGCCAGATATAAAGATTTGTTTTCCAGATCAAGGGGTCTTTTCTCTTTCTGCTGCAAGACCCGCAAAACATCTCTTGCTTCCAGGGCCGGCCCGATGCCGTTGCCAATCGGCTCTTTCGCTTCAAGAATGGTCACTTTTAGCTTGATGCCGAATTTATCGCACAGATACTGAAATTTGGCGGCTACCTGGTGAGCGGTGTCTTGATCCTGTATCTTGGCGGAGGGACCGACGGGAATGTCAATCAAGAGGTATTTGACGCCCATGGCCACCTTTTTGGCCATGATTGAAACGATCATTTTGGACAATGGCTCAAGAGAAATATCTTTAGTCAAACGGATGATCATGTCGTCGGCCGGGGCGATATTTGTCGCTCCGCCCCAAACCAAGCAGCCGTTATGTTTAAGCACCAAACGTTCCACTTCTTTTAATTTAAAGGTGACGGGAGCCAGAACCTCCATCGTATCAGCCGTGCCGGCCGGTGAGGTGACGGCTCTGGAGGAAGTCTTAGGGATGAAAAGGCCGGAAGAAGCGATAATCGGGACCACTACCATCGTCGTGCGGTTGCCGGCCAGTCCGCCGACGCAGTGCTTATCCACCACCGTTTTCCCCGTAAAATCTATTCTTTCTCCGGTATCAACCATGGCTTTGGTCAAATAAAATAATTCTTCGTCGCTGAATTCATTGGTGAAACCGGAGGCAATAAAAAAGGCCAGCTCACAATCACTGATCCGGCCGGCCAGCAGATCCCGAATAATCGTGTACATTTCGTGATAACTCAATGATTCGCCTTTCAGCTTCTTTTTAATCGCCTTGATTGAGGTCGGGCGGTCGAATAGTTCCAAATAAATGATTTCGTTGTTCCTTATTTTTGTTTTTAGGCTGGTTTCTTTAAACAAACCGATAAATCCCGGAACTATTTTAGTTTTTGTCGTTTCAATATTAACGACTGCTTCCTTCTTTTGCCAGTTAAGCTCGGTGCGATCGCCGGCCTGCAAACCAAAAATATCGGCGTCTTTTTCATTGATCATCACCGTCATGGCTTGACCGGATTTAAAATCCATTCTTTTTGCCCTAAGAAAAAACGACATAAGTTAGAAATGTTTTAACGCCGTTTCTAATTCTTGATGAGTAAGAGAATATTTTTTCAGACTGACATCTTTTTTCACGGCTTCCAAGGCTTGCCTGACCGCCAGCACCCCCGCTCTTGCTCCTTGCGGATGGCCGTAAATTCCCCCGCCGAAATTCAAGACAACATCTTTGCCCAGTAAGGAAATAAGCCTGGGGATCAAAGCGGGATGCAGGCCACCGGAAGCAATGGGGAGGGTCTTTTTTAAGCCATGCCAATTTGAGGTTAAAAAATTATTTATATTTAAAACCTGTTCTCGGCCCCCTTCCATCTTTCCGACAATCGTCCCCGAATGCAACTGGTCAACGCCGGCCAAGCGAGCCAGCTTACTTAAGACTAAAATAGATAAACCATGGTGAGACTCTCGCGTGAACGCCGAGTGCATCGCCCGATGACCATGGATTATAAGCCCTAAATTTGCCCTTCTTAGGGCAAGAACGCCGGAGAAGCCACAAGTGACTATGTCAATCATCACACACCGTCCGCCGCAGGTTTTGACGAATCTCGCCCTTTTTATCATCTCGCCGGTCTCGGCCGTGACATTAAAAGCGACCAATTTTCGGGTAGGGCTTGTTTTTTCCACTTTTTTGACCAGGGCGAGCGTTTTTACCACTCTTTCCTTGAAAGGGTTGAATTTTTGATCGGTCAAATTTTCGTCGTCTTTGACCAAATCCGCTCCTGCGGATAATACTTCATAAGCCAGCTGAGCATGCTGGGTGGCCGACAGACCTAATTTAGGCTTCATTATTGACCCGATTAACGGGCGACCTCTGATGCCGGTCAACTTTCTGATTTCCTCTAAACCAAAAGCCGGACCAGCGAATGATCTGACGTATTTTCCGGGTAACTCAAAATCCAACAGCTTTAGATGTTTTATTTCCTTAAGACTGTAGATATTTCCGGCGATAGAAGAGAGCAGTTGGGGTATATTTCCCGGCTCAAACAAATCCAGAGGATAGGCGACTTTGAAGATATTTTTCTTAAAATCAATATAATAAACCTTGGCGGCCAACTGGTCAAATTTCTTTTTATTCTGTGTTTTTACTTTTGTCCAAGTACCGATTGATGACTCGGTAGCGATCGCCGCCGCCGCCTCCCTGTCACCCAGAGAAGAATCAACAAAAAACGTCACAAAAATATTATTTTTGGGGTTGAATTTTTTCCCTAAGGCTAAATAATTCAAATCGTACATATTATTTTAGCAAATCCTGATAATGACTTTTAACCAAAAGTCTTATGCCACTTGGTTTTATTAAGCCAAATTCCGTGATAAAAGCGGTAATAAACTTGGCCGGAATATAATCAAAAGCATAGTTTTCCAGTTTTAGACCCCTTGGGGCTTCCGGCCAAATTTCCCGGCTGCTTCTTTTTTCCAAAGGAATACGAATATTAACCCGGCTTTTAGGATCTATTTTTAACAGACTGGTCGCCACGTAAACCGGTATCCTTGATTCCCAGGCCGCGAGCGCCAAACCGAAACTGCCGATCTTATTCACGGCCCAGCCGTTCAGACCCACCGCATCGGCTCCGATAATCAATTTATTGATCTTGATGTCATCGCCGGAATGATCGCTTATCAAAAAAGCAGCGGCGGAATCACATACCTGCGACACTTTTATATGATTTTTGATCAAATTTTTTGCGGTTATTCTACCTTGAAAAAGCGGCCGCGTCTCCGAATTATAAACGTGAAAATTTTTCCCGTCTTTTCTGGCTTTAACCAATATTTTTTCCACCAGCGAAGAATGGCAATGCGTGAAGATATTTTCCCGGCTTTTTATCAATAAAGACCCCCTTTTTACGATTTTGGCCTCAATTTCTTCATAAGCCTTTATTAGGCGTTCAACCTCGTTGGTTACACTTTTTCGGTCCAGTGATTTTTTTACCCCTAACCTTTTTTCTATTATGCCAAACAGGTTAATGACCAGGGGTTCAGTCGGCCTTCGGCATAAAATGCCATTTTTAAAAAGTTTGATCGATTTGATCGTTTCCGCCGCCCGTTTTTTAAACGGCATTCCTTTTAATGTCAAAAGAGAGGTTAGAGCGATTTGGCTTGCCCCTTGGATTTTTATTTTTTTTAATTCCCTTAATGTTCTTTTCCACGTTACCATGGCTGTATTATATCATTTAAATATTCTTTTATAAAGCTATCGGCCTAATTCTCGGTATTTTTTAAACTTTGGTAAATACCTGAATAAAGCGTAAAGAAGACTGCTCGTGCCGGCGGCCATAAATATAAAAATCCAGGGACTTAAACTTTGGCCGGTCGCGCCAAAAATAACCGCAACTAAAATATTTGGCGCGCGGCCCAAGATAGCCGCCAACACCCCCTGCCAGAGGGGTATATAAGTTAAACCCAGTATAAAACAAAGAACATCATCCGGTAAGCCAGGTATCAAAAAAAGCAGGACAAAAAACCAAAATGTTCGATGACCGATCTTCTTGTATATTCTATCCACTTTTTCCTGGCTTAATATTTTGAAGACTAGTGGCTGTCCGTATTTCCTGGCCAGTAAAATCGCAATAATTGAACCAATAGTAATACCTATAAATGAGTTAAATGATCCCCGTATTATCCCGAATATATAGCCGTTGGCCATATCGACGGCCTGACCAGGCAAAGGAGCCAAGACGACCTGAATAATTTCGTAAGTAATAATTACTAGAGAGGCCCAGGGTCCATAAGACAATATCTTATCCCTTAAAAGTGTCTGAGAAAAAAGCAGCTGACGCCAGTAATTATCCGTAAAAACAATAATTAAAAAAACAAGACTACTAAAAATTATAGCCGTCACGACCCAAAACGCTCTCATTTTATAAACCTTGCTCTTTGCCATAAAAAAAGTCAGCCGTACTATATCTGATTCAACTAAAAATCGTCTGGTATGGAATATATTTCGACGCTAATAAATTGTGATATTCTTCGGCAAATCTGCGGGACCTGGAATCGAACCAGGATTGACGGCTCCAAAGGCCGCTGTCCTACCATTAGACGACCCCGCAACACTGAGGTAAATTTTTTATCTTTAATAATCCCGCAGATTTGCCGACAATAATTTGTAATATAATAGTGATCTAAGAAACCAAGTTTAAATCATAGGATACCACCTTTAATTACACTCGTAAATAACGCCGGACGGCGATCAATGAGCTTAACACGCACATAATGATAGAAAGGACGACCAAGCTGGCAAAAATAAGGAGAAAATTTTGATTGAAGTAATCGACAATATTCAGTTCGTAACCGGCAAAGAATCGGTTAAGGAAAGGGGCAATCGTGTTGATCAGGGTGAAAATAAGGCCCAAACAGATCAAGCTGGCAATCAGCGCGTAAATAATGCTTTCAATGACAAAGGGCGCCCGGACAAAACCGTTTGAGGCTCCGACCAGCTTCATAATGCCGATTTCCTCGCGATAAGAATAAATATTGATCCTAATGGTGTTGAAAATCATAAGAATGGCAATCACGGCAAAAACAGCTGCCAGGACCAGACCGAATTTATTTATATTATTGGTGATATTTGAAAGCTTATCGATAATACTCTGGTTATTCTCAAAATCCCTCGCTTTATCCTGGATGATGTTTTGGTAAACCGGATCGTCTAAAACGTCGATGATTGCCGGATAATCAGAAAGCTCTTTTGATTTTATGACCAAAGCGGCGCCCAAGGGATTGGTATCCAGGGCTTCAATCGCCTCTAAAACCACCGGATTATCCTTATTGTCCTCTTTAAATTTGGTCAAAGCCTCGTCAGGGGAAATATAAGTCACTTGAGTCACCTCCGGCATTTCCTCAAGCCTTGCCTGAAGCTCGGTCACCACGGTTTTGTCGGCCGTCGAGGAAAAATATACGCTCATATCGACTTTATCCTTGACGGAATCAAGGGTCTTATCCGCGACCACCTTAACGGTCACGATCAATGAGATAAGAAATAAGGTCAGGATCAAAATTAAAACCGTCACTAATGACAGCCAGCGGTTCCGCCAAAAATTCTGCCACCCTAGTTTTAAGGCCCGGTAAGAAGAAGTAAAAATCATAAGATGTATTTGCCTCCTTCCTGATCGGAAATAATCACGCCCTGATCAATGGTGATCACCCGCTTTTTTAAATAGTTGACAATCTCACGGTTATGCGTCACTAAGACCACGGTCGTGCCGAATTCGTTGATCTTCTCCAGCAGCATGATAATTTCGTGGGCGTTAATTGAATCAAGATTGCCGGTCGGCTCATCGGCCAGAAGTATTTTGGGGCGATGGACAAGCGCCCTGGCAATGGCCACCCTCTGCTGCTCGCCGCCCGAGATCTCCGTCGGAAAACGGTTTTTCTTGCCTTCAAGGCCAACGATCTTCAAAACCTGCGGCACCATTTCTTCTATCTTCTTGCTTTCTTCGCCGCAGACCTCCAGGGCGAAAGCAACATTTTCAAAAACGGTTTTTTTGTTTAAAAGCTTAAAATCCTGGAAAACCATGCCGATCTGTCTTCTTAAAATCGGAACTTCGCTTTCACTGATATCAGTGATGTCCCAATCCCCGATTATCACCTTCCCCTTGGTTGGCCTTACTTCGGCGATAATAAGCTTGATCATCGTGCTTTTTCCCGTTCCTGATTGGCCGACGATGGAAACAAATTCACCCGGATACACCTGGAAATTGATGTTCTTTACCCCCACTGCCCTATCCGGCTGATAAATTTTCGTGACATTAACAAATTTGATCATAAAAATTCCTATTCGTAACGCAGGGCGTCTATCGGTTTTAACCGGCTGGCCCGGATGGCGGGCGCGACGCCAAAAATAATGCCGATCACTAAGGAAAAGCCGATCGCCACCCCGACCGAGTAAAAATTAATTATGGGCTCAAAATTGAATTTATATTTAACGATTAAACTGCCGACTTTGGCCAGGCCGACTCCGATTACGCCGCCAAAAAGCCCCAAAATAACGGCTTCAGTCAAAAATTGGATTAAGATGGAACTATTGGAAGCACCGACCGCTTTCCGCAAACCGATCTCCTTAGTCCTCTCCGTCACGGAAACAAGCATGATATTCATGATACCGATACCGCCGACAATCAGTGATATAATGGCAAGAGTTAAAAGCATGTTCGTCATAAGGCTTAAAATCTGGTCGAACATGCTTAAGATTTCTTCTTGCGTAAAAATGGTAAATTCCTCTATTCCGTCATGGGCCGCCAGTAATTCCGTTTTTATTTTCTCCTGCACATCCTTAACTTGTTCCGCCTCGGCGACCTTTATGGCAATGCGGTGGACTTTATTAGAATTGTTAATGCTTTCCGCGACCGTATACGGAATAAGCACCATATTATCAAATTCACTTTCCTGACCAAAAGTCACGGACGCCTCGGTTTCTTTATAGGCCACTATTTCGAATTCTTCTTTGTTCAAAAGAATTTTTTTTCCGATTGGATCCTCGTTGGGAAAAAACTGGTTTTTTAAACCCGTAAATATTACGGCTTTTTTCGCTTTATTTACTACGTCCTCGTCGGCAAACATCTGCCCGTGTGTTTGGCCAGAAGTAGATTCCCCCTGGACAGTATACTGTATCGCCGGATTAGTCCCCAAGGGTATGGCGCCCCTGGCTATTTGACCCTGGTAAGACACCTGGGCGCTGGCAAACATTAGGGGTGAAACAAACTGGACCCCGGCCGTATTTTTAATGATATCCACATCTTTGATTGTCAACGTACTTTCGCCGACCAATCCTGTCGGTACGCTCCCCTTTTCCATCTTACCAGGCAAGACAACTAAAAGATTTGAACCCAATCCCTCTACTTGCTTTGAAACCTCTTTTTTAATCGACTGGCCGACGCCGATAAGTATGATTATGACAAAGACACCGATGATGATACCCAGCATCGTCAAAAAGGCCCGGCCCTTGTTCGTCCTGATGGCCATCAGGGCTAATTTAATATTTTCCCAAAATTTTGTCATAGGATCTGCCCGTCTAGAATATTAATTATTTTTTGGGCATAACCGGCGATTTTAGCGTCATGCGTTACCATCACGATCGTAACCCCTTGTTTATTTAAATAACCGAGCAACTTCAAAATTTCTTCGCCGTTTTTTGAATCAAGATTGCCGGTCGGCTCATCGGCTAAAACCACCTTGGGTTCCGTGACTAAAGCCCGGGCAATCGCCACCCGCTGGGTTTCCCCGCCGGACAATTCGTTCGATTTATGATTCAAGCGGCTTTCCAGACCGACTTTTTTTAGGGCGGTAAGAACTTTTTCCTGTCTTTGTTTGCCGTTAAGACCAAGATAAATTAAGGGCAGCTCGACGTTTTTCGCCACCGTTGTCCTGGGCAATAAATTAAAGGTCTGAAAGACAAAGCCGATCTCGCGGCCCCGAATCTTGGCCAGCTGGCTTTGCGATTTCTTGGAAATATCCTGGTTGTCTAAAAAGTACTGGCCGGAGGTAGGCACGTCCAGACAGCCTATTATGTTCATTAAAGTGGATTTTCCCGAGCCGGAAGGGCCCATCAGGGCGATAAAATCACCCTTATTTACTTCCAGATTTATCCCCCGCAAAGCGGAAAAAATAATTTTTCCCAAGCGGTAGTTTTTACAGACTTTTTTTAAACTGATTAAACTCATGTTTAAAAAACCTTCAAGCCGTACTCAATTAGATTCTTCGCGTCTGAGGCCCGTGTATAGACGGTCGGACTGTTTAAAATCACGGCCACAAATTCCCGGCCATCGCCCGTCCTGGCTTTGGCCACGAGACAATAACCGGATTCGTTGATATAGCCGGTTTTGGCCGCGACCATCGGAACATTAGCCAAAGTATTGGTATATAGATAGACGGGGTTATGGATCGTTCTGTTTTCGCTTTTGTTAATAATGGTATAAGTGTAATCTCCCCGGATAGAAGCGTACCTAACTCCGGGTCTTTTCATGATATAATTGGTCAGTAAAGCGATATCGGTCGTCGTGGAAATATTTCCCACTGTTATGCCGGAAGGGTCGACAAAATGCGTGCTCATCATATCCAAAATTACGGCTTTTTTATTCATCTTTTTCACGAATTCATCACGAGTCAGGCCGGTAGAACGGGCCAGGGCGTAAGCCGCGTTATTGGCCGACCCGGTGATCATAGCGTTAAACAAATCTCTCACCGTAATCTGGTCGCCGGGGGCAACCGCAATCGTCACTCCGGCCTCGGGCCGCGGCCAATCAGATTCATCAATGGTCACCACTTTTTCAAAATCAGGATTTGTCTCCAAAAAAACCAAAGCGGTCATCAATTTAGTGATGGAAGCCACGTTTTGCTTGACGTATGAATTCTTCTCATAAATAACTTTTTTATTTTCCGCGTCGTAAATCATGGCAACCGGTGCGTTCACTAACGGCGCGGCTAGACCTTGAACCTGCGGGTTTAAAGCAACGGGTGCAGCCGAGTTTACGGAAGCGGCGACGTCAGCGGCCTCAACATGGACCTTGGCGGTACCTTCCCAGGTTTCAGCGATCGCCTTGAAAGCGGTCGAAGAAAGATCAATTATGCGATTAGCCACAAAAGGACCAGTGGACTTCACCTGACAGATAACTGTCTTTTTATTGTCTAAGTTAGTCACGCGCAATCTTGTATCCAGGGGATAATCATTGGAAGCGCAACCTGAAGGATAGCGGTAAGAACGGTACCAAGAAGCATATCCCTCGTATGAATCATCGCTTTCAAAAACGGCGACTTTTGAATACGGCAGATGGGCGTAGGCCCGGACGGATTTATCGACAACATTTGTTTCGGAAAAGAGCGGCCGCCACTTAATGTTTATGCTGTCGTAAAAATATATCTTCTTGGTCTTTAAGTTATCTGAACGGTATTTCATAACAATAACCAGATCTTTGGCGAAAATCTTGATTGGATCGGTCCTGATGTCATACTCCAAAATATCACTGACCAAATTTAGATCTTGGGGCATCGTTAACCCCTCCTGGGTCATGCTTTTCAGGCTGACGTCAGCCGGAATATCCAAGACATAGGGGTTGATCGCTAGTTTCATCAAACCATCGGGTTTAATTATTGTGTAACCCCTGGGTATCACTTCGGCGCTTAAATGCAGGGTTATATCGGAATCCCTTAAGTTGACTGACAAAGCAGGATAACCGCTAAAGGCGTTGACTATAACAAAAACACCAACAAATATAGGTATAATAAGCTTTAGTTTGACTTGAAAACTCGCCATTTTTTGTTTATAATTTTGTTATCCGCGGGTATAGTCTAGTGGTAAGACACATCCTTCCCAAGGATGAGTGACGGGTTCGATTCCCGTTACCCGCTCCAAATTTGCGAGGTTAGCTCTCCCGGAGGCGGGCGGCCCGCTTTTTAAAAAAGCCTTAGTTTTAAGGTTTTTTTATTATAACACAAAATTCGTTATTTGTTAAATCAGCGCGGCCCTCTCCCGGATAAAACGGTGGATTTTAAAGAAAATTTCTTCCTGGCCGGGAAAATTTGAAATGATAATGTGCTGATCAGTATTGATATATTCAATCTTTTTATCAGGACTCTTGATTTTTCGGTATAGATAATCCGCGCTCCAGGAGTTAATATCAGTATCATTCGTGGATTGAAAAATATAGACAGGAAGGTTTATCTCGGGCAAGATTTCCTTTGTTTCCTGAACCAGTTTATAGAACTGCCAGGCGCTATCCAAAGGAATGCGGGTATAAGACCCCTTACTCCCATTCTCAAAATAATCCCTAATATCCTGTGTCCTTTTTTTTGTCGTGAACTTTTTAAAATTTTTTATTAAAGGGATAAACCAGAATATCAGACGGCCGGGTTTGGTATAGATCGGAGTGTTTATTAAAATCAAACCATCGACTCCTCGTTCAATTTTCGTGAAAAGAAGAGCTAAATTACCGCCCATGGAAAAACCGACAATAAATATTTTTTTTACTTTTTGCCTTAACTCATCCGCCGCCATTTTAAACGAATAGTACCAGTCAAAACGGTTAATTTTTTCGGGAACTTCGTGATAAACTTCATGACCAGACAATCTTACTCCCGCGACGGTGAAACCTTTATCGGCCAAATATTCCCCGAGCGGCCGTAAATCTTTAGGGCTGCCGGCAAAACCATGGACTAAATTACCCCCAATTCACTACCTTTGTAAAAAAACGGCTTGGTATTTTCAAGAATATTTTCTTCCTCTTTCATGTTATTTTGATCAGCGTATATTCTTTATATGGGGAATTTATTACGTTTTTGGATATTTAATAAGCCACCGGTCGGATTCGAACCGACGACCTTTGCTTTACGAAAGCACTGCTCTACCAGCTGAGCTACGGTGGCGTGAGTTAATACTAGATTATTTTCAAGATCTTGGCAATCGGGTCAAATAAAAAAATCACGCCGTCTGGCGCAAGACGATAATAAGCTTATTGCTGATTGGCCGCCGTAGAAATCGCCTCACCGGTCGTTTTATCCCATTTCAGGCCTTTCTTAAAAACATAGACCCTGGCCTTCGCTAATTGAGCGGTGATATATTCGTCTATATCCTGGGTCATGATCAAGATATGGCTGACTTCCCGGGTCTGAGATTCGCCTTCACCCGTTATATTCAAAACTTTGATAATGTGAAAACCGTAAGTAGTGCGAACGAGATCGCTTATCTCTCCTTTTTCGAGCTTAAAAGCGGCTTCTTCAAATTCTGACACCATCTGCCCGCGCGCTATCGTGCCAAGATTACCGCCATTTTCAGCGCTGGTCGTATCCTCACTTGAGGTCTTGGCAATACTGGCAAAATCATCAGGATTGGCTCTTACTTCGGCCAACACACTATCGGCCTTTTTTTTCGCTTCGATATTATTAGGCAGATTGTCGTCAAAAGATAACTTTTCGGCCAGTTTACTGCGCAAGAGGTAATAATAAACGACGTTATCACGGTATTGCTCCGGTGTCCAATTATAAAGGGTCTTTAGAGTGTTAATGGCCGTTGTTTCGTCATCAGACTGAGCCATGATTTTTTGCAGTTCCTGATCCGACTCTAATTTTGTCACTTTGACCTTGTATTCTTTGGCAAGCTGACGAGTAATCTCATTTCTGATCATTCTTTTTAAGACCGCCTTCTCCATGCTCTCCGCGCTGGGAGTCGCTATCCCCGCGTTCTCACTGACGCCGCCTTCTTGATAATAGTGAGCCAAAGTATCCAAATCAAAATTATAGGAGTTAAAGGTCAAAAACTTATAATCGACCAGAGCCGCGGGATAAGGAACTATTTTTTCCACTTTTTGCGTCCATTTGTCTTGCCAGCTAAACACATAAATTCCCAGGGCAAAAACCGCGATAAATATAAAGATTAAAGCAATAACAATGATCACTGCCCAGCCAGCCACTCGGCCGGTCTTTTTTGCTCTTACTTCGTCTTTTTTGTTCTCAATTTCGTTATTCATTTTAGCTTAATGTTAATTTTTAAAAAAATATTGCCACCATTTTTGAGGAGAACTGCTCTGAACGTCCGCATTGGAGGCGGTCGACTCAATCGAATCAGTGCTAGTGTTGACGTTATTATCTTCGGGTAAAATGATGATATTTTCACCCGGCTTTTTCAGGCCTAATTTAAGCCTCGCCTCCCTCTCTCGATAAGATTCGCTTTTTAAATAATCTATCAGGGCGGTTAAATCCGTGTTTCTTTTTTCAAGGCTACTGATTTCACTATTCAAAGAAGAAACTCTCTGGGAAATCTCCACCCGGCGGGCAAATTCCTTGCTCAAGGACACTCCAAAAAAAATCAAAACCGCGATCCCCGTTATGATAAATAATTTGGAAGAGATTATTTGGGTGAAAAACGAGCTTTTTTTAAGAGGCATGATCGTTTTTGAGATAACTTAACCTATTTTACTACAATTTTGATAATACGTAAAGATTAGGGATGAAAAAGTTTCTTTATGGCTTCCTCATCGACCTGGGCGTTGATTTTTTGGGCGGCGGTTAATAATTCTTCTTTCGTCAAAACGGTCCCAGCCGGGCGGTAATCAGACGTTCTCTGCTGGTCGGTAATCACTTCTTGGACACGGGCGGGATTTTTGATAAAATTAAGCTCCAAGTTGGCGACATTGCCGGCCGTCTGAATTTGAATGCTGCCAAAATGAAAAATGGTGGCCATTATCCCTTTGATCTTATAGCTTACGTCCTGGATTTTGCTATAGTTGCATTCGGAAACGGTCTTGTTGAAAAAGCCGTGCTGATCGATATCGATCACCCGCTTGCTGGTGATGACAAAAGTATTTTTTGACCAGATGACCCAGGTTCGAAAAACCAGGAGAGAAACGACCGACAGGACGACAAAAAATATCAGCACGCCCCACCAGCCTTGGGCAAACAGCAGGGTCAGCAGGAAAAAATCCAAGATAACAAAGACTCCGCCAATCACCATGGGGCCGGCCATCGTAATAGGGTGACGGCGCACGACTTGCACCAATATTTCACCTTCTTCTAGGTTTTTGCTATAATTAATAGGGTTCACGGGTTGTTAAATATATGATTTCCAAAAATCAAAAGAAAAATATGAGCCGTATTTGGCTGGTCATCACCATTATTGGCATATTGGCTATGCTTTTTTTCACGATCATGCCGGCTTTTTACTAATCTATCTTTTTAAAAGCTTCAAATACACTTGGGCGGGAATTTCCACGCTGCCTCTTTCCAGCATCTTCTTCTTGCCCTTTTTTTGTTTTTCCAGGAGCTTTCTTTTGCGGGTGACATCACCGCCGTAAAGTTTGGCCGTAACGTCTTTTCTCAAGGCGCGCAAGTGGCTGGCGGCGATTATTTGACCCCCTAAGGCGGCCTGTATTTTCACCACGAACTGCTGCTTGGGTAAAATCTCTTTTAGAGTGTCGACCACTCGCCTGCCCTCGGCATAAGCCTTGCTCCGATAGACCAGACTCGCCAAAGCAGGGACCCTTTCTTCTGCCACTAAAATATCCAGTTTTACGAGATCCACCGGCCGGTAATCCAAGAGCTCATAATTAAGAGAGGCAAACCCCGAACTGGCACTTTTTAGTTTATCATAGAAATCGACTAAAATGGAAGCGAGCGGCATTTCATAATGCAGGATAAGCCGTGAATTCTCGCTGAAATCCAAATATTCGGTCGCCTTATACAATCCGCAAAAATCATTGAGAAGAGAAAAGATCTGACCGATATATTCTTTAGAAGTGACTATATCCAATTTTACAAAAGGCTCTTCGGCTCTTTTGATAAGGCTCGGATTAGGCCACTCCTCCGCGCTATGAATAGTAGTGGCCTCCTCCCGATTTAAAAGAAAGACCTTGTAGGCGACACTCGGCACGGTCGTTACGACCGGCAGATTGTATTCTCTGGCCAGTCTTTCCTGGACGATTTCCAAATGAAGCAATCCTAAAAATCCGCCGCGAAAGCCGAAACCCAGGGCGGGCGAATGCTCCGGGACAAATGTTAAAGCGGCGTCGTTCAATTTCAACTTTTCCAAGGCCTCTCTTAATTTTTCATAGCCTTCGCCGGTCGAGGAATACAGACTGGCATAAACCATCGGTTTGACCTCCTTATAGCCCGGCAAAGGGGGCGTATCGACCCCTTCCTTCATGACCGTATCGCCCACTCTCACGAGATTTAATTCCTTTAAACCGGAAGCGAGATAACCGATCTGGCCGACGACCAATCTTTCCCCCTTTTTCAATTCCGGCGAAAAACTTCCGACCTCCAGCACTTCGGTCACTTTTTGACTGGCAAAGAACTTTACGTGCGTTGAAGCCCTCACTTCTCCGGACATCACGCGGATAAAGGCGACCACCCCCCGATATTCATCATACTGGGAATCAAAGATCAAAGCTTGAAACGCTCCCTCGCGCTCGCCCTTTGGCGCCGGAACATCTTTTATTATCCGGTCCAGTATCGGCGCAATATTGTCCCCTCTTTTCGCTGATATCCTTAAGATAGTGTCTGGGGGAACGCCGAGCAGCTGACTTAATTCTTTAGCCGTTCTCTCCACTTCCGCGTTCGGCAAATCGATTTTATTAACGACGGGAATTATCGTTAAATTGTGCTCAAGCGCCAGGTAGAGATTGCCCAGAGTTTGCGCCTGTATCCCCTGAGTGGCGTCAACCAACAAGACCGCTCCTTCGACGGCAGCCAGGGAACGGGAAACTTCATAGGTAAAATCCACGTGGCCGGGCGTATCGATCAGATTCAATTCAAAATCCTTATAATTAAGCTTGACCGGCTGTAATTTTATGGTGATGCCCCTTTCCCTTTCCAGATCCATCTGATCCAGATATTGTTCGCGCATTTTCCTTTCCGGTATTTGATGGGTGATATCCAAAAAACGGTCGGCCAGGGTGGATTTTCCGTGATCAATATGCGCGATTATGCAGAAGTTGCGAATATTCTCAGACATATAAATTAAATATATTTGTCCATCCTGAGCCGAGCCGAAGGATGAGCGATAATGCAAAAATTGCGGATATTACTGCTCATGTCCGTTTTCCTCGTTATTTTCGATCTCTTTTTTCTTCTTGAACAGCCACTGGCGCAAGATGGAAATCTCGTCAAAATGAAAGATAAAAGCGATCGCCAGATAAACCAAGACGCCGACCGCTCCGGCAACCACGCCTTCCAGCAGAACGCCGACAAAAGTCTGCATATTAAGGCCTAAAACCAGGAATCTCTTGACCAGCCAGATGACGCCGCCCATAAAAAAAGAGGCTAATAAAATCCTGACCGTCGAATTGATGATTTTTTTGTCATCCAGATCGCCGAATCGGCGGCGCAATACCAAGATAAGAAGCGCCATATTAACCAGATTGGAAATAGAAAATGAAAGAGCCAAGCCCAAAATTCCCATATAGCGGCTCAGAATGACAGAACCCAATATATTTATCAGGAGCGAGACAACGCTTATCTTTACCGGCGTTTTCGTATCCTGGTGGGCGTAAAATGACCGCGCCAGCATCGGAATAAGACTTTGGGCGAAAAGAGAAAGAGAAAAATAACCCAAGGCTTGAGCGGTCAAATATGTATCCTGCCAGTCAAAAGCGCCGGCCCCCAAGATTACCCGGACGATCTGCGCCCTCAGCAAGATAAACAACACCGAAGCGGGAATGATTAAGAACAAGACCCGGCGCAGGGTGACAGAAAACTGGACAACAAATTTATCCGTTTCGCGGGCGGCAAAAGCCTCGCTCATCAGGGGAAAAGCAGCGATGGCCAGGGAAACACCGATAACATTGATCGGGAAACTCTGCAGATTATTCGCCAGGTTAAATACGGCGAGCGAACCGGCCGCTAAAAAAGAAGCGATGACCGTGATCACGAGCTGATTTATCTGCCCCACGGCCAGTCCAAAAGTTCGGGGTAAAATCAGGCGGAACATTTTTCTGACGCCGGGATGTTTAAAGTCAAAAAGCCATTGGTAACGGAAACCGGTTTTCAAAACCGAAGGCACTTGAATGGCTAAATGCAAAAAAGCGCCGACCACAACGCCCCAGGCTAAACCCTCCACGCCCCACCATTTATAAAAAAGGAGAATTCCGAAAATAATGCCGATGTTGTACATCACCGGCGCGAAGGCAAAGGCCAGAAACTTGCGGAATGAATTCAGGATACTGCCGAAAATATTGGAGATTCCAAAAATAAAAATGGAAGCCAACATGATCCGCGTCAGATCCACGGTCATGGCCTGTTTGACCGGGGAAAATCCCGGAGTGATAAGACGCGTAATGGGTGTGGCAAAAATAAAAAAGAACAAACCCAAAACAAGCAATATCAGGCAAATAATGTTTAGAACGGAATTGGCGATCCGCCAAGCTTCTTTAGTGCTAAAATTTGCCTCTTTATCCTTTTGCCAGTATTCCAAAAAAACCGGGATAAAAGCGGCCGAAAGTGCCCCTAATACCAAAACGTTGAAGATCAAATCCGGCAGGCGGAAAGCCGCGTAATAACTGTCCAAAATGTCCCCCGCCCCAAAGGTAGAGGCGAACAAACGGTCACGTAACAATCCCAAGAGCCGGGATACAATCGAAGCGAAAGCGATGATAATCGCGCCGCCGGCCACCGTCGTTTGTAATTTATGCCAAATTCTCCTTAACATAATAGCCAAATTTTAGCAGAATTTTGGCTTTTTGACAACTTGCCGTCTTTTTCAAAAATCAGTTTAGGTGGCTTAAAAGAACCATTTTTATGTAAAAACCAATAACCAAGAAACAAGAGAAAACAATGTCAATATTCAATATTCAATTTTCAAACTGTTAAGCGGCAAAAAGCGTTTGGTTATTGAGATTTGAAATTTAAATATTATTTGGAATACTTGTATCTTGTCTCTTGTTTCTTAACCAAAAAGCTGCCTATAAGCTTTGTCAATTTGAGAATGACTGTTCAGTAGCTTTGCTCCAGAAACTTTTGGTCCCTGAAACAAGAGGAGAGAGATTTGCTATTGCCACAGAAATTCTTGATTTTAGGCTTATAGACAGCTTTCTGTCTTCAATATAGAACACTATTGAAGAATTTGTCAAGAAGGTTTTTTAAAAGAACCTCGTCTTAAGCTTACTAATTAGATAAATAAGCTTGAGAAGAGGGGGAAGACGCAACAAGGGTCTTCCCCGCGAACAAGAACTATTCATTGGCCGCTTTCAAAAATTCAGCGGCTTTCTGGACCGCACCCAGGGTCACGGTTTCCCACACTTCAACGCCCTTGAAACCGAGGCGAACCACTTGATAACCAGTTACTTCGCCCGCGTTGATAATCGGAACGTACCCGATCTCACCGCAGAGCTTCACGCGGCCGAGTCGTATTGCTTCCCGCCAGGGGAAGAATCGATTCTTTGTCCGACCGAGATATCTGTCTAGGATGATGCCGAGGCTGCGACCGCCCCTGTCTTGCAAACTAATCATAAACAAACTGTACGGCAGACGACCGTTTTCCCGAAAAAAATCCAGCACCGCCAACGAGAGGACGGCTTTATAATTCTGCAGCTCGCCATTGCTGTAGGAATAGACAAGCAGCACAAGAACGCAGATCACGGCGAGAATAGCGACGACCATCAAAGCGATCATGACATATTACCTCCGAATCAAGTTGTAACGACATAAAGCAGTATTAGTCGCGAGGCTTCCACTCCCGGTAAAACACGCTGAAGACAATATATGTCAAAAAGCCGGCATAAAAACACAGGATGGCCGCCCAAAGATTGAATCCCTTAAGCGCCATAAAGGTCTTAACCGCAGAAATTAGGAACAGAAGCAATACCGCAATCGAGAAATACTTTTTACCTGACATTTCAACCATCCCCTTTTGATGATGTTTCTATGTTTTAAAAGATCCGTCTTAAGCCACAAGATTTTCTTATGACTTAGGAGGGACGGGCGCAGAGCAAGAATAAAAACTTGTCCGCGCCCGGGAAAAAAGGGAATGAACTACTCGTTTTCCCAGGGGTGATAGCAGTAGGCAACCACATAGTCACGCAGATGCCAATCGATGTAGACATCATAGCCGTCAAGCCCCAGGGCGGAAACGTCGGCCAGGCCGATCTCGCTGCCGTGAAAGGTAATCTTGCGATTGCCCTCGGACAGCACCAGGCTGTTTCGCAAATCTTTTTGGTCAAAACTATCTAGGACCGTTTCGAAAATCGTCCGGCCATCAGACAGTTTCGCCAGCAAATTTGCCGGCAAAATACTGTTGGTCAGACGGTATTCCTCGCAAGAGGAAAAGACTTGCTCGGCAATCAGCCGACACTCGTCTGCCTCTTTACTGAGGTTCATATTCGCCGCAAGCATGTACGCCAGGCTTAACACGACGATAATGATCACGGTAAGAAGGAAAGTCCGGTAAGACATTACTAACCTCCGTTCGCTAAGAATGAATGGTTACTTTCAATGAACTCTCTTGAGCCTGCCAATATTAATTGCCAGACTCGAGAGAGCGGGCCAAGACTTGAAGTGCCTGGCCCGAAGAACAAATCGCGAATACCGAAACATGACATGTCTCAGAACTGTTTGGATGATTTAGCAACACATTCAACACCGAACATAATCAGCAGACAGACGGGACCAAAGAATAAGAGAGCGGGGGCTGGCGGATATTGACGTGCGATGAGAATAAGAACGCCGGCGACGATGATCAGGAATAAGCCGAAGTAGAACCAGTGCCTGCGATGTCTAAGCGGCCGGTACTTACGCACTGCCGCAACGAGTCCCTCAAGCAATTTATTGAAGGCTCCGGCCGCGACGAAGATCAGAAAAAACAGCGCCAAAGCGATCATTTCCCGCTCAATAATGAGAAGAAAAACCCCGCCGGCGAAACAGAGAAAAACAACGACGCACAGAACCCAGGAAAACGGCATGGCCATCACATAATGCATGGCTATCATCGCCATTACCGTGGCAAACAGACCCAGACACAGCAGAGCAAAGTGTCTCATTTTGCTACCTCCGCAAAGTTAGGGGCGACTTTTTATTGACTACTCAATGTACTCTCTTGAGTCTGCCAAACTAGTGTTTGCCAAACTCGAGAGAATGGAGGAGAAAAAGAGGAAGACCTCTCCTTCTCCTCCGTATTTACAGAACGACTTCTCAGGGAACGGGCGGCGTGCGATCGATCAGCTGATCGACGTTTCCGTCACCCCCCAAGACGTAAAGAACATAGCCCGAGGCATGGTTCGGATTTTCCGAAGCCGGCTGATACTTCAGGGCGCCGGGCTGGAAAATCGAAGTACGGTTGTCCCAGTCGCGCGGCTCGCTGTGACGCAGCGTGTAGGGATTAACCAGCTTCTCGCCCTTGGGCAAGAACTGGACCATCTCCCCTGCGGTCATGGGATACGTGCTGTGCAAACGGTAATAGGCCGAGAGGGCCTTTTCCGTCTGATCGCAGTTCTGCTTGACGACCTTGTCCACGGCCTGGTCGTAGTGGTTGAGGGCCGGCGGAAGAACGCCGAAGAAAAGAATGACAACGACAGCGATTGCCGCGACGACGATAGTCGACCTCTGAATTCTGGTCATCTGGACCTCCTCTAACCAGGTTAAGTGAAACTTCGTAACACTCTGCCTTATTTAGCAATTGGCAGCGGCATGATTATTAGCATATGACATATGGCTTATAGCTTAGAGATAAATTGCTTATCGCAAACCATAAGCCATAAGCTATGTGCCAACTAACAACCAACCCGCTGCCAACCTTTTTGTAATGTGCTCTCTTGAGCCTGCCAATTTTACTTGCCAGACTCAAGGGAAGGAGAGAAGCGGCTTGCCTCTCTCCGATGAATTAGCGTTACTTGATAAAGAGCGTGGAAGCTCGTGGCGCGGTCCGACAACGCATGTAGACGACTTCCGTCACCTTGACTTCCGCTCCATAAAGAATGTTTCGGTACGGGACGACGAACACGGTAAAAAGACAGCGATCACTCCATCTCATGACCACGACGACTCCCATATCAAGACCCACCAAGTGTTGTACGTCGCTGAAAGTCGTAAATGAATCATCGGAAGAAAAGTCAGAAACTCTCATATGTTTCTGCTCCTGGAGCTGCTTTTGAAGCTCTTCTCCCGTCCGCTGGTGTTTACAACCCGCCGAAAGCGTCAAAACAGCCGCCAGCAGGACAAACAACATAGTTCTCATCAGGAAACCTCCCTTTCGCTTGAAAGACTTCAAGTATTTACTACTACTCTTAAATTCGCAACGAGCTCGCTTGAGCCTGCCAAACTATTATTTGTCAGACTCGAGTGAATGGGCCAAACCGAGGAGGTCTGGCCCAAGGAGCGAAGGTGAAAGAGTCTCAGCCTTTAACGGCATGAAACTCTCCCTCATATACGAAATAGCGACGAACACACTTCTTGCATTCCAGATAATCAACGGCAACGACTGATTGTGATCCGGTAAATGAATTCTTCATAGCCAGATCACACTTAGACTCGCGCCAATCCGGACGATGAATACCGGAGCTGGTAATGTGGATCGTGGTCTTGAAAAGGCGTTGCATAATCATCGAAACAACGACCCCCACTATTACCAACAAAATAGCAACCAACGCGAACTCTTTCATTTCTATCCTCCTTAGAGAGATAAACTCCAGATTTCGATTATTCAATGTGCTCTCTTAAATAAACCAACAACATTTGATTTACTAAAGAGATGAGGGAACGCACTTCCTATTAAGAAGGGTTCCCTCGGTTGTGCGATTATTTCAGGACGATCACGGCCGAGAGGATCCATTCCTCGTAGCCTTCGCCTTCCCCAGAACATCTGGTAAAGGCGACGATGGTCCCATTCTTCCCGTTGACCAGGGCGTAGACCACCGGATTATCGAGCTTCCCGTCATAGAGAAGACCGGCGCTGTCGTAGACTCGGACAGTGGAGCTGTCGTCGATGTACGAAGTTCCGTCGTAGAAAATCTCGATGGTTCTGGATCGCTCGTAGGCCGGCTTTTCCGACTTCATGGTAATCTCGCCGGTGCCACCCCAGATGTGCTTGTCGACTTTGATGTTGACCGGGGGCCCGGCGAAGCTGTTGCTGCCCGCGAACGGAAGCATGACCACGAGGATCATGATAACGAGCATGAACTTTTTCACGCTTGGCTCCTTTCGGTAAAACTGATCTTCTGCCATCTTAGGCTGGCAGACGCCCTTACTAGTCAAAGAACTCCCTCTTAAGCCAACCAGAGATGCCTGATTGACTTGAGAGAGAGGGACGTTTTTTAGGAAACGTCCCGCGTATTTCAGTTCACGGCCCGCCAGCCGGTGGTTTTTTAAGGTGGTGTCACATCTCCACCGGACTAGGCATGACTTATTCCACTCCCCTCTTTTATAAGATATCAGCGACGGTCAGGCCTGACGCTTAATCCACCAAGCGGACAGGAAGAATACGATCGCAAATAGTCCGGAAATACACGCCAGAAATATGAATGAATAACGCTCCCACCGGAATACCGCAATCAAGGAAATCAAACAGATAAACGCTTCGACTATCCCGAAGAGGCACTGCCGTGTCGGCAAATCTTGCTTGGCCTTGCTGAAAATGCCGGCAATCATCCCAAAGATTCCCAACAAGAAAAAGAGAATCGTCATGATGATGCCCAAGAAGGCAAAAAACAGCCACTCGAGAATGTCGCGCTCGACGTAGACGATCACGACACCTCCTCCGACGATTAGAACTCCAATCGTCAGAAGCCAGGGATCGAACCCAGGCATGTAGTGCAGGACCACGACGCCGCACGTGATCGCCACAATCCCGAGAACAAAGATAATGATGCTTTTCATCACCAACCTCCAGGTTTATAGCCTTTTTGATTCAAAGATCTAACTCTCTTAAGCCAACCAATGTTTGATTGACTTGAGAGAATGGAGGGACCCACGGGGTGGATCCCTCCGGAACGAACGTAGTGGCTAGGCCGCTGCCCCCACCTTCTGGCGCGCCTCCTGCGGATAGTAGACGCGCAGGTCCCGGCTGCCGATGTTGGCGAGATTCGCGATGTCAGCGCAGTGGTAAAAGCCCACAGCCCTGGCCGCAGTCCGGGAGAGAATGACGATCCGACCATCGGTCAGAGCGGCATCCATGAAGGCGGCACCGGCGGTCTTGAGCACGCAGCAGGTAAGCTCCTTGTCGCGGAGCTCGAGAACGCTGCCCGTGTGGACACCTTCGCCGTCGATCCAGCACACTTGCCCTTTGGGAAGCGGCGGGAACGGCACGGCGAGGAGCGCCTTCACCCTCGCGACGATCTGTTCGTCGGAAAGCCAGCCTTCCGGCTTAGGCGGCAACGTTCTGACGTTGCGGGCCTGCGGTTTCCCATCGAGGGCGTTGATCGGTTCGAAGACGACCTCCTCCCCGATCTTCCAGTACTGCCGGCAGCTCGACGCGATGGCCCAGTTGGGCACATAGCGGTCGACGCCATTTTCGTCGGTGATGAAGGAATACACGGCGCCGATTGACTTGACCTTACCATTCATCTGAGACATGAGAGACCTCCTTTTCCGAAGCACCTTGGAACACTGTGACTTCTTTCTTGAGCCACCTCACTGGAGGTGAGGCTAAATTGGGAGCTTTCATTAGAAAATGAAAGGCCTGAAAGGATAATCGAGTGAATGACTTAGTAGACCAAGCCAGACGCTTAAATTATCCTCAATCGATTGTCCCCGTTAGAAATTTATTTCTAATGGGATGTCTCACCCTCCATGGAGGTGGCTAAGAAAAATTTTAGTCAAAGAACTCTCTCTTAAGCCAACCAATTTACTTGATTGACTTGAGAGAGAGGGACGTTTTTTAGGAAACGTCCCGCGTATTTCAGTTCACGGCCCGCCGGCCGGTGGTTTTTTAAGGTGGTGTCACATCTCCACCGAACTAGTCTTAGTCATTAACACCCCTCTTTTGCAGATTTTGGCGCCGGATTATACCCGTGACATCCGGCGGTTGTTCCTCCTGCCGATGGTCAGGCAATACAGAGCGACCAGGGCGAAGGGCACTCCAAGGATGAAAATGATGGTATAGAGCGGGTGCCCCCAGTACAGAAGGCCGACTGTGATGTCGTATAGGCCGATCAGACCATATGTCCAACTGAAGATTCGCCAATTGCTGTCCAGGAAGCGTCTGACTGGCCGCGACCAGGCGACCATTTTCTCCATGCCTTTCAAGAGGACATAGAGGATCGCGAAGATGATGCCGAGAAAGATAAAGAAATCCTCCTCAAGAACATCGCTCACAGCGTAAGTCAGGCTGACACCACCGGCGATGCAGAGGACTCCGATCACCAGAAGCCAGGGATCGAACCCCGACATATGGCGCAGGACGACGACGCCGACCACGATCGCGATCATACCCATAACGAACAGCATGTTGTTCCGCATTACAAACCTCCATTAGAGTTAGATGACTAGTTTCGTTTGAAAAATCAAAGTGCTTTATCATTTTCTGAAAGCACTAATCTATTAATGCTTTCGGAAAAGTCAGGGAGGCCGATGAAACGCATTTCATCAAAACCTCCCTGGATAGTTTTACCCATCTCGGGTCACCCCGGATGGAACCCAGCCGCCCATTTGTTGGCCGGGGTTGAGGCTAGAGTGTTCGCAGGAGGCGAAGCACCCATAGCCCGTGATGGACCAGGTTTTTCACCTGTCCACCTCCTTTCTTTTATGATTTAAAGAGCTTCGCTAGCTGATCACGATGCAGCAGGAAATCCCGAGAATCCCCAGCACCGTAGGCACAAAGCCAAGCGCCGGATGGCCGGAATGCATAATCGCCTTCCCCGCGATAAAGCATAGCAGGGAAACGACGAGTAACGGGCCAAGGTGCTTTTTCATTTCTTCCCTCCGAGTTCAAGACGTATAACGTATAAAGATCGTTCCTCTCTTGAAAGTCCTAAATCTTTAAGGCTTTTAAGAGAGGGCTCGGCAAAGAAGGTAGAACAAGTTGATGACCGAGCCTTTTAACGAGCGGATTTTGAGGTGGGATACCGGTTAGGGTGACCGGTGGCGGGAAAATCAGGCAAAGACCATCATTCTTTGGCGGTATTCTATCCGAAGCATGAAGGCAACCACCAGAAGAGTCGTAACTGTCGCCCGAGTGGCATAGAGAACGGCTAGACTGTCGCCGTCAATCAGGGCCGGATAGAGGGCGATGAGCATTGCGATGCCCGTTCCGATCCAGACTGAGAACGGCTCGGTGTTTTTTGGCGACGTCCACAAATGCTGGAGGGTAGCGATGTAACCGATGACCACCAGCAGCTGAGTGAGAACGTTCGACCAGGAGGCCTGGCGGAACATCATCCAGAATAGGATGATTCCCGCGGCCGCAACAAGCGTGCCTTTCTGAAACCGGCTGAAAGCCAGCTTCAGTTCTCCGTCACGGTATCTCGTCCAGAGGACGAAGAAACAAATGACAGAGGTATTGAGAACGCCAGTCGCGTTGCCGACGTTGCCGGTCCAGCTGTGAACCGGCGAACGCATGTAGGTGATAAAACCGAGGATCATCGTCAAGCTGATAATAATCCAGGTCGCCGGCACAGGATGCTTGGCCCGGGTGTTAATCAGATAGCAGTATCTGATAGTCACACCGAACATGATCAAAGCGACGAGAATAACCGACAGTTCTCTCATTTCACACCTCAACTTTTTTAATTCAATGTGCATTGAAATTCTGGTGGCGGCGAGGGAGTTTAACCCTACTTTTTCAAGTCCCGATCGCCTTGCTAGGCAGGACTTCTCATCCTCTTTTTGTCGGGACGCCGCCTTTTTCAAACTAATGAATCTTGATCATAAGCTTGAAAAAGGTGAAGAGTCAGATAGTCCGTACTAACTGACTCTTCGCGCGTAGGAACCCTTGGCTTCAGAGACTCAGTCTCTTTTTGCCCTTGTTGTAGCCGGCGACTTGCTTCATCGCCTTGATTTTCTCCAGGAACGAAAGCCGCGGGTCTTTCGGCACCAGATCCGTGTTGCCGAGAACATAGATAACGGCCGAAAGAAAATCCTCCAACGTAATCTCGTAGTCGCCGAGATATACGACCTGAGGACCGAAACCATCGGTCTTAACCGATAGTCCCTCCGGCTTGCTTCCCTGATTTAGGATCAAACTCATGATTTTCCTCCCTTCAGCATGTGTTATTCTGTCCGATGTAAGGTGCTCGCTTGAGCCAACCAAGGACAAGCTTTGATTGACTTAAGTGAGGGAGGGATCCAGGGGGATCCCTCCGTTGTTTTGGACTTTCGTCCGGTTAGAACGAGCAGATGAGCGCGAACCAGCGTTCATTGGTGTCCCCGAGTTTGAACGCGGCGCACAGTCTGGCCGAGCTGAAGGGCCCGACCTTGCCGAGTTCGACGAATGGGCCGACCCGCGGGTTCAGAGCCTCATCACCGTTCTTGGTGAGATGGCCGATCAGACCGACGGGGAAAGTTCCGCACGTGATCCATTCCCGAAGCAACAGGAAATTCGGCGCGCCGTGCTGTCCAAACTGCATCAGATCATAGCTCTGCCAGTGTATCGGACCGAAATCCAGGCCGAAGCTTGCGTCGAAGTTCACGTACATGACGCCGATCTTGTCGCCGCCGATATCGCCGAAGCTCAAGCCAGATCCGAACTGGAACGGACCGATCTTGGGTCCGACCGAGAAAGCGACCTCGGTCCCCGGCGTCGTCCAGATATTGCATCCGAGACGGGGAATGAAAAGAGAGTCTCTGCCCGCGCAACCGAACAGGTTGCCCGTCGGGTAGAACTCGACCGAGGCGTAGGAACCGGCCAAGCAGACCGCCGGAACCATGAGGATCAGGATAAGCGTGATGAGCATGAACGACTTCATCGCGAACCTCCTTAAGGCTACAGAGTTTGGGAACACCCTTCTTCTTCGCCACCTCACTGGAGGTGAGGCTAATATGGCAACTTCCACTAGAAAGTGAAAGGCCTGAAAGGATAATCGAGTGAATGACTTAGTAGACCAAGCCAGACGCTTAAATTATCCTCAATCGATTGTCTCACCCTCCATGGAGGTGGCGAAAAAATGTATAAATGTAAAGGACTTTTTTCTCGCTTGAGCCTGTCAATCTTTTGTTGGCAGACTCGAGTGAGGGGCCAAGACTTAGGAAGCTTGGCCCAGAAATCTTCTGGAACGAACGCTAGCCTCTAAACACGTGGAAGTAAGCTTGGTTCACATCAGGAAGAAGCGCTCTGAACACGACTTCATCGTGACGGATGATCTGAATCGCCACAATGGAACAATTATCGATGTTCAGTATCACCTCTTCGCCTACGTCGACCCTTGGCAGACCGTCAGCCGGAATCACATATCCCTTGCCGTTAACCTTTAGGCTAAGGACGCTATGGAAGCCAGACGAAGGCTCGTGCAAGTCCAAGCTTGCTTCTTCTACGACACCGCGTATGACCGTTTCTGTGACAGGTTCACGCTCTTCATACCCAATCTCGCCCATTCTGTAAACTCTAGTTACTTCCGATATCTTCATCGCCTGCTCCTTTATATAAAGATCTCCTTCCAAAGCACTAGTACTTTACTAATGCCTTCGAGAGAGAGGGCCAAGCCACGAAGGCTTGACCCGTATGTACGAACGGCGGAAACGCCGGTGTCGCTAGATATGCCTGGTAACAAAACGACCCACCAGAGCGATGACGAACCAGATCGCGAGACAGAAAACGACGTAACCGATCAAGGCGATCGCGATGGCCCCGTAAAAGGCCGGGATCACGATGAGCAAGCGCAGAATGTCGTTTCCGTTCACGAACTGGATCTTGAGGATCTGGGGGCCGAGAAGAGCGAATAGAATACAGATAATGGTAATCACGATAAACCACTTCATTTCTGACCTCCGTTTTTTATGACCTTCTCAAAGATCTCCTTCTAAGACACTAACCATTGGCTAATGTCCTTGAGAGAGAGGGCAACCATCCGACAGAGTCGTGGTTGCCCAGGCTATCACTCATCATTCGCTATGCGATAACTTGATATGATAGAAGGAACGATATGAAAGAGCGAAATTATCGCCAGGTGAATATTTTCATTCATGAATCCACGGGGGATTCAATATGAAGACGCTTGCTATTGTCAGGACAATCAAGCGGAGGTGAGATTAAAAGTGGTATCTTCTCAAGCTTTCGCAAAGAGAAGGCCTAAAGGCGAAGCGCTTGGAGAGGTCGAGTGAAACCCAACCTCGCAAGCCTCTACGCCCAAATAATATCTTTCTCACCCTCCCCTTGACTGTTCTGAAATATTTTTATTTTGTCGAAGGACTGATGCGGGAGAAGAGGAGGCACTAAGGCCTCCTCCCCTACCGTCTGCTCTGTAAGATCTTACAGAGGAAGTTGGAAGCTAAATTTTCATTACCGACCAACTTCCTCTTTACGATCCTTACGAAAAAAGACCCTTCCACATTTGAGAGAGTCTATTCAATCGATTTATAAACAAAACATATGTCTATAAATCACCGATTCAAAAAATCGGTACTCTCTCCTCATATTAAGTTGTCAAAGTCTCCTCTCCTTTAAGACCTTGTTCTCTCTCCTATTTCTAGCTTGACACCTCACTATATAGGGGGGTGGTTTTCTTGTCAAGGGGGGTTATCCCCACCTCTGGCAATTTTGACCTAATCTTAGGTAAAATTAATTCTAAAAAATATCCTTAAATATTAATTTTTGACGGTTTTTGACCTATTTTTTGCCGCAAAAAAAACAGCCATTTTTAGCCTTTTGTGGATAACTGGCAAAACTCAAACAAACGGGAGTTTTGCCACCCTGAGCGAAGTCTCGCTAAGCGGGACAAGCGAAGGGTCTTACATTAAAATATATTGCCCCGTGTTTGCGAATGGATCCCGAATAAGACAGAGAGTCTAGTCGATTTTATTTCCTCTCTAAGATTACTCCGTATTCCCGATCTTTATCCAATGTCGCTTGATATTTGAGCAAGTTATTTTCCTCGGCCAAGCCTTGGGGCGCCTTAGCCCGCACCTGATAATCTGCCGGTATTTCAAACACCGCTTCTATCCCTGACTCCTTGGCCCCGGCCTGTTTCTGCAGATAAAGCGAATAAGCCTCTTCTTCCGCCGTCAGTTTAAAGGGCAGCTTATACTTAAGAGTGACTTCTCGGCTTTCCCCCGCCTCCAAATTGAACCAGTTGGCAAAGCAGGTTTTTCCGAATTCCGAAGTGATCCGAGTTCCGCTTCTTTCGTTTATGACCGGGTCTTTTTCATAGGCCAGTAAATCCTTGTCTTCCGCCGCCTTATCATCCGGAAGAATAAACAGATTGGTATCGATCTTAGAAAAACCTGTCGCTTCCAAAAGCTCGGCGCCGGCGGGCACGTATACTCTTAAGTAATCGATATTTTTTATTTTCGTGTACGCATCCTGCGGGTCTCCCCGATGGGTCCGTTTTATTTTGACGGTGTCAATGATCGTCCCGTCGCTTTGCACAACCACCGCGTGATTTATTTCCTGATCTATTACGCCGTCTGTCTTGCCGCCGCCCACATTCGTATTGACGACCATGAGAAAATCTTTTGCGGCGTTCTTAATTTCACCGGCCAGACCCAGATCTTTCAGGCTGCTTTCCGTTCCCTCATCAGCGGAATAAATCAGGATATCCTTCTCTGTAAATCCCTTTTGAAAAACATTTAAAAGGTCCAGGAATTCGCCGGACTTTGTTTGGGCAATTTTAGTGATCAAAATAGGCATCAGGTCGCCGATCAGCGCTTTCGGACGGTTCACTTCCTTGTCATACTCTTTTTCCACTTTCTCTTGCGTTTCCGTAATAAAATTTTCACTGGTAATCACCGTCTGGTATTTATCCAAGGTGATTGGCCCGGTAATCTTTAAAAGCTCTACTATGATATCCGGGGTAAAACTTATTATGCCGTCAACCTTAAAACCGCGCGCCGCCTCGTAAAACCAGTTGATCTTAGCCGCCGTGGCCGGAAAATCGGGGAACCAGTTGGCATCCTGGATCTGCCACTTATTGTTTACCAGCCACAGGGGTTTGGGCGGAATGATATCCAGGGTTGAATCTTCATTTATTTCATAGGAGCCTTTGCCGGGAACCTCTAAAATCTTGATTTTGCCCCGGTCCACCTTGACCAAAGCAACGCTGCCGATAAATCCTCCGGTCGCCCGGATTTCCTGGTTATTCTGGAAAATAAACATATACTCCCGTGATTTTTCCTGGCCCAAAAGCGACGAGGTCACGCCGAAAAGCTTTTTTGCGTATTGGAAATAATCGGCTAAAGCCGGCAGTATTTGGCGGATTTTTTCCATTTCCGGCCGATACTGCTCGGGCAGGCTCTCCACCTTCACCTTCGCTAAATGACGGCTGATATTATCGATCTTTTTCTCTATTGTGTCAAAACTTTCATTTAAGGAAAATAAAAACTGGGGCAGGACATATTCATCCTCTTTTACGGCGAGGGCGGAATCCGCCAGGGGTTCGACTCTTTCGCTGATTATCTGGCCGATCCCGGCCAGCTCCTTGCCCGCCGAAATCAAATGCTGCCCGGAAGTCAGGGTCTGGCCTTTAAAAGGAACCAGCTTTACCAGAGCCAGGACCAGACTGTTTATTTTTTTTAATTCTGTTTCCGCGGCGGTAAAATCATTCTGAGCCTGGATAAAACCCTGCTTGGCGGAAGGAATGTCAAAATTGGTCATCGCCAGTCCGGCCGACTTCAAATCTTCCAGGGCCGTGACGGAAGCGCCCAGCACCTGGCCCTTAACCGTATTAATCCGGCTGAAACCCATGGCGGCCATAAAAGGTAAAATGATGATCAAACAAAAAAGGCCGAAAACCAGGATATTGCGCCATTTGATTTCCAAAATAGAGAAGGGGCTTTTCCCCCAGGTTTTTTCCAGGCGCTTATATATCTTAGCCGATTTGGGCATTGACCTTTCCTTGGCTTTAGTTTCCTGCTCCACTAAAAGTTTCTTTAAGTCAATAACATTATCGGAGGGGATCTTCGTCTTCCTTAAATAATCGTCTAGATCTGAAGGTGGTAATTTTTGGTTGGATTTTGCGCTCATTTAAAATTAAATTACCGACTGATAAACTTCAAGAGTTTTGGCGGCCAGGTCCGGCCAGGAATATTTTTTTACCTGTTTAAAACCTTTTTGACGCAGATCGACGCGCAGGTCTTTGTCATCGATCAAACGCATAAGGGCGTAAAGCATGCTTTCTTCGTCATCCGCTTCAAAATAATAGGCGGCTTCCCCCAGGACTTCCGGCAGGCAGGAGGAGCGGCTGGCGGCCACCGGCAATCCTTGAGCCATCGCTTCCAGGGGCGGCAAGCCGAATCCTTCCGCCAGCGAGGGGAAAACATAAAGAAGGGCTTTTTGGTAGATAAACTTCAACTCCTCATCCGGCAAATAGCCGGGAAAAAATACCCGCCCACCCAATTTTAACTCATCAACCAGATTTTTCAAACGGGAAAAAAAATAATCCATTTTGCCGACCAGAACCAAATTCATGTCGTAACCTTTTTTTGTGACAAGCGTTCTAAAAACGGCCAGCAATTTTTCCAGGTTCTTATGCGGGTAGGCGTTGCCGACATACAATAAAAAAGGCGGTTTAAACCCGAATTTTTCAAAAAAACGCCTGGCGTTGACCTCCGCGGGCGTGGGCTTAAAATCACTGGTCGCCTCATAGGTCACCGTGATTTTATCGGCCGGGACGCCAAAATCATCCATGATCTGTTTTTTTGAATAATGGGAAACGGTGATGATTTTGGCGGATTTTTTCACCGCCTGACTGATGACCGCCTGATAGACCCGGTGTTTAAGCCCGTATAAAAAGGGGCCCAAAGTTGACGCTCTTTCCGTCGGAAAATGTGACAAAATCAAGTCATGGATCGTGACCACAAATTTGCCCCGAAAAACCAGGGGCACATTGAAATGCGGAAAATGCATCAGGTCAAGGCGCTGTTTTCGGATTAACGAAGGAAGGGCGATCTGTTCGGCTGGTGAATACCAGCGGTAATCAGCCAGCACTTTCTTAAAATTCGGGGCCGGCTTAAACCCCTCCCAAGTTTCCTTTCTTAAAAAAACAGTGTATTCGTTTTGCCGGTCCTGCTCTTCAAGATACTGGATCAATTTTTCCGTGTAGCGTCCCAATCCCTTGGTCCCAGGGCCGTAAAATCTCGCGTCAATGCCGATACGCATAGTCTATAAGTTGTCCTTTTTTTCGTCTTTAAAATAATCAATGAGATATACCAGGAGCAGGGAGACAAACAGACCGGCCAAAAAGCCGATGACGGTGTTAAGAATAGTGTTTGGCCTGACCGCGACAATCACCGCCGGAGAAGGGACCGCTTCAAAGAGTGATTTTGAGTCGGCGGATTTGTTTAGATCAAGGACTTTCTGGCGAATGACATCCACCGCGGCTTGCGCCACTTTATCGGCGATGCCCTCTTCTTTTTCCGTGAATTTAACGCCGATATTCTGTCCTGAATATTTCTTCGTGTTAAAAAGAGTGGCATACTTATTCATGGAATTGAAGGTCGGATTAATTCCCGCTTTGGCGTATATTTCCTTAACTACGGAGGGCGTGGAAAACCAGCTGACCACGGTTTGAGACACCAGGTCTGAAGCCTGAATGGCGTAGTAACCGTCATACTGGTACTGGCTTGTCTCTTCCCGGTTGGTCCGGTTGACGGCAAAAGAAAGAGAAGCCTCGTAGGCCACCGGCTTGAAATAGCTAATTAGAAAAGAGACCAAAGCGGCGGTAACGGTCAAAAAAACCACCAGGCTCTTATGCTTATTGACGATCAACAAATATTCTTTTAATTCCATATTTTTTCCTTTATTTAATTTTTTCTTGATATTTTAAATAGGTATTTTCCACAAATTTTTTGATTCTTTCCTTGAATTTTTCCGTATCATACTCAAAAGCATGATTCTTTATGGCCTGGGGGTTGAATTTTTCCGGCTTGAAACGGATGACCGTATCAGCTAAAGCTTCCCACTCCTGATCATCAAAAAAGACTCCGGTCTGGCCGGCAACCACGGTTTCCAGGGCTCCGCCGGCGGCATAGGCGATGACCGGCCGGCCGGAAGCCATGGCCTCCACAGCCGTGATACCGAAATCCTCCTCCTGGGGATGGATAAAGGCGATCGCTTCGCTGTAAAGCTTTTTTAAATCTTCGCCGCCCACTTTGCCCAAGAATTCGATATTTGGCTTGGCCATTTCGCGTAATTTCTGGTATTCGGGGCCTTCGCCGAAAATTTTTAAAGGAATTCCCAACTTGGAAAAAGCCCTCACCGCTAAGTCATATCTTTTGTAGGCGACAAGCCGTCCACCGATCAGATAATAGTCGCCGGTTTTTTCCGCGATAGAAAAATTAGTCGTATCTACCGGCGGCAGTATAACGGCCGAATCACGGCGGTAATATTTATGGATCCTTTTCTGGATTGTTTGCGAATTAGCGATAAATTCATCCACGCGGTTGGCCGCCAGCGTGTCCCACATCCTTAAACGACTTAAATAATAAGGGATAATCTTTTTAATAACCCGATTATAGGAAAGTTCCTCCACGTAACTGTGGGTATCGCTCCATAAATACCGCGTCGGTGAATGGCAGTAACAGATATGAACGGTTTTGGGCCGCGTGATCACGCCCTTGGCGAAAGCCGAAGCCGAAGAAAGGACCACGTCGAATTCAGAAAAATCAAAGCTTTCGATGGCCGACGGCATCAAAAGCAAAAACCATTTGTATTTTTTTACGCCCCAGGGCAGCCGCTGAATAAAGGAAGTCCGGATATCTTTGCCGGCAAAAGCAGGGCTGGCTTCTTTTTTATCATAAAGCAAGGTATAGGTCGGCGCTTCGGGATAAAGGTTTTGAAAAACCCTTAAGACCTTTTCCGCCCCGCCATCCTGGGCTAAATGTTCGTGGACTAAAGCAACCTTCATAAATATTTATTACCCGGCTGATTTCCCCGAAAATACGACCAAGGGGGTTTTAATGATAATTTGCAAATCAAGATTAAGCGACCAATTTTCAATATAGTAAGTGTCTAATTTTGCTTCTTCATCAAATTTAAGGTCCGAACGGCCGGAAATCTGGGCCAAACCCGTAAGACCCGGTTTGATGGCCAAAAGTTTCCTCTGATGTTTTTCGTACTTGGCGACTTCTTCCGGTTCATGGGGCCGCGGTCCGACCAAGCTCATTTCCCCCCGGAGAACGTTATAAAGCTGGGGCAATTCATCCAAAGAAGTCTTGCGGATAAAGCGGCCGACGCGGGTAATACGGGGGTCGTTCTTGATCTTGAAAAGAGGGCCGTCGTTTCTTTCGTTCAAAGCGATAAGATTTTTTTTCATTTCATGGGCGTTTCTTATCATCGAACGAAACTTAAAAAGGATAAATGGCCGACCGGCCTCGCCGATCCTTTCCAGCCGGACGAAGACGGGGCCGCTGGAATCCAGTTTCACGGCCAAAGCGACGATCAAAAAAACCGGGGATAAAACCATAAGAAAAAGCAAGGAAAAAATAAAATCCAGGGTTCTTTTAATGATCTTGCCCCAACCGTCCAAAGGCGTTCTTTTCACTTCAACGATAGGGATACCGGCCATGGTATTCACTTCCAGATGAACCGTTTGAGCTTCGGAAATTCCGGCCGCGTATTTAAATATAAGATGATAATCGTTGCATAAATCGATTAATCGCAAAACATCCTCCCGGGGAAGATTATTTTCCGCTTGAATAACCTCATCAATGGCCTTGTTTTGCGCCCAGGAAGCCGCCTGCTTAAGTTTTTCTTCGTCAAAATTATCAAAACGGCCGGCCAGTTTATAACCCAGGCCGGGTTTGATGCTGATCTCCCGGATAATCTCGTCCGCGGTGCGGTCCGAGCCGATTACCAAAACATTATGCGTGCCGACACTTCTTCGGAATAAGGCATGCTGCAGGGCTCTGACCAATATCCTGACCAACGAGACAAAAATTATGCTCAAGACCCAGCCGGAAAGAATGATGAAACGAGAAGAAAAAAATTCGCGCTTAAAGAAAATGATGATGATGATCAACATTATGGCGGTTGAGCAAGCGACAAAAATCTTAGCCAGCTCATCGATCGCCTTCCTTGTTCCCTGAATATTGTAAAGACCGGCCAGAGCAAAAATCGCCAGCCAAAGGATACTGATGCCGGCTAAAATAAGGATGTATTGCTGCAGGCTCATTTCGTAAAAAACAGGCCTTATCTCCGTGATGAGAGGCGACTGAAAACGTAGGTAATACGCAAAAAGTCCGGCCGCAAAAACGGCAAAATAATCCACGGGTATTAAAATAGCTGAAAAGATTAATTCTGATTTTTTCATGGTATCTTAAAAATTGCCCAAGTAAACCTGTAAGCCGAATTCTGTGCCTGCACTTTTAAGTGCGGGCGATGATCATCTCTCTGGGTCGCGGCCTTGCGGCCGGACTCAAGCGACCTACCCGCCCCGGCTTTTTTTAAACCGGAGCACTTTGGTCTTGCACCAGATAGGGTTTTCACCCTTTCCAAGTCACCTTAGAAAAGCGTGAGCTCTTACCTCACGATTTCACCCTTGCCAGCCCGATAAGTGTAAAGGCTTAGGCGGTATGTTTCTGTTGCACTCTCCCGAAAACACGCTGGTCAAAAATTCGCGCGAGCGTCTTTGACAAAGCACATCTTGGTTCTTGTTAAGAACTATCTTTTAACCCCTGTTTTAATCAGAGGTGGTGTTCGGACTTTCCTCCCCCCACCATTTTTTGTCTAAACTAGGGGGCTTTTTTGATAAACAAGAAATGGTGGGGGGCGATCATCCGGTTTACTTAGGCAATTAATACTTTAACCTAAAAAGGTTATTTTGTCAATATTAAATCAATATGAAAAAGGGAGTAGTCAGTTGACCGATTGACGGACTAACTACTCCCCCACAGACTTTGAATTACAAGGAGCTAATTACTACCGCCTCATTACCCCTTTTGCTCTCTCATAAATCATCTTCATCATCAAGAGAAATATGAGAGTTACTCAGACCGATTGTCCGCCGGTTCTTTTTCGGCAGGATAACCTCATAGTTGAGGTGCTTGCCGTATGGCTCATGGTCATCGTACCTAAATCTCTCAACTAGAGGATAATCCTCTATTTCACGGGCTTTACCCGGCCCAAGACCAAAATCCTTTGCCGGTTTAAAGTCATATGGCTCTGTTTTGCGCATTTCCGCCATCTTATCAGCATCACTCTTAAAGCGTTCCCATTTTTCGTCCTCTTCGCGCTTCCTTTCACGCTCCCTTTCGCGATCCTTTTCTTCGCGCTCCTTTTGCCAATACTCTTGGCATTTCCTTTCACGCCTATCAGAGATTGAGGAGGGCCCGCCGAATGGATCAAGGCACGTAAATCTTGGCATACGATCAATTTCGATCATCCTCGGAGTGCCATTAGCATTAAGTGGCCAGCTCATTTTACACCTCTTTGGTTTGGAGTTGAGAAAACATCTTTCCGTTTGTTTCTTAACTCGAAATTTTACCTGGCTTTTCAAAGAACCTGATTTATCGGAAATGTTCGTAAATATAGATTAAAAAAATCCCTCGTTGTTTACGAGGGCTCAATATTAATATATATCCCGTGAAGGGTGTAAAGGCGAATCGGAATGAATGAGATTATTTCTCTATGAATGATAGCCATATCTCTTCCCTTTCTACTTATGATTTTATCATACCAACCGGTTCGAGCCTGTCAAGGGTACTTATCCCCCTTTGCCTTATAAAAATGTTATAACCCTATCTCTCGTCAATCGCCTGATTGACCAATTTATCCGCTTCTTTATTTTTTTCCCGCGGGATATAGCTAAAAGTCACTTTTTTGAATTCCTGGCGAAGATTCCAGATTCGGATGAAAAACGGGCCTAAATCCTTGTTTTTTATCTTGAAGTCCATATTCAGCTGATTAACCACTAATTCGCTGTCCAGGAAACACTCCGCTACGCTGGCCCCTAATTCCTTTGCCTTCTGCAGGCCAAAAAGAATGGCTTGATACTCCGCCTGGTTATTGGTCGCTTCGCCAATGTATTTCTTGAAACGGCCCAAAAGTTCATGGCCCTGCCAAATCACCACTCCGATTCCGGACGGCCCCGGATTCCTCCTCGCCCCGCCGTCAGTATAAATTTCCACCTTTTTATTCATTATTTTTTTACTTTTAAATCGCATATTTTTATCTGAATTTCTTTCAAGCCGTTCCATTCGTTGAAACTGGCCTCCCCGACCAGATCGATGGTATCGCCGACCTTAAGCTTACTATAGGTTTCCGCTAAAGAAAAACCGATGCACTTGCGGACCAAGTTCCCTTTTTGGCAAACCATGAGGCGCAGGTGCTGGCCGGCTCCACCGACTTTTTCCAGGCCGGCGACCTTCAAATTCTTTAGCAAAAATTTTGGTCTTTCATTACCCGAACCGAAGGGTTCAAAAACGGCCAGCTGAGTCAGGAGATCGTGGTTAATCGCCTCCAGGTCTATCTCACATTCGATGTTCACTTTTGCCTTTAAATCCTTATCTTTTAGATCGGCGGCGGCTATCTTTTCCAAGTCTTTCTTGAAGCCGGCCAGATTTTTTTCACCGATCAAGGTAAAACCGCAGGCCTCGGCGTGCCCGCCGTAACGGCTGAAGTAATGACCGATCTTTTCCAGGGCCGAAATAAGATCAAATTCGGCGATGCTCCGACCCGAACCCACGATCTCAAAATCTTCCCGGCCCATGACAATAGCGGGCTTATAGTAAGCGTCAGTCAATCGACCGGCCACCAGTCCCACCACCCCGATTGACCAGCCGTCGCCGATGGCAAAAAGGATGCTCTTGTTCTTTTCCTTTGTTATTTGTTTTTCCGCTTCGGCGCATAATTTTTCGGTGATCTTCTGGCGTTCCTTATTGGTCACTTCCAAATCTGAAGCCAACTTGGTCGCTTCCGCTTCATTGGTGCTTAAGAGAAGCTGATAGGAGGCGGAGGCGTGATTTAGGCGGCCGGCGGCATTCAACCTCGGCCCTAGCTGAAAAGAAATATTCCACGTCAGAAGATTGCCGGGCTCAAGATTCGCCACTTCCATTAATTTCTTCAAGCCCAGACGGCGGGTTTTGTTCAGAACTACCAAGCCGTATTTGACTATCGTCCGGTTCTCCCCCAAAATCTTGACGCAATCGGTGACCGTGCCGATAGTGACAAGATCGAGCAGCCATTTTTCATAGGCCGGCCCCAAGTCCCGGCCGTATTTTTTCGCCTGACAGATCAAGGCCTGGGCCAGTTTAAAGGCCACGCCTACGCCGGCCAGATCAGTAAAAGGATAGGTCTCCCCTTTCACCTTCGGGTTAATGATGGCATATGCATCAGTGGGCGGACTTTTTGGTTCATGATGATGGTCGGTTATAATAACTTCCATTCCGCTCTTTTTTGCCAGGCTCACCTCGTTTTTATTGGCAATGCCGCAATCCACGGTGATGATCAATTTGACTCCCCATTTTTTTATCTCTTCTACCGCTTTCTCGTTCAACCCGTAGCCTTCGGATAAGCGATAAGGGATGTAAACCAGCGGATCTTTGGCTTTAAGATCCTTTAGGACCGTATATAGAAGCGCGGTGGCCGTCACTCCGTCCGCGTCATAATCGCCGTAAACCAGTATTTTCTCCTCCTTTTTCAGGGCTAAAAAGATCCGGTCGACGGCCCTTTGCATTTCGCGAAACAAAAAGGGATCATGCTGATCCTGGCCGTAATCCGGGTTTAAAAATTCGTCGATCTTGGCTTGGGTGGTTAGACCCCGATTGTAAAGCAATTGCAAAATAACCGGATGTATCTCCGGAAATTCACTGATGAACTTTTGGTCGATTTTCGGATAGATCTGCCACTTTTTTTCCATACTTGAGATAATTTTATCATTATTCTGGCAATCAGGCAAAATAAAAATACCCTTTATATTGAGTATTTACCCGCCGCCATTGATCTCACAAGGTGCCTTCTTCCAAGTATTTACCGCAGCGGCAGCTGGGTTTAAGCGGAATCTGGGCCACTATTTGTTCAATGATTTTTTTGACGTTGGAGATATTTTGCTTGAATACTTTGACGAACTCCACGGCGCTGACCGGCTTAAAATCTTGGCTGCCTTCCAAACCGGCGTCATAATCAGTGACCAGGGAAATATTGACATAGCATAAGCCCAATTCGCGGGCCAGGATAACCTCGGGGTACTGGGTCATATTGATCAGGTCAAAACCCTGCTTGGCGAAGAAACGGCTTTCGGCGCGGGTGGAAAAACGGGGCCCCTGAATAACGACCACTGTTCCTTTTTCCCTGGCGGGAATTTTCAATTTTTTGGCCGCGCGGATGGCGATTTTTCTTAATTCCCGGCAATACGGATCAGCGGTAGAGACATGGACGGTTTTCGGCCCGTTATAAATGGTGTCCGGCCGGCCTTCGGTCCAATCGACGAATTGGTCGCAGATGACGAAAGTGCCGGGTTTTATTTTCAGGTTTAAACTTCCCACGGCGGCCGGAGCGATCACCCTTTTTACGCCCAAACTTTTTAGGGCCCAAAGATTGGCCAGATACGGAATGGCGTGGGGAGGATACTGGTGCTTTTCCCCGTGTCGGGGAATAAAAGCGACTTTATGACCAGAAATTTTCCCTAAGCTCACTTTGGCGGAAGGAAAACCGAAAGGCGTCCTTATTTTAATTTTTACCGGATCCTTTATCAGCTCATAAAGTCCGGTTCCGCCCAAGATGCCGATTTCCGCTTTATTTTTCATCTTCCTTGAATTTAATCAATGAATTGATCGGATGCCGGCCTAATTTATTCCTGCCGTTTAGATCCGTAAGCTCCACCAGGAATGAAATGCCGGCTATGTTCCCGCCAAGTTTTTCTACCAGATGAATGGTCGCTTCCATACTGCCCCCTGTCGCCAATAAATCATCAACAAGCAAAACTTTTTCTCCCCGACTGATTGAATCCTCGTGGATTTCCAAAGTGTTAGTGGCGTATTCCAGGGTATATTCCCTTGAAATGGTTTTGTGGGGCAATTTGCCTTTCTTCCGGATCAAGACCAGGCCGGCCCCTATTTTATAAGCCGCTGCGGAGGCTAAAATAAAGCCCCGGGCGTCGATGCCGACCACGGTAGTGATTCCTTTATTCAAATAGGGCTCGGCCAGCCAATCCGCGGCCTTTTTAAAAGCGGCCTGGTTTTTCAGCAAAGGCGTGATATCACGGAAAATAATCCCCTTTTTCGGCCAATCGGGGATGGATCTGATGATCACTTTCAGTTCCTCGTCTAAAGCCATCTTATTTGAGCAATTTTTTCTTCGGCGGTTCGGAAAGAAGCGGCTCTTCGGCGGAAAACTTTTCAATTTTAATAGCCGCGTCCGGGCATCTTATTTCGCAGATCCGACAGGCAATGCACTTGTCTATATCACAGGCCACCGTCGGTGTTTTGTAAACCCCTAATTCCCCTTTCGCCCACTTTATGCATTTCTTGGGGCAGATCTCAATGCAGATGCCACAACCCTTGCATAATCCGCGGAAACTGGTGAAAGATTGCTGATTATTTTTAAAAGTGTGCGGAGAAAAAGTTTCCTTTTTGATTGATGTCTTTTTCTTACGAATGACTTTTTTCTTTAATTTTTTGATTTTATTTTTCGCCATTTTATTAAACATAATTCACTCTAATTGCCTGCTCCCGGCCCCGCTGACAAAAATAGAAATAATAAAGAAAATAGTATTAAAACTATAATTCCAATAATAATTCCTATAGTAATAGCGGCCGTACTAGTAACGCGGGAAGCAATTTCGATACCTCTATTAATATTGTTAAGCTGCTTGTTCCTAATCATTTCTGCACGAGCAAAGATACCTATTACTAGAGTAACTATAGCAAATAGAAAAAACTCATCTGAGTCTGAGAAACCCAGGACAATAGAGGTAACGATGAAAATTATTGTTAATATGCCAAATATATGGGACTTGATTTTTTTTAGAATTGCGAATAGTTTATTTTTCTTTATTTCTTCCATATTATTTCACTAGATCCATCCCCATTTTCAGGGCATCATTATTTAAAGTATTAACCAAGAAATATATTTCCAGGTTCCATTTTACTACAACCATATAATATATTACAAATAAATAAAAATATTAACACGACTATCGGGCTAATAATTAACCTATTAGGTATGCTGGTATTTTTAAAGTAGTATCCTCTTACCCTATAAAGGGAATAGATAAAATAGACAATACCAATATACAGGGAATAGCCCACCACCTCAAGAAAACTCTTATTGTTCCCATCATCAAAAGTTAGAAATATGATCTCTAAAATAATTAACGCGAGACAAATCCATGATAAAATATATGATATTTTTGTATCTTTTTTTAAGATAAAATAAACTGCAAAGCAAAATATGATATTAAATAAAAGTACAAATACTAGAATGATGTCACCAATAGAACTTTTAAAATTATTTAAGTAATACTGAATATTCATTATACCGCCTAAAAACATAATGAAGGAAACTAGGCCAAAAAATAAATATGTATTCATGATTTGTTTTATTGAGGTAGGCATATTTTGGTTATTTTACTAACTCTATTCCCATTTTCAGGGCATCATTATTTAAGGCTTCCAGCTCCGGCTTGGCTTTGTATTTTTTGCCCAGCTGTTTTTTTAAGGCACTCTTCATTTCACTAAAGGTGATCTTGCCCAAACGGCCCAAGATCGCCCCTAAAATAATAACATTAAAGACACGTGAACTTTTCAGCTTAAAAGCGGCCAGATTGGCGGCGTCTATCCCCAATAAATTCTTGACCCTGGGTTTTTGGCTGTTCAGTAATTTCGGGGTAATAAATGAAGAATTATATAAAACCAGGCTTTCCGGGCCGACATACTGCCAGGTACGCAAGACCGAGCGTTCGGAAAGAATGACCACTAGATCCCCTTTTTCAAACTTCGGATAATGGACCGGTTTGTCCTGGATCTGGATAAAAGCCAAGGACACCCCGCCCCGCTGCTCCACCCCGTAATTCGGAATAAAAGACACAGCCAAACCCTTGTGAAAAGCCGCTTCGCAGATCAGATGGGCGATCGTCTGCACGCCCTGCCCGCCCTCACCGGCAATGAGGATCTTATTTATTTCTTTTTTGTTATCTGGCGCTTTTTTCATGTCCCCGTTAGAAATTATATTTATTAAATTAATACTTTCTAATGTTTTTCCCGTTACTTTTCTAACGGGACGTATAAAATTCCTTAATCGGATAACATAGTTTATTTTTGTTGAGTTTGTCAAAAGTTTCCTTGGCATCCGTGCGCCAGTTGTTCGGGCAGACGGAAAGCGATTCCACCATGGAAAAACCCTTGTTCGCGATCTGCGTTTTCAGGGCGTTAATAAAGAATTTCTTTAGCTGCAAGGGATTGTCAACCGAACCTCGGGCGATGTAATCGCCTTCCTTCGCCAAGGCAGCAGCGACCATTTCCGGCCCGCGGATGAAATTGTCATCTGCCCCGGTCGGGGTGGTAGTGGTAATTTCTCCCGGCAAGGTCGTCGGCGCTTCCTGGCCGCCGGTCATGCCGTAATTGGTGTTATTCACCACGATAACGGTGATATTATCATGCCTCAAAGCCGTATTAACGAGATGCTGGGCGCCGATGGCATAAGCGCCGCCGTCACCAACATAGGCGATACAAATCTTGCTCGGATCGGCCATTTTAAAACCTGTCATCACCGGCAGAGTCCGGCCATGGTGTGTTTGAAATGAGTCAACATCAAAAAAGTCCCAGGCTAAAAGACTGCATCCGATATCAAAGCCGATAACGGCGGTATCTTGCAATCCCAGCTCATCAATCGCCCAACCCAGGGCTTTCAAAGTGATGGGATGGCCGCAACCCGGGCAGAACTTATGGGGCTTGGTTTTAATTTTCCAGCATTTGGGAAATGATAAATCTGTCATAGTAGATTAGTAACGATTAATATGAGGCCTGGTCTATTCTTTGACCAGTACTGTGGTGTCAAAATATTCAATCATTATTTTTAGAACCTTTTCGCACTCGGCATACATTTGCGTTTCAAATAATGCGTTGGCTTTTTCACTGATGTCTTTAATGGTCCGGGACTGGACACTGGCCACTTTTTCATAGACCTCCCGGCTTCTCCGGTCAATACTATGGCTTAATTTTTCGTATTTGGCGCTGGCCAGACCCGCCTTTTCTTGGATAATATCCCGCAATTCCTTAATGGCCACCAGCAAATCCTTTTCCCTGCTTTCTGCTTCAGCCTCACTTTTTTCTAATGCCTCATCAAGACCCTCTAAGAGCCCTTCCGTTCCCCAGCTTCCAGCCTGGTCAATTTCCGGCGTTGTCTCATCCTCATCTTGGTTAATTTCCGCCTCCGACGGCTTAAATCCTTCTTTTTCTGGCATAAATTTATTATTAATTAATTATCATATTTTACTTATGTTCTTTGAGACAATTCTGATAATCGGAATTTTCCGTCCAGCCGCACTGACCATCAGCTTGGCGTTCACATTTGGTTAAAGTCAGGCATTCAAACCAGTCTCGGATTTCACAGGTCGTGACAATATCGCTTCCTTCTTCCGCGCAGACCTGACCCGAGCAGCCGCTGGCCACGCATCTGGCGGCAGCCTGATTATTATTTTGATTGGAATTTTGGGGGGCGTTAAGATTAGCCCCCGGCCCGTTCACCACATTGGTATTTGGAGGATTAACATTCTGCTCTTCTTTCTCGTTTGCCGAAAGCCAGACAAAAAAAGTAAAAGCAACGGCTGACAAAACAATCAAAGCTAAGGGCAGAATAAAACCTCTTGTCCGCTTTACTCTCATCTTGATTTATGGTTTTAAATCGATGGCTACTTTTTAAACTAATCGATTGACCACCAAACTAAAACTGCGATCGCCACGGCGCTTATGACCATAATCGCCAGGGGCATAATGAATGACGCGCGTTTTTTTACCTCCATAGATTTTTGTTTATTTTTTAAAATTATTTTATTAATCTGATGATTTCTTCGGGCGTAATGCCCAAAGCCGGCCGGCCATACTGGGTTATTTTCAGATTCATTCCGTATATATTTTCTTTTAATAATCGGTTTAATTGGTTGGCGGCGGATTCCACGACAATCACCTCTTTGGCTTTTTTCAACGCCTTTTTAGCTTCCTGACCAGGAAAGGGGTTTAAAGTAATCGGCCGGAATAATCCGACGGATTTTTTGTTTTTTCTTAATTCGATGACCGCTTCTCGCGCGGCGGCGGCGACAATGCCATGGGCGACGAAGATTATTTCCGCGTCTTCACATTTGAAGCTTTCCGACTCCACCACTTTTTTGCCCGCCCGCTCATGCGCCTTTTTAAGTTTTAGATTCAGGTCATAGATTTCCTCTTCCAGGTCAAAGCAATTCCGCATATTAGTATAACCTTTAGCCAGCAACCCGTAGGCGGGGACGACCTTAGCTGGGCGTTTCAGGAGAACTTCGCCCTGCATTTTGCCCAAATAGCCGTCGGTCAAAAGCAGGGTCGGTATCCGGTAGGTCCAGGCGGTATTGAAACACTTAATCGTGTAATCATAAATCTCCTGCAGGGTAGACGGAGAGTAGACGATGCGGTACCCTTCTCCGTTTCCGCCCCAGCCGGTCAATAAAACCTCCTGTTGGCTGTAGATGACCGAACCGGTGGAAGGACCGCCTCGCTGGACAATCACGCCGACAAAAGGGATACGCATAGATTCCGCCATGGATAAAGCGTCCTGCAGCAAGACATTGCCCGGGCCGCCTGTGGCCGTAAAGGCCTTATGGCCGGCTAAACAAGCCCCGATCACGGCGAAACCTGAAGCCATTTCATCCTCGCACTGCAAAAATTTAACATTAAAGCTATCTTGCATTTTTGCCCAAGTCTGCATAATTTCCGTGCTGGGAGTGATCGGATAACCGAAATAGAGCTCGGCGCCTGAGGCCAGGGCCGCTTTGACGATTATTTCATTGCCGATAAGAAAAGATTTTTCCGCCATAATAGGTTTATTTTACCCTAAATTTAGGACGAAAACAAGGTTTTAATTAATGATCACTTTTCCTTCATCCGCATCGACCACGAGAAAATCATCGTTTTTAATCGTCGCTAGGGCGTTTTTCACGCTGACAAGGCAAGGAATGCCAAATTCGCGCGCGACGACCGCCGCATGGGAAGTCGTGGTGCCTTTTTCGCAGACGATCGCCTTTGCCTGCCGCAAGGCCAAGGCTAAAACCGGACTGGTGTGATCGGCGACCATGATATAATCGGGCTTAAGATCTTTAGGCGTTTTTTCTGGATCTTTTATGATCCAGGCCCTACCCTCGACCAGGCCGGGCGAACCGGCGATACCATTTAAAATAATTCTGTTCATTTTATATTGTTTTTTATTCCTCTAGAGTACTGGTGTCACCTAAAGGTTCATTTAATTCCTTGGCCCGCAAAACACGCCGCATAATTTTGCCGCTTCTCGTTTTTGGCAGTTTTTGCACATATTCGATATCCTTGAATACCACCACCGGCCCCAATACTTCGCGGACCTTTAATTGCAGTTCCTTTTTTAGTTCTTCCGCCGGCGTGACACCCTTTTTTAGGATAACGAAAGCTTTAGCGATTTCCCCCCGGATAGTATCCGGCACGCCGATCACGCCGGCTTCCGCCACCGCTTCGTGGGCCACCAGCGCGCTCTCTATTTCGGCGTTGCCGATCCGATGACCGGCAATTTTTAATACGTCATCGCTTCTTCCCTGGATACGGAAATATCCATCCTTGTCTTTTGTCGCCATATCACCGGTAGTATAAACATTGGGTATCTTCTGCCAGTAAGTTTCCAAATAACGCTTCGGATTATTATAAAGCGTCGCCAGCATCGACGGCCAAGGATTTTTTATCACCAAAAACCCTCCTTTACCCACTGGCACTTCGTCACCGTCTTTATCCATGATCGCCGCTTGCAACCCGGGGAAAGGTTTGGTTGCCGAACCGGCTTTCAGCGGGAGTACTGGCAAGGGAGTTATCATGAACATACCGGTTTCCGTCTGCCACCAGGTGTCCATGATCGGACAATTTTTTTTACCGATATTTGCATAATACCAGCGCCAAGCTTCGGGGTTGATGGGCTCCCCCACTGTGCCTAAAAGCCGCAAAGAAGACATTTTATGTTTAGCGGGAAATTCGTCGCCAAAGCTCATCATCATCCGGATTAAAGTTGGGGCGGTATAAAAAATGGTGCATTTATATTTTTCCACCACGCTCCATAATCTGTCCGCTTCAGGATAGTCCGGCGCGCCGTCATACATTATGCTGGTCACTCCGCAAATCAGGGGCGCGTAAATAATATAGCTGTGGCCGGTGATCCAGCCCGGATCCGCCGTGCACCAATAGACATCCTTGTCTTTCAGATCAAAGACCCATTTTAAAGTCCGATAAATACCCACTTGATAGCCGCCATGGACATGCAGCACGCCCTTTGGTTTGGCCGTCGTGCCGGAAGTATACAAAATAAACAAAGGATCCATCGCATCCATTTTTTCTGTCGCCGGAATCGGCAAATCCTCTTGTGTCAGATCTTCATACCATAAATCCCGGCCTTCCTGCATGTTTACCTCGATTTTCGCGTATTTGACCACGATAATATTTTGAATGGTCGGGCAGCCTAAAGCCATAGCGTGATCCGCTGTCTCTTTAAGTAAAATGGGCTTATTTCTCCTCATCCCTCCGTCCACGGTGATGAGAATTTTTGAACCCGCGTCATTGATCCTGTCCGCCAAAGCTTGGGCGGAAAAACCGGCGTAAACCACGGAGTGAATCGCCCCCAATTTGGCGCAAGCAAGCATGGCCACGGCGGTTTCCGGGATATTCGGCATATACACAGAGACCCGCTCGCCTTTTTTCAGGCCCAGTTTCTTTAAAACAGCGGCGAACTTATTCACCATCTCGTAAAGTTGCGCATAGGTTATCTTGCGGTTTTGACCGCCTTCGCTCTCCCAATCAAAAGCGACCCTGTCTTTAACGGGCGAGCCCTGATGCCTTTCTAGGGCGTTATAAAAAATATTGGTCTGGCCGCCGGCAAACCACTGATAAAAAGGTTTTTTACTTTTATCCAAGACCTGGTCCCATTTTTTGTACCAGAAAAGTTCTGCCGCCGCCTCAGCCCAAAAACTTTCATAATCATCTTCAGCCTTTTTTACAACTGCCTCATAATCCTTAACATTGGCCTGATTTTTAATTTTGGCCGAAGGCTTGTATAATTTATCCTCCTTAAGAAGCACCTCCATCGCTTCTTCTAGGTTTCCCTTGGTCATAATTTTCCTTTCTATAATTTAAATCTTTTTAAATCCTTGGCAAAAAGCATGCCTTCTTGCGCCCCCAGCACGGACACCTGATAAGCGGTGTTGATCGTCGCCAACTTTATCGCTTTTTTCAGATCATATTTATAGCGAATCAGTCCGGCGATAAAAGAAGCCCCGAAGGCGTCACCGGCGCCGGTCGTGTCAGCAATCTTTATGGGATAAATCGGCGAAAAGTATATCTTTTTTCCGTCATAAGCGTAGGCTCCCTTACGGCCGTTGGTCAGCACAAAAATATTCGGTCCCCAGTTTTTAATGGTTTTCAAAAGGACACGCGGATCGTCAATCCCCTTTATCTTGCCCTTAGCCGACATGACCAATCGGATGGATTCATTCTTGTTTAAAAGAAGAACTTCTGTGTTTTTCAAGAGTTTTTCAAGACCTCTTTTTCCCGCTTTTAGTTGAGTTTCGCCCGGATTCCAAGCCAGCTTAAAGCCCCTCTGCTTAACGGCGGCTAAAATCTTATCGGAAATCTGGCGCCAATGCTGGCCGGAAAGAGAAGAGACATAAATCCAATCTGTTTGCAATTTTAATAAAGCGTCAGTCTTTATGGTCAGATAATTATTCGCCCCGCGGAAAAGAAAGGCAATATGATCGTCTAAATTTTCATCAATAATAACGAAGGAAAATCCAGTCATGGCGCTCCCGCAATAAGAAACAAAACGCGTGTCTATGTGCTCTTTTTTTATTTTAGCCAGCAATACTTCACCTTCCCGATCTTGGCCTAAACAGACAAAACTAGCGACTTTCAAGCCTAAGCGAGCCAAAGTGACGGCCGTATTGCCGCCGCCGCCCCCCGACCGGATGATCGCTTTCTCGGAAATAATTTTTCCGCCGTATTCGAAGCCAATCATTTTCTGTCGGGTAATATCATAGGGATTCGCCAATGCTCGCCCATCGCGAGTGTAAAAATTGATATCGCGGGTAGACCCGCCAATAGTCACGACGTCATATTGGGGCATAGATTTAATGTTTTATATATTTTAATAAACTTTGCCCGGTCATTTCCTTGGGCTTGGGCAAACCTAAAAGCTCCAGAACGGTCGGGGCCACGTCAGACAAAAGGCCAAAAGGGGTCAGAGAGCTTAAATCACTCCCTAAAGCCAAGGCCGTCGGATGATTTTCCCATTCCGTTCCTACTAAAAGCAGAGGCACGGGGTTCTGCGAATGCTCCTTTATTAGAAATCCGGTCTGCAGATCGATCTTTTCTTCGGCATTCCCGTGATCGGCGGTGATAATCAAGGCCCCGTTAATTCCCAGTACAGCGTCAATAACTTCTCCCAGACATTCATCAACCATTTCGATCGCCTTGACAATGGCCGGGAAAATACCGGTATGACCGACCATATCGGGGTTGGCGTAATTAACCACGATAAAAGCGTAGCGGCCGGTGTTAATTTCCTTGATCAGACGGTCGGTCAGTGTTCGTGCCGACATTTCTGGTTTTTGGTCATAAGTGGAAACCGAAGGTGAAGGAACAAGAATACGATTTTCTAAGGGAAAAGGCTCTTCGCGGCCGCCATTGAAGAAAAAAGTGACGTGGGCGTACTTCTCCGTTTCCGCGATATGAAGCTGGTTTAATTTATGATCAGCCACGACTTTAGCCAGGGGTTCGGATATTTTTTCCGGCGGGAAAGCAATGACCACGGGCAAGTTCGCCTCATATTCAGTCATGGTCACAAAAAATAAATCCTTTAAATATTTTTGCCGGTGGAATTTTTCAAATCCCGGCAGGACAAAGGCTTTGGTCAATTCGCGGGCCCGGTCCGACCGGTAGTTGAAGAAGATCAAAGCATCTTTTTCTTGGACCAAAACAAGCGGTTGACTTTTTTTATCCGTGATCACGGTCGGAATAAATTCTTCGTCATAAATGTCCTTCTGATAGGATTCCTTGATCGCTGAAAGCGGTTCTTGGCTTGATTTTTCCGCCTTTCCTTCCGTCATGGCCTGATAGGCTTTCGCGATCCTCTCCCAGTGATTATCGCGGTCCATGGCGTAAAAACGGCCGGACAGAGTGGCAATCTTCCCGATTTTCAGCTCGGCCAACTTAACATTTAATTTTTCGATGAAATTTTCTCCCGCTTTCGGCGGAGTATCACGACCATCCAAAAAAGCATGGATATAAACTTTATTTAGACCCTCTCTGACGCAAAATTCCAGCAAGGCATAAAGATGATCAAGGGAGCTGTGGACGCCACCCGTGGAAACCAAACCCATTAAATGCAGATTTGAATTATTTTTTTTCACCTGGCGAACGGCTTCTTTAAGGGCTTTATTGCTGTAGAAAGTATCGTCAATAATCGCCTTATTTATCCGGGGCAGGTCTTGATAAATGATTTTGCCCGCTCCAAGATTTAAATGGCCGACCTCGGAGTTGCCCATTTCGCCCCAGGGCAGACCGACTGACTCGCCGGAAGCCTGCAAAGTAAGACAGGGATAATTGGCCAATAACTTGTCCCAAACCGGCGTTTTGGCCTGACTCAAAGCATTGGCCCGGGAAGGCGACGCCACGCCCCAGCCGTCCAAGATCACTAAAACTACGGTTTTTTTTAAAATTGGCATAATGGCTTACCTGTCATTAAGGCCGGCTTTTTTAGGCCCAAATGGGATAAGATGGTGGGAGCCACATCGGCCAAGATACCATCTTTTCTGAAAATTATTTTTTTGTTCAAACGGGGATCGACAATAATAAAGGGAACGGGAAAAGAAGAATGCTCGGTGTTGATTTCCCCGGTTGCTAGATCAGTCATCTCTTCGATATTGCCATGGTCGGCGGTAATATAAAGGACGCCCTTTTTGGCCAAAACTCGTTTTACCAATTGTTTTAAACAGCCATCCAGGTACTCGACCGCCTTTATGCCGGCCGGAAGATTACCGGTATGGCCGATCATGTCACCGTTGCAAAAATTTACGCATATGAAATCAAACAGACTCTGATCAATTACTTCCAAAATCTTCGCCAATATCTTGGGCGAACTCATTTCCGGCGTTTTTTTATAATTATCGACTGGCGGCGACGGGACTAAAATCCGTTCTTCTTCGGCTACCGGGTGGTCATAACCGCCGTTGAAGAAAAAAGTGACGTGGGCGTACTTCTCCGTTTCCGCGATATATAGTTGTCTTAAAGGTTTAAGGGCCATCGGTAACGTATCGACAATGTCAACCGAGGGGTAAGCGGTCAGCACGCCGGGCAAATCCGGGCCGAAATCGGTCATAGCAATAAACTTAAGATTTTTAAGAAATCTCTCCCTTGGAAAAACGCCGTCGTTTAATTGTTCCAGATTGGGTTGGACAAAAAATTTGGTCAGTTGCCTGGCTCGATCTGAACGGTGATTATAAAATATGACCGAATCATTATCACCGATCCGTGTGGCTAAAGCTTCTTTTTTATTGGCGCCAATTATTGAGGGAGGGACGAATTCATCGGTTTTCTTCATATTATAGCTATGCAAAATCGCCTCATCTTCCGTGGCAAAAACAAGACCCTTTCCCAAAGTTAAACAATTATATATTTTTTCCGTCACTGTCCAGTTTTTCTTACGGTCAAGATAAAAACGACCGCAAAGAGTCACTATTTTTTCTCCGTTTTTAAAAGCACCTTTCAACCTATTAATAAATTCAAGGGCTTTATAAGGCGGCGAATCGCGACCATCGGTAAACAAATGGAGATAAACGGTTTTTACTTTTTTTAATCGGCAAAACGTCAGCAAGGCAATCAGGTGATCCGGCTGCATATGAGGGCTCTGGTCGCCGGATAAAAGCCCCATAATGTGCAGGCGGGAATGATTTTTTTTCACGTGCTCAACCGCCTCAACAAAAGCGGGGTTTTTGAAAAAAGTACCCTCATTGATCGATTTGGAGATCCTGACTGAATCCTGGTCAACGATCCGTCCGGCTCCCAGATTCAGGTGCCCGGCTTCCGAATTACCGTGCTGATTTGTGGGTAATCCCGCACAGCGGCCGGAGGCACAAATCTGCGTATTCGGATAATCTTGAAAAAGATGAGTTAAAAAAGGAGTTTTTGCTAAAGTCACGGCATTGCCGCGACTGGCGGGAGCAATCCCAAAACCATCCAGAATCACTAATAAAACCGGGGATTTTTCTTTAAATTTTTGTTTAACTTTCATAAATCTCCAATAAACGGTTGTATTTAGCCAGTCTTTCTCCGCGGCAAGGAGCGCCCGCTTTGATGAAATCGGCGTTACTAGCAAAGGCGAGGTCGGCGATAAAACTGTCATTCGTCTCGCCAGAACGGTGGGAAACGACCACTTTGTAATCTTTGCTTTTGGCCAATTTGATGCAATCGACCGTCTCGGTCAGGGTGCCGATTTGATTAGGCTTTATTAATATTGCGTTGGCAAGTTTTTCGGAAATTCCTTTTTTGAATCTTTCAACGTTAGTGACAAACAAATCGTCTCCCACTAAGAGAATCTTTTGTCCCAATTCTTTTGTCAATATCTTCCAGCCCGCGAAATCATCTTCATCCAGACCGTCTTCTATCAGGACAAAGGGGTATTTTTCCAGCCAGGATTTATAAAGCTCAATCAGCTGCTCTGAATTTAAGAAAGAAGAATCAAGCTTAAAAATATATTCCCCTTTTCTTTTATCGAAGAGAGTGGAGGCGCCCACATCCATGCCCAGGGCCACTTCCTCGCCCGGTTTAAAACCCGCTTGGCTAATCGCCTCCAGAATCATTTCTATCGCCTGAATAGAATGGTCGATGTTCGGGGCGTAACCGCCTTCATTGCCCACGTCTGTGTCCAAACCCCGGCTTTTTAATACCCGGCCTAATTCGTGAAACACTTCCGCCCCGATCCGGATCTTTTCCCCGATATCCGCCTCTAAAACGGGAATGACCATGAATTCCTGAAAATCCAAATTGGTGTCCGCGTGCTTCCCTCCGTTAAAAATATTGAACATGGGCGAGGGAAAAATGTCCGTTTTTTTGAAACCATAAACTTCCCGCAAGTATTCAAATAATTGTTTGCCCGCGGCTTTAGACGCGGTCCGGGCGCAAGCCAGCGAAACGGACAAAATGGCGTTGCCTCCCAGATTTGATTTGTTGTCTGTTCCGTCCAGTTCCCGCATTTTTTGGTCAATTTCTTCCTGATTATTAACATCTACATCCTTCAGCAGAGGAAAAATTTTTGAATTTACGTTCTCGACCGCCTTCAACACGCCAAGGCCGGAATATCTTTTTTTATCGCCGTCACGCAGTTCCAGGGCTTCATAAGTCCCGGTGGAGGCGCCGGAGGGCACGGCCGCCTTGCCCCACAAACCGTTATCCAAATTTATCCAGGTTTCCAGGGTGGGATTGCCGCGGGAATCTAAAATTTCCAGCGCTTTGATTGTTTTGATTTTTGGCATATTATTATTTATTAATTAATGGCTTTATCGCCGGCAGCATATCACCTTCTAAAAATTTAAGCATCGCTCCCCCGCCGGTGGAAACGAAACCGATCTTATTTTTTAAGCCGAGCTTGTCCAAAACATGCAGGGTGTCGCCGCCGCCGACCAAGGTTTTGGCCCGGCTTTGAGCTAAAGTCTTGGCAATTTCGAAACTCCCGGCGGCAAATTTCAGGATTTCAAAGTAACCCATGGGGCCCGCCCAAACTATTTGGCGGGCTTTCTTGATAATGGCCTTATAAAGCTTGATGGTGTCTTCGCCGATATCCAAAATGATCTCATCTTTTTTAACCTTACCGGCCGGCCGCGACCAGGCCTTTGAGGCCGGAGATATTCGTTTTGAAACAATCACGTCAACGGGAATTTTGAGCCGGACATCGGTTAGATTTAGTTTTTTCACTTTTGAAATCATGCCTGGCTCGACTAGCGATCTTCCCACCTGAAGTCCCTGGGCTTTTAAAATCGTATTAGCAATCGCCCCGCCGATTAGCAAGGCATCAGTTTTCTTAAATAGATTTATAATTGTCCTCAATTTGTCTGAAGTTTTCGCGCCCCCGACAATGGCGACAAAAGGATGTCTTGGGTTCATTAATATCTCAGACAAGGCGACCACTTCTTTTTCAACTAAAAAGCCCGCGTATGAAGGCAGGTATCGGGTGATGGCCACCACCGAAGCATGCTGACGGTGGCAATTGGCAAAAGCGTCGTTGACATACAAGTCGCCTAAACCGGCCAGTTTTTTGGCAAAGCCCGGATCGTTTTTTTCCTCTTCTTTATGAAAACGCAGATTTTCCAGTAAAACCACTTGCCCGGCCTTCATTTTGCTGACAAAAGCCAGCACTTTCTGGCCGACACAATCATTAAGTTTATTAACTCTTCGCTTTAATAACCGGCTTAAACGCTTCGCCACCGCATCCATGGCCAGTTTTTTCACGAATTTTCCGTCAGGCCGGCCATTATGGCTGATAATAATGACTTTGGCCCCACTTTTAATAAGGTATTTTATGGTCGGTAAACTCTCGCGAATCCTGGCTTCATCGGTGATTATCCCCTTTTTATCCAAGGGAACGTCAAAGCCGGCTCGAAGCAGGACTTTTTTGCCTTTTAAATTAACATTTTTAAGCGTTTTTAACCGCATAAATTTAAATATATTATAACATAAAAAGCCATCACGGTAAAACAAAATAGCTAGCAAAAAATTATCCACAGCTGACCTATTGACAATTTTGCAAACACGTGCTATTATTCTCAAGTTCGGATAACGCGGCAATCCGGTAGAGTATCCTGATTCGGGATCCCTCGCCGGGCTTACGCCCCCCGAACACCCTCTCGGTGCACCTGAGACAAACCGGTCAAAGTCTGTCCTTAAAGGCCCGCAGGGGACACCATGGAGTCCCCATATCGGGTGCCGATCTCAAACAGATGAGATCGGGTTGTCAAACAGGAGAGGGTTCATTCAAAATCATTTTACCGAGATCGGAAGCCCTGCCTCAATTATACCGTTTGGTTGAGAGGCAGGGCACTTTTTTTAATTTAAAAAGCGGGTTGTCGGATTAACCCGCTTATTCCTTCGGCTCAAAGGTCGAATATTTTTTCCGCGACCACGCGGTCTTGCCCTCGTTTACTTTTTAAGATCGGCTGGAAATAAGAAAAAAAATCGGCATACGGAAGGACAATCTGCCAATCATCATAAGAAAGGCTCTCCGGACTTTGTTGCATAGCCCAGACTTGACGGTGTTCAAAAGAAAAAAGGCGAGAATCCGCTGGCCCTAAGGCGCGTAATTCCTCGAACAGGACCATGAACAGTCCGTGAAGTAACGACTGTTTTGTCGGATCAAGACCATGGAAACGTCCCCTGATCAGAATCTCTTTTTTTCTGTCGCGGCAGCGCAACGCCAAAACCAAGGTATCATTTTCCTTTTTCTGACAGATTATGGTCTGCAAGAAACGCGCCCATTCATCTTTAAACATCGCTTGATAAACCTCCCGGTTTGTGCAGAAGAACAATCATTTACGAATTTACCTTTTAAACTAGCACGTCTTTTTGTATCAGTCAAGAGATGAATCCCGTTAAAAATGAAATTACTAACGGGATAAAAAATCCCCGGATCGTTTGAAAACGTCCGGGGCTGGAAAAAGTTCTGATGGGCCGCGTGACTGGATATAGTATAGGCTATCCTATTTAATTGTCAAGAGAGAACTTCAAGACGAAACGTCCTATCTTAATCAGGCAGCCTGATTTCAACCGGGTGTTTTTCACCGCCTGACCGCTGACCAGCGAAGGTGCCCGACCATCCACATTCTCAAGAAAATACTGTCCGTCATGCCAACTGATTTCCGCCTGGAACAAAGCGACATCCGGATCATCCAAACAGATGTCGTTGTTGATATGGCGACCGAGAGTGATTCTCTTCTTCTTGATCTGGATCCTGAATCCCTTAAAACAGGTGTTCTGGATGGTCAAGCTGGCCTTTGGCCTTTTTTTTGCCTTTATCACCGACTAACCTCCTTTTGAAAGAACGTCTTTCGACTCAAATGATCAGGTTATTTTACAGAAAAATTAAAATTTGTCAACCCTGTTAAAAATTACGAGGTTTATAGACGGTTATTAAATTTATTAATTTCTAACGGGGCCAAGACCACTCCGAAAATCCCGGCAGAAAAATTAGCCGGGATATTATTAAGTAAAGAATCGCTATTTATCCCCCTCGATGCTCATTAAACGGTAACCCCGGCCGTTCGTTTTTATGATGTGGAATTCCGCTTTTTCCGCCGGGCTACCTTTGGCCAGCAACTTTAAATTTGCTTTCAAATTCGACGGCAAGATGTCTTCCACGTGGTCTTCGCCCGCCACTAAACCAAGTTCAATCTCCACTTTTCTGACCACTTTAAACTTGTTGCGATGAGCGTAACGCAAAATAAGATCGAAAATGTCTTTAGCCGCCATGATGTCGTGCATATGTTTTTGTCGAGATTAGAGATTAAGAGATTAGAGATTAGGGATTAGAGATTAGAATTTCGGTTTTAGTTTTAAGGCATTAGGCATGGTAGCTGTTTAAGTCATTAGTTTAGTTTTGGTCAGCCGTGCCGTCCCTAAGACTATGCCTTGAAACCATACTAACCGCCATACCCAATACCTTAAGACCGCAACCAGGGGGCTTCTTCATCTCCAATCTCCTCATCTCCAAACTAGTGCGTCGCGCAAGTCATGCAGGGATCATAGGCTCTGATCAGCATCTGGATTTTTTTATCGCGCTCAATGCTTCCGTATTTCATTTCCGGAATCCATTTTGCCAGGTCGGCTTCCAGATTGGCCAGCATCTGTACGGTCGGGGTGATCAAATTACAATTGACGATTTTCCCCTGGTTATCTAATTCATAATAGTGATAAAGCGTACCCCTGGGTGCCTCCACTGCCCCCACCCCTTTTCCGGCTTTAACCTTATATTCAACACAAGGCTTACCCTCTTTGATTTTAAGATATTGGATCAGTAATTTTTTCGTTTCCGCTAAACAATGCACCATCTCAATCGTCTGGCTAAAAAGATTATAAAAAGTGTTATAGTTGGGAAACTTAGGCAGATACTTTAATAAAGTCCTGGCTTGCGGATTTAATTTTATCCTATTCAGATGCAAACGGGCCAAAGCGCCGACCATATAGGGCTTTTCTTTGTAATGAGCGCGTTTGGCCATCAGGTAAGGGATCTGGATCTCTTCTATATTATGCTCAAATTTTTTCACCGGTATCAGCAACCCGTCGGTGGTGGCAATATCGCCCTCATAAATAGCGTATTCATCCTTATTTTTTAAAGCCAGAAACTCCGTTTTTCGGGCAAACACGGGAAACTTAATTTTCCGGTATAAATCCACTATTTTTAAGGTTGATTCAATCGAAGAATCAATATTATTGACCACCCACTGGATCCTGGCCCTTTCGGGCAATTTAGTGAAGCCGCCCACCCTGGTTCTCAGCGGATGAATGGTCCGGCCACCGATATAATCAATGATTTTGTTTCCCAGTTCACGCACCGCTAAAGCTTCTTGAGAAATCTGGGGGAATTTTTTTACCAAATCAAGGCCGCTGTCCAAACCGAAATAATCGCCGGCGGCCATGAAATAAGCGTGCAAAGCATGGCTTTGAATGAGCTGGCCGTATTCCAGGACTTTACGTAATAAGATGGTTTGGGGACTCACTCTTACGCCCAGGGCGTTTTCCAGGGCCTTGATCGCTGTTAGATTATGCACCACCGGACAGACTCCGCAGATGCGGGCGGTCACGACAAAAGCCTCGTGATGATCCCGGCCGCGCAAAATAGATTCTACTAACCTAATTCCCTCCTTGGTTCGCATCAAAGCATTCCGGATTTTGCCGCCATAAAGTTCGGCTTCAAACCCGCCATGACCCTCTATCTTTGAAACGTGATCAATTCTTATTTTCATATAATTTGGTATCATTTGTCTTTAATATTTCGTCCGCCGCGCCGAACTCCTGCATTAAAATTTCAAAGTCTTTCTCGTGACCGTTCTTTTTGAATATGGCGCGTAAAGATTCAACATTCGGCTCCCGCACCGGACCGCGGCAGGCGTAGCAGGGAAAACCGTGGCTGGGGCAAACGGCCCGGCAACCGCCTAAAGTAACCGGTCCATAGCAGGGCAAGCCTTTCTGCAGTAAACATTCGTTGCCTTTAATCTGGCATTCCCAGCAAACGGTCTGGTCCTTGATATGCGGTATCTTGTCGTCACGGAGCTCCGCCATTAGACGGTAAAATTCCTTGTTCGTAATCGGGCAGCCGGGAATGATATAATCCACCTTGACGTAAGCGGACAAAGCCTTAATCTCCGGATTGTCCAGTTTATCCGCGTATTTATAAACGTAGTTTATGTGCTTGATTTTGTCCCCGTAATTTTTGATCTGCTGAATGCCGCCTAAATGAGCGCAAGAACCCAAGGCGACCAAGATCTTCGCCCGCTTTCGCGCCTCTGCCAGTTTTTTAAAGTTTTCAGCCGTTATCGGCGTGCCCTCCACTAAAATAATGTCTAGCGGCTTTTTTTTCTTATCATCCATTACCAAGTGGAATTCGCGCAAATCAAAATCTTTTAGCAGTTCCAAAAGCCGCGGCCCCAGATCCAAAATGGCGAACTGGCAGCCTTCGCAGCAGGTCAGTGAAATTATGGAAATAACTTTTTTCGGCTTATTTTTGGGCATATTGCTTCAAATTACGTAAAGTGTACTTTTCTAAATTTTTTACTTGCTTGGGATTTAATTTATCGCAGACAAAATTCCAGTGGAAAGAAACCCAGTCGCCTATCTTTGCCTTTATCCCGAAATTTGGCTCGTAGTAAATTTCTTTCTTTATTTTCCCGGCTAATCTTGTTTTGGGTTCTTTTGCAAGCGGCTTGTATTCTACGGTCATTCTGTTGTCAGACGCCTTTTTTACCTGACCACAGGCAATCCGGCACAAATCAATCGTCTTGCCTTTGATCGCCACCGTATCCGTGACTGAACCCAAAAATAGAACATGAAAACTGTGATGCGGTGAAACCCCGGCCGGCAAGTTCTCGATTATCCTTTTGGCCCTGGCTAGATCCATCCAGCCGGTAAAGACAAAGGCCCTCAGAATCATCTGGCCGATATCTTTCCGGGTCACTCTATCGAGCAATTCATTGCCGAGCCAATAAGCTTCAACCACTCTTTTATCCAGCGGGTCCCTGATCTTATTCTTAAGAGCAATAAGCTGATAATACGGATAGGCGCCGACGAACTGACGGAAGATCTTTCTGACCTGTCCTTCAATATTTTTTTCTCCCAGCAAATAGTGGGTGACGACCTTCTTGGCCTGATTTTCTTGCGGGCCGCAAAAGCCCAGAGAAAAAGGCCGAAAGGAATAGCGCGCCGCCAGTTTAAGGCCGGGATGGGTCATAGGATTTTTCCGAACTCTTCCAAGTTTTTAAATCAAAAATAAAGAAAATACCCGCTAAGATCAGGCCGGCACCCATCACTTCCGGCAGAGAAATAAGCTTGTGATCAAAAATTAAAGCCAATAAAGTGGTGACCGGCGCGCCCAAAGCCAATAAACAGGTGGCGACAGACAGGGGTATTCTTTTCAAGCCAGAATAATAAGTTATGACATAGCCTATCAGCAAAATCGCCGTTATCAACGTCCAATTAATTTGGGTGGCTGTTAATTGCGATATATGGTTTAATTGGCCAGTGGCTAGCAAGAATATAATTAAAAATATAGAACCGAAGAACATTCTTCCGCCTGCGACCACTAATCCGCTAAGTTTCTTTAAAACGTGCTTGGACAAGATCAGTTCCGCTGACCAGAATAGAACCGCCAGGAAAACCAGTAAATCACCTTTATTCAAAGCGCTCGGCGTCAATTTGAGCAAAAGCCAAGTGCCGGCCAGGAGAGCAATAATAGCCAGGAACAATTTTTTATTGATCTTTTCTTTCAAAAATATAATCGCCAACACCGCCACAGGCAAGAACATGGCTTTTTGTATCAATCCGGCTTTAGCCGCCGAAGTAATGGATAAGCCTTTGAAAAACAGCAAAAAAGGAATGGCCCCGCCGACCAGTCCAATAATAATTAAATTCAAAACATCTTTCTTGTTCAAAGATTTAATCTCTTTCCGTCTGCCGACTATCAAGATTAGACTAGCCAAGAATAAAGCCACGATCACGTTTTTTAGGGCCGTAAAAACATACGGATTTATCACGCTCACGGAAAATTTATTCAGGTAAATGGACAGGCCCGAAATTAAAGCGGTAGAAATGACCAATAAATAGCCTTTTTTCATCTTATTGATTCATTAATTTTAATATTTCTAAAGCGGATCTCTCCGGCATTCTTTTCACAATTGTTTTGTTCTGCACCAGCACCCAATCCCCTTTCTTGACCGGCAGCAAACAGTTCATCACTTTACGTTTTTCCGAACCGTAATCAACGGTAAAGGTGTGATTTTTAATGGATTCTATTTTTCCGGGTATTGATAAACACATACTATTATCTAAATAGCGCCGGGCATGTGGTTAGCGCCTATTTCGGCTAAGCTGAAAACTGGCCCGTCTTTACAGACATATCTGCTACCCACGGCGCAGTGCTGGCAAGTACCCAAACCGCAGGACATTCTCCTTTCCAGAGAGACGAAGATGTCGTCATCGGGAATATTCCGTTTCTTCAGTTCAGCGATCACGAATTTATACATGACCGGCGGACCGCAAAGAATAGCCACCGGCTCAGACAATAAACGGGATACTTCAAATAATTTGGTGATCAGCCCTTTTTCGCCTTTCCAAGAAGGAGAGGGTTTGTCAAGGATAATATTCAGATCAATTTTCTTTTTCCAGGCGGTATATTCGTTTTTAAACTGGAGGGTTTTTTCATTCAGACAGCCGTAAAAAATCTGAACCGAATTTTTAGGGTTTAAATGACCGTCTAGGTGGTCAAGGATCAGCGAACGCAGAGTGACTGAACCGCAACCGCCGCCGATCAGCAACAGATTCCGGTTGTTTATTTTACTCATGGGAAAACCCCGACCAAAAGGCCCCCTAACCCAGGCCGTGCCGCCTTTTTTTAACTCATGGAGCTTTTTAGTCAGACGGCCGACTATTCTGACATTAAGCTGGAAAAATCTTTTGTTGTTTTTGCTGGCCGAGCAGACATCAAAAGCGGCTTCTCCCGCGCCTGGCAAACCGAACATCATGAACTGGCCGTGTTCAAAAGAAAAATTCTTTTGTTCTTTTTTGGAGGTTATGGCCAAAGTAAAAAGTCGAGAGTCAATTGAATCCTTGGCGACGGCTAAAACTTTGACTTCCTGGGGAATTAATTTATTTCGCATTTTTCTTTATAATATTAATACCTTCCAAAACCCAGCGACTTCTTAGCTTATTCTTTATTTTAATTATCTCTTTTTCTGAAAACCATTTAGCATCCATAATTTCTTTTTTAGGATAACGTAATTTGCCGCCGATAATTTGACCTTTAAATAATACGCCGGCATGCTTTAACTTTTTTCCGATAAAAACGCCTATTTCTTTTGTTAGTTTCACTTTAAATCCGGTTTCCTGTCTAACCTCCTTAATAGCATGGTCTTTAACCGTACTGCCCTCTTCGACTCGACCGGTTGGCCAACCCCATTGGCCATAGTATGCTTTTTTCCTCTCCTGAACTAAAAGATATTTGTCCTTTACCTTTATAATAACTCCGACTACAAGTGTTAATTTAACGTACTTATTTTTCATTTACTTAATTTTCTTCGGTTTTAAAGAATTTAGAACGTCCAATCTCTTGATGCCCGCCGGACAGACGCGATCGCAGCGGCCGCAGCCGACGCAGCCGACCAGGCATAATTCATCGTGATTTCGCACATGCTTATGGTAATACCAGTTGTAAATCCGGTCGGCAGAATTTTTTAAAAATTTATGGCCGCCGGCTACCTCGCTAAATTCACTGAAAAAACAGCTTGACCAACGCCTTTTCACCCGGCCGGAGGCTTTGCTTTTTACCGTATGCTCCAATTCATAGCAATAGCAGGTCGGGCAAACGACCGTGCATTTACCGCAATTCAGGCATTTTTTGCCCCACTCCTCCCAAATCTTGCCTTGATAAGTGGCTAAAATATTTTTTTTATTAACGTTGGCCGGCTCGAAATCGCAAGCCAAACCCTTAAATTGTATGTGGTCATACTGGGTGAAGCCTAAAAACTCCAGGATCTTCTGGCCCTTGCGTGTACCAGTGTAAAGCTTGAACCGGTTTTTTTCCACCCGTTTCAAAAAAATATCGAATTGCACATGCTCCAGAACATTATCTTCGTAATTTTGCTCGATTTCGTCGGCAAAATCGCCTTTCTCCGCCACATAGCTTTGGCCAACCACCACCAGCTCGCGCCGGGTGGCTTGGAAATAAGGATCTTTTTCCATGACATGATTATAAAAATCCAAGGCCTTGATATCAAAAATAGTCAGGCCGAAAAGAGCCAAAAATGGGGATTTCGGCTCGTCAACTTTTATTTTAGTTCCCTGATACTCGTACAGCAGCTTACCGTCATGATACACGATGTGCTTGAAGGAATTCTCCGGAATCCGTCCGGAATAATCAAAATCCTCCGGTTTTCTCAATTTATCGAAAACCAGACGTCCGCCTTTCATTTGCGGGGCGTATATCTGGTATTTCTTGTTTAAACCCCTAATTATTTTGTGAATGTCTGTAATCTTCATCTTGGGCTTATTATACAATATTTTGACCCTTTTAACAAATAAAAAAAGAGGCTAAAAGATTATTCATCCTTTAACCTCCTGTAGACAGACTGTGATGCTAAACATCACTTCTTTTTTAGCGCAAAAGGACCATTTTGCGGGTCTGAACGATTTGCCCGACTTGCAGACGGCAGAAGTAGATCCCCGAAGCGCAACCGCTGGCATCCCAAACAATCGAGTGCTGACCCGCATCTTTTTCTCCTTCCGCCAGAGTGGCGATTTCCTGGCCGGAAACGTTGTAGACTTTAAGGCTGACCAGACTTTTTTCCGACAGGGAAAAACTGATGGAAGTCTGCGGGTTGAAGGGGTTGGGATGGTTCTGGAAGAGAACGACTTGGGCGGCTTGATTCGGCTCCGGCTGGACAGGATTTTCAGAAGCGGTCGAAACAGTCGCTGCTTCGCCCACATCGATACGCTTGCCAGAGGAAAAATACTGGCGCCAAGTGGTCGTCCCCGACACCTTGTAAGCATAGCCAGTCGCTTCGCCGTAAGTATTCCGGGCACCGCCTAATTCGTAGGAGCGGGCGATTTTGTAGCTGATAACTGGATTCCAACCGGCACTTGTCATGCCCGGCGCACAGACAGGATAAAGGTTAACCGTGACTTCCCGCGGCGTCCGCCTGAGTTTGTAATGCAGATACCCGCGTTGGAAATCCTGGCGCGCCGCGTTCGTCCCATTGGCATACTCGTTGGTGATCGGCATGCCCAGATCGCCTTTCGGGCCGTTGCGCTCTGACCAGCCATTGCCGTAGCCTGTGTACCAGAAGCCCGTTCTGACGGTAAAGGCTTTTCTGCCTCCGCCCAGACCATCATAAGCAATAGCGCAAGCACCCCAGGAACCGCCGTTGTAATCCTGAATGTAGCAGCGGCGGGCGGTATTCTGCGTTCCGTACAAGTCGTTCGGATCCCAGCCGTGCCACCAGTGGATGCTGCCGTTCTTCGAACCAAGATAAGAGCCGCCGTTGGCCGAGAACTCGCGGTCAAACAGATTGGCGTTTTTGGATTCCAGTATATGGCCATCGCAGGTCGAACCATCACACCATTTGTAGCCATCCATTGAAGTAATGGGAACGGATTTACCGTCTTCCCTTAACTCAAAGTGGAGATGGTTGCCAGTGGATGTGCCGCCGGACTGGCCACAGAAACCCAGCACTTGGCCTTTGAGCACTTTCTCGCCCACTTTGACCGCAATCGGCTTTCCGTCTTGGAAATGAGCGTAGAAAGTCGTCACCTTCTTGCCGTTGTAAGTGCCATGGTCAACTTCCACGCAGTTGCCAAAACCGGTCTTCCAGCCCGCAAAAACCACAGTACCGTTGGCCACGCAGAGAATCGGGTAGCCCTGGTCTTGAGTTGAGGCGGCGTTGGCTGACCAATTCAGGTTGAAGTCGATAGCGTAGTAGGAATTACCTACATGTAAATTATCACCGTAATACGAGGGCATTTTGGGATCATCTCCGAAGTAACCTCCCATCCATTTATCGCCGGCGCCCCAAGGCGAAGAGATCGGCATCGAAGCTAGAGCAGAAACTGCGCAAAAAACTAATAAGGTAACCGTAATTAGCACACGTTTCAACATGATACACCTCCAATTACCTTTTTCAAAGAACTATCATCATCCGACTACATGATTTCAAAAGAATCTACCACCTCCTTTGCTTGTTGAAACTCGTCGTAAAATTTATTTTCTGCCATTAATTCTATAGTAAAATACCCCTTTGGCGTTTCCACAAATAGCTGATATATATAACCATCCAGCCATTCGGTGCCTAAATCTTGATTTAAACCCGTCGGAAATTCACCTGTAATGATATTTTCGGCTATAGCTTTATAGCCAGAGATACTGATTTCTTCCCGAGAAAATTGTTTATAGTTTTTTCCTGCCCCGGAATATTGCAGCACCCAATCTTCAAAAGTAGAAGCGGATTTATTATCATCTATTGATATTTGAATTAACGCGCCATAATAAATTGGATTTTCGTTTTCGCCCACTTCTTTACTCGATAAAATAACAATGGGTGGATTTGAGATTTCGCTATCAAAATAATAAGGAAGTTCATCAATTATCCATCCTGATGGCATAATTACAGAAAATTCAAGTGAATTATTCTTATACTGTTTTTTCTCCTCTCCAACGTTAATTATACTTGAATCAAATTTTAAATTTTTATTGCTATCGGCATTTACATTTGCTGCCTGATTAGTATTTTCGTTACACCCAATGTATATATAAACTCCATAAATTCCTAACCCAATTATAATTATCGCTAAAATAAGCCATAATAATGGGCTTGATTTTTTAGTTAAATTTTGCCTGTTTTCCATATTTGTAAAGTTAATTATTCTTATATTTTAACCCTAACACTTATTATCAAAATAACAAGTGATGCCTATAATTTATCACCTCACACC